>JBEKPD010000026.1:0-62484 GCA_049521075.1 Occallatibacter sp.
CTATTGAGCAAAGGTTATATTGTGCACGGCATCAAGCGGCGCTCCTCATCCTTCAATTCAGCGCGCATCGATCACATATACCAGGATCCGCATACGCCCGATGCGCGTTTTCAGATTCACTACGGAGACATGACAGACTCGACGAATCTGATCCGCATCATCCAGGCGGTGCAGCCGGATGAGATCTACAATCTCGCCGCGCAAAGTCATGTGCAGGTGAGTTTCGAAACGGCCGAATACACCGCCAATGCCGATGCCACCGGAGCGCTGCGCATCCTGGAGGCGATCCGAATTCTGGGCCTCACGAAGAAGACGCGGTTCTATCAGGCGTCGACCTCGGAACTATTTGGAAAGGTACAGGAGGTTCCGCAGAAGGAGACTACGCCCTTCTATCCTCGGAGTCCTTACGGAGTGGCCAAGCTCTACGCCTACTGGATTACTGTGAATTATCGCGAGGCATACGGCATGCACGCGTCGAACGGGATCCTGTTCAATCACGAGAGCCCGATTCGCGGCGAGACGTTTGTAACGCGCAAGATCACGCGGGCCGTGGCGGCGATTCACCTGGGGGTGCAAAAGGTGCTGTACATCGGCAACCTTGATGCCAGGCGCGACTGGGGTCATGCGCGGGATTACGTAGAAGGCATGTGGCGCATTGTGCAGCAGCCAGAGCCGGATGACTACGTTCTGGCGACAGGCGAGACGCACAGTGTGCGCGAGATGGTGGAGCTAGCTTTTTCCAAGGTGGGCCGCACTATTGAATGGCGCGGCAAGGGTACTGATGAGATCGGAATCGACGCTGCCACGGGCGAGACGATGGTGAAGATCGACGGCCGCTACTTCAGGCCGACCGAGGTGGACCTGCTCCAGGGCGATCCCTCGAAGGCACGTCGCGTGCTGGGATGGCAGCACAAGGTTACTTTCCCCGAGCTCGTCTCTGAGATGGTCGAGTCGGATCTGAAGGCCATCTCGCAGGAATCCAACAGAGAGCATGGCCATGAGTAGTTTCGATCTGAGGGGGAAGCGAGTCTGGGTGGCAGGCCATGGTGGCATGGCCGGCGCAGCGATTGTGCGGCGGCTGGAGCGCGAGCAGTGCGAGATCGTTACCGCAACGCGCAGTGATTTAGATTTACTGCGCCAGGTGGACGTGCATGCGTGGGTTGCAGACAAGAAGATCGATGCAGTGTTTCTTGCCGCCGCAACCGTGGGCGGCATCATGGCCAACACTACGCGACCCGCGGAGTTTCTCTACGAAAACTTGGTCATCGAGACGAACGTAATTCACGCGGCAAAGAGCGCCGGCGTGAAGAAGCTCTTGTTTCTGGGCTCATCGTGCATCTATCCGCGCATGGCGGAGCAGCCGATGCGGGAAGAGGCGCTCTTGACCGGCGCGCTTGAACCCACCAACGAGTGGTATGCCATCGCCAAGATTGCGGGAATCAAATTATGCGCGGCGTTCCGGCGGCAATACGGTTGCGATTTCGTTTCCGTGATGCCGACGAATCTCTATGGGCCGGGAGATCGCTACGATGCCGAGAACGGCCACGTCGTTGCCGCGTTAATCATGAAGATACACGCCGCGCGGATGGCGAACAGCGCTACGGTGGAACTGTGGGGCAGCGGAACTCCGAGACGCGAGTTCCTGTTCACTGAGGATCTGGCAGACGCATGCGTGTTCGTCATGAAGAATTACTCTGACGAACTCTTTTTGAATGTCGGCACCGGACGCGACATGACGATCCTGGAACTGGCGGAGACCATTGCGCGAGTAGCCGGCTGGAACGGTACCTTCACGTTCGAACGATCGAAGCCTGACGGCATGCCGCGGAAGGTGATGGATGTGAGCCGTTTGCGGGCCTTGGGTTGGAGCGCGCAAACACCGTTCGATGAAGGGATCAGGCAAGCATACCAGTGGTATCTCGCGCATGTAGCGAACCGTGCGGCATGAGCGTGCGAATCTCGCGGCCTTGCTCGCGGCTTTGTGGTCCGGAAATCACACTTCAATTTGTCGGAACGGAAACTTTGCGAAATAATCTGGAACACAGATGAGCACAACCACTCCTCAACGCGGGTCCACGGTGCACCACATTGCTGGCGACGCTGAGAAGAATCCCTATCATCGTCCGTCGTTCAGCGTGAAGGACCGGCTGACGCGTCAGTTGTGGCTGTTGGCGTATGTGCTGCTCTATCGCACCTCACCGTCTCCGATGCACGCCTGGCGGTCGATGCTGTTGCGGCTCTTCGGCGCGAAGATGGGCCCGGGCTGCCATTTTTATCCCAGCGGAAAAGTATGGGCGCCCTGGAATCTGACCTGCGAAGACTGCTGTACGCTTGCCGATCATGCGGAGATCTACAATGCCTCCCCAATTTATTTGGAGTCTCACTGCATCATCTCGCAGCAGGCGTATATCTGCGGGGCGACGCACGACTATAACCATCCCGACTTCCCGATGATCTCGTACAACATGCGGTTGGGCGCATATTCGTGGATTTGTGCGCGCGCATCGGTGGCGCCGGGCGTGAACGTGGGAGCTGGCGCTGTGCTCGGGCTGGGATCGGTAGCCAACCGGGACCTGGAACCGTGGACGGTGTATAGCGGAGTGCCGGCTGTCGCGGTGAAGACGCGCGCGAAGAGCACCCACGCCGGCGCGTAATGATGCGATTTGCGCGGCGCGCCCTGCCGATTTCAGCCCTGCAAATCGCCGCCAGCGGAGACAGCCACAGGGGCTAACGTGTCATGCGTCAAATCTCCTGTCAGCCTTCCCGCGATTCATCCCAACGAGTCGCTTATCGGCTAAAGATCAGCCGCCATGCCATCGATATCTTCACGTGAGTCCGTCGACAGCAGGAGTGGCAACGCACGGGAATTTGCAGCAACGGGAGCCGGAGAAGATCGGATAAGCGAAAGCGGGAACGCCGCATATTCGTGGAGCTGCAGAAGGGGCATTTCAATCTGTAGTCCTCCGTTAATAGAGATGGTTTCGAGTTCGCAACCTAACGCCTGATTCCGCGTGGTCCAGATAACCCTTTAGATTGTGAAAGGACGGGACAGCAGCCTGGGCCTGTCAAAATCAGCGTCAGCTGGCAGAAACATTGCAGATCTTAATAGCGAACTATTCGGGGACAGGAACATTAAAAACCGATGAAGACGGGTACGGCGATTGTTATTGGAGCAGGTCCCGCCGGGCTGACCGCGGCGCTTGAACTCCAGCGGTGCTCCGCCATCAAGCCCATTGTACTTGAGGCCAGCGATGTTATGGGCGGTCTGTCGTGCACGGTTTGTTGGAACGGCAACCGCGCGGATTTTGGCGGTCACCGCTTCTTTTCGAAATCGGACCGCGTGATGCAATGGTGGCTGGAGATGATGCCACTCGAGGAGGGGGCGGCCGACGACGGGACCGGCAAGCATGGCGGGCTTCGGTACCAGGGGCAACATCGCGAGATTCCCTCACCGAACGGCGGTCACGATCCTCATTGCGAAGACCTCGTGATGCTGGTGCGGCAGCGCAGGAGCCGCATCTATTTTCTGCGGCGCTTCTTCGACTACCCTATCCGCCTGAATGCCGAAACTCTGCGCGGGTTGGGCGCTGTTCGCACGGTGCGCTGCGGCCTCAGTTATCTGCGCGCGACAATCATGCCGCGACGCAACGAGCGATCGCTTGAAGACTTTCTTGTGAATCGCTTCGGCGAGCAACTGTACCTCACCTTTTTCAAGCCGTATACCGAGAAGGTGTGGGGAATGCCTTGCCGCGAAATCAGTGCCGCGTGGGGTGCGCAGCGCATCAAGGGACTTTCGCTGGGCGCGGTGGTCCGGGATTTATTCGATAAGGCGATCGGGCGCGATGGCGGAGGCGATCTTGCGCAAAAACGCACCGAGACCTCGTTGATCGAAAAGTTCCTTTATCCCAAACTCGGCGCCGGCCAGATGTGGGAACATGCCGCGGAGCTTGTCATTGAAGGCGGCGGCGAGATTCACTTGGGCGTCCTGGTTGACCGCATTGTGGAGGAGGACGGTCGCGTAGTTGCCGTGGAAGGCCGGAATCGAGCCGGCGATCGCGTACGATTTCAGGGAGACTACTTTCTTTCGACGATGCCGGTGCGCGATCTGATCCGCGCCTTTTCCTGCGAGGTACCGAAAGATGTGGCCGAAGTCAGCGAAGGGCTAATGTATCGGGATTTCATGATTGTGGGCCTCCTGGCGCGCGGCCTGGCAGTCCATGAGAAAGATGGTTCGCCGCTCAAGGACAATTGGATCTACATTCACGAGCCCGATGTGAAGGTGGGGCGCATCCAAATCCTGAACAACTGGAGTCCATGGCTAGTCGCGAATCCGGAGAAGGCCTGGATCGCATTGGAGTACTTTTTGAACGAAAGCGACGCGCTGTGGAAACTCCCGGAAGAGGAAGTGGCACAGCTGGCGATTCGAGAAGCGGTGCAGATCGGGATACTCAACGCCGCGGACGTGGAAGAGACCCACGTCGTTCGCGTTCCCAAAGCTTACCCTGCTTACTTCGGCAGCTACGACCGTTTCGATGTTATCCGCCGCTACACCGACCGCATAGAAAATCTCTTTTTAGTGGGGCGTAACGGCATGCACAAGTACAACAATCAGGATCACTCTATGCTGACCGCGATGGCCGCGGTTGAATGCATTGTGAATGGCGTTTCCAGCAAGGAAAGTATCTGGGCGATTAACACTGAGATGGAGCATCACGAAGACAATAGAGAATTGACGCGGATTCCGGCTGCAGGTTAGGCCGAGTGCGCTCCGAAAACGTCAATAGATAATTGAATGAGGGAATGGATGAATAAGAACAAGCCGCAATTGGTGGCCGCATTTGTGACCTGCGTATTTGGAACGGCACTCGCGATGTGTGCCGGGAGCCTTCAGCTCGTCGCTGAGCAGCCGGGTACACCGGACGGCGCAACGCAGAACGGCGGCGCAAGCGTTCCGGCCGCACCTTGCGAGCCTTCCAAGTTAGGCTCGCCGTATATCCCTGACGATAGCTGGGTGTATCCGGCCATACTGCGGCTTTATTCGCTTGGATATGTGGACCGTGTGTTTATCGGGCTTCGGCCATGGACGCGCTCGAGCGTGATGCGCATGCTGGAGGAGTCGAGCGACCTGATCGAAGATGGCGAGGATTGGAGCGATCCCGCCGCCGGCGAGGCGCATGCGATCTACGAGGCGCTCAACCACGAGCTGCATGAAGACATGCAGGGTCCCTGCGGACGGCACCAGGGAAGCACGCGCATCGAGTCGGTGTACAGCGTGGTGCGCGGCATCAGCGGCACACCGCTCGATGATAGCTATCATCTCGGCCAGACCATTGTGAACGACTACGGCCGTCCATATGAGAACGGCTTCAACAATTACTCCGGCGTCAGCGGCTACGCCACGGCGGGACGATTCGCGCTCTATGCGCGCGTGGAGTTCCAGGGTGCGCCTTCGGCCACGGGCTACTCGGCGGCGCTGGCGCAAGATCTGTCGAACATAGACGACACCAGCTACCTCATTCCGTCGAGCACGGCGCCTTACGCTCCCACCACGGCGGTATTCAACCAGACCACCATTCCACAAGGGCCCATCGCCACCGCAACCAAGGGACGGTTTCTCGAGGCATATCTCTCCTATCAACTTCTGGATCACGTTGTCTCGTTCGGCAAACAAGACCAATGGTTGGGGCCGGGCCTGGGCGCGAGCATGGCGTTCTCCAATAACGCGCAAAACTTCTACGCGTTCGAGATCAACCGCATCGAACCTCTGGATATTCCCGGACTCTCGCGGCTCATCGGGCCGTTCCGCTATGAGTTTCTGGTAGGCGCATTGCGCGGCCATACCTTCATGCCCAATCCCGCATACAAACTCAATCCCTCATCCGGTGCGGATAATGTGATCAATCCTGGCGATCCCTGGGTGCACGTGGAGAAGGTAAGCTTCCGCCCCTACAGGGATCTGGAGTTCGGTTTTGAGCGCACGGCGATGTTCGGCGGCGAGGGCCACCAGGGGGTCAACCTGCATTCGTTTCTGCGCAGTTTCTTCAGTCTCAGCGCAGGAAACAACACGCAAAAAGGCAATACTACCGATCCCGGCGCGCGATTCGGCGCCTTCGACTTTTCCTGGCGGCTGCCTTATGTCCGCAACTGGCTCACGCTCTACACCGACTCGGAGGCGCACGACGACGTTTCTCCGATCGACGCGCCGCGCCGTGCCGCGGTGCGGCCGGGAATCTATCTCTCGCACGTGCCTGGCATACCCAAGCTCGATGTGCGCGTGGAAGGAGCTTCTACCGATCCGCCCACGAGTCGCAGCACGGGTGGGCAATTTATGTACTTCGAGGAGATTGAGAAGCAGGGCTACACCAACCAGGGGCAACTCTTCGGCGACTGGATCGGCCGCGAAGATAAAGGCAGCCAGGCCTGGGTCACTTATCACCTGAGCGGCAACGAGTGGCTGCAGGTAAGCACGCGCAACCAGAAAGCAGTGAATAACTTTATTTCCGGCGGCACCACTTTGAACGACATCGCGTTTCAAGCCGTAAAACGAATCGGCAAGGATTTCGAGATCAATGGTAACTTTGCCGTAGAGCACTACAAGGCACCGATCTATCTGCCGGGCGAACAGACCGTAACTACCACTAACATTCAGCTCACATGGTATCCGAAACGCAAGGTTAGTTTTTAGGAATGATCTAGCTCTTGGGGATGATTCTGGTCGCGTAGACCGGCGTGGGGAAGTGCTCGACCTTCAGAAGCTGCCCCTTGGCGTCAAACGTCAGAGCCCATTGCATCGGCTGATTTGGAGTTGCCACGTCCACAAAGCGGACCGTCGACTCGCCTTGCTGTCCAACTTCGAGCGATGGCGGGAAAGACAACGCGAGGTTCGTGTCGGGCGCTTGACGCGGCGAGAGGGTCATCTCGAGGCGCGGTTCCGTGAGCGCGGCATAGCACAAGCTGGTGGCAAGCCAATCGGCAGGCGGGCCTTTCGGTTCCTCCGCGCGAATGCGGTTGAACGTCGCGATGGTGAGTGCGTTGACGGAGGCGGGCGAAAAGAGCGAGAAGCCGCGCCGTTCAACGGGAATGATGCGCAGATGGCCATTGCCGGTGCGCGGAATTGAGGCCGAAAACAGGCTGACGCCGTTCGCGCCGCTGTTGCCCTCAAAGAGCAGAAAAAGGTGCTCCGGAACAACCTGGCACTCCAGCTGTTGGTAACTCCATTTCGTCTTGTCGAAGTCAATCCCGGCAAACTCGGCAGCGTTGCGAATCGCAGGCTGCGTCTTCGCGGCCAGAGCGCGATCGGCTTCGCTCATCTGCTCTTGAGACCGGTACGCAATGAAGTGCGCGTTGGCTGTAGACGATTTGCTGTCAGAAAACGTCGGGAGCGTCTGAACCCGGGGTAGAGGCCTTGCCGGGTAAGGAATTGAGGAGTCTGAAGGAACCTGCTTTACCGGATAAGGCACGCTGGGCTGAACTTCAGTCGTTTGCGCCGCGCAAGGGGCAACAAAGGCTGTCATTACGGCTACAACGACAGCTAAGTTCAGGAACTTGAGGCGATCCATACACTGGCTAGACTAACACTTTGCGCACCTAGAGCCACGCAGCCAAGATCGGTATGCAACGGCGAATCCTTTGCGGAGGATATCAATGGTGCTTTTAAACGAACGCGCAGTCAGCGTTTGTTGGGATAGGGGTACGCGAAGTTATAGGAAACGCCGACGGTGAAACCTTCAGGATTGGGTGTCTTCCCGAGCAATGTTTGCCACGTCTGGTACTCATAGTCGGCGCGCGCCCAGAATGCGTGGTAAAGCCGGTATTCGAACCCGGCGCCCGGAGCCCAAAGAGCTCGTGTATCGTGCGAGTAAGTGGGGCTTGGCGTAGTGAAGTCGTAACTGCCCTGTTCGATCAGAAACTTGGCATAGGGATGGAAGTTACGAAAGTGGCGCCAGGCATAAATGAGTCCGCCTCCGGCCGTATCCTGGCGGATATTTAACTGGGGGGGAAGATGCCGATCGAGGCTGATATCGCGCGCCTCGACCTCCACGCCCAAGCCGTGAAGAACCGACGGCATCCGTTCGGGATACCAATCGGCCCATATCGTGCCTCCATACATCCGGCCATGCCCCCAGTCGACATCGTAGCCGGAGGGCCCGATGCCGACGAAGAGAGGCATGTCCTGCCGCTGGTACGCGGGAACGGTCTGAGACAAAGCGGGAATCGCGACCGTCAAAATGCTTACGGCCAAAACGGGCAAAACCAACAGTTTGAAGCGCATTCTGCATCTCCTTCGCGCACGCATGCACTTACAGATAGATCGCTGGCATGCGAAGAGCCGGAAACCAAGGGAATGAGGCAAGAGCAGGGACATCTGCGCGGGATACACCATCGACACTCATACGACGTACCGCACGACGCGATGTGTTACGGAAAGAACAAACCCATTCGTGCTTTCGAGGCGCTCATTGAATTGGCTGTGCGAACCGCGGCTACAAGTTTCCGGCAGGCGGTCCAGCGCCACTTTCACTCGGCTCAGTCTATATCATCAGACCGGCAAATCAAGCGGGCACACGACGTTCCGGGTTACAGAACCAGGTACGAAGGCTTTTCATCTGATTCTCAGGCCATAGCAACCCGCAAAGCTTTTCCCCATTCTGGCGGGACTTTCCAAAAGGATCAACTACGGACCGCGAAGAGATTGTTGCAACTCGATGCAGGCAGGAATTCGATCAAGAAGGGCTCCGCCTGCACGGGAATCAGTTGTTCCCAGTTCGTTTCATCCGCCGCTGTTGGTGTAAGCAACATCAGAAGACACAACCAACAAAAGCAAAGTCGCGTCTCAACAAAGGGGGGAGTGGTGTGTTTATGCGAGGTCAGCACCAAGGGATGTCAGATTGCGATTACTGAAGTAATCACAGTGGTAATGCGTTAGTGCTCGGCTCTCGAACTCGGGTAACTTATTGAGAAAAATGTGCCTTCGTCCCTAGCCATGTGGTACGTTTATTCATGCTGGGAGAATGCCGCGGCGCATCGTCCTCATCGATGCAGTCTGGGTGCGTTCGAGCCCGTCAGGGTGCTCACCAAGCTTCTTTTCATTGGGTTACATTAGCCAATCTGCGGAGGAGAAACGCATGCAAATTCGTGTTTTGAAACCTGTGGGACGGTTTCTTGCTTTGGTTACTCTGGTTGCTTTGCCGGTGGCCCTAGCTGCTCAGGCAGCACCGTCGGGTAGGAGTACAGCTGCCGGCAACCTTTCTCCATCCAGGTGGGATATTTTCATGGGCTACAGCTATCTGGCGCCCACGGGGACGGTAACGACCACCAATCCATCCGGCGGCGCGGTGACGGCATCCTTCGATTCGATAAGCTTGGGCGGACTGATCAGCGGCGCGTATTTCTTCAATCGCTTCGTGGGCGTCCAAGCCGAGGTTGGCATACATCAGTGGGGCCAACAGTGCTGCAATAGCAATGTCGGCACCGAAGGCAACGACGATGGATTTACCACCTTCGGCGGCGGCGCCATCCTCCGCTATCCCGCAGAACACTTTACCCCATTCGCGCATGTAACCATGGATGCGGCTTATATCGGCGGACCGTATTTCGAGCCCTTCAAATGGGGTCCCGGTGTGACCGCTGGCGGCGGACTGGACTATGAGACGCCGTGGTTCAACCACCATCTGGCGATTCGTATATTCCAAGCCGATTACGAATACATGCACGCCGATTGGGGCACTATGCCCTACGGCGGCTCCGCCGGCATCAATGCGGCGCGCTTGAGCGCGGGTATTGTGATTCACGCGGGGTCGATCGCTCCTCCTCCACCGATCACCCTGTCCGCCTCGGCTAATCCCGAAACGGTCTACGCCGGCGACCCGGTCACGGTGACGGCGACCGCAGGCGGCCTGAATCCGAAGGATCACGTCGTCTACGCCTGGTCGGGCCAGGGAGTGACTGGCGATGACACCACGGCCAAGGTGGATACCAGCAATCTGGCGCCGGGTGAGTACACTGTGACGGCAACGGTGAAGGAAGGCAAGTCGGGCAAGGAAGGTTTGAAGCCCTGGGAGATGGCGACCGCCACCGCGGGCATTACCGTAAAGGCGTACGAGCCGCCCACGATGAGCTGCTCGGTTAGCCCCAACACGATTGCTCCGGGAGGCGCGGCGACTGTGACCTCAGTGGGCGTTAGCCCGCAGAACCGGCCCCTGACCTACAGTTACTCGGCGACGGCGGGCACGGTGACGGGAAGCGGGACCACGGCGGAGTACTCGTCGGCGGGTGCGCCAACCGGAGAAATAGGAATCACCTGCAATGTGTCGGATGACAAGGGCCACTCGGCGACTGCCAGCACCGGCCTGACCATTGTGGCTCCCATCGTTCCGCCTCCACCGAAGACACAGGCGCTGTGCACCCTCAGCTTCGCGACGGACAAGAGGCGGCCCACGCGCGTTGACAACGAGGCCAAGGCCTGCCTGGACCAGGTGGCTATCGACCTCAAGCAACAGGCTGACGCCAAGGCAGTCCTAGTCGGCGAGCAGGACAGCAAGGAAGCGACCATCGAGGCCAAGCAGCAGAATTATGCTGAGCATCACAAACACGCCAAGGTCGATATGTTCGCAGCGCAACGTGCTGTGAATGCCAAGGACTACCTGGTGACGGAGCAGGGCATCGACGCTTCGCGCATCAGCACAGCCACGGGAACTGCCGATAGTCAGGGAGTTGAGAACTACTTGGTGCCTTCGGGAGCGACCTTCACAAACGATGTGACGGGAACCACCCCGGTGGACGAAACGACGATGAAGCCGCAGGAGCGCAAGCCGCTGACCGGGCAGCGCTCGATGAAGAAGGCCGCGGGGCAGTAACCCGTCTGCCCGCGTCAATCATCCGATGATTCTGCGAACCTTTCCCGATTGGGGAAGGGTTCGCAGGACGGAACTTAGAGCTTATCCTCCAGCAGAAGATTGAGGCCGGCCGACACCTCCGCGGCTGGCCTCATCGTTTTCAATCTAGAACTACATCCGCGGTATCCTGAATTTATTCTGTCTCATCGCTGTTTCTACTGCCGGATGTAGAACACGAGAGCTTATCCAAGAGTCGACAATGTCCAACCATGCATATAGTGTTTACGGTCTTCGTATTCACACGGAAATTGCGTGTCCTGGACTTCCCTTCGACCTGCAGCCCGATGGAGAGCCGGATGTCACGATTCGTTTGTTGCCGCCCGTGTCCGATTCTTCGGAAACTCTTGAGAATGGTTATTATGAGGTTCGGCCCGGTGTCTTCCGTTTGCTGATCAAAGGAGTTGGCCACTATCTCGTCGAGGAGGGAAGCCGCATTTCCGTCGAGCCCATGGAGGGGTCTTCTGCGGATGAGGTCCGGCTCTTCCTTATGGGGTCGGTCATCGGCGCGCTTCTCTATCAGCGAGGACTGTTTCCCCTGCATGGCAGCGCAGTGGAGACACGATGGGGCGCAATGATCTTTGTGGGGCCGCAGGGAGTCGGCAAATCCACGTTGGCCGCTCAGTTTTTTCGTCGGGGATACCGCTTGCTGTCGGACGATGTCTGCGCCGTGACAACCAGGAGCGGCAGGCTCGAGGTGCTTCCCGCCCTGGCCCAATTCCGGCTTTGCGCCGATGCCTACGAGCGCCTTAATGCTCCCCAGGATGCGCGTTTCCACGTCGACAAATTTGTTATTCCCATGAACGAAGGTTACTGTCCGGCCCCGGCGCCGCTGAAGGCAATCCATGTTCTTGCCGATCAAGAAGAGGGTGGACCGCAATTCGAACTCCTGCGCGGTTTCGACCGCGTCCAGCGCCTGCTTGAGAACCTTTACCGGCCGCAATTCCTGAAGGGCCAGGAGACGCAACGCGACCTGATGCGACTGGCCGGGCAGATTGCGCAACAGGCAAACATAGTTACGGTTTCTCGCAAGCGTGACCCGGAAACGATTGACGGATTGATCGACTTCCTCGAATCGGAGTGGGCGAAACATTTTGGAGTGACTCCAACGGAAGAGAATAAGTAGATGCGCCATTTCAATCCCCAAGATAAGTTAGTTCGTGCTCAGGAGATTCTCTCTACGGAGCTCGACCAGGAAACGGTTCTGATGAGTATCGATGCGGGAGCTTATTATGGCATGGGCGGAACTGCGCGAAGCATCTGGGAGAAGTTAGCCGTGCCTATCGCCTTTTCGGCTCTCGTGGACGAACTGGTCGAGGAATATGAGGTTCCGCACGAGGTGTGTGCCGCCGATCTTCAGAAATTTCTGACCGAGATGGAACGCGAAGGTCTCCTGCGTGTGGAGTGACGTAAAACGCTACGGGCAGATTTCGCGAGCGCGGAGGAGCCTGCTTTGGGAGGCCCTCGTTTCTCTGGTAGTCGCCAGGATCGTCATGGCATGTGTGCCTTTCCGGCGCATCGCAACCTGGTTGGGGAAGCCGGGCGCCGAGAGCCCGGCCACGGTAACGCCCGAAATTGCCTCGACAGCGGAATCGATCGGATGGGCGGTGTCAGTCCTGGGACCGCGCGTCCCCTGGGACGGCCGGTGTCTTGCCCAGGCTCTCGCCGCGGCCGCGATGTTACGGCGCCGCGGAGTGGAGGGTACGGTGAGTTTCGGAGTACGCGAAGGGGAGTTGGCGGGATTTACGGCTCACGCATGGCTGCGCGTTGGCAGCCGCGTGGTGACGGGCGGAGCCGGCCATGAAGGTTACAGCGCCTTCACTACGTTTGCGCGAGGAAAGTTATGAGCGGCATCTATGGCATCTATCGCTACGATGGCGCTCCCGTGAATCCTCGCTGGCTGGAGCAGATGAAGGAGGCCATGGCCTACTACGGCCCCCACGGCGGCGGATGTACAATCGCGGAGCCGGTGGGAATGGGGCATCTTCTGCTGGAAGTGAATCCCGAAGATGCCTTTGAGCGGCAACCCATTGAGGGCACGCGTGGATTGATGGTGTGCGCGGCCCGGCTGGATAACCGCGATGCTCTTCTGGAGGTCTTCGACGTTTCTGCCTCCGACGCTCCACGCATCTCCGACGGGCAATTGGTCAGCATGGCCTTCGATCGCTGGGGTGAAGAGGTCTGCTTCCATCTTGAAGGCGATTGGGCGTTTGCTGCGTGGGATCGAAAGCGGCGCAGGTTCTTTCTGGGGCGGGATATCTTTGGCCGCGCGGCGCTCTACTATTACGAAGGCCAGGGCTTCGTTGCTTATGCATCCAGCTTGAAGGCTCTGCTGGTTTTGCCCGGCACGTCGAAGGAGCCTGATTTCTTGCGCCTGGCCGAAGTTCTGGTTATGTGGCATCAGAGCGCGGAATTAACGACCTACAAGGGCTTCCGATCCGTGGTCGGCGCGCACATCATGACGTTTACCTCCGAAGGCCGGAAAGACGACCGGCGTTTCTGGTCGCCTGAAGGTCGGGAACCGTTCAGATTTCGCCACGAAGAGGAATACGTTGCAGGCTTTTTGGAGCATTACGACCGGGCGGTCCGAAGCTGTCTGCGAACGCAAAAGCCAGTGGCGGCGGAGCTTTCCGGCGGACGCGATTCCGGTTCTGTCGTCACTATGGCCGCGCCCGTCCTCGCCAGTCGGGGCCGCGAACTGACGGCTTTCACCTCCGTGCCTTGGCTTCCTCCGGACGGCGCAGCAAAAGGACGCATTGGCAATGAATGGGATCTGGCGCACGCCACGGCAACAATGGCCGGCGCCAACGTTACGCATATCCCCATCGATGCCAAAGATTACGGCGTGATTGCGGGCGCCGAACATTTTGTCGCATTGCACGACGGACCGGGGCATACTGCGAGCAATAGCTTCTGGTGTCATGCCATCATGGAAGCCTGCTCCGAGCGTGGCGTGGGAGTGCTTTTGGTAGGCGAGATGGGCAACTCCACGGTCTCCTTCCGGGGCAACGGTTCGGTGCTTTTGTCATTGCTCCAGGGCCAGCCGGCAACGGCCCTCCAATTGCTGCTCCACGGAGAAATAAATCCCTGGCGTGCTCTTAAGCGTCAGTTGCTCAATCCGCTCGTGACGCCGGTGCGGAGACTTCGCGCTCGCCTCAGGACTTCTTTTCACAGCCCCTGGCAAGCCTATTCTGCGCTCAACGTCCAAATGGCGAAACAGTTGGATTTGGACCGCCGCATGAACGAGGCCGGCTACGATCCAACCTTGATCTTTTCCAGTTTTTGCGATCTTCGCGATTGGCTTTGGAAGCCGGAGTGCGGCACTTCCTGCAGCCTTTTGACGGAGCTGAACGCATGGCATTCCGTCACACGTCTCGATCCCACCGCCAACCAGTCTCTTCTGGAGTTTCTGTTGCGGGTTCCCGACGACCAGTATTACCGGCATGGGCAAAAAAGCCTGCTGTTTAAGCGCGCATTTAAGACCCGCATGCCCAGCCAGGTGGTCTTCGCGCTTGAGCGTGGGCTGCAATCCGCGGACCTCGGTCATCGCATTGTCCGCGAACGGTCGACCTTCGAGGACTGCATCCAGTCGCTGGAACAAGTGCCCGAAGCCAGGGAGATGCTCGACTTGCCGCTGCTGCGTCGCTGCCTCGCGGAAGTGATTGCGAAAGTAGATCCGGAAACAAGCGAGCGAGCATGTGCGATCCTGGTTCGCGGCATCGGCGTAGGGCTCTTTCTTCGCCGCCTGGCCCGTTCCCGCTGCTAAAGTTCAAAGCAAGTTTTAAACAAGACATGTTGACCAGCAAAATCGCGCAATTCTTCCGCCAGTTGCCCGCGGGACGGCATGCCCTCGCATTAGTGTGGCGAGCGGCGGGGTGGTGGACCGTGCTCTGGGGAGTCCTGCTGGTAGCGCAAGGGCTGGTTCCCGCCGCGCTGGCCCTGCTACTCAGGACGCTGGTGAATCGGCTGGTCGTGTCGCCGGGATGGAGCACGGTTTTGTTTCCGGCCGTCGGCATCGCCGTTCTTTGGATTGTCGCGCAGCTTCTGTCAAGCGCCTTGTCGTGGGTCAGAGCCGTGCAAGCCGAGTATGTCGAGGATGAGGTTCACCGGCTGATCCACGTGCAAGCCCTGCGGGTAGACTTGGCTTTCTTCGATGATCCGGAATCGTACGATCGACTCTATCGGGCGCAGGTCGAAGCCATCTCGCAGCCACTCGCGCTTCTCGAGAGCCTTGGGTCGCTGGTGCAGAATGGCCTGGGGTTTCTCGTGCTCGCCGGCATTCTTTGGACCTACGCTGCATGGCTGCCCACGCTTCTAGTGTTCACTGCGGTTCCTGGGCTGCTGCTGGTGGCTCGCCAGATTCTCAAGGAACATCGCTGGCATGTCGAACACACATTCGAGGAACGGCGGGCGCGCTATCTCGACTGGATGATGACCGATCTCGGCGCTGCCGCCGAGTTGCGCCTTTTCGGCATCGGTAATTTCCACCGCAAGGCCTTCGAGCAACTACGCGAGACATTACGAACCGGTAAGTTGCGGCTGGTGCAACAAGGCGCGGTCACTGAGCTCGGGGCCGGTGTTCTTGCCTGGGCCGGGAGTGTCGTGGGCCTTGGTTGGATGCTCCATCAGACCATCGCCGGCAGAGTCAAATTGGGCGACCTGCTGCTCTGCTTTCAGGCCTTCCAGCAATGCCAGCTTCTGCTTCGCTCGCTGCTCGAGGGTGCGGGCAAGATCTACAGGAGCTTGCTTTTCATTGAGAACCTCGACGACTTTCTGAAAATTGAACCGGTCATTCTCGCCGGCCTGCTTGCGCAGCCAGGATTGCCGGTAAAGCAGGCCATTCGTTTCGAGCGCGTGAGCTTTACTTATCCCGGCGGATTTCATCGTGCCCTGGATGAGTTCGATCTCGAGATTCCTCGAGAAAAGATCGTCGCTCTTGTGGGACACAACGGAGCCGGCAAGAGTACACTCATCAAGCTGCTCTGCCGCTTTTACGATCCGGATGAAGGCAGGGTTCTTCTCGATGGCGTGGACCTGCGCGAGTTGAATCAGGAAATCGTGCGCCGCCGCATTGCCGTCCTTTTCCAGCAACCTGTGCATTATTGCGCAACGGCAAGCGAGAACATCGCCTTCGGTGACATTGACGGACTTCGAGACAGGGTACGCGTGCACGAAGCAGCAAGCGGTGCAGGAGCTCTCGATCCCATTGAGCGGCTGCCCGATGGTTTTGAGACCGTGCTTGGCAAGTGGTTTGGCGGCACAGAACTGAGTGGTGGAGAGTGGCAGCGCATTGCCTTGGCTCGCGCTTTCTTCCGCCAAGCCTCCTTGATCGTCCTGGATGAACCCACCAGCGCCATGGATTCCTGGGCAGAGCATGATTGGCTCGACCGCTTTCGCGCGCTCACCGCGGGCAAAACCGCGCTAATGATTACGCACCGCTTTACCACCGCAATGCACGCCGACATCATTCACGTGATGGATAAGGGGCGCATCGTGGAATCTGGTTCCCACGCAGAACTTATCGCGCGCGGCGGAGCCTACGCCAGTTCCTGGCGAGCCCAGATGCGAGAGATCGGGGCGGGAGATCGGCAGTGCTGAAGGCCAATTGGCTCGAGGGCACAAGCCCTGCATTTCGTCTGATGATCGCGACTTCTTGGCTGGCGCCGGATACATGGCAGGCAAACCAGGAGAACGCGATCCGCGCGGCCATCGATGCCGGACCGGACTGGCAGGAGTATCTTCGCCTGCTTGACCGCCATGGCACGCCGGGCCTAGGCTGGGCTGCGCTCGGCCGTGTTCCTGGGATCGTGGTGCCCGAGCCTTCCGCGCTGGAGTTAAAGAAGCGCAGCGACGATTGCCGGAAACTGGCGATCGTGTATTGCATGGTGTTGGCCGATGTGCTGAAGCGCTTCAACCGCACGGCAATTCCTGCCATGCCCATGAAGGGCCAGATTCTTTCCTTCGACCTCTATCAGGACGTAGGCCTGCGCTACTCCCGCGACTTAGATATAGAAGTGCGCGTAGAGGATATTCACAAGGCGCAATCCTGCCTTGTAGAAGAGGGTTGGCAATTGGAATCTTCGTTTTTCCCCATGAGCCCTCGACAGTGGAGCAGCTTCCTCCGCAACGAACAACACATCAATTTCATTCATCGTCGCAGCGGTTGCATGTTGGAACTTCATTGGCGCAGCCAGTGGGAGACTCCTCAAGCGACCCGTGCCCGCTGGGCGCGCAGCGTTCCGGCTGTCTGGCAAAAACATTCTATCCAGGCGATGCATCCTGGCGATCTGGCGCTCTATCTCTGCTGTCACGGTGGCCTTCATCAGTGGTTTCGCTCGAAGTGGCTTGGCGATCTTGCGCGCGCTCACTCGCTGGGGCTGCTGAACTGGGAGGCTTGCTTCGACCAAGCCCGGCAATCCGGAGAAGAAAGGACTTTACTGGCAGGTCTGGGTCTTTTGCGCGAAGTGTATGGAATTCCACTTCCCGATCTTCAGCGCGACGCCTGGAAAAGTTGGTCGCCTCTGCTTGTCGAGATGCCCTTGTGCGCCCTCAAGGATCCCTCCGAACCTGTCGCTCGCGTGGGACCGAAGAAACTCCGCAGCAGGATCCGCCGCAGCCGTTACGAGCGTCTCCTCTGGCCGCGCAAATCCTGCTGGAGCAGTTTGGCCGATCTCTTCTATAGCCGCGAGGACTTCAGGACACTGGTTCTCCCAGACACCCTCTTTTGGGTCTACAAACCCGTGCGTCCCGTTCTATGGTTATGGCGATGCTCGCGGCGAATTTTGTGCTTGCACTCAGAGTGATGCAACTGCCAAAGGCCGGCTTCTGACGGCGCATGGTGCCGGGTTGCCCGCTCTAAAACTCGCCTCGAACGCAGTATTTCCCGATCGTCAGGGAGCGTTTATGCGCCTTTGTCCCATGCTAGATGTAACATCCGAAAACTCAACCATTTGTGGAGAGTGTGTGCGGGCCATGGGGCCCCTCGAGTGGGCGGGGAAAGTGCAGGAAGGTTGTACCTGTTCCGTAGCCGAATGGTGTCCACAGTAATCCCCGTCGGTAACCTTCAAACCCTTGAAAGTGCAGCCCCATAGGGGATAATTCACTTGCTTTCCTAGTGGGCATCCCTTATGCTCCAACTATAAAGGCTTATTCCTTTAAGGAGAGAGTCGATGACCGGTAAGAAGGACGAAAAAATTGAAGTTAGAAAGACTTGGGTTGCCCCGGAACTAAAGAAGACCAGCATCGAACAAATCACTGCAGCTTCACACGGCAGCACACAAAACGATGGTAATACTCATCCTGGTAGGCACGATAGCTAGGTTTGCATATACATGGGCCTACGTCAGGGATGCCCCTTCCCGACCGCAAGCCGGAGACGTTACGATCTGAGGGGTTAGAGCTTGCTGAAAAAGGTTATGTAAAAGTCTCCAGGCGTCCGGTGACGATCTCTGTGGGCAGCTAAAACAAGTTCTCGGAACGACAACTGCCAGCCGGACATGAAACACGCGCCAGTGTATCCGGTAAATGTACGATGAAGGATCGCCTGAGCCCGTCTCTTCGTTTGCTTCGCAGATTTTTCCGCTCAATAGAATTCAATGGTTTTCGTGACGCACTAGGGCACTCATACCAGCGTCTTTTCCGGTCTCTGAAAAGTCATGGAGTGAAGGGCACCTTCGCACGTGCGTTTCTGAAAGCGCCCGAAGCGCCTCAAAGAGTGGTGGAGTGCAAACCGCATCCTTTTGATGTGCTCCACGGCACGGAAACGGGCGGCCATATCTCGCCAGCCGATCTGAGCTGGCGCTCTTTCTCGGCAGTCTTCGTCAACAGCTACCTCGGTATCTCACCCTCTACGCTTCGTCCTGCGCTTCGATCGCTGCCGATTCAACATCAAGAGTTCTCCTTTATCGATATCGGCTGCGGGAAGGGCCGCGCGCTTTTTGTCGCGGCCGAGTTTCCCTTTCGGCAACTCGTTGGCGTAGAGCTCTCCTGTGAGTTGTGCGAAATTGCCCGGTTGAATGTCACACGCGATCCCGCCTGGACTCGCCGTATCGCCATCGTCAACCAGGATGCGGCGAAGTTCGTTTATCCCGAAGGCCCGCTTGTTCTTTTCTTTTACTACCCTTTTTACGCTGCGGTTCTGCGGCGCGTGCTCGCCAATTTGCAGCGTCAGTTGTGCGGCGCTCAGCGTCCCACTTATCTTCTCTACGCGGATATTGATGCAAACGATGGGAACATTGAGCGGCCAAGGCCGCGCTATCAAAAGGTGCTGAGTTCCTCGGCATTTTTGCGGAAGATCTCGGATAGTATTTATTCGCTTTCACCCGAGGATACAGCCGCCGAACCTTCCGGTTGCATTGCGAATCGTTTTACTCTCTACGTCGCCGGCGTGACGCGCTGAATCGGTCGCGGACCATTTCTATGCAAGCTCTCCTCATGCGGTTCAAGCCCAGCCTGCGCAAAGTGCCGGGGTACGGGATCGCGCGCTTTGTCTACATGCTTGTGAAGAGCATGGAATCGCGCCATGCCGCACTCTTGTTGCTTCGGCCTCCGAAGGGTCTCTATCAGCCGTATGGGACAACCTCGATCGATCGCTATCCTGAGATCTTTCGGTTCGTACGCGAATCGGTTGGAGACAGCAGCGCAGTGCGCGTCCTCTCGTTCGGATGCGCGACGGGAGAGGAAGTTTTCACTCTGCGCCGCTATTTCCCTGACGCAGCTTTCGTCGGAATTGACATCAATCCATGGAATATTGCGGTCTGCTGTTTACGGCGCTTTAAAGCTACAAAAAATAAGATGACCTTTGCCGTTGCCGGATCGGCCGCCGTAGAAGCCGAATCGAGTTATGACGCGATCTTCGCCATGGCCGTCTTTCGTCATGGAGATTTGAACACTTCGCCGCCGCCAGCATCGAGCAGCCAGCGCATCCGGTTTGCAGAATTCGAAGAATCGGTGGCTGATCTCTCGCGCGTACTTAAGCCCGGCGGTCTTCTGGTGATTCATCACGCAATGTTCCGCTTTCGCGATACGCGCGTGGCCCACGACTTCGCGACGGTCTTCAGTGTGAAACGCGACGAGCCGGCGCCGCTTTACGGTCCTGATAATTGTCTCTTGCCTGACGCGGAATATCCCGACGTCGTGTTTCGAAAGATTCGTTGAGTTCACCGATAACTCCGGATGCTCGGAGCTCGAATTCTTCCGAACGCAATCGAGAAGCGCAATTAGGAAGATAGAGATTTGCTTTGTTTAGATTCCCGCCGCCAGTGCGCGACTCCCGCGCCGATCTCCGCCACGATCGATGCCGCAAACACCATCCAATACACATCGAGATAGGCGCGGTGAGACGTGTGAGCCCAGAAGACCGCGGTGACTGCGATGAAATTCGCGAACAGAAGATAGATCAACGAGTCCTCTCGCCAGCACTTGCGGCGCCGCCACATTCCCCATAGTCCCAACAACATTACAGGCCCATAAGAGAGCACATGCGCCAGATCGGCGATCCTTCCACGGCGCGGGCTTGGCAACCAGGAAAACCCTGCCCCCACCTTGCGGAAGTCATCGATCGCTGTTTGTGTGGGATGCGCGCGTATGGATGCGAGAGCTTTATGCATGAACCACCGGTTCGTGAGCTCCTCGTTATTCTCGATCCGGTCCAATTCCTGTTGATCTTGCACGGATAGCGCGTTGAGAGCGTCAGCCTTGCTTAGGTCGCTGCTCTCCTCGGGGTAATGCCGAAAGAGAAATCCGTTGTTTGCGTTCCATAGCTCGATTCCGGTCTCCGTGGTGAGCGTGGGGACGCCCGTGAGGAGATAGTTCCGCCAGAGCCATGGAGCGACAGTGAGAGCCAAAAGCAAAGCGTAAGCCAAGCCGGCGCGAGCCCGCTTTTGCCAGAGGAGCCACAGAGGAACCAACAAGGCGAAGGGCGCGATGGTTGCGCGCGTCAACACGTCGAGACCAAGAAGAAGACCGGTGCCGGCGCCGAGAGCAGGACTGGAGTTTTCTGCTGTGCGCAGCAGAAGCATCACTGCCACAAGAGAAAGAAGCGTAAAGAGGCTGGTCTCTTCGAGCGCAGTGTCATGGATGACATAGTAGGGGTAAACCGCGGCGACCGCGGCTGCCAATGTTGCCGCATGGGCTGCCCATGGTCCGCGAAACATCTGGCGCGCGAGCAGCGCAGCGCAAAACGCCGTTCCCGCGCCGATCGCGGATTGGGCAATCACGATGGGCCAAAAGACCTTGTGACCGAATGTTATTGCGGCGAGAAGGAGCGGGTACAGGGGAACGCGAAACGCGGTCGGCGAGCCGTCGATTCCGATCCCCTTGCCTTGAGCGATGTTCTGAGCCATGGCAAAAAAGAACGTGTAGCCGTTGACCCAGAAGTCCGCGACGCCCGAATGGATTCGCGCAATCACGCGCAAGACGAATGCCAGAACCGTGAGCCAATAAACCGCCCGGGGAAGGTTCGGCTTCTGCAGCTTCAGGGGCATCGGTCGCACTGCTCCTTAGTTAAATGCGGGGGTTGAATGCGGGAAGCCGAAGGCTCTCGGCATCGAGTCTAGCAGAACCGCGGCTTGCATTTGGGAGCGCCGCAAATCGCGGCTTCATTCGGCGAAGAACGGTCGCCCTCGCGAGGCAACGGCCAGCGATTAGCCGAGAAAACAGGCGACGTGTAGGAAAAGCCATGGACATTTGCGTAAACACTGTGTAAATATTTGCGCATTCGAAGTTTAAAAGAAATAGCAAACTATTGATTCTAAAGAAAAATACTGTGGACCTTCACGTGCTTTAAGGGATGGCAGAATCTCTGTTCCGATCCAAATGGCCATGCGTAGCGTCTTTGTTCCCCCATTCGCATGACCGGCGGCTACTTCTGCAGCGAATCGCGCTCTGCTGCGGATGGGAATCCGGACAGTGGTCCGTTCGGATGTTGTTGGGGGAGCAAGGTCATCCATTCCGCTTTTCCTCGACAACATTGCATTGCGGGCACAAACCTCCGGAGGGCCGAATCCAGGGGGAGGAATCAGTTGATGCCCGCATGGGCAGAGCGGAGGGTTTATGGAAAAGATGTGGTTTGCAGTACCCGCAATGGCAGCGGCGCTTGCAATCGCTCCGCTTGCGAACGCCGACTCGTTTACATTCGCGATCGACGGAACGAACTTTCAATCTGACTTCACATTTACAGCCAGCCAGATTGCCGGTCAGCCGGCAGGCGTTGACGTGATCACGGCGGTTACGGGATGGTTCTCAGATCCGGACGCTGGGACCGTGTACCTGTCAGCGAATCCGGCGACCGTCATTTCCGCCGGCGGCGCTATTGCGCCCAACTACGCAACCAGTCCTGACGGCCGATTCCTCTATGACAATGTGCTGTACACCAAGGCCACAGGCAACGGGATTTTGGATTGGGACGGACTGCTCCTAAGTTTCACCAACGGCTACGAGCTCAATCTCTTCTCCGACGCCTACACTGCCGACGACCAGGGCCAGGCGACTGACCAGGGATACTTCTATTGGTCCGACAATGGCGTCGCTGACTCCAATAACCCCATTCCGATGGGAGGCGGTGCTCCGGCTTCGGGAGACTTTTCCGCGCCCGAACCTTCCTCGCTGGTGTTATTCGGCAGCGGCCTGGCACTGCTTGCGTTGAGTCTCTTCGGAGCTGCCACGCGGCGCGAGAAAATCGGCGCAGCTTCCTAGAGAGGCGGCCAAGCGCCGCAGTTTTCTGCTGCGCGAAGCTCAACCCCGATCGACTGCTGCGCGCACCGGCTGCTTTTCCGGTGCGTAGCGGCTGGAGGTCGGGGTTTTGTCGTATGGGGTATCGCGCTGCAATTTTGAGCTTCCGCGGAACCACGCAGAGGGTCGCAGCTCATTCGTTGCCTCGGCCGTGAGGGCGGTTGCGAATTCCGTCTATTTTGTCAACCCCAGCACATGATGTTCGACAAGCCCGTTCTTCATTACGTAGACGAGTTTGTTGTTGCCGCCTGGGTCGGTGGGCCGGAGAAAGAATCCTGGGTCCATCAGAAAACGAATCGAGTTTTCAACGATCCCCTCAATCACTTCGCCGTTATGGAATTTCACCTGAATCCAGACCCCGGGAAGGATCGGCTCCTCGGCGTGGAAGCGAAGGGCGTTGCGAGCGGGTTCGCCATTGAAGGTGCTCACGAAGAACACGGCGCTGATGTCGTTGGCGGGAATTTCCTCAATGACGTTCGATTCGAGAATGCGGATGCGAAACACATCGTGAATTTGCCCAGGCAAGCTCCGTACCGCATCGTCCGCCGAGTTCCAACACGGTGACTCAAGATGGCCTTTGATGACGCGGGCGCCGCAGCGAATGACAACGGGGTCCGGGCAGGCCGGAGCATTTTCATGAGGCGCGGCCGTTGTTTCGCTCACATTATGCTCTGTCTTTGTTGCTTCTCGGCGGGGCTCAGATTGTATTGTTTGATTTTGTACAGTAGGGCTTTGTAACTTATTTGCAACTGACTTGCGGCTGCCTTTCGATTCCATCCGGTCCCCTCCAGGGTTTGAGCGATCGCTACGGATTCAGCGTCGCCTTTGACGTTCTTCACTAGGCGTTTCAGACCAGGGACGTAGGCTGTGTCCATGCCACTGAGACTGGGCTGGCCCGCGAATTGCGCGGGTCTCAGGTCGCTGATGATTGCCTGTTCGTCGCCAAGAATGAAGTAGCGCTTGATGATGTTCTCCAGCTCACGCAGGTTTCCCGGCCAGCGATGATTGCATAGGGCCTGCATCAGCGTGGGCGAGATGTGCAGCGGCATGGTCCCGTGCTTGCCCGCTACCTTGCGCATAAAGTAGTGAGCAAAGACCGGAATTTCCTCGCCCCGCTCGCGCAAGGGAGGCATCTTGAGGGTGAAACCGTTCAACCGGTAATAGAGATCCTCGCGGAACTTCTTTTGCGCTATGGCCTCTTTGATGTCGATGTTTGTGGCGGCAATCACGCGCACATTCACCCGCATGGTGAAGCGGCCGCCAAGGCGGGCGAAAGTACCATCCTGAAGCACCTGGAGCAGCTTGGCCTGCAGCGCGGCCGGCATTTCACCGATCTCGTCAAGAAAGATGGTGCCGCCGTTGCAAAGTTCGAACTTGCCCGGCTTGGACTTGACCGCTCCCGTGAAAGCGCCTTGCTCGTAGCCAAAGAGTTCGCTCTCCAGCAGGTCTGCAGGCATGGCTGCGCAATTCACCTTGAGGAAGTCGCGATTGCTACGCGCCGACATTTTATGGATAAACAATGTCGCCACTTCTTTGCCGGTCCCGCTCTCTCCCAGAATGAGAACAGGGATGTCGGTGCGCGCCACCAGCCGGCATTGCGCCTCCAGCTCGCGCATGCGTCTGCAGGACAAGACAAAAGTAGTGTCTTCATCCAGCGGAATTTCCTGCACCTGATCCTCTGCGACACCGAAGTTCACACCGCCATTCCGCAGGTGCTGCTCTACCGCATGATCTACATCGCTCTTTCCGAAAGGCTTCAGAATCACGTCGGTGGCGCCAAGGCGTGCTGCCTGCAATACTTCCTTCAAATCGACTGAGCGGGCAAACAACACGATAGGAAGCGACGGCTTGATGGCGCGAATGCTGGCCAGCCGCGTAAGAGCGTCTTCGCGGCCATTGCCGTTTCCGCTCTGCCAATCCATAAGGAGTAGATCGGCGCTACCCGGCTCCTGGAGTCTCGTGGCTAGCTCTCCTGGCGTGGTGAATAGGCTCACTTGGAAACGATCGCAGAGAATACCATGCACGTACTGCAAAAGTGCTGGGTCGGTACCCAAAGCTGCAATCTGAGGCAAACTTCTGGTCTGTGTCTTCATGGTCGTTTGTGCAGACTACGTTTTGTGCAGACTACTTAGCGGTCAAACTCTGGGAACACTTGGATTTCGGGGATCTTTGCAGGGTTCAGTACCAACGCAAGCCAATGAAGTGAAGCCAAGCCATTCTCAATCGAGATTGGAAAAGATTTTCCTACTGCCCTTGATTTTTCCTTGCAGTTTCTCCGAAATGTTCCCCGAACATGAACACTTGGGGGTGAAAAAATCGTATCACTGAATGTGGCAATTCGTTCACTTTTTGCGCAATGTTTTTCATAAAATTATACTGACGGTAACAGTTACCCTTACCAAAAGTGCCCCGAGCTGGTCTCTCCGCCAAATCCATGGCGAAAAAGTGTCTGATTTTGAGTACCTTAGGGAGCACCGCTGATTACTTGTGTGGTATTTCGTACATATGCGAGATTTTGCATAGTTCGGCACATGAATTGCAGTGAGTAGTGACAATACCGGCCTATTCGTTTCACGGAGTGAGAACAAAAATGCCCTTGGCATCTGGAAATGAAACAGTTGATCTGCGAGAACTGCCTCCCCTTGAAGTGTTCTTCGGGCGTTCGCCAAAGATGGCCGCCGCCTACGAGAAGCTGCAGCGGGTGGCAAGCACCGATGTTCCGGTCCTGATTCAGGGCGAGAGCGGCACCGGCAAGGAGATCCTGGCCAAGTTGCTGCACGCCTTCTCCAAGCGCTCCAACTTTCCGTGGGTCAAAGTGACGTGCCCGGCCATCCCGCTTCCGCTCATCGAGTCGGAGCTCTTTGGATACGAAAAAGGGGCGTTCACCGGAGCTCATGCCACCAAGCGCGGGCGGGTGGAGCTGGCGCACGAGGGCACTCTCTTTCTGGACGAGGTGGGCAGTTTGGACGTAACCGTACAAGCCAAGTTGCTCCAGCTCCTCCAGGACGGGAACTTCATGCGCGTCGGTGCGCAGGATTCCAGGCAAGTGGATACGCGGCTGGTGACCGCAGCACGCGGCAGCCTGCGCGAGCGCGTTGACGATGGCAGCTTCCGGCTGGATTTTTTCTATCGCATCAACGCCGTGACCATCGAACTGCCGCCCTTGCGCCAGCGGGTTGTGGACCTGCCGATGCTCATCGGATATTTCTTCGAGGTTCATTCGAAGACGCTCCGCCAGACCCCCAAGCCGCTTTCCAGGGAATTGATGCGCATGATGGAGCGCTATCATTGGCCGGGAAATATCCGGCAGCTGGAGAACATGATCCGCAATTATGTGCTCATCGGCAGCGAAGATGCATTGCTTTCCGAGATGATTCCGGCTGCGCAGGCTCGCCTGACCACTGAAATCGACTTGGCCAATCCCATCTCCCTGAAGGAAATTACCCGCGCGGCCACGCAGGATTTGGAGCGCGAGATTATTCTGCGCGTCTTGCAAGCCAATGGCTGGAATCGCTCGAAGACCGCGAAATGGCTGCAGATGAGCTATCGGTCTCTGCTCTACAAGCTGCAGGAATTCCATATTGGCTCGTTGCAGGGCAAAAACCAGGAAACGAGCCAGACGGGCGCCGCGAATGAGCGTGGGCCGTCGGACCAAATAGAAGAGTTCGCTCCGATGCTTCATCAATAGAGTAACCGGACCTGAAGTTACCAGTTGACGGAAAGTTCTGTATGACAGGTCACCTGGGAACGATGTGAGTTCGCTCTGTTCATTGCGCAGCGTCCGTAATGGAAACTGCTTACGATCGATATTCGCGTTGGACGGCTGCGAATCGCGAGGTAGGCACGCCCCGCTTGTTCAATGAGTCTGCAGCGAGCGCGGCATTGAGCTCAGCGGCGCGGCCCTTCATGCGCCAGGCCTGATAAATTCCGTCAATAAAATGGAGGTTTTCGCAGGCTTTAAGTTCCTGGTCC
The DNA here is from genome assembly GCA_049521075.1 of Occallatibacter sp. GTDB lineage: Bacteria > Acidobacteriota > Terriglobia > Terriglobales > Acidobacteriaceae > Telmatobacter. The sequence goes on from JBEKPD010000026.1 coordinate 26,595, forward strand.
GAAACGATGCGCGCCACAAAAAGGCGATGACTTCCGAGGGCTTGAGATCTCACAACTTCAAGCTCCCTGACTCGTTGCGCAAAAGCCGGAACTGGGATGCGGAAGATCTCGGAGGCTTTGGTCTCAAACGGGAGTCGATCCCATTCGATCAATTGCCGGAAGTGATTGGAGCCTAGCTGAAATGCGTACGCCGACTGCGCGATTGGAATACTGCTGAGAGCAACCCGAGCGGCGCGCTCCACGCCGAGGGCTGCATTCCGCGAATCGACCAGCGAGAACGCGAACAATCCGTTGCCCATATCACCCATCAAGTTCAGGGGGAAGATATTTCCTCCGGCGTGGTCATGGCTTGCCAACGCGACGGGATAGGGGCGGATGGACAAGACCGCCATCGCCCGTATTCCTCCGGGCGTCATTCTTATCGAGGAAGCATCGGTGCACTGCCGATTTTTGTATACGCGGAGCAGGTTATGGGCCAAAAGTTGCGCGCGCGGCAGACAGTAGTTGTTTGAGCTTCGGGCCTGGAAGATGGCAAGTTCGGAGCCATCGAGAGAAATGCTTCCTGCCGGCTTCAGTTCGATCTCTCCAAGATCCATCTGCCGGCCTCCACGTTCTGAAAACCTCAACGCCAAATGGGCACTTTTCTGCGTTCGCAACGCCGGGTTCTCTGCGAACGCGATACAGATGGACAGAGGCGCGGCGCAGGCCATGGAAAGCCGTTGCGTCACATCGATCGGCTCTCTCAGGCCGTGTAGCCAAACAGCAATCTCCGATTGAGGCTCAACGAAGCTGAGGGTAATTACTTGAGGGAGCAGAGTATCGCCAAAGATGATTTGGCGGATCGCGTGATGTACTTTTCTGAGGATCGACATGCGGCTATGTCTCGACCAATTCAGTTTGGCGCTCAACTTTGCCGGTTCGGGCGGTCCTCAAAAGGCATTCGACTTCATCCCATTTCGACGCGCGATGAGCGTGCCAGTTTGACGGGCGCTTTTCGGCGGGCATAAAGAGGCTGTTGCTGCGACCCTCCAATGCCGAGATCGAGTCCCCGGCGCGGCTGCTGCCCACGAAGAGAAAGCCCTCGCGCGTTATCCGGCTTATGTTCCCAAGGTATTCCGCCATTGCTGCGAAAGAGATGTCGGACATGACATGCGAGCAAAAGGTAAAATCTGCCGATGCCGCGGGCATGACCGCAAGTTCGAATGCAGGCATCAGGATAATGTCAGCGCCGGCAATGGCGTCTCTCGTCAACTCGTTCTCTCCGTAGAGCAGAAACCTGAGCTTGGGGAAAGACTTCAAGAGATAGTACGAGGCAAGCGCAATGCTTTCGGGAACATCGAAGTTGATATAGGTAAGGTTTGGAAGATCGCGCAGCAGATACCACGCCATATCGCCGAAGCCCCCGCCGATTTCAACAGCGGATGCTCTGCCGGGTACGGAGCGAGTTGCCAAAAGATCGATAATTCTGTGTGCGCAGTAATGGTGATATTCGCTGCCAGTGCGTATCAGCGTTCCCTCGATGAGCGCGCCGAACGGATTGCCAACCGGAGGTCCGTCGAGATCGCATAACGAAAAGCGACCTTCGGTCTGCTGCTTCCAGTACTCAACGCGATGTAGGACGTCGCTCAGATAGAACCGCCGGTAGATTTTGCTTGAATTGTTCCCATGCAAAGTTCCCTTCCACGGTACTCCGATGAGACCCGCTGAACAGGGATCGCGGAAGAAGTTGGCATACATCGATTCGAGCGCCGCGAAATCGCGATTGTAGAGCGCCTGCACCACCGGTTTCAGATTTTCTCGTCGCACTTGCTCCCACCATCCGGTGGCTCTGTATGTTGGCGAAGCAAGCGGCTCTTGCTGCATTGCCTTGATGTAGGCCGCGCATATTCTTTCGAGCAGCGCCCGATCGTCACAGTCGGTTTGCGGGCGAGGCGCAAATCCGTCTGTGATATTGCGGAGATCGTAGCGGGCGTCGTCACGAAAACGCCGTTTCCCCAGTTTGGCGCATGCGTACATGGTCCAGCGCGCAGCGAGTTGGGTCTTTGCTGCCGCGGCGGCGCGCAGAGGATGGCGCAGATGTTTGAGCTTGAGCTTCATTTTGCTCGCGAGCCGGGAAATCTTGGAGACAGTGACTTCCCTGCGAAGATGCTTTCACTCGCGGGTCGGAAGATTATCCGGCGGTTGTCATTTGATTGTCACGCTCGCTATGGAGCTTGCGGGCGGATTCTACAATCTTGCCTCCCGGCAAGGCGGCGCGAAGCTTCGCTCCCGCTAAATCCAGCGGCGAAGCTTGTAGTCGACAATTTTGGCCGACTCAAGGACCATCGCCCAGCAAGCCCCAAAGCGTCCCGGCCAATGCTCCGTGCTATGTAAGACATCCCGGACCGCCATGGGAGCGGCTTCGACCCCCAGTTTGCGAAACACGCGGCTGGCCCGGAACATGTGAGAATCGCTGGTCAGCAGAACGCGCTTGCCGGGCAGGCTCTGAAGCAGGCGCGCCACCGCAATGCCGCTTTCTCGAGTGCTGGTTGAGCGCCACTCTGCGATCATCGCGGACCGAGGCACGCCATTGGCCAGCAAATAGTTCAATATGCCGGGCCCTCCACCGCCGCTGATGATGACCTTGCTGAATCCCCCGGTTTGCCAAGCGAAGACTGCTTGACGAGCGCGCCAATAGGAAGAGTAGGAGATGCCGCCGTTCTCGTCATTCGCGGCGCTGAGCACGATCAGGACATCGCCTTTGGGCTGATCGATGGGGCCGGCGTAGAGTCTGGCCCACCAGGAGACCAGTGGAGTGGCCACCACCAGCAGAATCAGAATCCCGAATAGCGCCAGTATTCGCTCTGCGACGCGTGTCATGCGGCGGAGCGGCGCGCCAGGCCCAGGGAAGTTCCGCGGAGAGCTAGCGGACACGCGGTTTCCCCTGCGCGTTTGCCACCAGAGCTTCGAAGACCTCCATGAGTTCCGTTGCCGGAGCACTCCAGCTGCGGCTTCCATGGGCGGAAACGGCTTTGGGATTCCACGCAGCGTCGAGCACGGAAGCAAGCGCCTCGGCCAGCTTTGCCGGCTCTCGCGGAGGCACGAGACGCCCGCAGGAGTCGCTGAGGACCTCGGGGATTCCGCCGACGTTTGTCGCCACCACAGGGCGGCCGCAAGCCAGCGCTTCCAGGATGACGTTGGGGCAACCCTCCATGTAGCTTGGCAGGGTCACCACGCTGGCAGCGGTCATCCATGTCGCGACCTCCTCGAACGCACATCCCGGAACGAGATGCACAAAACCGCCCGCTTCGCCGGTTCGAATGGCATCTTCGATTGCAGTTCGATCCGGCCCGCGGCCCACAAGGTAGCAATGCAGGCGCGGCCGGCTCGCATGCAGCGCCGCCACTGCCTCGACCAGCTCACGCAGCCCCTTCTTCAAGTCCATGCGCCCCACGTACACTACCGCCTCACAGGACGTGTCGATTCCCAGCCGCTCTCGCGCCTGGCTTCGATCTTGCGGATAGAAGACCTTGAGATCGCAGCCATTGAGAACTGCCCGAGCCTTGGCGGCAGGGGCGCCCTTGGCAACGGCCGTGTTGCGCAGATCGTCGCAAACCGTCACAATCGAATCCGCCTCGCGCAGCACCGTACGCGTGTACCGAGCCGAAAGGGAATCGCCGATGCGGTTCAGGTCGGAGCCGATGCTCATCACCGAAACCGGCACGCCCAGGGACCTTGCGATCCGGAGCGCAGCAAAACCCTCCGGGTAAAGAAAGCAGCCAAAAACCACATCGGGCGCAAAAGCGCGAACGTGAGGCAGCAGGGTGCGCGCGGTCATCCAGCCGTTAAAGGGCCGCGAAATCAGCGGCAGTGCGGGGTAGTTGAAATAACTTACGCTGATGTCTGGAGGCCGAAAGCTGGGATCCAGCTTGTCGTAAGTTCGACTGCGCGGCTGAAGAAATTTGGGATAGGCCGCATTGGGATAGAAAACCTGGACTTCGGCGCTGCGGCTGAGCACGCGCAGGGTTTCGTAGAGCGACCGGCCCTGCGCGGGTTCTCCCGAACTCGGGAAATACCTGGTGACGACGGCGATTCTCATCGTTGCACTTTCACCGTCGGCTCATTTGCATGCGCGCGATTGCGCTCGAGGATCGCCTCGAACTCGCGGCTCACCGCCTCCCACGACAGCTCTTTGACCGTCCGCTGCCGCGCGTTTTCGGCCAGTGAGGCCCGCGCGGAATCGTCCTGGAGCAGTCGCACGCACGCATCGGCAAAGCCGGCGGGGTCGTCGGCCAATGCAATATCCTCGCCGTCGCTGTAGCGCAAACCCTCCGCACCCACGCTGGTTGAAACCACAGGGACGCCGGCCGCCATGCACTCATAAATCTTCAGCCGCGTTCCGCCGCCAATGCGCAACGGCACCACGGAAATCCGGGCGCCCCAGAGATAGGGCCGCATGTCCCCGACTCGTCCGGTGACGGCAACTCCTTCCACGCCCTCGACTGCTTTTAGCACCTTGGGGTCGGGCGAGCGGCCGGCTATTGTGAAAGTTGCGTTGGGCAATTTTTTGCGAATCAAGGGCAGAATCTCCGCGAGGAAGTAAACCACACCGTCCACGTTGGGCAGCCAATCCATCGATCCGCAAAACACCATGTCGCCAATGGAAGTGACATCGGCGGGCCGTGCGAAATAATCGATATCTACGCCGGTTCGAACACTGGTGACTTCGTCTATGCCGAACATGCTTCGTATCCGCGCAGCATCGATCTCCGAAACCGCAATCACTTGCCTCACAGACCGGCAGATTTTTCTTTCGTACGCCTCCATTTTTGCGGCCTGCATCTTGAAAAACGCCTTCATCACGAAGGACCGGCTCTGTTCCACGTGGCGCTCGAAGATGACGGTCTCCACGTTGTGTTGGAAGAGGACGCAGTTCGATACATCCGTAAAGCTGGGCGCCGCGGCCAGAAAATCGCAGACGATCGCGTCGTAGTGCTCCGTGGCGATGAGGGCATCGATTTTGCGCCGCAGGCCGGCCGAGGCATAACGTGACACTGCCAACGGCATGGGGTCTGCAATGCTCTTCAGTAGTTGAGGAACGATCGCCAGAGAACGCCGTCCCGGTGCGGAATGCTCTTCGACGATGTGCCGGCTCGAGTACTCGGAGCTGCGCGGAGGGCCTTCCAAATTGCGCGGATCGTTCAATGCCGCAAAATGAACCTCATGCCGCTTGTGCAACTCGCGCAAAATCCCAAGTGTGCGAATCTGGGCGCCGCGATCCGTGGGATGAAGGAAGAATGGACATACCCAGAGAATCTTCATGAACGAAGGCATTCCTCCTCGACAGCCGCCCGGCGAAGCCGCCGATTCGCTGAAGATGCATGGTTCCATGATAAACTCACCCCGAGTGTGACGGGATAGAGCAGCCAGATGAGCAAGCAAAACGTAATTGTGATGGGCCTGGGATATGTAGGCTGCGTGAGCGCAGCCGGCCTTGCCGAACTTGGGCACAACATATTCGGCGTAGATCGCGATACCAATAAGATCGACTCGGTCCGCAATGCCAAGTCGCCATTTTTTGAAGCCGGCCTGGAAAAACTGATCGAGAAAAATGTCGCTTCGGGAAGATTAGAAGCCGGCCCACTCACCGCGGAGCGCCTGGACGCCGCCGATGTCGTTCTGCTTTGCATCGGCACCCCCTCGCAGGCCAATGGGAATATCGATCTGAGCCATATGCACCGGGCCTCCGGCGACATCGCCGCGCTTCTTCGCCCGCGGTCGAAGCCGCTCATCGTTACCGTGCGCAGCACGGTCTTTCCCGGCTCCTGCGAAACCCTTCTCGATGCCTACTTTGCCAAACATCCCGAGGTAAGCATCGTTTCCAATCCTGAGTTCTTGCGGGAAGGCACGGCCGTGAAGGATTTTATGGAGCCGTCGCTCGTCGTCGTGGGCGGCAGCTCGGATGCCGCCGCGCGCGGCGTGGCCGATTTGTACTCCGAGCTTCCCGGCGAGGTGTCGATTGTCTCTTTGCGCACGGCAGAGATGATCAAGTACGCCTGCAATGCCTTTCACGCGGTGAAGATAGGATTTGCGAACGAAATTGGATCTCTGGCCTCAAGCCTCGGCGTGGACCCGGAGCAGGTTATGGCCACGCTCTGCCTGGATAAAAAGCTGAATATCTCCACGGCCTATCTCAAGCCGGGTTTCGCCTTTGGGGGATCGTGTCTCCCCAAGGACCTGCGGGCGCTGACTTATCGCGCCTCGCGGCTCGACCTGAAGCTGCCCATGCTCGAATCGATATTGTCTTCAAACGAAGAGCACCTTAGGCGCGGCATTCACCAGGTTATCGATTCCCCTGGCCGTCGCGTCGGCATCTTCGGCCTGGCCTTCAAGGAAGGGACAGACGATCTGCGCGAAAGCCCGGTGATCGCTCTCATCGAATATTTAATAGGCAAGGGAAGAGAAGTGCACGTCTACGATCCTCACATTCAGTTGCAGGAAATCTATGGTAGCAATCTGAGCTTCGTGGTTTCCGCTCTGCCCCATATCGGCAAGCTGCTCGTGAAGAGCATCGATGAGCTGGTCACTTCCTCCGATACGCTGGTGATCGCGCAAAAAGCTGACGCCGCATCCGGCGCATCGCTGACGGGCAGCGGATTGCCAATTCTCGATCTGACAAGGCTGCGCGGCAACTCCTGCGATGCGAAGTAAATCCCTGGCTCATGAGGTGGGACTACCGTGCACTTGAAGACTCGGCTGGAATTGGCGCGGCAACGGCTATTGGAGAATCGGCTGGTCGTGCATACCGGCCTGCTCCTGCTCATCCTTTTGGGTTTTCCACTGGTGCTGCTGGGACAGCGCAAGCGCGCTGTTCGCCTGTTTTCTCAAGTTCACAGGGCAACTCGCTTGCCATGGATGAGAAAGCTGGTTGAGCCCTATATTTTTGCCAGCCTTCCCGCCATCTACACCGATTCTGCCCCCGCGGCGGACGTGAACCTGCCGCGCTTCTTCGGAAATCGCATTATGGTTCTCAAGGCGCCCATGAACAAGGGCGAAAAGGGCGTGCTGTTTGTGATGGTCAGTTATATCTTCGACTGGCTTCGTTCCAACATGGATCTCAAGCGGTTGCTCGAGGACTACACGCTTGTTTTCGAACCCTCCTGGTCAGGCTATTGCTTTTCAGGACTCCTGGATTACACGCGGTGGGATCAGGAGGTATTTGTTCTTTCTGCTGAAGAAGGAGACTTTGCTTTCCTGAAGCGGCTCGGTTCGAACCTAGTGCCTCTAGAATTGGGGCCATGCGACTGGGTTGACCCCGATACTGCCAAGCCATATCTTACGGATCAAAAGGAATTCGACATCGTAATGAATTCCAATTGGGCGGATTGGAAGCGGCACTACGTTCTATTCCGAATGTTAAGAAATTCAAAACGCCGCTATAAGGTTGCGCTGATCGGCGTAAAGTGGGGCTCCCCGTTAAGAATACAGGCAGATATACGGCGGCTAGCCGATTACTATGGAATTGCCAGCCAACTTACGATCTTCGATGAGATTCCATACCAGCAGGTTATGGAGATAACCTGCCGATCGAAGGTGTCGATTCTGCTGAGCCTGAAAGAAGGCAGCAATCGAGCAATTGCCGAGAGCATTATGTGTAACATCCCGGTGATTGTGCCGGCCAATCACGTCGGCGGCATCAGGAAGAACATTGTACCGGAAACGGGTCTCTTTGCGGACGAGCGGCATTTGGAGACAGCCGTGGCTCAGCTTCTTGAATCTCATATCTGCCCCAGGACCTGGGGGCTTGAGCACGTATCGTGCCTCAAGTCATCGGAGAAGCTAAACTCCATCTTGCGAGAGCACGCCTTGAAGCAGGGACGGCCATGGACTAAAGATATTGCGGTAAGGTCGAACAGTCCTGATTCGACATACAAATACCCCGAAGATGCCGAACGCCTTCTCTCTTGGAACGAAGGCCTGAGAGCCTATCTTCGATAACCTGCGGAGAGCGCCGTTGTGAGCGCAATTCCCAGCAATTCAGTTGATGCCGCCGATCAAGATCTCAACGGCCTGATACATCTGCCACGCCGTTGCCCAATGAAGCTCGATCCCTCTGCGCTCTGTCTCGGCCGCCAGCAGGCGATACAAGTCTCGAAGTCCGTGGTCGAGCAGTGCATCGATGTTTCTGTCGTCGGCGCCATGCGTGTAGAGCTTCAAGAACAAATCGCTGCCGATCGTCGGCGCCAGATCGAACCAGTGATGTACACGCTTGGGTGTAGGCAGATCGTAGCCAGCAATCTCGCCTGTTTCCAGACGTGGCATCAGCCGCTCGCCAAAACGGATTCCAAGCGGCCCAGTTATCATCAGCAAGTCGCCGTGCCGTCCGCCGCCCACGGTGGCTTCGATTCCGCGGTCGAAGGAGCGCGGAGTTCCGTCGGCGTTGCTCGCGCACCAGTAAATCTGGTTCACCACGCGGCCCTGCGTGGGTGACGGCAACGAGGGCATGGTGAAATCTGCGTAGCAGCCCAGGTCGCGCAAGAGGGCAATTTCGCCGTTCAGGCCGCACTTCTTGCCGTCGGGGCGCGAGTTGTCCAGCGCCCAGTTGCCGTGGATAAAACCAAAGACGGTGTGCCCGTCACGCTGGCGCAGAAGCCCGTGATCGCCGCTGAGGCGCCGGCAGAACTCGCTCACCTTCTGGATAAACGTGTCGCGCCGTTCGTCATCGTGGTGCAAATGCACTTCGACGTCGGCCACGCCGAGGCGCGCGATCTCGGCAATGTCTTCCAGCAGGTCGCTGCGGTACTCCTCCTGCGGATAGAAGAATGTGTATTGCGGGCGCTGGCCTGCCGCATCCTTGGGAGCGTCATCGGCGATGCGCGGCCACTTGTCTCGCCACTCGGCCACCTTCTCAATCGCGCGCGCGAGCGAGGGGCTCCTTCCCAGCGGCTCGTAGTGGTCGGCTACCGTGATCCAGGCACGTTTTGGCTTAACGGAGTTTACCGCTCTGCGCAGCCGGTCCTTAACATACGGCGCGAGCCACAGTTCTGCATGTCGTGGGAGATTCATGAGGTCAGCTTAACCGATTATCGCCCACTGACTGAGCCGTGACGCGCGTGCACGTCCCACCAGATCCAGTTTCCGCGCCCCACCTTGCGCGCATATTCTTGAAGATCTCGCAGAAAAGCTCGAGAGGCATTCATCGTTTTCCAGGAGCCCGCGGCACGTTCGCCGAACGGGCCTGAACTGAGAGGCCCGAAAGCGTAGGAGTCGGGATTGTAGATCTCCGTCGGATTCCACTCTCCCCGGTTTCGCAAACTTTGCGGAAGACTTGAGATTGTCGTGCGAATGAATGGAGCACTGCGGCTGAGTTTCCGAAGCAGCCTCCAACCGTATTCATCATTCAGAATCCTGCGCGTATGCCAATGGCTCTCTCCATCAATGAACTTGAACGCGGTGTAGCTAAGCTCGATGAGGCGATTCAGTATCTCCTCTCCCGTGGAACCAAGTTCAAGAGATACATACGGAGGACAATTGGAGAGGGGCAGAGTGGCCAGTGCCTGAAGGTCGGCCCCCTCAATATCCACCTTCATGAAATACGGTGTCCCATGCTCGTCAATCAGATCCCTGGTCGTGACACAGCGAATCTCGATCTCCTCCCAGTCTTCCTGGTTCCCGTCTCGCTGTACAAATGAAGATCGGTCATCCATCACCAGGTTGCGATAGAACGTGAACGAGCCCGGTTGCTTCAAAACACCCAGGTTGACGACTTTCATCCGTCCTTGTTCGATTTCCTTCTCAAAACGAAGCTTGCATTCATCTACCCGAAGCGGATTGGCTTCGACCCCCACAACCGAATAGCCGAGATCGAGGTAGTAGCGGGAGTCATCGCCATTTGAAAGACCGATATCAAAAACCAATCGAGGATCCACTCGCTGTCCCCTCCTTTCGAATCAGCGTCGATCGTCGTCGCGCTGGGCTTACTGATGAATGGACCGAACAAAATCTATTGGGGCCAGTACAGTCGAGAAAACATTGGCAGTCTCAGTTGCGCAAGTACTTTTCAATATGCTGTTTCAACATCACGGCGGCAATAAGGTAGCGCCTCAGAGGAATAGCCTCGGATGGAAATGGCCAGAGGAGGAGACTGCGAAAAATAAACTCCAAATCTCGCGGCGAGCCGTCCTCGCGGAGCCGAATGGAAATGTCGTAATCGGTGAAGGCCCTCACCTTACGGCGCCAAAGCACGCGCTGAATTCCGCTGAGGCCATAAAGCCCGCTGCTCTCGATGGCCGCATAACGAGCTGCTCGAAAGGGCAACGTATTGAGGCTTTTGCTCCCTGGAGTCAAGCGATAGACGGACAGAATTTCAGGCACACTAGCGAAAGCGTTCATCGAAAACTGGGCCGCCAACCGCAGCCAGAAATCGTAATCCTCCGATCTTCTGAGCGAAGTGTCGAAGCCGTCAATCGCGTGAAACGCATCGCGCTTCATAATCACGGTGGAGATATGAAACGCGCACCGATAACGCATCATATTTCTCAGTTTTTCCAGCGGAAATGCGACAGAATCGCGTTCGCGGCCGTCGAGCTCGCGCATCCGAAATCCCGAATAGATTACCTTTGCTTCAGGATTCTGCTCCACGCAGCGAATTTGCGCCTCGAATCTTCCCGGTAAAAACCAGTCGTCCGCATCGAGCAAGGCAATCCAGTCCCCGGTGGCTTCCTCGGCGCCGCGGTTGCGCGCAACGGAGACGCCGCCGTTCTGTTCGCAGCGAATCACACGAACCGGCGCAGGATAGCTCTTCGCGATCTCGACGGTTCGGTCGCTCGATGCGTCGTCCACCACGATAACCTCGTGCGGCCGCAGATTCTGATTCAGGCAGCTTTCGATCGCTGTTGCGATAAAGGGCTCGGCATTGAACGAGGGAATGACGACACTGATCTTCACCGATTCTCACACTCCAAATGCGCGGGTAACCACAGCCGTATATTACACATTCAGGCCGGCTCCAGGAATTTAATAGTCCGCGCGCGCCCCAAACTGTTTGATGGCCCTACTTCCAGGTGACTGTCGGCATAATTTGCGAATGATCGACTCTGTGCTTGAAGCGCATCGCGAAGTGCAGTAGTGAATCCAACAGCGAATCGGAGAGTTTGTGCGGAATCAGTCCCAGATCTACGAGGGCTGTATGTTTCGCGTTGTAATAGTGTTCCTCTTTCTCGACGCGGGGATTGGGAAGGTGGAGCAGCTCAACCTTCAAACCCTCGCTTGTGGCAAGCTTGTGCACCATCGTCGCGAGTTCCCCGACACTGAACTGCTCAGTGAACTGATTGAAGACGCGGAACTCTCCCGGGGCAGCGGGATTGTTGCATGCGATTTCGATACATCGAACGGTATCCCGTATATCCCAAAAGCCGCGCGTCTGTCCGCCCTTGCCGTATACCGTTAATGGGTGCTCGATGGCCGCCTGAATGCAGAAGCGGTTGAGCGCAGTTCCGAAGACTTCGTCGTAATCCAGCCGGTTGATCAGCAGATCGTCCCTTCCGGTTTCGTCGGTGAGTACGCCATAGACCACTCCTTGATTGAGGTCGGTAGCGCGGAGGCCCCAGATTCTGCAGGTGAATGCAATGTTGTGACTATCGTGAACCTTGCTCAGGTGATAAAACGAGCCCGGCTGCTTGGGATAAGGCAGGCGATCCTCGCGGCCGTTATGCTGGATGTTGATGTACCCCTCTTCGATGTCGATGTTGGGAGTGCCATACTCGCCCATCGTGCCCAGCTTCACCAGATGAATGTCCTTATTGAACTCTTTGATGGCAAACAGCAGGTTCAGATTGCCCACAACGTTGTTTACCTGCGTCAAAACGGCACGTTCCCGATCGATCATCGAAAACGGCGCAGAGCGCTGTTCGCCAAAGTGCACGATCGCTTCCGGCTCGAATGCGCGCATGAAATGCTGCACAAACGGGTAATCGGTAATATCGCCGATGAAGAGCGCGATCTTCTTTCCGGTTAATTGATGCCAGCGCTCCACGCGCTTGCCGATCAGGGCAATCGGCGTCAGCGTATCGAAGCCAAGTGTCAAGTCCCAATGGCGGCGAATAAGACTGTCAACAATTGCCACCTCGTGGCCACGCTCGGAAAGATAAAGGGCAGTTGCCCACCCGCAATAACCATCGCCGCCGATCACAACGACCTTCATCAAAAGCCCCCATATCATTTTGGTTGAACTAGCTGAGGTTGATTGCTGGGCAGTCTTCCACCGCCTACCCATGTTGGAGAGTCGGAGCGAACAGGAACTTACCCCCGAGCACGAATTTCGCAGGCGTCGCTGCGTCCGCATCGGCTTTACGTTCGTGCACACTTCACCAGAAAGTCGGCGATTCTTGCATAAGCAGCCCACCCTCAAATTCCCATACGGAAAGGAAGACGGCGGGAATCGGTCTTCAATTACAGAGAGATTGAACCTGGGGAAATTAGCAAACTTAAATTTCGTGCTCGGGCGGCAAGTTGCCAAGCCAGCGTTAATTCTACACTTTGGCCGCAGCAGCCCAATGGACAAAAGTATCAAAATCGGTTGAACCCCAGTCAAGTCTCTCCGAAGAAGGCAAGTGGAAACATCATATTCAGACGAATCTCAAAAGTCTCTGCAGTGATTCGGATTCAGCACGACTGCAGACTCGCCAAGGGGGCATGTGAAACCTCACGGATGCGCCCGACCGAATCGCCGCCGTCCCGCAATCGCAATCATCCCGGCGTGGGGTTCTGCAGTCCCAAAATCTCATCTCGGTAAAAGCAAGTGTACGGACGCTGACAAAAGCCTCGAGTGGCCCTCTGCTATACTCTTGGCAAATCATGAATGAGATCAGCATGTTCGCCGCTGAATCAGCCTCAAACCCCGGCCAAAGATCCCAAATCGTGGTCATTGGAGCAGGCCTCGGCGGGTGTATCAGCGCTTATGCACTTGGTCCAAATCATGATGTTACCGTAATCGAGATGGGCCGCTCGACCTCCGACATAGAACGGCGCATTGTGGACCTCGCCAGACCAGCTGGTGGCAGTCCTCATGTTGGGTCCGGACTTGGCGGTGGAACTGCTCTCTGGCACAATGCTCTGATCGAGATTGACGATGAAATCTTCCAGACTCACTGGCCTTTTTCTAAAGCGGAGCTAGCACCGTGGTATGACGCTGCGTTTCCTCTGCTCTGTGGTATCAAACGATCGGCTTTGGTTACCGCAACTGACTTGCTGTTGAAGGAACATCAAAAGCAGGGGTTGGCAGCGGAACTCTTTCAGTCACAGTACGTCGCCTCAAGTCGGCGGAACATGTGGCATTCTCTTGGGTTGGCAGGCCGCGTACGCCTCGTAAAAGGCGAGGCCCTCGGCTTCAAAACCGAAGGCTCGAAGATCAAGTCGGTAACAGTCCGCACAGCGGGCGGCGAGGAAAATATCGACGGTGATTACTTCCTTCTCGCAGCCGGCGGATTCGGAACGCCTATTCTGTTGCAAAGCCTGGCGAAGCAGGTCGCAGCGCCTTCTCTGAACAATGCCGGCCGGTTTTACGAAGACCACGCGATTGGTTTTATTGGCCGTGTGAAGATTGCAAAACCTCTTTACCGATACTGGAATTATCCAGCCCCTGGCGGCTGCCTGCGGCTGTTTTCGGTCGTGCGCTGCGATAACCTCCACTTTGGATTTCAACTCCGGCCGGCCGCGCTACGTCTGCGCGAAGACCGGGCCGAGCGCATCGGAAGTGTCATCACGAAGTTGCGCAACCAGATATGGAATCCCATTAACTGGATGCGCCTCCTGGTTCATTGGGACGACATTCTGGATATCTTTTCGATGAAGTTCGGCATACGCATTCCGACTTCTCACTATTCGGTCTTCATCCAAGCGGGGCAGCCTCTATCCGAAGAGCTTAGCGTGTTCGCTGCGGAGGAACCAGGCAGCGACAGGCCCAAGATCCATCGCAAGTGGCTGCTTCCCCCGGACTATTACTTGACGGTTCAAACTGCGATTGACCGCTTCGTCGAGCAGATTCGACCGATCACGCGCTCGGTGGCTATCCTGCCTGATTGGCAGAAGGTCCTTGCAACAGGTGCTCATCATTCCGGCGCTGCGAGAATGTCGAGTGATCACGCGCATTGCGTATGCGACGCCAGCGGTCAGATTTACGGACTCGAGAATGTCTATATTGCGGACGGCTCGGTCATTCCATGCAGCGGCATGGCCAATACCGGTTTGACGATTGCAGCTCTCGCGTTGCGCATTTCGGATAACCTTCACAAGAAGATCGAGGCATCCCGTCAGGTCGCGGAAAAGCTGTCCGCAGCCTGTCGTCCCAACCCGGAGGGCTGGGGATTATGTCTCGTTACTGGCGCCACTGGTTTCATCGGGTCACGCTTATGCACGCGGCTGCAATGGTCCGGGCAGCAAAAGATCCGCGCCATGGTTCGTTCTGCGGATCGAGGCGCTGCGATTTCCGGTCCGCTTGTGGACATTGTTCAGGGGGATCTCCTGGACCGCGATGCCATTGCACGGGCTCTGGAAGGCTGCGACACGGTTATTCATTTGGCGCACGCGGAAGACGATATTGCGGCACGAGCTACCAAGAACTTAGTCGATGCCGCCTCACGCGCCGGCGTACAGCGGTTCGTTCACGTCAGCAGTATCTCGGTGCATGGTCCCAGTCCTGGGAGTGAGGCAGCGCACGAATCGACTGCCCGAATCGGCCGCTACGGCGAGAGTTACTGCGACGCCAAGGCCGAAGAAGAGGAGATTGTGCAACGGGCCATGGACGCTGGAATGTTACCAGGAGTGATTCTTCGGCCGACCGTAGTTTACGGTCCTGGCGGATATTTCGTTGCATCGGTTCTGAAAGAGGCCCGGGCTGGAAACGTTACCATAGTCGATGATGGCAACGGATCATGCAATGTCGTGTATGTCGACGATGTATGCGATGCGATTGAGGCAGCTTTACATAGTCCGAATGCTCTCGGCCACGCAATGTTCATTAATGCAGATCATGCTGTTACATGGCGAGAGTTCACGCTGGCCTTGGCGACTTTGGTGAACTCAAAACCTGATGTCAAGAGTGTTTCTTCAGTGGACGCCATCGCATGGTGGGCGTCTAATCCAGTCCGGCCTCCCAAGCCGCCTCGAACCATCGTGCACAGGATCCTGCGTAAGGTAGTTAGAACCATTTTTCCGAAACCCGATCTACCTTTCCCACCCCTCGGTCGAATCAGCCGGGAAACTGTTCAGATCGAGTTCGCCAACGGCGAGGCCAAGCGCCTTCTGAATTGGAGTCCTCAGATCGACTTCCCGGCCGGGGTTGCCCGAGTCAAGGACTGGCTTGAGACAGCAGATTGAGCCGCACTCCGATTTGCGACTAACGCTCGCCAACGTTCCGCTGCGGTCGACGACATTTTCACTCGGCGGATCGCTTTGGGATTCTTCGGATCATTGTTGCGCCTCTTGCAACATCAGGCAGCGATTGCCCGCTCAGGATCTCCCGTAGCATCTTCAACCCGGGTATCGCCTTTAGAGAACGGGTGCGAATCTCCCCATAGACGCAAAGCAGTGCGTCCGCAGCGCTACTGGCGCGGAGCAACCCGTCAGGATCGCGCATCCAGCGCGGGCGCGGCGCCGGAGGGCAGGTCGCGCGGCGCTTCTCAATCAGCGCATCATAAACGCCCTCGAGCGGAGATAAAGTCTTGCTCCACGAATGTGCAGTCGCCGTGGATCGGCCTTCCCGAACGATAGCGGCTTTATGTTCGGGGGAGCAGTGCAGCGCGACGATGGCGCGAAGCAAGCCCTCTACATCGCCGACCTCGGCGCTGTAGCCATTCACGCCGTCCACAATCCACTGGGGAACAGCCCCCACGCGGGTTGAAACAACCGCAGTCTCGCACGCCATGGCCTCGAGAACTGTGCAGGGCCCTCCTTCAACGCGCGACGTGACCAGATAGACATCCAGGGCGGAATACAAAGCGGGAAGATCGGTCTTGCGAATATATCCTGGCCCGCTGACAGAAATGCCGAGAGCTTTGAGTTCCGCGACGTCTTTCTCCCATCCAGGTCCGCCCATGACGAGATGAAAATTGGGAATCAAACTCGCAGCTTTGCGAACTATGTTGAGAAGCGTATCGGTGCCCTTTCTCCCATAGTCGAGGTTGCTGCCTTTCTTCGCCACAAAGCCAACAACAAAGCGGGCAGGTGGAATCCCGAACTGCGCCTGCGGCACGCTTTGCCGACGAAAAAAATCGGTATCGACACCATGCGGAACAACCGTGAGCGGTATCGGTGTTGCAAGCTGCTTCTCGATGAACTCCTTCCATCCCTCTGTGCAAACGGTAAGAGCTGCGCTCATTTCAAGCGCAAGTAGCTGGTTGGGATTCCACTCAGTTACGTGATGGATCCACGTCACGATCGGGGGTAGTTCGTGTCGATCGAAATGTTGGAAGAATTCTATTCCGTCATAGTCGCTCATGCAGTGAATAACATCGGCCGCAGCAACTATATCTCGAACGAGATCGGGACGCCTGTAAAGCACGGTGGTGGGCAGAAAATAGAAATCGTATTTCGTGTTGAATCGGGTGATGACCTGCTTCCCCATCTGGCCAATCACCCACCAGCCGGTGGCGGGAATCAAGACGATACGCGGCTTCTCGCTCATTTTCGCTCCCGCCCGGGAAGCAACTGGTTCCTCAAGTTCACCGCCAAGACAGCAAAGCGGCGTCTGCGAAAGAAAGGGGAGGGCCATGCCAGCAGCGAGCGGACGATATAGCCGAGTTCGCCTTTGAGGTTGTTGTCTCTGGCAATCAATGCTGCGCTACACAACTGTTCAGCCCAAATGCGCCGCCGCCACATCCAACGCTCTATCCCCCGATAACGAGCTAGCAACGTCGGCTCCATAATGGCTCTGAGGCCGGCAAGCATTTTTTCCGGCGATGCACTGATGCTCTTGGGGTGAACATAGTAGTTCGTCAAAGGATCGGTGACCGCGGCAAACGAGCCGAAAGGCATCAGGCGCACCCACATTCCCCAGTCCTCGCACGTGGGAGTGCCTTCGCGAAACCCACCTGCGGCCAGGACCGTTTGCCGTCGAAGAAGACCCGATGAAGGCAATATCGGGTTGCAATACCGAAGGAGCTTCCTGGCCGTGAGCGGATCGACCCCATTTTGCACGGTACACGTACCACGATCGTCAAAGTACCTTGCTCCTGTGTAAACCAACACGGTATCGGGGTCGATGGCAGCTACCTGGCTGGCAAGTTTCTCAGGGGCCCACGAATCGTCAGCGTCGAGCAGTGCGATCCATTCGCCTGTTGCGTGCCTGATTCCGGTATTTCGAGCCGCGCCAATGCCGCCATTCGGCCGTTTGATTACCTTCGCTCCCAGCGCTTCCGCAGTCCGCGCTGTGCCGTCGGTTGATCCATCATCGACGACAATCACTTCGCGTGGCGCGAGCGTCTGTCCGTAAACAGAGGCCAGGCTTCTGGCCAGGAAACGCTCCGCATTGTATGCCGGGATGATGACGCTGATTGTGGTTTCAGGCTGATTCGCGCCCACGAAATCTCCTCTTCAAATTTACCCCATTCCACAATCGCGGCAAGTCGTTGGACGAGCCTTGTATCATCGCACCCGGTTCCTGGTATTTGGTTACGACCGCGTCGGTTATTCCTACTCCCCGTTTTTCGCATCTGACGCGAAGATGGTCTGCGAAACAACTCTTCCGGGATTACCAACACAGATCCCTCCGCGGGGAACGTTCTTTGTCACCACAGTTGCGGCGCCGATCACTGCACCCTCACCGATCACGACGCCGGGAAGCACGATTACATCTTTGCCGAGCCACACCTTGTCCTCAATGCGCACTGGGCGCACGTCCTCAGGATCCACTTGCAGTCCGGCGATTCGCAGATCGGGGTTCAAGGGATGCGCGGAATAATCGAGGATCCAACAGCCGCCCGCAATCAGCACATCGTTGCCGATAGTAATGGATTTTGCTACCGAGAATTGACTCCCATGGCCGATAAATGTGCGGTCTCCGATCCTTAATTCCGGGTCTGGCAGGATGCGAGCGCCGGAGAAAGTGAGTTTTCCAGAGAGTCGCACATCGTTACCCAAGTAGACCTTAATTGGTCCATTAAAATTCGGAACCAGCTCCATCTGCAGTCTCTTCCCTACCTGCGAACAGTGTGCCCGCAGCAGAGGAAACCGAAAAAGGGCAACAGAGATTCTTTCATCGATCTCAAATCGCAGAGTAAGTAGATAACCTATCGTCAGGAAAAGCCAGTCAAGCGCGCGCGGGACGGGGAGCTTGAAAGTCAACGCTTGCTTGGCCAGCCACTTAAGCCGGGCAAAGAGCGGCGATTCGGCGCGTTTGACTTTGAGGATGAACTCTTGAACCTGCATAACATTGTTTCCTTGGCTCGCTATAACAACGCCGCGTCCGAAGCGGCCAGAGGCGCTCGCTTTGTCTGGATGAGTACAGATACGATGGCTCGCACCCAAGCGGGAAACGGCCCGGGCAGTATGGAGGCACTTTGATTGAGGCGATCCCGGTCTTCCTCCTGCAGAATTCGGAACAGGTAGAAGAGAACAAGAAGGACTGCGAGCGAAACTGTTCCGCCGGCCATCACGGCCCAGAAAAGGGCGATGTTCGCAGCTATTCCGCCGGTCATCACGGCCCGGAACGGCGCCAGTCTCTGCACGCAGAAGTGACCAGCCAGGCCGGCGACGATGCTGATGAAAGCAACCTTGGCGGTCAGTAACCAGGGAAGCTTGATCTTGAACATGACGATGGCAATGGCCCACATTAACGCCACGGCTACGAATTGGGCCACACCATTGGCGATGCATGCGCCCACCGCGCCATGGGCGGCGATGAGCGTCCATGCCAGCCCTATGTCCAGCCCACCGCCAAGGACGGTCGCGGCGATCACACACTGTTGCTTTTCGGTGCACTGTAACAGGTTTTGCACGGGGCTAAGGAAGGCCTTTGACATGCAAAGCAGCGGCGCCATCAGCACCACCGCCTCCGCGCCCTGGTATTTTCCGCCATACAACAACAAGAGGACGGGGACGGCAAGGGCGGTAAAGATGGTGTGGATCGGGATCGAGCTCAATGCCAGATAACGATAGACAGATGACACCAAAGCGGGGAGTTTTAACTCATCTCTACCATACTGAGCGAAGATCGTGGCTCCAGTTGCGTTCCCGAAGATAGAAGCACTCAGGAGAAGCCGTTCAGCCATGCTGAAAGCCACCGAATAGAATGCAATCTGGCTGATGTCGGAACAGAGGTGCTTGAGCAGAATGAACTCGGAACGGTCCCATACGACCAGCCCAAGCCCCATGATGATGACGCTCCGCAATGCAAAGCGAATCGATCTTCTGCGCAGCCCCTCGGGATGAGCATGGGTAATTTCCCAAGAGAATATCCATCGGAACGTCGGAATAAATCTCACCAGGAAATCTACGCTGCGGCATACCAGCACGGACGCTCCAACCCCCACCACGCCCCAGTGGAAGATTACCGTGGCCGCAATGCTGACAAAGAACACCAATATCGAAATCGCCGAAGCGGGCATATTCCTGTACAGGTCTTCCGCTGCGACGTTCGCCATAGCCGAAATCGCATTGACCATTTGCGGCCAGATGCTTAACGCAATCAGAACCGCCGCCAGCCGGTTTTCTGCGCTGGCATCCGATAGAACCCACAGGACGATGCCTGCCGTGGCCACTGAGGCCAGTATCGCCTGCAACGCGAGAGTCCGCAAAAAAATGAAGCGCGCCGTGCCCCTGTCGCCCTTGCCAAGGAACTCGGCCATGTACTTCAGCGCCGTTGCGGGGATGCCCACGGCCCCCAGATTGCCGACGATGGATGCCAGCCATTGAACGTAGATGATATAACCCATCTTGGTTGGGCCAAGATAGCGGGCGATGGCAATGGACGTAAATAGGGTGACAACATTATTGACGGCGAACTCGATCCCACTCCAGCCCGTATTTTTAGCGATGGTTTTTGTATTTGACATATTTTGTTTCGGGTCAGCTCTGAGGGGCCAAAGGGTCAAGGTCAAGCAGGTAACTTTAAAGACAGATCACCACAGGCCTGCGGGATCTGCTTCCGGCCTGTGGTCGCCATCGATTAACCGAGCGCGCCCAGGGCTGCTTGTGCATCCTTGGCAACCGGGGAATTCGGCTGCAGTGAAATCGCCTTCTTCAGATGCATTGTCGCGTCGCCCTTGTCTTTGAGTTTGCTATAGATCATGCCCAGGTGATATTGCATGGTGGCATCGCCGGGTTGAGTCTTTACCGCATCCTCCAGCAGGTCGCGCGCAAAACCGTACGTTCCCTTATAGTAGTAGGCCCAGGCCAACGTATCTGCCGTATTGGGCGAGTTAGGCATGCTTTGCCGGGCGATTTGCGCAAGGGACAGCGCAACATCGGTATTTTCGCCGTTCTCCAGCATCAGGTAAGCAAGATTATTTGCCGCCAGGGGCTGGCGTGGCTGGATCTGCAGCGCCTTCCTGTAGTCGGCCTCGGCCTGCCCTTTGTTTCCGCTTGCCTCTTCAAGAGTTCCAAGCAGAGAAACCGCGGAGGCGTCGCCGGGGTGCGCATTGACCCATTGCTGTGTGGCCGCAATGGCGTTCGCGGTCTGCCCGCGCAACATCGCAGTCTGCGTGTAGAGCATCATAGCCTCATTGTCCGAGGGATTGAGTTGCATGGCTTTCTGAGCCGAAGCAGTTGCCTGATCGAGGTTCTTGCCCTGGATCTGCAACCGTGCGAGAAGGTCGTAAAAACCGCTGTTCTGAGGCCGCTTGCCGATTTGCTCGTTGACTCGAGCCAGGGCCTTATCCGGCTGTTTCATATATAGGTCGTAATCGGCCAGAAGGCTGAGCGATTCTACTGAGTTAGGGTCATATTGCAGAGTCTGTTCCAGCAGCGAGACGCCGTCGGGGAAACGCTTCTGCGCAAAACGGAGCTTGCCAAGCTGAAGATAGCCGATGGGGTCATGGGGGGCAACTGAGATGGCAGTTTGCAAATCGGCTTCCGCCTTAGCGGAGTCGTTATGCCTGATTTCAACGATGGAACGCCAAACATAGCCGGTCGCCGAGTGCGGGGCCGCGGTAATGGTTTTATCGGCCACATCGGCTAACAGGCTCAGATCTCCCAACTGAATGGCGAGATTCGCTAGCGCGTCCTCGGCGGCAAGCATGGAGGGATTCAGTTTCTGCACCTCGAGGAAACTTCTCTCAGCCAAGTCGTGATCGCCACTGGCCAAGGCTGCCTTGCCAAGCCAGTATTGGAGGAACGCATCCTTTGGAGAATCCTTGACGGCAAGCTCCAGAGCGTTGACCGCATCATTGGCCTTGCCGGCATCGATTAACACAATTCCATTCAGGGCGATCACCTCAGGATCCTTACCGTTCTTCTTCATCAGCGAGGCGATCACGGTGCGGGCGGTGCTGAGGTCATTAACTTGAATGAGGATACGGGCATATGCCTTTTGCAATGGGACATTGGAAGGATACTTGGCGACGAGACTGGCGAATTCGGCTTTGGCTTTGTCGAACTGACCGCTGGCTGTGTAATAGTCGGCAAGCAAGCGGACTCCCTGGGGATTGTCGGCGAGATCGTGCGACGCCTGGCGAAGCACCTGCTCAGCCCTGGCTTGATCACCCTCTTTGAGGATCACTTGTGCCAGATCCTCCCGCAGCGGCACGCTCTTGGGATCTGCGGCTACGGCGCTCCAACCCATCTGCTCGGCTTCAGGCAGGCGGTTGTTCTTGGCGTAGAAAGCCATCAGCAGGATCTTCGGGTTTGCCGACTTTGGATCGAGCGAGGCAGCTTTCTTCAGCTCCTCCTCCGTCGATGCGGCGTTGCTAGGATCGGCGGACAGCAAAAATGCGAGATTGTCGTGGAAAGCCGCTCGATTGGGGTCCAGTTCCAGTGCGCGGCGCATCTCGGTTATGGATAAGTCCTTGTTTCCGCGCTTGAAAGCGATCTCGGAAAGCAGCGCGTGCAGGTCGGGGTTGTTGGGCCGTGCAGCCATCACAACGTTGGCTTGTGCCTGGGCATCGTCGATCCTGCCGCCCGCGAGGAAAAGACCGGCCAACGAGATGCGAGCGGGAAAGTTGGTCGGGTCCAGGTCCACCGTGTGTTGAAATTCGGCATAGGCCGGTCTCAGCTGGCCCATATGCAGATAAACCTGTGCTAGTTGGTAGTGCGCTTCAGGAAAGTTTCTGTCGATCTTTATAGCGTTCTGAAACTGGATGGTGGCTTCGCGCCACTTCCCCTCGGCGCTATAGTGTTTGCCGCTCTCCAGGTATTTCTGTTTGGCAATGTCTGGATCTCGGTGGCATCCGGAGAGGACAGCAAGGACAACGAAGAGGGTAGTACATGCAAAGAATTCGCGCAGGTGCAGATTTATCGAGAACCGGGTGCGGCTCCGTTCAAGTGTCTTTGGCGTGCTATTCATGATCTTCCATCCTCCTTGGCTGTCGCCGGGATAGTGACAGCCCCGGTTTCGTTCATCCATCTCGTTTCCCGCCCCGCTGCTACCACGGAACTAGACGGGAATAAAATGCGTAAGCAGGGGCGTGAGTTGTCGAGCAAAGCCCTCGGCCCGGACTTTTGCCTGCGATTCTTCTTCGCCCGAAAGAATCGGCGTGATGATGCGAACCAGAGCCCCGTCTGTGCGATTCATGCGCATGGCGTCGCTGACCAGATAGACCTTGGCCCAATACTCGCTGGCTACGCTGCGCCCGTGCGCTTCGTACCAGTAGATGACGAACTGCTTCATTTGTCCGTTAGCGATGATGTACTCGCCCACGCGATGCGCTTTCCCATCGGCGTCCTCGAGATCGACATACTGCGATGAATCGAACGTCCATCCCGCACCCGGCAGACAATTCTTGGGAGAATGGATCGTGCTGCCGGTTTTTTGCGTGGGGAAATATCCAATGAACAGGTCGATTGGGGCCGGTTGTCCCTCCCGGGTGTAGCCGCGCGAGAGAAAATCTCCATTTCCCAGCACATCCAGGGTTTCCTGGTCGATGTGCTGGTCCGTGCCGGTCCAGCCGGCGATGCTCGCCGGAAGTTGCGCCAAGGGCTCGCGCGCCGGGATTACATCGTTCCCTCGCGCGTACAAAAGCACAACCGTGCCTGTCAGCAGCGCTGCCACGGTCCAGAAACGGAACCGGCTCATGCCTGCCTCCTTTTGAGTGGGAAGAAGGAAATAATCCGGTCCAGGGCGACCAGACAGGTAAGCGATACCAGAAACATCACCCAGCCTTGAAACTCGTGGAAAAAACCCTCCGCCTTATCCGGATCCCAGTACTGCACGCAAAGCCCGGTACCAAGCAGGCGCACCGCATTGGCGGCAATGGCAATAGGCACGCTGGCGAGCGCCAGCGCGACTCGTCTCCACATGGGACGCTCCAGAAAATAGCCGTAGAAAATCGAGAGCGTGAGCAGACTCATCAGCGAGCGGATTCCACTGCAGGCCTCGGCGACCTCTAGGCTCATCGCGGGCAGCTGGATGACATTGCCCTCGCGTAACACCGGCACGCCAAAAAGCGGAAGCAAAGCGCTCGCCAGCTGCGAAGCCAGTATTTGCAGTGGGAGCGTGATGTGGGCGAAGACAATCGCGGGAATGGGAATTGCCAGCAACAAGACGAGCAGGGCGAAGCGCATTTCGGCCAACAGCTTCCTGCCGCCAAAGCCGAGCGCTAAGCCGGCCAGCACCATGATCAGAGAGATACGGGAAAGAAACAACTCCGATCCATAGACTCCTAAAAGAAGCACGAGCAGCCCAAAGAACACCAGCACCACGCCGCTCCAGTCGGGGGCAATCTCGGTTGCAAGCAGGCGCGACCGTTTTCTCCACAGTACGTATGTCGCGAAGGGTGGAACCAGAAAGCCGTGGGAAAAATCCTCAATCTGCCACCAGTCGGCTACGAGCTTTATCAAAACTCGGAAATAGGCTGCCGCGAGGAGAGCAGCAATCAGCAATATGCCCCACAAGACATTTCGGTCTCGCGGGAGCCATGGGTTTCTGGCGCTTTTTGGCCTGGCGTCTTCGGTTATTACGGTCGTCATGGGGTCAGAGACACACTACATCCAGCGACTGTCATTTAGCAATCCGAGTGCCGAAGGCAAACCAGCTGGAGAGACCGGCATTTCGCTTGATTTCGCAAAGCAGGGAAACATGCTCGACCTGGAAAGTGGAAAGTAATTTCCACATTAATAAGGAAGAAATGATCGTCTCTGAGGGAAAAACTTTTCCCATCCGCGTGGGTATTTCCTACTTAGAGGCAGGGAAGCATCGGAAAAACACGGCAAACTAGAGTCCCTTAAACATGCCACGGTTTGGAACCCACATTGCTATGGCAGGGATGTAGCTCTGGGATTCTCTATGGCAGATAGCTCGACCATCCCCGGCCTAAAGCGGCACACGAAGCACGGTGCCCCGGTGTCGGGCCAGCTTCAACTCGGAATCGCCCGCATTGCGGAGTGCGACTGTCCCGTTCTCGTCGCAGGAGAACATGGTGTCGGCAAGCGGTCGATTGCACGCCAGATCCATGCGATGTCGCGCCGGTCTCGCAGCCCATATACCGAAATGGAGAGCGCTGACGCCACCGAACAGGCTCTTGCCGCCCTGCTTCCCGCCAGGGGAACGCTCTACCTGGCCGAGGTTGGCGATTTAAGCTCCGATCTGCAGCAATGGCTGGTCAATGCATGCCTGCATCTGGACTGGTCGCAAAGCTGCCGCCTGGTGTGCGGTACCAGCCGCGAACTCCTTGACGAAGTCAGGGACCGGCACGTGCGCGAGGATTTCTGTTACTTCATTTCGGCTGTGACGCTTCGCGTCCCGCCGCTGCGTTATCGTAAAACGGAAATACTTTCCATTGCGGATGACCTTCTGGCTCACTATTCGAGGCAGTTTGATCGTCCGAAGCCGGTTCTGCGTGAAGAAACAGTAGGCTTCCTGATGGAACACGCGTGGCCCGACAATCTAGCCGAGTTTGAAACCGCTATGAAGACGGTAGCTGCAATTGACGATCAATCCATCTCGCTCGCCGCGCTCAAAGCGGCAGCCGCAGCGACCAAACTGAACGCCAATCGGCGAACCCCTCCTTTGAAGCAGGCTGCGAGGGTGGCTTCGACGCAGATTGAACGCCGCATGATCTCTGAGGTAATGGCCGCAACGGGCGGCAACCGCAAGCGCGCGGCCGATGAGCTGGGAATCAGCTACAAGGCCCTGCTTTACAAACTCAAACAGGCGGGAATCGATTCTCCGCCTGCATCGACCCGCACCGGAGAAGGACGATGAAATCTGGAAGTCTTCTGATGATTGCCATTCTCGCGCCGGGGCTCTTGTGGTCCGCACAGAACCAGGAGCCCGCGACAACGCCGGCAGTGCCGCCCGCAACTGCGACGCCCGCCACGCTGGCTCCGCCACCCGCAGCCGCAAATGACACGTACGTGATCGGCCCGAATGACGTGCTTACGGTCACTGTTTGGAAGGAAACAACGCTTTCCGGCAGTGTCCTTGTCCGTCCCGATGGCATGATCTCCATTCCGCTTGTGGGCGATATTCAGGCCGCCGGTCTCACGCCTCTCCGTTTGGCAGATCAGATTACGACCAGCCTAAAGAAGTTTGTTCAGGACCCCAACGTTTCCGTTGTGGTGTCCTCCATTCACAGCAAGGTGGTCTACCTCATCGGCGAGGTAGGGAAGACCGGACCGATTGAAATGAGTCCCGACATGACTCTGCTCGAGGCGATCAGCAGCGCCGGTGGTTTGTCGGAATTCGCCAACAAAAAGAAGATTTACATTCTTCGCGACCAGGGCGGGAAGCGGGAGAGGATTCCGGTACATTACAAGGAGGCGTTAGCGGGAAACCGTGCGCTCGATTTGGAGCTCAAACCGGGCGACACCATCGTTGTACCCTAAGGTCAAAAAAATGAAAGTTCTTATTGCTTTGTTGATGGTTTTCGGGGCCGTTGCCGGTGCGAAGGCGCAGGTTGCCCCGGAGGGGATAACCCCGCGCAAGCTCAGTATCAGCGGAACCTTGACCTATTCCGCGCGTTACTCGCAGATGGCCAACTTTTACAACGGCAGCAATGGGCAGCAGGCGAGCATTTCAGGGGATTTTGGATACTCAACGACCAGCGAACGGGCTCCCTTTGCGATCACCATCGGCGCCGGTGACAGTTGGACAATTTCTGGCGCGACCTATAATAGCGGACCTTACGAAACTCTATCGGTTTCGCAGGGAATTGTCGGAGAACATGGGTCTCTCCAGTTAAGTGACAGCTTGGGATATCACCAGGGTTCGCCGGTGACGGGTTTCACCGGAGAGACGGGTTCGGGCCAGCCAATCAGTCAACCGAACCCTCCAACGGATGCGTCGATTCTAACTCTGAACACGACCATGATAAATAACGATGCCACCGCCGAGTATAGCTATAAGTTCAGCGGGTTCACGACCGTGAGTGCCGGCGGCGCCTGGAATGTGCTTCGTTACCTCAATGGCAACGGCTTGGATACCGACTCCTTATCGGCCAATCTGGCATGGACGCGGCGCCTCGATGCACGAGACTCGCTGGTCGCCCGATATGCATTCTCTCAATACAGTTACCCCGATGCTTCGATCGCAATCGATATCAATACCCCGACCGCCGGATGGCAGCGCACCTGGACCCGCACGGTTTCTTCAAGTGTGTCTGTTGGCCCCCAATGGGTCAACAGTTCGGGAAGCGGTTTGGCAAGCAGCGCGACAATTAACCCGGCACTCATCCAGGTGCCGTCGTCATCCGGCGTCTCGGCCAGCGCCTCGGTTTCCGACAAGACCAGGTTCGGCCAAGCCAGCCTCGCCTATGATCACGGCGTGATGGGCGGCGGCGGATATACGTACGGCGGGGAGATGGACGACGTCACGGGGAGTTTCAGCCGGCAATTCGGACGCCAGATCGGAAGTCAAACCACAATGGAGTTGACCGGCGGATATCGCCGCACAGATTCTCTCGATTCGCTTGAAGGCAATTACATTACGAAATACGGCTCCGCGCAGATCACCAGGAGCCTGGGACGTCAGTTTTCCGTCTTTGCCGGCTATACCGGCTCCGTGCAATCGTCGAGTACGCAGGTTTCTGCCAATGTCCTCAATGGCCTGTGGCAGGTGGTCAGTTTTGGCATCGGTTTTACACCCCCACAGATCCATCTAAGACACTGAGTTCAAAAGGAGGCCTATGCTCGGGCATCGCGATCTGACAATTCATGACTACGCTGGAATCCTCAAACGGCGGCTCTGGCTGGTTCTCCTCTGTACTCTGGCATTCCTTGGCATCGGGATCGGGATTACCTACGAGATTCCACCCCAGTATGTGTCGCAGACGCTGGTGCTGATCGAGCAGCAGAAAGTGCCCACGGACTATGTGACCCCGGTTCTCACGGAAGATCTAAACGAACGTCTGGCCTCGCTGCGGGAGCAGATTTTGAGCCGCTCCCGTCTCGAGCCCATTATCCAGCGTTTTAACCTTTTTGCGGGCAGCGGGGTCAACATGGACGACCGCGTCGCAGCCACTCAGAAGGCCATCGACGTTAAGCCGATTAACGGTGGCCCCCGCGGCATGCCGGGCTTCTACATCACGTTCAAGGCTCCCGACGCGCGCACCGCGCAGCAAGTGTGCAGCGAGATTACCTCTCTCTTTGTCAGTGAAAACCTCAATGCCCGCGAGGAATCCGCGGAAGGCACAACGGAGTTTCTCAAGCAGCAACTGGCCGATGCCAAGACAAACCTGGACGAGCAGGACGCGAAACTCGCAGACTTCGAGCGTAAATACATCGGACGGCTGCCGGACCAGGAACAGTCGAACGAAGGCACGCTGCAGGCGCTCACCACGCAACTGGACGCGGCCACGCAGTCGCTGGACCGCTTGCAGGAAAATGAAACCTTCATTGAAGCCAACATAACGGCGCAGGCCCACGATCCGCGCGACTCTGGCCCGGGTGCAGTGATTACGCCCGACGACAGAAACAAGCAGCTCAGAGAGTTGGAAGAGCAGAAAAAAGCCTTGGACGCTCTTTACACGCCGGACCACCCGGATGTGCAGGCAATCAACCGGAAAATTGCCGAACTGCAGGGTGAAATTGCGCATTCACCCTCATCCTCGACTGCTTCCGGAAAGACCGCTTCTCCGAGCGCTCCGTCCGATTCGCCCCAGATCCAGCAGGAGAAGGCTCAATTGCGAGCGGTGCAACAGGCCATTGCCGCCGCCAAAGAGGAACAGGACAGGATTAAGAGACAGATACAGACCTATGAGGGGCGCATCGATTCGAGTCCGCTGGTCGAACAGGAGTACAAGCAGGTCACGCGCGATCACGATATTGCATCGCAGTTCTATGACAGCCTGCTCAAAAAGATGGATGAGTCGTCCATGGCCACGGCTCTCGAGCACCGTCAGGAAGGCGAGCAGTTTCGCGTGATGGATCCGCCGAATCTTCCCGACGCCCCCGCTTTTCCCAATCGCACAAAATTTGCAGGCGCAGGCTTAGCAGGCGGGCTTGGTTTGGGCCTGTTGCTCGCCGCATTGCTGGAATATCGCGATACCACACTGCGCACGGAACTGGATGTCTGGGCCTTCACGAAGCTGCCGACTCTCGCCATCCTCTCCCATATAGATGGTCTTCCCAAGAGTGCCAAGGATCAGGACGGCAAGAGCATTGCCCCCACGGAGATTCCGGCGGAAAGTGTTGGTGGGTAGTCATGTACGAGAAACACTTCGGTCTTCGCGCGTCGCCATTTGGGACCAGTCCCGATCCGCGCTTCTTGTGCATGCTTCCCCAGATTCGCGAGACGCTGGCTTCGCTACAGTACGGTATTGCGTCACGCAGGGGCTTCGTCGTAATGACCGGTGAAGTAGGCACGGGCAAGACCACCCTGCTCAAGGCCGTCCTCGGTACCTTCGTCAAGGTCCGCGTTTCCTCGGCATTTGTCTTCAATCCACGCCTCGATGTGCACGATTTTCTTGACTTCGTGCTCACCGAGTTCGACGTCCCGGTGAAGAAGCGCACCAAGGCCGGCATGCTTCTGCAGCTGAATAGCTGGATGATTGACCGCTATCGCGAGGGCGGCCTCTGTGTTATCGCCGTCGATGAGGCGCAAAACCTGACCTGGGATCTCATGGAAGAAATCCGCTTGCTTACCAACCTCGAGACCTCCTCGGACAAGCTGCTGCAGATCGTGCTCTCCGGCCAGCCGGAACTGGAAAGGAAATTGCTCGACCCTCGCGTCCGCCAGCTGCGGCAGCGCGTATCGGTATGGTGCAAGACCCATCCGCTGACCGCCGAACAAACGCCCACTTACATCTCCGAGAGGCTGCGCATCGCTGGCGCCACTCAGCCTTTGTTCACTGCCGATGCCATGGACACGGTGCATAACATCGCCAAAGGAATTCCACGCCTTATCAACCTCATCTGCGAACATGCCATGATTTGTGCCTATGCGGAGGAGACGCTGCCTATCACCCCGAGGGTGATCGAAACGGTGAGCGCGGAACTCAATCTCGAACCCCACTCTTTTGTGCTGGCTCCGGGACGCACGGACAAGCTCCGGGCAAATAGCCTGAACAAAGAGATTTCGCAATTCATGGCCCCCGTTGTGGGGCCACTTGACGATTCAGAGGACAGTGCGCAATGAGCTATATTTACGAAGCCCTTTTGAGGGCCGAACGTGAGCGACAAAGCCAGCCGCCTTCGCTCGAAGATCAAAAAGTCGCGCCAGCGCCTAGCGATGAAGTCCCGTCTCTCCCGCCAGAGGCAATCGACCTCGCCTCCGAGGCCATCGCGCATTACGACTGGAATCCCTTTGCCCCTTCATTCCCCACTCTGGAAAAGCATGGCCGCGGCCTCGAACAGTTTCGCAGTCTCCGCTCGCATATTTATCAGGCCCGCAACGAGACGCCTCTCAAGACCATTCTCGTCTCCAGCGGCATGCCCTCGGAAGGCAAGAGCTTCGTCACCGCCAATCTGGCTATGAGCCTGGCGAGGAACAGCAACAATCAGATCCTGCTCATCGATGGCGATCTGCGGCGTCCCTCTCTCAATCGGCTGCTGGGAGCCCCGAACGAAATCGGCCTCTCGGATTACCTCGATGGAGCGGCGGATTTGCACGCCATCATGCAGCACTGTTCAGCGCGCAATTTAGAGGGTGAAGACGGCACGCCCGGCTTGGCCAATATCACATTCATCCCCACCGGCACACTTCATGACAACGCCTCTGAACTCATCACTAACCACCGAGTCAAAGAGCTGATCTCGCGCGTCTCGGCGTCGTTCGACTGGATTCTCGTCGACTCGCCGCCAGCCTTGGTTTTCGCGGACGCGGTAGACCTCGCCGACGCTGCAGATGCGGTCCTTTTGGTGGTTCGCGGGGCACAAACCACTTATGAAGTCGCGCAGCGGGCCAAAAAGAGTTTTGCGAACTCGCGCATCCTGGGCGTTGTCCTCAATGACATAAAGAATCCGCCGCGCCGCGAGTCTTACTACAACTACTATTACTACGGCAAACAAGACCCGGCGGCAGCCACGGCGGTAGAATCTGCCCAGGAAACAAAATGATCCGGCTTTTCAACGTCTATTATTCGACGCGCGCCGTGCTACGTGTGCTCGGCGAAGTTCCATTGGTGGCCGGCTCATTTTTGATTGCCGCCCTTTGGTTGTCGGGGCCCGAGCCATCGATTCCGTTGCTCTACGAAAATGGCCTGCTGAAAATTGCCGCCCTCACGGTCTTCACGGTCCTGTTGACGTATTATTTCGATCTCTACGAACCGCAGCACATTTCCGGCGGCTGGGAGATCTATTTCCGGATTCTTTTGGTTTTGGCCGCTCTCTCCTTTGTCTTGGCCGCCCTTCTCTATTGGGACCCGAACTTTGCCTTTGGGCCTAACGTTTTCGTAGTCGGCGTGGTGATTCTTGCGATCACGTTGTTAATTTGGCGATCGGCCTACGAATGGGTGTGCAATCTTCCGGCTTTTCGGGAACATGTGTATGTGCTGGGACGCGGCGAACGCGCGGACGCCGTGATTGCGATGCTGCGCAAGCGGCGCGATGCAGGCATGGAGTTGATTGCGCGCGATAGCGTGGCCGTTCCTCAAGAGGAGCAGTCCGGGAGCTACGCTGCGGAACTGCAGGCATTGGCTTCACTCGGCACGCACGTCGATCGCGTGATCGTGGCCATTGAAGAGCGGCGCGGATCGATGCCTCTGCATGAACTTCTTGAACTGCGGTATAAGGGCTTCTTGATCGATGACGCCAATGCGCTTGTCGAGCGCCTCGAGGGTAAGCTGCCGCTCGATGGATTGACTCCCAGCCGTCTCGTCTTTACCGATGGCTTCAAGATTGGCACCGCCAAGCTGCTTATCCGGCGTCTGGTCTCCTTTGGCGTATCGCTGGCCGGGCTGCTTCTCTGTCTGCCATTCATACCGTTTATTATGTTGGCGGTCCGGCTTTCCTCCCCAGGCCCCATCTTTTTCCGGCAAACGCGTGTTGGACGCCACGGTCTGCCATTCTCAGTGATCAAGTTCAGAACCATGAGAGAGGACGCTGAAACCGATGGCGCGATCTGGGCCACCGCGAACGACTCTCGTGTCACTCCGCTCGGCAAATTTCTGCGCAAGTCCCGGCTTGATGAGATTCCCCAGCTGTGGAACGTGCTCAAAGGGGACATGAGTTTTGTCGGGCCTCGGCCCGAGCGCCCTGAGTTCGTGGGGTGGTTGAGCAGGGAGATTCCTTTCTATGAACTCCGCCACATGGTTCGCCCGGGAATCACGGGCTGGGCTCAAGTGCGCTATCATTACGGCGCCAGCCTGGATGAGGCAAAGCGGAAGCTCGAGTATGACTTGTACTACGTAAAGCACCTGTCGCTCGGCCTCGACCTGCTCATTATGTTCGAAACCATCAAGATCATCCTGCTGGGAAGAGGCGCACGATGAAAGCCGCACTCTGGATATCCCTGGGCATCGTGTTTTATGCCTACGTTGGGTATCCGCTGGTCATGTGGGCTTTTGCACGATGGTTGAAGAAGCGGTCACCGGTGGCTCCGATCAGTCCCACGGTGAGCATTGTGCTCGCGGTGCGCAATGGGATAGCGTCTCTCCCCTGGAAAATGGACCACCTTTTTAATTTGGATTATCCAAACGTTAAAGAGATCGTCGTGGTTTCGGACGGCTCAACCGACGGCACCGCAGAATTACTGGCCGGGCTCTCCGATCCGCGGCTAAAAACGGTGATGCTCAAGGAACATTGTGGTAAAGCAGTCGCGCTCAATGCTGGCATGAAAGAAGCTACCGCAGAGGTGCTCCTGTTTGTAGATATCCGGCCCAGGATTGCACCGGGAGCCATTCAGAGCCTTGTGAACCGCTTCGCAGATCCCAAGGTCGGTTGCGTTGCCGGCGAACTGGTTCTTGTTCAGGACAAGCAGAATCCGGTCGCGGGCGCGGTAGGGGGACTCTATTGGCGCTACGAACAGTGGATTCGGAAATGTGAAGCCAGCTACGACTCGCCGGTCGGAGTTTACGGCGGATTCTACGCGGTTCGCCGAGCCCTGGCTGTTCCACAACCCGCGGGAATCATTCTGGACGATATGTTTCAACCTCTATCGATCATTCGCCAGGGCTACCGCTCGGTCCTCGAGCCCCGTGCCTATGTCTACGACGAATGGCCGCAGAAAACAGCGGCTGAGTTCCATCGCAAAGTGCGCACCCTTGCCGGTAACTTTCAGTTGATGCAGCTTGCACCGTGGGTGCTCTCCCCGCAGAATCGTGTCTTCTTCCAGCTTGTTTCGCACAAAATCCTGCGCCTCTTCGTGCCCTATCTTTTTATCTCAGCCCTCATTGTCTCGCTGCTGCTTGCCGGCGGTTCGCGTTTCTATGCCGCGTTCGCCATGGTTCAATTTCTAGTCCTGCTTCTTGCGATGATCAGCCTGCAGTTTAGAATCCCCATATTGGGTCGAATTGGGGGGCCGGTGGCCGCGCTGCTTATGCTGAATGCTGCCGCGGTCGTGGGGCTCTACAGATTCCTTGCTACCCGAGGCCCACTTTGGCGGATCTGGGATGCGAACGATTCTTCCGGCTCCGACAGTACGTCCGAAGAGCCTTAGCCCAACTCGCCGATGGAGCGCCAGACGTAGCGCGGCGTGCCAAAGGCACTCGGAGTATTCTCATTCACAGGAATGGGAGGGAAAGCGGATTGCCATGAAAAGCCCGAAAAGAAAAGTCTATATTGCGATCTTTGGAGTCCTTGCGGTGCTCGCCATCCTTACAGTGCAGCGTTGGGTGGTTCGTGCGGCCCGAGTGCAACACGCGGCCGAACCTGCACCCTACTTCCCTTCTGGTTCTCCCTGGACCCAGGACGTAAGCCATGCTCCTGCAGATCCTCAATCGTCGGCCATCATCAATTGGCTCGCGGATAACGGCGGATGGGGAAATCACAACAGATTTCAGGTAGATTTCAATCTCCGCGTTCTCACGGCGGACGCCTCCACTCCGCGAGCGCGCTTTCACAGAGGTTCGGAGTGGTACTCTCCCGATTCCGATGAAATCTCCTCCATTCCACTTCCCAAGGGCGGTGGTCTTGAAGGTGAAGACAATTATCGTTGCAATGGAGGCGATTGCCATCTCCTCGTGGTGGATCGCCCCGAAGGCAAACTCTACGAAGCCTTCGATGCTGACTATGCAGATGGGGCAATGAGCGCGACGTTCCTGGGTGTCTGGGATTTAAACCGCGTTTATCCGCCTTCTGGGCGCGGCAACCAGTGCACCAGCGCCGATGCCGCCGGACTGCCCATCACTCCGCTGCTCTTCAATGCCGACGAAATTGCGGCAGGCAGCATCAACCATGCCATGCGCTTTGCCCTTCCCCCCGACAGGATTCAGGCGCTCGCATTTGTTCATCCAGCAACCCACGCCATCCACTCCAAAGGCCCCGAGTTGTCGCCGCCGATGGGCGCACTTTTTCGCCTGAAGGCTTCTTTTGACATGTCGCAGCTCACGCCCGCCGCCCGAGTCGTTGCCCGTGCTTTGCAGAAATACGGAATGTATCTTTCCGATCAGGGAAACATTACAATCACGGCACAGAACGACCTGGATACGACTACGAAGTATGCCGACGTGGGATTTAATTCCCACGCTCTCTTTCCCATCCAGGTGTCGGACTTTGAAGTCGTAAAAATGCCTCTCCTGATTTCGTACAATGGCGATTGCGTACGCAATAAATGAAAGACCTTGCGCGGCTGTTCCTCGAGATCGAGGCAAGCCGCGAGAGTGAGTTTTGACAGGCCTTGCACCGAGAGTGCAAACCGCCGGTTCGCAATCGTGTGTCATGGTTAGCGCCGGCAACCGAAGATGGTTTGCAACACAAGGTGAAGTTGAGGCGGTTTCTGCGTCGATATTTGGAAGCCCATGCGCATCGTACAATTCGTGACAAATTTAGATATCGGCGGCCTTGAAAGATTGGCTATCGACCTTGCGGAGTGCCAGCTTGCGGATGGTCACCAGCCGCTGATTTATTGTTTGACGCATCCCGGCCGTCTCGCCGAAGAAGCGGCCGGCAAGAATATCCCTGTGCGCGCATTTCGAAAGGGCCCCGGGCCGCACGTCGGCACCGTCTGGGATATTGCGAAGCAATTGCGGCGCGACCGGCCGGACGTTCTGCACACGCACAATCACCTCGTGCACCACTATGGCGTTGCTGCCAGCGTTGCCGCCCGGGTGCGTGTCATCGTCAATACGCGTCATCGCGGCGAGCAGAGGCTTGTGAACACGCCGGAAGGATCGATCATCGCGACAGAGTCTACCGACAGGAAATCGGACTGGCTCTTCCGCGCCACTCTGCCATGGACGGGCAGCGTGGTCATGATCTCAGAAGCGACCCGGCAATTCTTTGTCAAATACCGCGGTATACCCGTAGCCAAGACACGCGTCATTCTGAACGGCGCACGCCTGGAGAGGTTTTTCGCTGCACCTGCCTGCCCCGGCTCGTCGCTTCCGCGCATTCGCTTCGGAATCGCGGCGCGCCTCATGCCCGAGAAAGATCACTTCACTCTCCTCCGCGCTTTCTCCTCGGTTGTCGCCGAGATTCCGCAGGCACAATTGCAGATTGCGGGCGAAGGACCCATGTGCGGCCGCCTTGAAGAGCGCGCGCGGGAGCTCAAGCTTGCCGAATCGGTCTCCTTTCTCGGGCCTCTCACGGACATGCCAAAATTTCTCAGCCAGCTCGACATCTTCGTTCTGAGTTCTCTCCTCGAGGGTCTGCCCATATCCATTCTCGAAGCCATGGCCGCGGGCCTGCCCATCGTTTCGACCCGGGCAGGAGGAGTGAACGAGGCTGTGATCGAGGGGCAGAACTCGTACCTCGTCGCCCCCGGTGACGCTCAGGGTCTGGCCGAGGCGATGATTCGCATGGCACGACGGCCGGATCTAGAATCTGTGGGTTCGATAGGGCGGCAGATCGTTCAGAAACGCTTTCGCATTGAAGATTCCTGGCGTCAGTATCACGAATTGTTTATCGAGCTTGGCGCGCAATCGTAAGCGGCTAACTTGTGCGAGTTAGATCGGAACGGGAGATATGTCCTGGTTACAGCGTTTTCGATTCTGATCTCGACAGAATGTATAACGTCAAATGGCTTTTTCCCCAAGAAAAAGCCACCTTGCACGATGTCGGCGATGTCAACAAGTGAATCGAAAACGCCCTAGTACTACTGTGTTATGAACTGTATACCTTTATCTCGATTTCCATGGCGGTCGGATTAATAGTGCCTTATGTTTGAGGTCGATGAGCCGCCACGGAGCGTATTTTTCGCGCCAGCCTGCGCGTCTGCAAGCCTATCTGG
>JBEKPD010000027.1:0-101136 GCA_049521075.1 Occallatibacter sp.
GATCTCAAACAATGGCGCGGAATTGCCACTCGTTACGCCAAGCGCGCAGACTCCTTCCTCGCCGCCGTGCACATTCGATGCCTCATGTTGTGGATTAGAGTCTCGTGACGACACTGCCTAGGAGTGCGGTTAATACTTTGAATGCCTCGCAATCAGGCTTTCCGCCAACTCCTGGCGACCAGACTGGGGACTCGGATTCAATCCACTTTCGGTGGCGTATTTGGCAAGAGTATCGAGCGTGAACTCCCCGCCCTCGATACGGCGCCCCAGTTCCCCGCTCCAACCTCGATACCGATCCTCACGCAAGCGTGCAAGCCGGCCCTCCGTGGTCACGCCCTCAGCTCCCAGCAGTGCGCGCGCGAGTGTATCGACGCCGCTGATATGAGCCAGATACAAATCTGCCGGATCAATCGATTGGCGACGCAGCTTAGCATCGAAATTGCAGCCGCCCGTTCCGAGCCCGCCATTCTCGATAATCTGGAGCATCGCCGGCACCAATTCCTGCGCGTTGTTAGGGAATTGGTCCGTGTCCCAGCCGTTGCGTGGGTCGCCACGATTGATATCGAGTGATCCAAAAATTCCGTAAGCCCGCGCTGCTGTGATTTCATGCTCAAAGTCCAGCCCGGCCAGCGTTGCGTGGTTGACCTCGATATTGACCTTAACCTCCTTGGTTAATCCGTAACGTTGCAGGAAGGCGAAGACGGCGGCAGTGTCGCGATCATATTAATGTTTTGTCGGTTCAAAAGGCTTCGGCTCAATCAAGATTGTGCCTTTGAACCCAATACGGTGTTTGTGCTCCACCACCATCGACAGAAAGCGTCCATAGTGATCAAGTTCGCGGCTCAGATCGGTGTTCAGCAGCGTGTCGTATCCTTCGCGGCCGCCCCACAACACGTAGTTCTCTCCGTTCAGGCGATGCGTTGTCTCCAGACAATTGCGCACCTGCGCCGCAGCCCACGCGAATACTTCCGGATCGGGATTGGTCGCCGCGCCGGCCGCAAAGCGTGGATGACTGAAAAGATTGGCGGTCCCCCATAGCAACTTGATTCCAGTTGCGGTCATCTTCTCCGCCATACGGGCTTCGATTGCGCGCAGATTGGTCTCATGTTCACGCAGCGTGTTGGCTGAGGCCATCGCGTCTACGTCATGGAATGTGAAATACGGAGCACCGATCCGCGTAAAGAAGTCGAAAGCAGCTTCGAGCTTTTCGTCGGCGATGGCTTGCGTCACGGGTTCGCCGAGCCACGGCCGCTTCAACGTGCCGGAACCGAACATGTCTGCTCCCGGCCAGTTAAAGGAGTGCCAATAGCAAACGGTTAATCGCAGCCACTCTTCCATCCGTTTACCGAGGACGATGCGGTCCTTGTCATAAACGCGATAGGCAAACTCGTTATCCGTCTTTGGACCCTCGAAGCGAATTGGATTGATTTCTGAAAACAAGCTCATAGTGAGAACTCCATAAAAGTGTTTTTGAGATCGCGATAAAGCTGGCGAATATTGCGCCGGCGGCAATGAGCTTCCCGATTGCGGCGGATTCACCGCGAGCGCCACATTTCTCCAGAATGACCTGGCATTCCTCATGCCGGCTTTGCTCCAAAACACCGATGAGCAGTTCATTCAGATAGGCGGAACTCGGGTTGTTGTAGATGACCCCGATTTGGACAGTGGATCCTTTTGCCAGATTGCGAGCGGCCACATCCGGCACATATCCGAGTTTCCTGATTGCGGCCTGAACACGCTCCCGGGTCTTCGCCTTCACCTTCGCGTGTCCGCTGAGAGCACGGGACACCGTCATGGGCGATACGCCAATGTACTTAGCCACCTCGTGCATGGTGATTGCGTTGCGGCTACGCCGTGCTCTCATTCTTACCTTGCTCCTCAAGATGTACTATTTGAAACCCGATCCGGCTCGCGACCTTTTTCATTCTATGCGGCGTCAAGCCCGGAAAAATCTTCGCGGGTTGCTGGTTGCGGCCCTTCTTCCCTTGCGGCCTTGCCAAATGATAGCGCTGCCAGTTAGCCTTGGGCGATTGAAATGAACTCGCAATCGTAGAAGTCAGTCAACTAGCGCCTTTCAATTTGCTGCCGATCGGCGATGCCGACTGCTGGCCTGAATGCGGTTCGAAAATATCTCCTGGCACAATAGAACTCACCGTCAGTTCACCTTAAATTTGGGGAAATCTATGCCGCGACTAAATCCGTACGTTGTTTTGCTCACTCTCATCGCTACGCTGGGCGGATTGCTTTTTGGATACGACACGGCCGTAATCAACGGCGCGGTTAGTAGTCTCAAGGCCTATTTCATTGATCCGCAATTTACGAATCTCATCAACCCGGTCCAGGCCAACGCTGCGAATTCGTTGCTCGGCTTTGTTGTATCGAGCGCGCTGATCGGGTGCATCTTCGGTGGGTTGATTGGCGGCTGGGTGAGCGTCCATATCGGCCGCAAGCGTGGATTGGTGATTGCCGCTGTGCTTTTCCTGCTCTCGGCCCTGGGCGCTGCCGCACCGGAATTTCCTTTTGCTCCCATCGGTCACGGCGGACCCGGATACATGGTGAATTTTGTCATCTACCGCATCCTCGGCGGCATTGGAGTGGGGTTAGCTTCCATGTTGTCTCCGATGTACATCGCGGAGATCGCCCCACCCAAGGTTCGAGGTAACCTGGTGGCATGGAACCAGTTCGCCATTATCTTCGGCATGTTGGTGATCTACTTCGTTAACTTCGGAATTTCCAAAGCAGGGAGTGGCGATGTGTGGCTCAACTCCATCGGTTGGCGCTACATGTTTCTCTCTGGCACCGTTCCCGCAGCCCTCTTTCTTGTGCTCCTGTTTTTTGTGCCTGAGACGCCGCGCTTCCTGATGCTTAAGGGAAATGAAAGTGGGGCGCGCGCGGTGTTGTCCAAACTGGTGACGCCGGAAGAACGTGAGACGGAGCTTTCTGAAATCCGCGCCTCGTTGAGCGAGCATCATTCCGGCAAACTGTTTTCCTTTGGCGCGCTCCTGATTTTCATCGGGATCACGCTGTCGGTCTTCCAGCAATTCGTCGGGATCAATGTCGTGCTCTATTATGCGACGGATATTTTTAAAGGCATGGGCATGTCTACGAATGCCTCGCTGTTGCAGACGATTATTGTGGGCGCAGTCAACCTGATCTTCACCGTAGTTGCCGTTCTCAGCGTGGATCGTTTCGGCCGCAAGCCGCTGCAAATCATTGGGGCACTCGTGATGGCGTTGAGCATGATTTCGTTGGGCGTGGACTTTTGGCTCGGCGGCACGGGCATGATCGCGCTGGTATCCATGCTGGTTTACACCGCCGGTTTTGCTGTTTCCTGGGGACCTGTTACCTGGGTGCTGCTGAGTGAGATTTTTCCCAATCAGATTCGCGGCAAGGCGATGGCCGTGGCAGTAGCGGCACAGTGGATTGCAAATTATCTTGTCAGTTGGTCATTCCCCATCCTCAATGACAATCCCATTCTGGTGGGGCATTTCAAGCATGGGTTCGCCTATTTGATCTACGGCGCGATGAGCATTCTTGCCGCCTTGTTTATGTGGAGATTTGTGCCGGAGACCAAAGGCCGATCGCTCGAGCAAATGCAAAAACTGTGGCACGCGGCTGGCGACGAGTCACAATAGGCAAAACGCTGCGCATGACTGTGTGCCGTTATGCACTGTGCAATTTTCAAAACAACACCGGTCGATACTCAGGGCCGAGGACTGCCGGTCGCGGTCTGGATGACAGCATCATAGGCCGGCTTCGGCTGACCGCTTCGATCGAAGAGCAGCGGATAGCTAGTGCGGCCTTTTACCGGCCAATCGTTCAGCCATGACTCCCGGTCCGTGACGTTCCAGAAGGTGACCCGCGTGACAACTCCGCGATGCTTGAGGAAGACGCGAAATAGTTCGGCATAGCGCTTGCCTAGTTCTTGCTGAATGGAATCGGGTAATCCATTGGCGTATGGATTCAGGGCCGGATTTTGCTCGATGTTGAGCGTCACTTCAGCGCCCGCATGATGGCCGGTGGGGGGCAACACGTCGATATCAAGCTCGGAGATGGCGACCTTCAAACCAAGCGCTGAAAATGCGGAAATTGTGGCATCCTCCTCGTCCACAGTTGGCCATTTCAGGTCGTCGTGATTTTGCAAACCGATGGATGTAATCGGGATTTGCTTGGCTTGTAATCTCTTGATGAGCGCGATCGCCCCGTTGCGCTTGGCATCCTTCTCCAGATTGAAATCGTTGTAGGTCAGTTGCACCTGCGGATCTGCTTCATGCGCATACTCGTATGCTTTTTCAATGTAGTCGTCGCCAATGATTTTCAGCCACGGAGATTGGCGCAGCGTACCGTCTTCGTTGAGCGCTTCATTGACCACGTCCCAGCTCTGAATCTTTCCCTTGTAGCGTCCCACTACTGTGTGGATGTGATCGCGCATGCGCGCCAACAAGGCATCGCGGTTGAGGAGGTTGCCCCTGTCGTCGTGAAAGACCCACGCCGGAACCTGGTTGTGCCACACCAGGTTGTGCCCAACGATGAACATGTGATGCGCCTCACCGAATGCAACGTACTTGTCGGCCAGATCGAAGTCATACTTATTGGGCTCGGGATGGACGATCTCCCACTTGAGCACATTTTCCGGTGAGATGGAATTGAACTGCGCCTCGATGATGGCATCGCCGCGCGCATCCTGCCCCGTGATCTCGGCGGCATTGATGGCCGCACCGATGAGAAAATCGCCCTTGAAGGAGCCTTTCAAAGAAGTGGGCGCATAGGCTGTCGCCGTGAGGCCAGCCGCCATCAGCCCTGCCACTACTATTGACATTGCGGTTTTCCACGTACCGATAAACACGATTCCTCCTTGCGAAGCCTTTCGCTAGACAGGTGGATGACCTAAGAGACTGTGGATGGGGCGAACCCCTTGCGCCGTTCGGCCAATTCGTTCGCGATATTCTGGCTCACCTCGCGCGAGAGAGGATAAAAGAGCAGACAAGCAGCGGTCGCGAAGAAGGCCAGCCCGGCGTAAATGCTCGCAGTTAAGAGAATGCCCGTCTGCGCGTGCGGCGACTGTACTTCAGCCTCAGAAACAAAGCCATAGAGAGAAAAGAGCCAACCGGCGATGGCTCCGCCGAGGGCGATACCTGCCCAGAGCGCGAAGACGACTGCGGACGTGACCGTACCGCTCGCGCGCCGGCCTGTTTTCCATTCGCCAAAATCCGCAACGTCGCCCATCATGGCCCACAGGATGGGCCCTGACAGTCCGAAGGAGAACTGGCGTAACACTTCGGCAGCGATAATCGCGGCGGTAGCATGCGGGGGAATGACCAGCAGCGCCATGTTGAAGAAACCCGCCAGCATCATGCTCGCAATAAATAGCTGGCGCTTGCCTACCCGGACGGACACGAAGGTGGAACAGGCAACGCCCAAAAGCAGTGAGGCCAAGCCGAAACCATTGAACCATGCATACATGTCCAAATTGCCGGCAACATACCTGAAATAGGGCAGCATGACGTTGCCGCGGACCAGCACTGCCGTGAAATAAAACAGCGTGGCCAGAAACAACACCACCCATGGACGGTTTTGAAAGAGATCCGAAAGGTCTTGGCGGAGAGAGGTTTTCTGCTGCGGGTCGGGCTGGATGCGTTCTCTGGTGGTAAGGAAAGCTATGACAAAAAAGATAACGCTCAGGACAGACAAGAGACCGATTGTGCGCTGATAACCCAGCGCGTCGTTGCCGGCTCCGAATAATCTAACCATTGGAATGGCTAGGCTGGCGACGATGAAGCCAGCGGAGTTGGCAGCGATTTGCCGGTACGAGGAGATGCTGGTCCGCTCGTCGGGGTCCGAGGTCATAACCGCTGTGAGCGAGGCATACGGTACATTGTTGACGGTATAGATCACCCTGAGCAGTACGTAGGTGGTCCAGGCATAGATAATCTTCCCTGCCGGGCTGAAGTTGGGTGTGGTGAAAGTGAGAACCCCGACGATGCCGAAGGGCAGCGCTGTCCATAGTAGCCAAGGCCGGAACTTGCCCCACTTCGAGCTCGTACGGTCGGCAATCATGCCCATGACGGGATTGAGGCAGGCTACGCCGAGACCGACGACGAGGAACAGAGTTCCAGCTTGCGCCGCAGTCAGGCCGAACGTGTGCGTATAGAAATCCAGTTGCAAAGCCAGCATGGCCTGGAAGATGAAGTTCGCCGCCATGTCGCCCAGGCTGTAGCCGAATTTTTCTCTGAATGAAAGTTTCTCAATCATCGCCGTCTCGTCTTTCTCGGCATCTCGGGCCGCGTCTAC
This sequence comes from Occallatibacter sp., assembly GCA_049521075.1. Taxonomy (GTDB): domain Bacteria; phylum Acidobacteriota; class Terriglobia; order Terriglobales; family Acidobacteriaceae; genus Telmatobacter. Next base: position 6,292 of record JBEKPD010000027.1, read on the forward strand.
TGCGTCACCTGCAGGGTCAATTTGGTGAGATCCGCATCCCGAGAAGAGTTGCCGACCATCAGTTCAAAATCCCCGGGTTCGACCACGTAGTTCATATTGATGTCGTAGAACGAGAGCAAAGCGGGGGTGATGTCGAATGAGACCGTTATACTTTCGCGCGGCTGCAATCGCACTTTCCTGAAGCCTTTCAACTCCTTCACCGGCCGCGTGACGGAACTTACCACGTCGCGAATATAGAGCTGAACGACTTCGGTTCCTTCGCGAACTCCGGTATTGGTTACATCTACCAACACGCGCGTTAAGCCATCGCTGCGGATCTTCTTTTTCGTGAGCCGCGGATTGGCGATGGAAAAGCTGGTGTAGCTGAGGCCGAAACCGAAAGCGTAGAGAGGAGAGACATCGTCGAAGAGATAGCCACGTCGCGCCGACGGCTTGTAGTTATAAAAAGCTGGCAGATGGCCGACAGACCGCGGCACGGTAATGGGAAGCTTACCGCCGGGATTGTAATCGCCGAAAAGCACATCGGCCACGGCATGGCCTGTTTCCTGGCCCAGGTACCAGCACTCGTAGATTACCGGCACATTTTGGCTGAGGTAATTGATCGAGAGCGGCCGTCCATTGAAGAGGAAAGCTATTACGGGTTTCCCCAGCGCCATCAGCGCTTTCACAAGGTCCTCCTGCCTGCCGATGAGATCGAGGCTGGTGCGGTCGCCCATGTGCTGCAGTGACCAAGCTTCACGCGAGGTCTGCTCGTTGCCGCCAATCGCTACCACGATGACGTCAGCTTGTTCGGCAACTTTCACGGCCTCCGCAATCTGGTTTCGATCTTCTTCGGGATCGCTGGGAGTCACTTGGTCCTGGTTCCAACTGCCGCCAACGGTGATCTTGCAGCCCTCGCTGTAGAGAACCTTAACCTTTTCGCCGACCTTCTCCTTGATGCCATCGAGCACAGTGACATTGTGCTTCGGGACGCCGCTATAACCTCCGAGGAGGCTACGGTGCGCATTGGGGCCGATGACAGCAATGGTTTTGACTTTTTTGAGATCGAGCGGCGCAAGGTGATTCTCGTTCTTTAGTAGGGTGATGGACTCATGCGCGGCAGTCAGAGCCAGCTTGCGATGGTTCTGACAACCCACAACGCCTTCAGCTTCGGCGGGGTCGACATAAGGATCGTCGAACAGCCCCATCTCAAACTTCCAGAAAAGCATGGGCGCGACCAGTTCATCGAGGTCAGCTTCCTCGAGCACACCTTTGCGCACCAGCTCCACCAGATGGAGATAGCAATCGGGGTCTGGTAGCTCAATGTTGACCCCCGCCCGAACTGCAAGTGCGCACGCTTCCTTCTTGTTCTTGGCGACAAAATGCCCATGTGTATCGGGCCGATAACCTAGTTCCCAGATAGAGAAGTAATCCGAGACGACGAATCCCTTAAATCCCCACTCCTTGCGCAATACATCGCGCAGCAGCCACCTGTTTGCGTGCGAGGGGACGCCGTCGATTTCGTTGTAAGAGGCCATGACACTGATCGCACCGCCTTCCCGAAGCGCCTCGCGGAAGGTGTAAAGAAACGTCTCGCGCAGCACGCGCAGTGAGACATTGGCCGGAGCGCAGTTCATGCCCGATTCGGGTTGTCCGTGACCGACAAAATGCTTGAGCGTGGCGATCACGTGGCGTTTATCGCGGAAGGTCGCGTCGCCCTGAAATCCGCGCACCGCAGCAATGCCAAGCCTTGAAACCAGGAAGGGATCTTCACCATAAGTTTCTTCCACGCGGCCCCATCGCGGTTCACGTGCAACGTCGACCACCGGGGTAAGCGCATGGTGTGTTCCGCGCAGTCGAGCCTCTGCCCCTGTCGCCGTGAAAATCGATTCGACGAGCTGTGGGTTAAAGGTGGCGCCCAGCGCAATCGGCTGCGGAAAACTGGTGCCATCAATGGCGGCGTGGCCATGCAGGCATTCTTCGTGAAACATCACCGGAATTCCCAGACGGCTGTTCTCGAGAAAAAACTTCTGGATGGCGTTGGTGAGCTCGGCCATTTGGCGAGCGTTCCTACCATTGCCGGCATCGCTGGGACGGCCAACCTGGCCCAGGCCGCGACGATCCCGGAACGCTTCCTTTGCCTTTTTCTCGTCGAAGTTTCCCTCAGCATCCACGAGTGTCTCCGGCTTCTTTTGCCAGATGCACATCATCTGTGCCGCTTTCTCCTGGAGTGTCATCCGCGCTAACAGATCTTTGACCCGCCGCGACGAAGGGAGGCTCACATTTTTGTACGGAGGTAGTTTTCCAGTCCCCTCGCGGCGAACTACGGTCTTCTTACTCATAAGTTCCCTTCCTGTGCGGGCTCCAGCTGCCGTCGAGAAGTGTAACCCGGATGAATTATTGCTGTCACGAATTAAATAGACATTGTGTTACCAACATGCCATTTTGATGCGTGGCGATGAGTTCTTCGCAAGCGGGTCAATGTGCAAACAAATTAAGCGGAATAGCGTTGCCCATGGCTTTGTAGCCGGCGGGTGAGGGATGCAAGTGGTCGCCGCAATCATACGCAGGCAACAATTGATCGGGATGCTGGGGGTCCTGCACGACTTTGTCGAAGTCGATCACTGCATCGAAGTGTCCCGGCGTACGAATCCATTGGTTCACCGCCTGACGGTCGGCTTCGCTCAGGGGGCCGGGATGGTAATAATCCGATCCAACGTATGGAGTAATTGTTGCGCCAAAGACGGAAAGGCCGTGCGCATGGCAGCGAGCAATAATTTGCTGATAAGCTGCTAGCACCTGCCGCACTCGTTCCGCGTGTTCCTCAGGGGACACTTCCTTCTTCTGCGTCAAGCCGCCAAGATCGTTTACGCCCTCAAGCAAAATCACCCAGCGTACACCTGCAGGGCCAAGCACATCGCGGTCAAAGCGAGCCAGCGCGTTCGGCCCCAGTCCATCCGTCAGCAAATGATTGCCGCCAATGCCTTGGTTCGATACCCCTATGTTCAGGGTAATTGGCGAGTCCTGGAGACGCGAAGCCAGGACGTCTGTCCATCGGTCGTTGCCATTGGTTGTGGAGCCGTGACCGTCGGTGATTGAGTCCCCAAGGGTCACCACGGTGTTAGCTCCTGGCGCAGCTTGCACGTCAATTTCTGAAACCTGATACCAATGGTCGACCTGCTTTGGGTCTGTCAAATTCGCCGCGCCAACGAAGTCGCCGTGCACGAAATAGGAGGTCGCTCTTGATCCGGGGTGTCCTGTCTCTGTTAGCGGCGCAGTGTCAATGTGAAAGGTCACTGCGATATCCGACAAAGCCTTGATGGAAAGTTGCAACGGATCTGAGACGAATTCGGCTCCCGGCGGAACCGTTATGTCGGGGCGACCAGCGAAGGCCAGCGGTCGATCGCTTGTACTGTCAATTGCCGGCGAGTCAGGCGAAATCGGCTTTGCGATATGTACGGAAGTGAAGTGAAGGGCCTCCGTTCCAAACGCATTCGACAGATGCACTCGCAGCGCCGTACCACCAACCGACAGGTGAAAAACCTGCCGCAGTGTGGCGTCGCGCAGGTCATCGGCCGCCAATTTATTCTGCGTTTCGGGAATCTGCTGCGAGGCACCCCAACTGGCTACCCATGCCGGCGCCTGAGTAGCGGCTCGTGAGCCGGCTTGTGCGGGTATATAGTTTGCAACAACACTTAAACATAGTACGGCTGCAAATTTGACTCGCAATTTCATAGTTGACTGTTTACCACAAGTGGCGCACCGGTGTGAAATACTGCCGTCGCTTCTGATCGCCGTATCCAGCCCCCCCAGAGCACACGAGGATGGTTTGACATTAGCTTTGACCGGGCTATATTGTTCATGTCGCGGACAAATAATATCATAAGGATTGTTGTGAACATTCAGAGTACGTCGCGCGTCTGCCCCTTCCAATTTGGTCTCAAGCGCGGACTGCGGCTGATCGGGTCTTGCCTCACCATCGGAATTCTACTTGCCGCATATCCGTCACGAAGCTTCGCGCTCGGTCAACCGTCCTATATTCAAACCTTGCCGCTTGCAAATGGCCTACGCCTGGCGGGCGCAGGTGGCTGTGCTGAACTCTATGTCGACTCCGGCGATTTTCCAGGCGTGGCCCGCGCAGTGAAGGATCTGAGTGAGGACATCGCCAGGGTAAGCGGCTGCGAAGCACCCATTCTTGAGAGCAGAAACTCCCTTTCCGGCGAGGCTGTCCTGATTGGCACCATCGGCAAGAGCGGCGTGATCGACAATCTGGTCCGAGCGCATAAGATCGATATTCGCGAGATTCAAGGCAAGTGGGAAGCAACGCTGATCCAGGTGGTAGACAATCCCCAGCCCGGAGTCCGTCGCGCTCTCGTGATCGCCGGCAGTGACAAGCGGGGAACGATCTACGGCATTTACGATCTCTCCGAACAGATCGGCGTCTCGCCGTGGTACTGGTGGGCAGACGTGCCGGTGAAACACAGCGATACCCTTTACGTCGAGCCCGGGAGACGCGTGCAAGGCGAGCCCGCTGTCAAATACCGCGGCATCTTTCTCAACGATGAGGCGCCTTCTTTGGCTGGCTGGGCGAAGGAGAAGTTCGGCGGTTTCAATCATCTTTTTTACGAGAAGGTTTTCGAACTCCTGCTGCGGCTCAAGGCGAATTATTTGTGGCCAGCGATGTGGGACAGCGCCTTCGCCGCTGACGATCCCCTCAACGCCAAACTCGCCGACGAATACGGCATTGTGATGGGCACGTCGCACGAAGAGCCTATGATGTGTGCGGAAAAAGAGTGGAAACCCGCCGACGGCCCCTGGAATTACGTCACTAATGAGAAGCGCATCGACGACTTCTGGCGCGGCTGCATGAGTCGCGACCAAAACTACGAGGAAGTCGTGACCCTCGGCATGAGGGGTCACAACGACACACCCATGTCCACCGATGACAACATTGCGCAAATGGAGAAGATCATCGCCGACCAGCGCCAAATTCTCAGCGAAACCGTCAATCACGATCTCGATAAAATCCCCCAGGTCTGGGCCCTTTACAAGGAGGTACAGACTTACTACGAGAAGGGCATGCGCGTCCCCAATGACATCACACTGCTGTGGAGCGACGATAACTGGGGAAATCTGCGCAGGCTGCCCACCCCGGAAGAGCGAAAACGTAGCGGAGGCGCAGGCATCTACTACCACTTCGACTACGTGGGCGACCCGCGGTCCTATAAGTGGCTCAACACTTACCCCATCACTAAAGTCTGGGAGCAGATGAACCGCGCCTACGCGTACGGAGCCAATCGCATCTGGATTGTGAATGTGGGCGATTTGAAGCCGATGGAATTTCCGATCGAATTCTTTTTGAGCTTTGCGCGCGACCCTAGTCGATGGGGGAAGGACAATCTCACAGAGTTTTCCGAGCTCTGGGCAGCGCGTGAGTTTGGTCCCGAGCACGCAAAGGAGATTGCCGATATTGTCTCTCGATACACGCAGTACAACGGACGGCGGAAGCCCGAACAACTGGAGCCGAACACTTACAGTCTCCTAAATTTCGCGGAGGCTGACCGTGTTTTCTCCGAATGGAAAGCGCTCACGGAGCGTGCCGAGACGATCTATCGTGAAATTTCGCCGGAGAAGCGCGATGCATTTTTTGAATTGGTGCTTTATCCCACCAAGGCGTCGGCGATTGTAAATGAGTTATACATTACGGCGGGGAAGAATCGCCTCTACGCCGCGCAGGGACGAGCCAGTGCCAACGATTTGGCACAGCAGGCGCGCGATCTGTTTGCCGCTGATGCTGCGCTGACGGATGAATACAACCACAAGCTTGCGCATGGCAAGTGGGACCACATGATGGACCAGACGCATATCGGATACACATTCTGGAACCAGCCGCCCGTGAATGCCATGCCCGCAGTGAGCGAGGTGCAACCGGCACCGGAAGCCAGGATGGGCATAGCCGTTGAGGGCTCGGCCCTTGCGGTAGGCGAGGGGTCCGGCTCCAATGCGCTCCCTGAGTTTGACGGTCTAAACCCGAAGCCGAAATTCATTGACGTGTTCAATCGCGGCGAGGCGCCATTCAAATTTTCTATCATTGCCGATCAGCCTTGGATCAAGCTGAGCGAAACCGAAGGCACGGTTGCAAAGGATGCACGAGTCTGGGTAAGCATCGACTGGGACGCGGTGCATGAAGCGAGAAACGACGGGATCATAACCATTACTCAAACAGGCCTCATTCCCGTACGCGTCCATGTGGAGGCACTGAAGCCCTCTGCTCCGGAGTTGGGGTCCTTCGACGGATTTGTTGAGGCCGATCACTACGTCTCGATCGAAGCAGGACATTTCGCAGGCGGCTCCGCCACGGATCAAGCACACTGGGAGACGATTCCCGGCTTTGGCGAGACGCTCTCGGGAATGACGATATTTCCCGTCACAGCTGCAAGCGCAGAGCCGCAGCATCCCGCCCCAACGCTCGAGTACCGCATGTATCTGTGGGACAGCGGAACATTCAATGTGCAAGCAATCTTGGCCCCAACGCTGAATTTTGTCCCTCTTCACGGATTGAGATACGCAGTCTCGTTCGACGATCGGCCGCCGCAGCTGGTGGACGCGCTGGCCAACGATTCGCACGAAAAATGGGAACAGGCTGTTAGCGACGGGGTGCGCAAAATCACATCCACGTTGAATGTGGACACTCCCGGCTATCACACTCTGAAATTCAAAATGGTCGATCCTGGGGTGGTGCTTGAGAAGTTGGTAGTGAGCCAGGGGACAGTACCTACGAGTTATCTGGGTCCACCGGAGAGTTATCGTAGTGCTTCTGTTGCCCATTAGGGCAACAGTGCATTTTTCTCCAACTTCTGACCGCCATGCTGTGAGTCGGCTTGCGCTATTTCTTATTTGTCCCGCAACCAGTGCAGAGGGTCTGCACCACACCTTTGCCCTCTTCCACCGTGAAGATGCGGTCAACTGTGGGGATGTCCAATTTTTCGGTTGCTCCGCCTGGCCAATGAATTTCCACAATTTCGATCTTTGTTGCGTCACCGAGTCCAAAATGGACGCGCATATCATTTGAGGAAAGATAACTACCGCCGCTGAGGACATCTCCGCGCTGGCGAATTCCACCTGCGGTGAGATAGACCGTGGCTCCCACCGCATCGCGCGGGCTTTTGGGACCACCAATGAGCTTGAGCTCTACCCAATGGTGATGATCGACGTTGACGTTGCGCAACAGCAGCGGGGGCCCATCCAGATTGTTGATCACGGTATCGATTTTGCCGTTGTTGAAAAGATCGCCAAACGCCGCCCCGCGTCCCACTGCGAGCTCGGCAAGACCTGTGCCTTTGACGGCAGGCACCAGTTCGAGGGTTCCATTGCGCAGATTGTGGAAGAGCAACGGCCGCTGCGCATAGCTCATACCCCAGTCGGGATGCTGGTCCACGCCGGGATAGACGTGACCGTTTACGATGAGTAGATCCTGCCAGCCGTCGTTGTCGTAGTCAAGGAACCCATCTCCGAAACCAACGAATGGAATTGTGAACTCCGCCACGCCGCTGCAGTAGCTGAAATCTTCGAAATTACCTTTTCCGTCGTTATGGAAGACGAGGTCGTAGTCATCGGAGAAGTCAGTGTTGATCACGTCGAGGTGGCCATTGTTTTCGTAGTCGCCAACGGCGATGCCCATATTGGCAACCTCACGGCCAGCCCCGTTGAATGCATAGCCACTCATAAAACTCTCATCGTCAAAGGTACCGTCGCCATTGTTCATGTAGAGATAGTTCGGTGTCGAATCGTTGGCGACAAGCAGGTCCGGCCGGCCGTCGCCGTTGACGTCGACGAACAGAGCGCCAAGACCGTAGTAGCCGTTGGGATCGGAAACGCCGGCTTTCAAACTCACGTCGCTGAAGGTGCCGTCGCCGTTGTTGCGGAAGAGATGATCGCCTGCACCGCTCAGGCCCCGCGGCCCGCACATAACATCGATACCACGATATTGGCAGGTCGCCGAGTGCACGGTTGTCGACCCGACAAGCGGCGGATGATTAAAGTCGTAAACGATATAACCAGCGACGAAGAGATCGAGCCGGCCATCGCCATCGAAATCGCCGAAAGTTGCGCCGGTGTGATCAATCGCAGTGCCGGGTAAGCTGCTGGCGAGGGCGACTCCGGCCTTCTCGGCTACATCGGTGAAGGTGCCGTCGTGGTTATTGTGGTAGAGCCGGTTGGCCCCGAGATTGGTAACAAAGAGATCGGGCCAGCCGTCGTTGTCATAGTCGCCAACTGCGCAGGCTAAGCCCCAGCGGTCGTTGGCGACGCCGGCCTGCGCGGTGACTTCGCTGAAGGTTCCATCATGGTTGTTATGAAACAAGGCCGCATGCGGGCTCGGGGCTTTGCCAGAAAGCGCATCAAAAGTGGAGCCGTTCACAAGATAGATGTCGAGCCAGCCGTCATTGTCGTAATCGAGCAGGCAGACGCCAGAGCCCTTGGCTTCGACAATGATCTTTTTTACGCTGGAACCGGTGACATTGCGCCAAACAGTAAGCCCGGCCTGCGCGGCGACATTCCGGAAGACGACGGGGCCGCTATCCACAAATCCGCCTGCGGTGATGGGCCGGTGTTGCGCATCGAGTTGAGCATTCTGCGCAGGCCCAGTGGCCATTCCGGATGTCTGCGCAAAGGCAAGAAAGGGCGCAGGTGTGAGACCCGTCCAGAGCGCCATGACTAGGGCATGCGATCGCCAACGCCGGTAGAGCATCAATCGCTCGAACACAGCCAGACAACAGGCGCCTGCCAGGAAGCTCGCAAAAGGAAATATATTCATGCGCACCCGTTTCTTAGGGACAATCTTCAGGGAGTCGCGGTCGGCGTCAAGAGCTGATACTGCATCGCGGCGTTTTTGTTTTCGGCATCGGCAAGCTTAGCGGCAGTCTCTAGCTCCCGCTCGGAATCTTCCTTGCGGCCGAGGCGTGCGAGCGTCAGCCCCAGGTAGTAGTGGGATGGAGAGTAGTTTGGTGCTGCCGCGACCGCGCGCTCCAGGAACGTCTTCGCCCGCTCGTACTGCTTCTGCTTGAAGTATGCTTCGCCGGCGCCTTCGAGAGCGCCACCGTGCTTGGAGTCTCGCTCCAGTGTTTTGGAGAACTGCGCAATTGCCTCGGCAAAGTTGCCCTGTTTGAGCGCGAGGTCGCCCAGTTCATAATAGGATTCAGTCTGCGTGGGCTGCAGTTCGATGGATCGCTGGAACTCTGCCTGAGCCTTATCGAATTCCATACCCAGCCGATAGATTCGGCCGAGCCCGTAGTGAGCTCCAGCGTCGTCCGGTCGCAGCTTGAGGTAGGCCTGCATCTTCTCCTTCGCCGGGTCGAGCTGGCCTAAATCCATCTTCACGCGGGCTTGGGCGTACAGCAGCATCGCATTTCCCGGATCCAGCTCGGCCGCGGCTGCCAAGGACTTATCGGCATCGTGGAAGAGCCGCATCTGGTCCTCGAGAATTCCGAGATCGAAAAGCAAGTGGGCGTTGTGCGGGACAAAACTCTGGGCGCGCAGCAACGCACGCAGAGCCTCGTCCATATTGCCGGCAGCTCTCGCCTCGAGCGCCAGCCGCTCGCTTGCAGCAAGCTCGGCCGCCCCCGCGTCGGTATCACCGGGCTCCGTGGCCAGCCGGGCCTCAAATGCCTCGCGCGCTTCGGCAGTTTTCCCTGCCTTAAGAAGCGCCCCTCCATCGGCCGCGCCGCCCTGCACCTGCACCGCCCATACGGTAGGTCTAGACAAAGCAACGATGACACCAACGAGAATCTGGAGGATCGATAGATACAGCAGGCGCATTGCGGAATAATCTCCGATTGCGCGTTCATTCTACCAGGCAGAAAGGAAGGCTAAACCGGCAAGGCTTAGCCTTCTGAAGGCAATGTCGGCAACAGCAACGTGTCTCCGAACCGGGCGCCCTGCCTTGAAAGCAGTGCGCCCGGGCTCACGGTTAGAAAGTAAACCGGCCCATTATCTGCATGAAACGCGGACCGTAGTCGGTGTAAGTCGGGATGCCAAATCCTGTCGATCCCGTGCCAGTCGGATAATCTCCCGGTTCCGTATCGGGCAGGCCCATGCGGTGGCGATTGAAGAGATCGTAGGCGTCGGCCTTCAACTGGAATCTTATCTTCTCGGTAATGTTGAAATACTTCAACAGGCTCACGTCCTCCTGTTTCCACACCGGTCCCGTGATGGCTTCTGTGACACGCGGGATGCCGGTGCCAAAGACGAATGGGGCATAGGAACAGCCGTCCGCGCAGGTGGGAGACGCAGCGCGCAGCCACGACTGCCCGGTCGACGTCACTCCCTCGCGATTCTCATCGATAAAGGCGGCGTTGGCCATCGAGACACCCGGGTCGGTTGTGCCGGCAGCCCCAGCAGGCCTGTAAGCAGGCTTAAACCACGACTGCTGATTGAAGAAGCTTGGTCCGTTTTTGTTCGCTTTATAGACGCTACTTGCAAAACCACCTGCAGTGGCAGCCGGTCCAACGGTGAAGCGGAAGCAGTTTTGATAGTAGGCCGCTGCGGTCGCGCAGCCGAAATCCATTGGCTGGCCGGTCTGATAACGCTGAACGGCGCCCAGTTCCCATCCGCCAATTGCATAATCGAGAGGCTTACTGTGGTTGAGGAACTTCCTGCCCTTGCCGAATGGAAGTTCATAGAGATAGCTGATCGATATCTGCTGCGGCTCGTTCTGGATGCTCACCGCTTTTTCTGCATGATGATCGGCCGAGTTCTGGCTCTGCGTCCGATAGCTGTCATAGCTGAAAGGAATCAGCGAATCGGCATCGGTTTCGTTCTTTGACCAGGTATAGGAGACCTGGAGATTGAAACCCTGACGGAAGTGCCGATTAAGTGAGGCCACCATCGCTTCATAGGACGAATGGCCCACGTTTTCCAGGCAGCAGTCGCCTTGGATGTAGTCGTACTGCGGATAGGGTCGGATTGCCTGGCCAAGGTTCCCGGCAAAGGCCGCGTAGGGTGACTTGTAGGTAGTGCCGTTCACCAAGGTAGAACCGCCCACGTTGATGAAATTGCCGGCGTCATTGAGGTGATCGCCCAGAGAGAATTGCGATGGGCTGATGTTGTTGAAGTTGGTCAGATCACCGGAACGTAGATTCTGCGCCGCCGAACCGATGTAGCCGAGGGTAAAGATCAGGTCCTGCGCCAGCTGATCCTGAATCTGGAGCGACCATTCGGAGACCATTGCGGGCCTGCCGTTTTGGGGCGTAATGACCTCGCCACCGACGTGCTGGGCGCAATTCGGGTTGCACGTTAACTGGGTAGGATCGGTGCTGGGAGCAAAGTACGATTTGGTCCAGAGGCTCTCACCGGAGTCAAGCATGAAGGCCGGCGTGAATCCGTTAGCAGTGCCAGGCCCGGTATAGAAGCTGCCCACCGAGCGGAACTGCGACCAGCCGAGCGTCATTGAAGAACCGAAGTCGTTGTACTGCAGCGGCCCATAAAGAATGCCGGCGCCACCGCGCAGCACTGCCTTGTCATTGGTATTGGGCAAGACATACGCGAAACCAACGCGTGGCCCGATGTCTTTCTTCCAGGTTTCAGCCCAGCCCGTGTTGCAGCCACCGCACGTGGTGCCGAATTCCAGCGCGCCGGGTAGGTTGCCCGCGGCCGCGTCGGGTTCGGTGAAGCTAAAGTTCGAGGTGTCGTTGTGATGTTCGTGGCGCGGGAACTCCACTTCGTAACGCAGTCCCAGGTTGAGAGTCAGCCGCGGCGTCACCTTGATGTCGTCCTGTCCGAAGAACGCGAGGTAATGAGAGTTCCATTGCGGGTTGCTGTTGTAGACGGTTTGACCTGAGTTGTCGACGGCTCCCAGCAGGAAGCCGGCAAAGCTGTTACCGCTCTGGAACTGGGGAACACCGCCGAGCGCGGCCACGTCAGTTTCGCTGCGCAGGAAGGCGATCGTGGGAATGTTGTCCTGGATGACGGAATACTGCTGATGCCGCCAGTCAACACCGAACTTGAAGCTGTTACGGCCCTTTTGCCAGTTCACACTGTCGTCGAAGCGCAAGCCGTTATCGATGTTGTCGCCGTTGTTTCCCACGCCCCAGTTGCTGAACGCATCCAGGCCGTCCCATGTGACGATCGGGAATGAGTTGGAGTAAAAATTGGGCGCGCCGTCGGCCGAGATGTTGTTCGCGGCGCCAATCTGGGAAGCGAAATTCTTGCTGTTGGTCCGGTTATAGCCCACGCTGAGGTGGTTGAGCAGGGCAGGCGTCATCACATAGTCCCAGCCGAGCCGCGTGTAGTGGGTCTGGAAGTCCTGCGGATAGCCGGAGTTATTGAAGGGCTGGGGCAAATTGATGTTACCCAGCTCGCGGAAGTTATCCCGTGAACTGTACGACCCGAAGATCTTGCTCTTCTGACCCAGGTTCTGATCGATGCGCACAGTGATTGTGGTGTTCCGATTGGGAGCCACGTAGGAGGTGGAGTAATTGTTGGTGAACCCGTAGAGAGTCGGAGTCGCAGTTTGGTTGGGAGAAGGAAAACCACTCAGCAACTTTGCCGCAACGGCGCTTTTGTTCGAAGTGATCTTATTGCCCGAAAAGGGCAAGCGGCAGGGAATTCCGCTCGGGTTCGTAGCTGTAATCTTGGCATTTGTAGTCGACGGGTCGAAGATCTGGTTCTGCAACACCGCCTGGCCCGTGCAGGGGTTGATGACTGAAGTGGCCGCACCCAGAATCGCTGAGAAATCGCCCCCCACTTCGTTTTGCGTGGGAACGGTCGAGATAATCGAGGTGCCTACCTGGTATCGATATTGCTCCCACGAAAAAAGAAAGAACGTGTGATCTCTTCCGTTATAGAGCTTGGGAATGCGAACCGGCCCGGTGAAAGTCCCGCCGTAATCGAACCGGCTGTCCTGCGGACGGAGGTAACCCGAGCAAGCGGGGGTCGTGGTGAGCCGGGTGCCATTACAACCGTAGTACTTCCAGTCTCCGTTGTTGAACCAGTTATTGGCGTCGAAAGCGGCATTTCTTGTAATCTCGTAAGCCGAACCGTGAAAGAGATTGGTGCCCGAGCGGGTGGAGAAGCTCTCGATACCTCCGGTGGTGCGGCCAAACTCGGCCGAAGGAATCGACGTTGTCACCTTCAACTCCTGCAGCGCTTCAATGGAAGGCGACGTTTCGTCGAAAGATGAGCCGTTTTCGCTGCGGGTAATACTGGCTCCGTCAAGCAGCGTCTCTGCGCCGTAGCTCTGGCCGCCGGCGATCTTGGCGAAGAACACACCGTTTTGCTCAAGGCCAGTCGGTTGGCCGGTGCCTGGCCCGGTTGTTCCCGGCACTAGAAACATGAAAACTTCTGGAGAACGGAGCGCATTGACCCCGGTGGCCAGTGAAAGAGGCAGATCGTCGATCTGCTTCTGCGAAATGGAGCCACCGAGATCCGACGATTCGGTCTCTATGGACGGAGCACTTGCGTCGACAGTGACAGTTACTGTCGCTGAGCCCGGTTTGAGCGTCACGTTCAAAGCGGAGACGGAGTTGATGGTGACAAGCACTCCGGTCCTGCTTTCCGTCGAGAAACCGGGGGCCGATACGGTGACCTCGTAGCGCCCGATGGCAATCTCAGGAAAGCGATAGCTGCCCGCAGAGGTAGATACAGTTGAGAGCACGCTGCCCGTGTCCGTCTGCTTGGCGATGACTTTTGCGCCGGGAACGGCGGCTCCTGAAGTGTCCGTGATATTGCCCGCCAGTTCGCCTCGGGTGGACTGGGCGCTGGCGTTGCTGGGGAGAGTCAAGCTGGCCAGGAGGAACACGACCAATCCCCACTGGCGCATCATCTGATTTCGCTTCATAGTTGCTTCTCCTCCTGAATTCAAAAATCCGCACTGCGCGGGATTTGGGCCCACGCACCGCGGCAATCGTTTGCTGCCGTTTTGCTGTTGATATTTGCTTGTCTTTCGAGCTCAGAACAATTTCGATTCGAGAGCATTTCTTGTCTTTGGGGAATCGGTAAGCGTTTTCTAATACGCTTCTTGCCCGACCTCTCGACTCGCGCCCCGAGAATCGAGAGCATTCTAGGACCGTTAGAATGCCACTGTCAACAGACTTTTTTCGAGCATTCCCTCTGCCCAGATAATGCTAGAATCCGTAAACGCTTTCCTACCGGGTCCGCCAAACGGCTCGGATGGATTCTCGATTGGCATTTCATGCGGGTCTTACCTCAAACGCATCTTCCGATCTGGGGCCTGCTGGCGCTTGGCGCCTATCTCGCGCCGGCGGTCCTGTGCGCGCAACAGGCACAGGGCGCCGCTGTTCCAAAGGCCGAGGTTCTGCAACTCCTCCAAGAAGGGGCCCAGGCAATGCGCAACGGCCAGCCCTCTTCGGCAGAGAAATTCTTCCGTGAAGCAGTTCATGCGGCTCCGAAGCTTCCGGACGGATACCTGGGGCTCGGTATGGCTGAGTTACGGCAAGGCAATGCTGAAGGGGCCGAGACATCGCTGAGCGAGGCCATCGAGCGCGATGCCTCTGCACCAGGAGCGCACATGTTCCTGGGCATCGCCCAGTATCAGATGAACAAGCTGGACGCAGCGGCAGCCTCGCTCGAGCAGGAAGTGAATCTGCAGCCCAAGAATGCCGAAGCGTTGACCTGGCTGGGCATCGTAGAGTTAGCCGCAGGGCATCCGGACGAGGCCACAGGGCCGCTTGACCGCGCCGCCGTCTTGAGTCCCGCCGATCCCAACATCCTGGACTACCGGGCGCGGGCGCACACAGAGGTAGCCCAAGAGTGCTTTCGCAAGCTTTACGATCTCGACCCCGCCTCCTGGCACGTGCACAGGGCATTAGCAGAGATGTTTGTCGCCGCGCGGCAGCCGGAACAGGCGATCACGGAATTCCAAGCCGCGCTCCAGGAGCAGCCCAACAACCCCGATCTCTACGAAGCGCTCGGCGATCAGTATCAACTGGCCGGGCGCAAGGACGAAGCTGTGCAGGCCTACGAGCACGAACTGAAATTAAATCCGCATAGCCCCGCAGCGCTCTACGACCTAGGAAAGATCCAGGTGGAGACGGGCGATGCAGCGCAGGGAATTCGGCTCCTGCAGCAGGCCATCGAAGCCCACGCCCTCGCTGCGCCGTCCTACTACTATCTCGGGATGGCTATGTCCAAAGAGGGACATGATAGCGAGGCAGCCGATTGGCTGGAGAAGAGTCTCGCCAGCCAGCCATCCGATTTCATCCGGCGAAACGATTGGTATGCGCTGGCTCGGGTGTACCAGAAGCTGAACAAGAGCCAGGATGCCCGTCATGCACTCGATGAATTCATGAAGCTGAAGGCCGCGACGGCTCCCGACAACAGTGACGCACATGCGCCGTAATTGCGTGTCCGGTGCGGGTTCTATGGTTTGCTGCGGGGTTCGTCAACGCGGAGGAGCCGGTCGCCGGCGACGGCCTTCAAGGTTTGCATGATTCCGCTCGGCCAGCGGATCTCGATACCGCGAATTTCCTTTTCGGTTCCCAATCCAAAATGTGCGCGTGGGTCGCTTGACGAAAGATAACCGCTGGCCGTCGTCACGGTGGCCCATTGCGATCCCAGCGCCGTGGTCACCTTGACCACGGCGCCAATCCCATCCCGGTTGCTCTTGTGACCGACGAGCTTCAGAGTGATCCAATGGTTCGCCGATGGAGTTTCGTTGCGCAGCACATAGGCAGTACCGCCATTGGTCGTCACCACAGTGTCGACTCTGCCATCGTTGTCAATGTCGCCGATGGCCATGCCGCGACCCACCCAGGCCTGATGAAAAACCTCGCCGGAAATGGAAGAGACATTCAGGAACCGCGAACCCATGTTTCGTAGCAGCATCATCGGCTCACGGTAGTGCAGTTGCGGATAGCTCTTTTCCACCGTATCCAGATCGTGCCCCTGAGCGATGAGCAGATCCTTCCAGCCGTCGTTGTCATAATCGAAAAAGCGAGCGCTCCAGCCCGAGTGCAGCAGCGTCATTTCAGCCAACCCGGAAGTGTAGCTGGCGTAGTCGAAGGTGCCATCGCGCTCATTGTGATAGAGCGCGTACTTCTGATTGGCAAGATCGGTCACGACCAGATCGGGATAGCCGTCGTTGTCATAATCGGCAAAGTCCACGCCCATGCCCGCGTAGGTGCGGCCATCGCCGTCCACGGCAACGCCGGACTCCAGGCCCACCTCTTCAAAGCTTCCATCCGGTTTCTGATGGAAGAGAAACTCGGGCATCGAATCGTTGGCAACAAAGATATCCATGTGCCCGTCGCGATCGTAGTCGGCGATGGCGATTCCCAGTGCCTTGGCTGGTTTGTCGAGGCCGAGCTTGTGCGACACCTCGGTGAAATGACCGTTGCCGTCGTTATGGTAGACAAGCATGGTGATGGGCTGGAAGACATCTGGATGGCAGTAGCCCCGGTTCTCCAATGGCCCACACCATTTGTCGTCCCAGTCCCAAGTTACGTAGCGCAAAACCACAAGGTCGAGCAGGCCGTCGTTGTCGAGATCCACCCAGGCCGCGCTCGTGGACCAGCCACTCCCTCCCACTCCCGCCTCTTCTGTCACGTCGGTAAACGTGCAGTTGCCGTTGTTGTGATACAGGTGATTGCCGCCATAGGCGGTCACGAACAGATCTTCGTTCCCGTCGTTATCGTAGTCGCCCACGGCGACACCCATGCTGTAGCCGGTTCCCTCGACGCCAGCTTTCTCTGTGATGTCCTCGAAGGTCCCATCCGGCTTCTGATGATAGAGGCGATCCCAGTATTCCGGGCCAGTCTTTTTAGGAATGAACCCATGTGGAGTTGGATCGGGATATGGCGCACCATTGGCCAGGAAGATGTCGAGCCGTCCGTCGTTGTCGCAATCGAAAAGCGCAACGCCGGAGCCCATCGTCTCAATGAGGTACTTGCGCGAAGTATGGGGCGCCTGATGGACAAAATGAATCCCCACAGACGACGTCACGTCAACGAAGTCTCCAGGAACAATTGTGGCGGGAGCGGCAGGCGCCGTAACAGGGTTGGCTGCCTGGGTCAACGCGGCTGGCGAGACGAAGGTAAACGCAAGGACTACGGAAAGTCCAAGCCTGAAGTTTAACTTGCAGTTCACTGCTGTGGACCAACCCTTCGCGTCAATGTTGCCGTGATTCATCGATTCTATGCTCCAGCAATTTGAGGAGCCGGAATCGATGTAGCTCTCCATCTTTGGATGGACGATCGACTCAGCAAACGTGGCGATGACGCCGCATCGAGATCCCGGTATGCTGCAAGCACCTCTTGAATTCCTTGGGTGGCTGCCGTCGCGGTGCCACCTTTTTATGTGTCGGCCTCCTGACGGCATCCGAAGGACAGCACCCGGAGAAACTGTACTTACCGACACCGGCTTCAACGGAACTTCAAGTTTGCCAATCATCGTTTATCACGACTACGATGGCAGTGACAACGGCGTGCCACTCTTGGAATCAATCGCCTGGGATTTGATTCCAGCGGATAGCCTGTGGCAACGAAATTGAATGCCGAAGCCGGCGAACCCCGTAAATAGCGAGCTAGTCCTGTCGAATCGACCATGAGGAACCTCTCCTACGCCGCACTCTGGATGGCATTCACGATGCTGGCAGGATGTATCCCGCTTGCGTCTGCGCAGCTGCTGCCAGAAAAAGCGCAGAGCCAACCTATCCTTTCCGACGAGCCGCAACAGCCCGCTTCGATTGGCGACCAGGAAGCGCAACTGCGCAGTAGCTTAAAGAAGAATCCCAACTCGGCCGAACTGCTCTACCAACTGGCAGCTGTGCAGCGGCTTGAAAACAAGCCGCGCGATTCGCTCGAGACCTATACCCACGCCGCGAGCCTTAAAAAGCCAGACGTCGGCGAGTTGCGCTCCGTCGCTCTGGACTACGTTTTGCTCAATGACTACAAAGACGCCATCTATTGGCTCCGCGTAGCTCTCTCTATGGATGCGGACAGCGTCGACGTACTTTACAGCCTCGGCCGCTGCCTCTACTCGGAGAACCTGTTTTCCCAGGCTGAAGACGCGTTTACCCGTGTGCTGCGCCTGCGTCCCGATCACCTGAAGGCCGAGGAAAACCTTGGCTTGACGTATGAAGCGGAGAACGATCCACAGAAAGCCGAAGCAGCACTGCGCACCGCCGCGGGTTGGGCAGAGAAACTCCCTCCGCGAGATGAGTGGCCGTTTCTCGATCTCGGCAGATTCCTCCTCGACGAGAACCGCGCCGGCGAAGCTCTGCCGTTTCTCGAGAAGGCGGCGGAAATCGCACCCAACTCCGCGTTGTGCCAGGAACTGCTGGGTCGCGCCGAGGTCGCCACTGGTGACACGGCCGGCGGGATCAAGAGTCTTGAGAGCGCAGTCAGTCTCGATCCCAAGAATCCAAAGATTCACTTTGAACTCGGTCATGCCTACAGGGATGCAGGGCAAGCCGATAAGGCGCGAGCCGAATTCGCCATCAGCAAGTCCCTCTATGGGGAACACAGCCAGAACTGACTTCGGCTTGGATTGGTCCTTCCGTCTGCGTACGCGCCGATCGCATGCCGGAATTCACATGCCTAAAGTCACATACCCGGATGCGCGACGTCATTTGCGTGGGGAATCAGATCGAGATACACACTATTCGGGATATGCGTTTGCCAATGGCTCGTAGCGCGGGCGAGCAGGACCATCCCGACAAATAGGTACGCAAGCAGACACGCAACCGCGACCGGCGAGAGAGAGCGACGGAGCCAGCGCCGGGCAGGAACGGCATTGGGCCGAGGTGGAAGCGAGAGTTGCAGAGCATTTTCTGCCGCGCAGACGGCGATGCACTCCATGCACGCGGTGCATTCGACGGACCGTATCTTGACCAGTCGATCGATGGGCAGGCTCGCCGGACAAGCTTTCGTGCATTTTCCGCAATCGATGCAGACATCGGCGTCGCGGCGGATTTTGACGGGGCTGACGAGCGAGACCAAACCCATGAGCGCGCCATAGGGGCACAGGTAGCGGCACCAGAAATTCTGCGCCAGAATGGATCCGCAGATGAGTAGCGCAATGACAATGACAGCCGTTTCTCCCATGCCGCGGAAGAAGTTGAGCATTTTGACGTCGGCGATGAGACCGTAGGGCGTAGCCATGAAGCTCTCGATCGCCTCGACTGACATCGTTCCAACGACGAAGACAAAGAAGCCGAGAAGGACGTACTTGAGTCCGCGGAGAGGTATGTCGACCCATTGCGGTAGATGAAGATTGCGCCGGAAAAGTTTGCGGCCGAGCTTCCACAACGCCTCAGAGAATGTGCCCACGGGGCAGAGCCAGGAGCAGAAAGCTTTCTTCGCGAGCAGGCTCATCAGAACGAATGCCATGAACAAAAACATGGCTGCGGGATGGATGGCGGGCACGTGGCCGGTGAGGAAAAATGTTTTAGTATTCATCATGCCGGCGATGGGCAGCCAGCCTTCCGCGCCCGCAGGGCGCGAAACCGCGAGCCCCTTGCCGCCACGCTCAAAAAAGCGCACCCACAGATAAAACTGCGCCCCGATCCAGGCGTTCAACATAACAAAACTGCCTTGCACAATGTGCCGGATGCGCTGTGAACGATCGAGTGCGGACCGGCGAAGCAGTTTCTTCTTCTCGGGGCTGCTCGTGATGCCGTCCAGTACCTGCGTCGCCATTCTTGTTGCCTCTTTATATGAAGAGTAGTGGGGGAAACGGAGACAGGCAGCGACTTAGGTCACATGTGCGTCGGTGGCGCCGCGCGGCTGGCAGAGGCGCGTGTCATGGCTGACACGACGTGTGTGCCGGGACACGCCCACTCGCCTGGAAATGCGCGATAAGCCCTTTATTTCGTGAAAGAAAGGTTTGGACCGTCGACTGCATTTGCTTGAGGGCATAGAAACTCCGGCGTGGAGCGGACATGCTCTTTCCTACGGTTGAATTCGCACTCTTTTTTCTTGCGGTACTGCTGGTGGCATGGAGCCTGCACCACTGGAACTCGGCCCACAAGCTTTTTCTGCTCGCGGCGAGTTATGTCTTCTACGGTTTTTGGAACTGGAGCTATGTACCGCTGCTCTTCGGCATCTCGCTGGTGAGCGGATTCCTGGCTCAGCGCATCCAGGCGAGCAGCTCATTGAGGGCGCGCAAACTATGGCTCGCGTTGGGCGTGGTGATTTGCCTTGCGACGCTCGGCTACTACAAGTACACGACATTCTTTTTGACCACGGTTTTGAATTTGTGGGCCCATGTTGCGCGCCCACCGAGAATACAAATTCCCGAGCCGCTGCTGCCGCTGGGCGTGTCGTTCTTTGTCTTCCACGCCATCTCGCTGATGATGGATTCCTGGCGCGGCAAGTTGAAGGAGCGCGTGCGGCTGAGCGATGCACTGCTCTACGTTGCGTTTTTTCCGCAGCTCATCGCCGGGCCGATTCTGCGCGCTTCGAAATTCCTGCCGCAGCTGCGCGCCTCGCGTAATCCCAACGCGATTCGCGTGAATCGCGCCCTGCTGCTGATCGTCGCCGGGTTATTCAAGAAGGTCGTCATCTCAAACCTGCTGGCCACGCGGCTGGTAGAGCAGGTGTTTGCCGCGCCCCAGACCTTCAGCCGCGGCGATGTGCTGCTCGCCATCTATGGCTACGCGGCGCAGATCTACTGCGATTTCTCGGGCTACACCGACATCGCCATCGGCTGCGCCATGCTGCTCGGCTACCGCTTCCCGCGGAACTTCAACGCGCCATACACCGCAACGAATCCGCAAGACTTCTGGCGGCGCTGGCACATTTCGCTTTCAAGCTGGTTGCGCGACTACCTCTACATTCCCCTCGGCGGCTCGCGCGGATCGGCGACGCGCACCTCGGTAAATCTGATGATCACCATGCTGCTGGGCGGATTGTGGCACGGCGCGGCATGGACCTTTGTGATCTGGGGAGCACTGCACGGTTTATATCTGATTGTGCATCGTGTCTGGAGTGGAATTCCGTGGTCGCCGCTGGCTCGGTTTCGCCAGACGGCTGTGTGGCGCTGGACGGCGCGGCTCTTGCTCTTCAACGCGGTGTGTCTGGGATGGGTCTTCTTCCGTTCGCCGTCCTTCGAGATTGCTTTCGCAGTGTTGCGGCGCTTGGCGATTCCCGGCGCGCTCACCCTCTTGAGTGCTCCAGTGGCGATGGCGCTGATCGCGGGACTGGCTGGACAGTTCCAACCCCTGCGCTGGCGGAAAGTGCTGGAATTCGAGCTTGGCTCGTGGCCGGCCCTGGCGCGCGGGGCGGCATTTGCCGCGGCCATCTTCACGATCGAGTTGCTGGGACCATCCGGCGTAGCGCCTTTTATTTATTTCAGGTTTTAAGGTTCAGGTTCTAAGACCATGCGCGCGACGAAATACAATTCGCTTTCTCAGCTTGCCGTGGTGATGGCGGGATTTGCGGTCACGATCCTGCTCCTTGAGTCGGGAGCCTTGCTCACATGGGCGGATCGGCTGGATGTTGGTCCAGCGAGAAGCGGTGCGGTGCCGGTGACGACAGCATTGCACAAGACGCTGCAGCCTGTCGGTATGGAGCGGGTGCGCACAGTGAGTCTCGACGGCCTCGATCGTCTTGGTTGGAGCGACGACCCGGCGCGGTTGCTCGCGGCGCGAGAGAAGTCTTCGCTAAGTGGCTCCGCCTCGCCCTGCCTGGCTGCGGCGCGTGTGCCCAATTCGTCGCTCCCAAAAACTGTCGCTCCGGTTGTCGCCAGCGTCCCCAAGCTAACGACCCTCAAGCCGTTGCCGCCAGCCGCACCGGGAGAGACGCGCGTAGTCGCGCTAGTAGGCGATTCGATGATGGCCGTGGGGCTAAGCGATGTGCTGCTGCGTCAAACCGCAACTGACAAGAATGTGCGCGTCATCAAGGTATTTCGCTCGGGAACCGGACTCGCGCGGCCCGACGTCTTCGACTGGACGGAGGAATATCCGGCGATGATCGGCGACGAAAAGCCCGACGCGGTGATTGTGGCCATCGGCGCGAACGACGGGCAGGGATTTGTGGAAGACAGCAAGGCGCTCGTCTTCGGCAGCGATGCGTGGGTGAAGGTATACCAGCAGCGGACGGCGGACTTTCTGAACCTGCTTACGCAAAATGGCGCGCATGTGGTCTGGGTGGGCCTGCCGCCCATGAAGGCCAGCGCATATAACGATCGGGCCGCGGAGATCAACCGCATCGCATATACGGTGGTGAGCCAGAATCCGCTGGCGACCTGGTGGAATCCTCAACCCTATATAGGAGACGAATCCGGCAGCTTCCGCGAGCTTGAAACTTCACCCGACGGCAAGACCACGCGCATTCGCGCCGGCGACGGCATCCATCTTTCCGACGAGGGCGCGGCTCTTCTTGCGCCATCGCTCATCGAATGGTTGAATCCGGCTCCTCCGGCCACAACCACTGCGCAAGTGACGCCGCAGGAATCGCCGGTCGCTCCGGTAAATCGACATCGGCACGGGGCACGCGGGAGAACGGCGCGGCCCTGAAACTTCTGCTTCCTCAGTCCACCCCATCCAATTCAAGATTTCTTCCTCGCCTCCTGCAACGCCGCCCGTCCGTGTCAGGTCGCGCACAGTGTGTGTGCCGTGACACGGACAAGCCTACCCAATCCGCTAGCAACTCCCTTGTTTTCAATCGCATCCGATTGGCGCACGGCTTGCACTTCTACCGGGCGTAGGCAGTTGAGGAAACAGAAACACTCAGGAGGATGCGATGACGACTCGGAGGCTAAACATGATGGCGGCGATGATAGCGGCGGTTCTGGGGACGCAGTTGGCGGCGCAGAGCACGAATCAGTTCACGGCGGCAAATCAGCTCACGACGCAGCAACAGACGCCGGCGCCCGCGACCAAGCGCGTGATCGTGGTGAGCCTGGTGGATCACAAACTCGCGCTGGTTGAAGACGGCCAGGTGAAGAAAGTTTACACCGTTGCGGTGGGCAAGCCTTCGACGCCGAGCCCCGTAGGCACCTTCAAAATCGCGCGTCGCGTGATGAACCCCACCTACTCGCACGACGGCCGCATTGTTCCACCGGGGCCAGGCAATCCGGTGGGCACGCGCTGGATGGGCCTGAGCATCCCCGGCTACGGAATTCACGGAACCAATGTACCGAGCTCGATTGGCAAGGCCGCTTCGCATGGATGCATCCGCATGGCGAAAAGCGACCTCGAAGAGCTTTATCCGATGGTGCAGGTGGGCGACACGGTGGAGTTGGTCGGCCAGCGCAATGAGGAGACAGCGCAGTTGTTCGGCGCGGGCCCGACGCCAACCGCGCAACCGGCAATGCTAACGGTTGTCGCGTCTGCCGCGCAGATGCCGATCGCAGCTCCGTCGGCGGCGCAGCAGGCGACGAACTCCGCGACGCGGCCGGCCACTTTGACCTCGGCGGCTACGGCAACCCTTTCCAGCCTAATGTTTGCCGGTTCCCTGTAAAGGATGGTTGCCATGAATCTGCTGGCTCACGCGATTTCGGATGTGCAGGCGGTGTTGCTTCCCGTGGCGGCGGCGCTGCTTCTTGAAGAGTTGACCTACGGGGGACTGGTCCGGCTGCTGCTGGCTCCGCGGACGGGTACCGGAAAACTAAAAGGGCCCAATCACACGAATGGAGGCGGGAAATGCTCGCACTGAAACTGTTATTGACAATTACGGGAGCACTGCTGCTCCTGGTCGCTGTGGCGATTCCGCTGATTGGCCTTTGGCGGCGCGTGCAGGTGGCGCGCAAAAAAACTGCCGCCGATAGCACGACTGACGAAAACTTTGTTCAACCGGAGAAAATCAACTGGCGCGGTCATGTTGCGCTCGCCGCTGTGGGCTGCATGCCGCTGCTCGTCGCCACGAGCATTGTGGTGGTGCCCAGCGGAATGGGCGGTGTGCGTATCAGCCAGATGCGCGGCACACTGCCCGGTACACTTTACCCCGGCATGCATCTCGTAACGCCGCTTGTCGACAGCGTGCAACTGTTCGACCTGCGCGATCACGTATTCACGGCCGGGCTTGTGGAACAGGGCCCGAAGAAGGAGCCCGTCGCGACCGGCCTGAACGTACAATCGCTCGAAGGCCTGAACATCGGTCTCGGCGTCACTGTGCGCTTCCGGCTCGATCCTAACAAGCTCGCGAGCGTTCAGGCGCATCTGCCGCAACCGCCGGACAAAGAGCTTGTGCCTCCCGTGGTGGCAAGCGCGTGGCGGGAACTGACGCCCCAATACACAGTGAAGGAGATCTTCTCCACCAAGCGCGAGGAGGTGCGCGCCAAGGCTGCCGACATCATTACGCGCAAGCTCGCGACCGACGGCATCATCGTGGAAGAGGTGATGCTCTCCGACATTCAACTGCCCGACGATTACGCACGCGGATTGGAAGGATTGCTGCTGAAGGAGCAGCAGGACGACCAGATGGGCGTCGATACCGACATCCAAGAGAAACAGGTGAAGATTGCCGAGCTGCAGGCCGAGGCCGAAGCGGGGCAGAAGGTGAAGGAAGCCGAGGGCGATGCGCAATCCAAAGTAGTGGAAGCGCGCGGCGAAGCCGATGCCATGCAGTACACGCTACCGCTCAAACAAAAACAGATTGAGCAGAGCAAGCTGGAGGCCGAAGCGCGCAAGGAGTCGACGATCGAGACCGCCGATGCCGACGCGCAGGCCAAGATCATCGATAGCAAGGCGGAACTGGAGCGGCGCAATCTGCTGGCCGAGGCCGAAGCCAACCGTATCAAGCTTGTATCTGCGGCCGATGCCGAGCGCATGACCAGCGAGGCGGCGCTGTTGAACAAGTCACCGCTGCTCATCAACAAGATCGTGGCCGAAAGGCTTTCGGACAAAATTCAGGTGGTGATGGTGCCTTCGGACGGAAAGTTCTTCTTCGCGAGCGATGTGTTCAAAAGCGCGGCGTCGAATCCGATTGTGAAGCAGGAGATGGACAGCGAGCAGGAACCGCCCGCTGGACAAAAGACCGGCCAATAGAACTCGGTTGGCCGCGCAGGGCGGGCGCGGCTGAGGCAACGCCCGCCCTGCACCAAATCCATTCGCTGGCCACTCAGCGGTCCTTGCTGGCGCGCAATCCCATCCGTTCGGGAACGAAGCGATATAATCCGCCCAACGAGAAAAATATCAAGATGAAGCCCACGAAGCACATGTGTCTCCTCGTGATTCTCGGCGCAGCGCTGGTCAGGCCGTTGTTTGCTGCACCTCCGAGCACGTGGGAAAAGCCCGCATCCGAGCTTGCCGACCAGGTTGCGGCCATTCTCGGGCCGGGGCAGGCACACCTGACCATTCGCAATTTCTCGACGATTCCGAATGATGAGATTCCTGCGATTCGCCGACTGCTGACGCAGGATTTGAAGGCGCGCGGCGTGGTGATGGCGGGCGAGGAGAGCGCGAATAGTATTCGCATCACGCTGAGCCAGGATTCGATCGATGGCCTCTGGGTGGCTGAGGTCGGCGAAGGAAATTCGACGCAGGTGACGATGGTGCGAGCCGGTCTGAGGCGTGGACCTTCTTCCGATGCAAATGTGAAGCAGCCAATCACATTGCGGAAACAGTTCTTCTGGTCAAAGAATGAAGCGATGCCGCCCTCGCCCCTTCCTCAGTCCGGTACAGGCTCCATTCTGACAGCTTCAGAAACTAACTCTGGTCTGGTGGTTGTTTCGGATGAAGGCGTCGGGATCTACGCAAGTTCTCTTGGGACGTGGGCATTTCAAACAAGACTTTCATTCCCCGAAAGAAGCTCCCTGCCTAGAGATGCTCGTGCCGTCCTGATCCCGGCTGCAGACGGGAACGGCTTCACCGCGTTTACTGCTGGATTAGCATGCGCCGGCAACTACACATTGCCGACTGACCCGGCGGCCAAACCCCGCGATAGCTGGACGTATCAATATCACGCCAGCGACGATCCCTGGCCCATCGCTTTCGACGCATCCGGAGCGCCGCAACTCAAGGCCTTCTATAACTCCGCGCGCAACTACTTCACCGGTGTCGTTTCTCCGAGCGTCGGTGTCGATCTGCCGCCCTTTTATGCAGCGGTGCTTCTTCCGCGATCCGCGGGAAATGCCGCGCTGCTCATTGGCGGCATCGACGGAAAAGTGCAGTTGGCGGAAAATGGCACGCTCAAGATCGTGACCGGCACGCGCGACTGGGGCAGCGATTTTGCCGTGCTGCACTCCGGATGCGGCGCAGAAGTCCAAGTGATCGCGTCGAGCTCGGGTGAAGCTCCCACCGACAGCCTGCGCGCCTACGAGTTGCCCGCACTCGAGGCCGTGCCGGCCAGCGCGCCACTCACGATGGACGGGACGGTGACCGCCCTCTCAACCGCGCCCGACGGCAAAAGTGTTCTCGTCGTGGTGCGGAATGCGGCAAACCAATACGAGGTGGACCGTGTTACGGCGCTCTGCAATTAGTTTTTTCCTAGTTTTGGTTTGCGCCTGTGCGTGTGGAAGAACAAGGCCCCACTACGGCGGCACGCTGCACGTGGAGATTGTGGGCAATCCGTGGCAAGGTCCGGATGGACTGGCGCGACGTCTGGTTCTGGACGGATTGACCGCGCTTGACGCGAATGGCTTCGTCAGCCCGGCGCTCGCCGTGGAGTGGCAATCGGACTCGAGCGATCATCGTTGGCAGTTCCGCTTACGACAGGGCGTGCACTTTCACGATGGCTCGCCGCTGAATTCGACAGCAGTGGTGATGGCTCTGAACACTGAGTGCACCGCAAATTGTCCGTGGACCGCGGTGCGCGCCGTGGGTTCGTCTGTCATTTTTACCAGTGACTCGCCTCTCCCCAATCTGCCCGCTCTGCTCGCGAGCGACGGGTATCTTATCGCGCTCACGCGCACCGCCGATGGGCAAACTCCGGCGAACCTCATCGGCACCGGACCGTATCAATTCACCAGCTTCAGCAACGGTTTGCTCACGCTGACGTCGAACGACAGTTGCTGGCAGGGCAGGCCATTTCTCGACGGAATCGTGATTGCCGCTGACCGGCCGATTCGCGACCAATGGCTCGACCTCGGCGTGGGCCGCGCCGACATCGCCGAAGTTCCACCACAGGAGCTGCGCCAGGCCCAGCAGCAGCATCTCTCGGTGGTGGTATCGCCTCCAGTGGAGTTGCTGGCGCTTCAAGTGTCGGACTCGGGAGCGCTCACCAACGCGGTCCTACGCGCTGCTATTTCAGAAAGTATCGACCGCGGCGCGCTCTTCAATGTGATTTTCCAAAAACAGGGCGAGATCACTGCAAGCCTTCTGCCACAATCGCTCACCGGCTACGCGTTTTTATTTCCGGCGGACCGCGATTTGAACAAGGCGATCGAGTTGCGCGGGAGCCTGACACCGCCGCCGCTGACACTCGCAGCGGACGGCGACGGAACCATGCAGTTGGCGGCGCAGCGCATCGCGCTCAACTTGCGCGAAGCGGGATTCAATGTGCAGGTCGCGAACACACGCAACGCACCGCATGCCGATTTGACGCTACGCAAGCTGCCGCTCGAAGGAGCCGATCCCGCGGCGGCTCTCGAAACTTCACTGCGCGGCGCGGGAGAAAATGTTCCCGTGGCAGGACAGAATCCTACGGCGCTCTATCGCGCCGAGCACGATTTTCTGGATCTCAAAACGTTGGTTCCGCTGCTTGATCTTCCTCGCGCGTGGGCCGTCGGCAGCCGCGTACGCGACCTGCGATTGCGCGCGGACGGCACGCCGGACCTTGCTGGAGCGTCGCTGGAGGGCACACCGTGAGCCTTCGCCAAAAACTGCTGCTCCTGTTTTCGCTCACCGTGGCTGCGGCGGTCGCAGCGGTGGCGTGGACCGTGCTGGTGCGCATCCGCCACGTCTTTGAGGTGCGCGACCAGGAGGAGACGGCGCTCTTCGTCAGCCAGTTCCAGCGCGAGTTTCAGCATCGCTCGCAGGAAGTGGCCGCGGCTGTGAATCGCTTGGCAGCGAGCGAACGCACGCGCGCCATGGCATTCGAACTGATGCAATCGGGCGACGCGTCGGCCTTTCTCACGGACGCGCAGTCCATGGCGCAGGACGCGCAACTCGATTTTCTTGAGATTGTGGGAACGGACGGAAACGTGGTCAGCTCCGCGCAGTGGCCGGCGCGTTTCGGCTACCCGGAGCCCGCCGCAGCAATTGCCTCGTTCACGCCGTTCCTGAAGCGCGAGGACCTCCCTGATGGCTCGACCGCTCTCGGGCTCTTCACCGTGCGCGCCGTGGATCGGACAGCAGTGCGCCTCGTCGGCGGCGAGCGGCTCGATCAGGGTTTTCTTGCCGATCTCCCCGTTGCGCCGGGAATGCAGATTGGTTTGTACAGCGATACGGGCTCGACCGTAAACGTGAATCTGGCCACAGGCGTAACCAACTCCGCTGCAACTGCTTTCGATCCCTCGCGGCTTCTCGGCGTCAGCGGGAATCTGCCCGGCGCATCGTCCTACCAGAAACTCATCGATGCCGCGCGCACAACTGGCCAACAAGTGAGCGGCATTGTGAGTCCCACCAGCCGCCGCGAAGACAGCCTGAACGCAACTGCGATCCCGCTCAAGAACGAGCAGGGGAACGTGATGGCGGTGCTGGTGGTGGCGATTGCGCGCAGCGGCATGGTCGAGGCGCAGCAGCACATCCGCGCAATTGCATACGGAGTCGCGGCGGGCGGCATTCTGCTAGCCATCGCGTTCAGTTTGTGGATCGCGGCACGCGTTTCGCGGCCCATCGAGCAACTGGCGCGGGCGGCCGAAGAAGTCGCCGGCGGCAACTGGGGCGTGCGCGTGCCGCCGCGCGGGCGCGATGAAGTGAGCGTGCTGGCTCGCAGCTTTAATCACATGACGGAGCAGCTCCAGAGCCAGCGCGACCGCCTGGTGCAGAGCGAGCGCGTAGCTGCGTGGCGCGAATTGGCGCGGCGCCTGGCGCATGAGCTCAAAAATCCGCTCTTCCCGCTGCAGTTGACGGTGGAAAACCTGGTGCGTGCGCGCGAATTGTCGCCAGCGGAGTTCGACGAGGTCTTTCGCGAGAGCACGGCGACGCTGGCAACGGAGATTGCCAACCTGAAGACGATCATTGGCCGCTTCTCGGACTTCAGCAAAATGCCTAAGCCAGAACTCGAGCGCATCGACGCAAAGAATGTAGTGGAGCGCGTGCGTGCACTCTACGAAAACGCCGCCAGTCAAAATGCGAAAATCGACGCAAAGATCAAAATCGCCGTCGACGCCGCCCGTACCCCCATGCCGCTCGACGCCGATCCGGAGCTGCTTCATCGCGCACTCTCGAATCTGGTACTGAACGCCATGGATGCAATGCACGATGGCGGAGTGCTAACGATCTCCGCCCGTCTAAAAGGTGAAACTGTGGAACTCCGGGTTTCGGATACCGGCCAGGGCCTCACGCCCGAAGAGTGCGAGCGCCTGTTCACTCCCTACTACACCACCAAGCAGCACGGAACCGGCCTCGGGCTGGCCATTGTCCAGTCGGTGATTGCTGATCACGCGGGCACTATCGCCGTCGAAAGCACAGCGGGAGGCGGCGCAACGTTTATCATTACGCTGCCGAGGGCCCAAGCATGAACGCGAAAGCTAACATTCTCATCGTCGATGACGAGGCCAATACGCTGGCGTCGCTCGCTCGCGCTTTTCGCCTCGCCGGACACGAAGCGGTAGTTTGCGACAACGCGGAGCGCGCGCTGGAGTTGGCGCGCACGCAACCCTTCGATTTGATCATGAGCGACGTGGTAATGCCGCGGCGCGACGGTCTGGCGCTGCTTGAAGATCTGAAGACCGCAGGCGTGGCCGCACCGGTGGTGATGATGAGCGGCCAGGCGCATATCGAAATGGCAGTGCGCGCCACGCGGCTGGGCGCGCTGGATTTTCTGGAGAAGCCGCTTTCCACGGAAAAGCTGCTGGTCACGGTAGAAAATGCGCTCAAGTTGACGCGCCTCGAAACCGAAAATCGTGACCTGCGAGTGCGCGTCGGCAAGCATACGCTGGTTTATTCGGGAGAAACCATGCGCAGGGTGATGGCGCAGATTGAGCGCGTGGCAGCCAGCGAGACGCGCATCTGCATCTACGGTGAAACCGGCACCGGCAAGGAGCTGGCGGCGCGCACCGTGCATGAGAAGAGCCATCGCGCCGCAGGGCCGTTCGTAACGCTGAATTGTGCGGCGGTGCCTTCGGAGCTGATTGAAAGCGAGCTCTTCGGGCACGAAAAGGGCTCGTTCACCGGCGCGGGGCAGCGGCACACTGGCAAGTTCGAGCAGGCGCACCGCGGAACGCTTTTTCTCGACGAGATTGGCGACATGCCGCTCGCCATGCAGGCCAAGTTGCTGCGCGTTCTGGAAGAGGGCGAAGTGGAACGCATCGGCGCCGGCAAACCCACGACCGTTGACGTGCGCGTAGTTGTCGCCACGCATCGTAATCTCGAGCAGCTCGTCGAGTCGGGAGGTTTTCGGCGCGACCTGTATCATCGCGTGGTCGTATTTCCGCTAGAGCTGCCACCGCTCAGGCAGCGCTGCGAAGATCTGCCCGAGTTGGTGGATCATTTTGTGCGCCAGGTGAGCGGACAAAACGGATGGAAGCCGGTTGCCTTCACCGCGGATGCGCTTGAAGCGCTTCAGGGATACGTTTGGCCGGGCAACATTCGCGAGTTGCGCAACGTGGTGGAGCGCCTGCTCCTGCTCGCTGGCGGCGAGGTTGGGGCAGACGACGTGCGGCTGGCTCTGCCCGCGTCACATAAGATCGCTACGTCAGTCTCCGGCGCGGAGACGGAGACGAACGGTCCGCTTGCGCAACGGGTTCTGGCGTTCGAGCGAGCGCAGGTGCTGGCCGAACTCGAGCGGCACGGCTGCCAGATTACGCAAACCGCCAAGGCACTGGGCCTGGAGCGAAGCCATCTCTATAAGAAGTGCCAGCAACTGGGCATCGATCTCAAAGAGCTACCCGGTCGGGATTGAGCGCCACGCATCTTTTCGCACTGCTGAGCCGCGCAGATATTTCATGTCTCAATGATTAACAGAATGCCATCGCTCGCTACTACACTTTTCTTCCGAATTCGTCGTATGCTGTAAGGTACTTGGGATGCATCCAATGAGAACTTTCACTTTAGAAGAGGCGCAGTCGCTACTTCCCGTGCTGGAGTCCTTACTCAAGCGCGCCATGGAAGACAAGCGTTCCGCGCAAACTGCCGAGTCAGATCTGAGCGAAGTGGCGCGGCGCATTTATTTTGCCGGCGGCATGCGAGTGAATACAGCGGATGTGGCCCGGCAGCGCGCCGAAATGGAATCGCATCTGAAGCGTGTGCGCGAAAGCATCGCAGAAATTGACGCCATTGGGGTGCAGGTGAAAGACCTGGAATCGGGCCTGCTTGATTTTCCCTGTCGGGTCGACGACGAGGTCGTGCTGCTTTGCTGGCGCATGGGCGAACCTGCCATCCAACACTGGCACACCATCGAGGCCGGATTTCAAGGGCGCCAAGTTGTAGACGAGCGCTTCCGCCGCCGCGCCGCATCCGGCGGCCGGCCGAACTGATTCTTATCGCCGGGAATTTCGCTCGCACTGAGCGAATCTTTCTCCCACCGCGTCTATCCAACGAGGTACCCTTTGCCCTGCGCGTGAATCGAATCTCCATGCACGACAAGATGCGCCCCAGCGCAGTACCCTTTGGATTAATATCTATGATCGCTTTCTGAATGAGGAACCCGAATGACCGGTTTTGGAAGGACCTCGCCCCAGGCCGTGACGATGAAAATCAAAATTGGAGCTGTTCTGCTGGCGGCCACAGCGTTCGTCGCGGGATGCTCGGGTTTCTGGACCCTGCCCCCGTCGACCTCTACCACGACGACCACTCCGACCACGCTTTCGAGCGGGATTTTCTATGTGTTGAACCAGACCACCGGGCAGATTGTGGCCTATAAGATTGTGACCGGCTCGTTGACTACGATCGGTACTTATCCCATTACAGGGCCTACCGCTATTGCGATTGACCCTAACCTAGACTTTTTGTATGTAAGCACTCTTACCGGCATCTTTGTTTACAACATCGATTCTGGAGGTGCGCTCACTTTAGGCAACAACAGTCAGGCCATTTCATACGATATTGCTTCGGCCCTTCAGGTAGCTACTAGTACGAACAACTCCTGGCTCATCGATGCTTTCACCAATACAGGCCAGGTTCAAATGAATGCGATTCCCCTAAATTCGAGCGGGACCTACACAAGCCCAGCGAATGTTCCCAAGGCGTATATTACAGTCACGAGTCCTAGCGTAAAGCAGATGGTGCTTTCTCCGAAAGGGGACTACCTCTTTCTCGCCATGGGTAGCGGTGGCGCTGTCGCGGTTCCCTTCAATTCCGGTAGCTCTAGTCCTTTTGGGTCCACGGCGACGACCATTACTGCCGCCAGCTCTCAACAAGCCGCCCTGTCCGTCGCTGTGGATCCAACCGAGCGAATGTTTTATGTCAGCGAAACGAACGCCGCCGGTTCGTCTGATACATCGGGAGCGCTTCTGGCGTTCAGCTATAGCTCACTCACAAGCGGCGGCGCACTCACGCAGATTTCTGGCTCTCCCATAGCTAGCGGCGGAGGGTCGCCGAGCGCCATTCTGCCCGAGGCGTCGGGCGATTACGTCTACGTCGCCAACGGCCAGGGCGAAACCGGGGCTGGAAATATCACGTGGTTTTCCATCACGGCCTCAGGAACCACCTATTCCATCGCGTCCCCCTCAAGCAACTCGATAGCTGCGGGCGTTTTCCCTTTCGGCCTTGCTGAGGACAGCGACGATTATTTTGTGCTGGCGGTATCAACGGGTGGCACGACGTCGAGCGGCGACCCCGACCTTGAAGCCTTTACCATGAGCTCCGGAGCGCTCACTGCCGCGATTGCTTCCAAGACCGGAACCGACCCGGTAGGAGCTTGGGCTATCGCGGCGCTGCCGCAATAGCAGATGTCAGGTTTCACGATGTTGTCGTGAGTTTCCGGACAATCCGTGTTGCCGTTCTCGTCTGATTGATACCGCATTTGATTCCGATCCGGTTACCACTGGCGCCTGAAACAAGACATCTGCCTCTTGGCTGGTGCTATTCTCAAGTCGAGTGCAACATGCTGTGTCTACTCGTCCGCTAATTCTTTTTCTTCGTGCCCTCCGGCACTTCGGGACTGTTTTTGCTTTTTCGGCAGTGGCGCTGGCCTGTCTTTGCCTCTTCGCCGGCTGCGCCCGCTTTCGTCACGAGCAGCACGACATGGTGTACGTCTCATCGGCGCGCCCCATCTATCTCCACGACCGCGTAGCACCGGTTTCGAACCGCGTTTGCCAGGTGGTGAA
This sequence comes from Occallatibacter sp., assembly GCA_049521075.1. Lineage (GTDB taxonomy): Bacteria > Acidobacteriota > Terriglobia > Terriglobales > Acidobacteriaceae > Telmatobacter. Next base: position 39,538 of record JBEKPD010000027.1, read on the forward strand.
CGGGCAGGCGCTCCAGGTTCTGGAGCACGGGCGGCGTTTTCTCAAGGTCGAAACCGGCAAAAACGAGATCGGCTGGATTGAAGAGCGGGCCGTGATCGACGGAAAGACCTATGAAGCGTTTTTGCAGCTTGCTGCCCAAAACAAGAACGCGCCCGTAGCGGCCACGGCAACGCTGCGCGACGACCTTGCGATGCACCTGCTTCCCGGGCGCGAAACCGAGCGGTTCTATCTGCTCGCCGGCAATAGCAAGGTGGAACTACTGGCGCGGGCATCGGCTCCCAAAAAGCCTGCGGAGGCCTTGGCACCCTTGCCGCCGCCGAATACCGCAAAATCTGTCGCGGTAGGCAAAAGTGCACCCCAAAGTAAAAGCGCACCGTTGAGCGCCAAGGCGAAACCGGAAATTGCGACCAAGCCGCCTGCCACCGGCACAGCGAAGGCCGTGCCGGCCGAGCCCGTGCCACCCGAGATGGATGACTGGTGGCTGGCTCGCGACACGCAGGGCCGCGTGGGATGGCTGCTCGCAAGCCGCCTCGATGTAGATGTGCCCGACGATGTGGCGCAATATGCAGAGAACCAGCGCATTGTGGGCGCGTGGATGCTGACAAAAGTTCACGATCCCGACCCAGATCTGCCAAACCACGACATTCCCGAATACCTGACCGTTTTGTCCCCGCCCACCAACGGGCTGCCCTTCGACTTCGACCAGGTGCGCGTCTTTACCTGGAGTCTCAAGCACCATCGCTACGAGACGGCGTTCCGCCTGCATCCCATCCAGGGCTACCTGCCGGTTAAGGTCTTTACGCAAAACACGGCAGGCGGCACGGTTCCCGCCTTCAGTTTTGAGCTCGCCACCAGCGGCAATGTCACCACCGATCCCAAAACCGGCATCACCAAGCCTGTGGCTCCGCGCACCATCGATTACCAGATGGTCGACACGCAGGTGAGGCGCATCGGCCCGGACATGGCGTCGATTCCAATAACGCATGTGCCCGGAGAGAAGAAGCCGGAGAAGCCTGCGAAAAAGCACAAGAGAAGAGGTTAGAGAGTCCGCGGAGACCCGGCTATTGCGGCCGGCGGCGGAGTTCGAGCTCGACCACGCGCAGCATTTCGCTTTCCGGGGCGGGTTTGCCGGTCCAGATTTCGAACTGGCGCGCGCCCTGCTGCGCGAACATCTCAAGGCCGCTGATGACGGCGAGACCGCGCGACTTGGCGAGCTTGAGGAGCGGGGTTTCTATCGGTGTATAGACCAAGTCGAAGACCAGCGAGGCGTTGAGCTCGTTTTCTTTGATAGGAAGCTGCTGCTTGATGCCGGTCATGCCGCAAGGCGTGGTGTTGACGATGGCGTCAAAGCGGCTTTTGGCGAGCGCGTTCTGGCTCAGGACGTGGGCTTTGGCCTTGCGCGCGAGGGCGGCGGCTTTCTCGTGGGTGCGGTTGACGATATAGACGTCTGCGCCCTGCTCCACGAGGCCGAAAACGGCTGCACGCGCTGCGCCGCCTGCGCCAAGCACCAGAATGCGCGCGCCCTTGAGACGCATGCGCCGTTCCAGCGGCCGAACCACGCCGGCCACGTCGGTATTAAAACCGTAAAGCTTGCCGTCCGCGCCGGTGCGGAGCGTGTTGCATGCACCGATCTTCGCGGTGACCGCGTCCATGTTGGCCAGATGCGGCAGCACTTCCTGCTTGAGCGGCATGGTCACGGCGACGCCGTCGAGGGGTAGGTCGCGGATGACCGTAAGCAAGTCGTCGAGCGTTTTGACTTTGAGCGGCAGCATGACGGCGTTCACGTTTTCGCGACGGAAGGCCGTAACGTGCATGAGCGGCGAAAGCGAGTGGGAGATGGGATTGCCGGCGACGCCGAAGATGCGCGTGGCCTGGTCGAGCTGCTCGAGACGGTAGATGTCGAGGAGGGTGCGCGCGGAGACCTGGCCGGGAGCGGTTTCCTCGCCCTCGGCGGCGGAAGCGAAGGTGAAGGCGGCGCCGGCGCGCGGGCCGAGCACGCGGCTGATCAGGCCCTCCTCGCCCATGGCGATGCCCACCACGTGAGCATTGAGCGATTGGTCCTGGATCATGCGCAGGACGGAGAGGTTATCGGCCAGGCTGCGCGCGGTCGAGACAACCTTGACGAATTCCGGCTCGAATTCAGCGATGCGCTGGGCCGTTTGGTTGAGGCCGTCAGGGCGGCGGGTGCGGCTAAGGTCGTGGGAACTGATCAAAAGAGCGGCTCCGGCGGCGCGCAGGGCGGCGTGGAACCTGGCCAGTTGCGGCCGGGTGGTCTGCTCAGCCGATTCGACCTCCAAATCGACGATATGGGCACCGGCCTCGGCGGCTTTAAGCAACAGCTCCAGTTCCGAATTCAAAGACCCCACAAAGTGGCCGCCAAAAGCTTTACGGCGGCAGGTAGCGATGGCCGTCACCTCGCGATGACGGTGGAGGAAGGCCTTGAGTTCGGAGAATGCGGCCGCCGGCTTGGTCAGGGAGTCTACGCGTAACTCTAAGAAATTAGATTCTTTAGCGGCTTCTTCGGCGCGCGAAAATAGCTCGCCCGAGGTGCTTCCCTGGACGGCAATGCACAGCTTTCCAACACGCAGGCGCGGCATTGCCGGGGCTTGCGCGGGCGGCGATTCAAGCGTACTGGGAACCGCGAGCGACATTTGCTTCAATTGACGCATCTTAAAGGCCTTTAGTTCCCTTTGCAACCGATTTCGCAAACTTTACGGTACCCTTGTGCCGCTCCGTCGGGGAGGCAGAGAATGAATCCGTGCCCTTAAATGCACGCTTCACGCTTCTCACTGCGGCAATTGCGGTCCTTTTTATGAGCGCATCGGCACGTCTCGCCTTCGCCCTGGTACCCTCTTCGCCACCCCCTGCGCCGCGGACGAAACCTGTTCCGCCCCCCGAAATGCGAGTCGACATTAACCACGCCAGTCCCGATGAACTGCTCAGGGTTCCCGGCATGATGCCCAGCTGGGCTGGCCGCATCGTGCGCTTCCGCCCCTACCGCACCAAGCAGGACCTCCTCGATCACGGTGTGCTTCCCAGCGACGTATACGACCGCATCAAGGACTACATCATCGCGCATCGCGACCCGCAATGATCGCAGGCCCGCAGCCCCCCGTTTCGATACACTGATCCAGAACAGGAGGCATTTCTCATGCAAGCCCGCATTCTCGGCACCACCATGCCGGTTCTCGAAGTCGACCTGAATCCCGATGAGAGCGTGTTCTCTGAAAGCGGCGAACTCTCCTGGATGACCGCATCCATCCAGATGACGACACACACGCAAATGGGCGGGGGCGGCGGTTTCTTCGGCGTTCTCAAGCGTGCGGCGGCCGGCGCCAGCATCTTTATGACCGAGTACCGCGCCATCCAGTATCCCGGCTCGGTCTCGTTCGCCACCAAGGTTCCCGGTCACATAGTTCCCGTCGAACTCGGCCAGGGGCAGGAGTATCTGGTGCACCGTCACGGCTTTCTGTGCGCCACGCCGCAGGTCAACATCACTCTGGGCTTTCAGCAGTCGCTCGGCGCAGGCATCTTTGGCGGCGACGGATTTCTGCTGCAGCGCGTCGGCGGCATGGGCACGGCATGGCTCGAGCTCTCCGGCGAACTCGTCCAGAAAAATCTCGCACCAGGCGAAGTGCTGCGCGTGCATCCCGGCCACGTGGGCGCGTTCCAGGCGTCGGTGGGCTTCGACATCACCATGGTTCCTGGCATCAAGAACATGATCTTCGGCGGCGATGGCATCTTCCTTGCACAATTGGTCGGTCCCGGCGCGGTCTGGCTGCAGACGCTGCCTATCTCGCGTCTCGCGCATCAGATCTACGAGTATCTGCCCAAGGCTCCGGCGGCGGAGCAGGCGGGCGGAGCAGGATTGCTGGGCGGCATCGTGGGCTCGATCCTCAGTGGAGGGCAGTAAAAACGACGGGATTAGCGGTGTTAGCGGAGCTGGCCGACGGTGACCGCGTTAACACCGCTAGCTTCGCTTCCCAATCAGGTTTGCAAGGAACGCCTCATGACCCAACTCGCGCGGAGCCAAACGCAGCGCATTCGCGGCCACATCGTCTTTGCGTTTGCTCTTGCCTTCGCAGTCTACGTCGCGTGGCTGTTGCGCAGTCTTCTGCTCCTGCTTTACGTTTCGGCGCTTTTCGCTGTCATCCTCTCACCGGTGGTGCGCGCCACGTCCCGGCTGCGCATCGGCCGGCGGTATCCGTTCGAGGGTTCGGCAGCTATCTTTCTGCTCCTGATGGTTGTGGCCGCGGCGTTGACCGGCTTTGGCTTTCTCGCCTTGCCGCCTGTCGTTCGCGACCTCGAATCCGTCAATGGGGAATTGCCCAAGCGCATTCCCGAACTGCTGGCCAGGCTCAAACAGATTCCTTTCGCCGATCGCCTGGACTCGGGCCAGATCATCGGCTGGATTCAGGGATCGCTGAGCCAGGCGGCCGGCATGGCGCTGCACTCGCTCACCGACTGGGCGGGGGCGTTTATCAACGTCACAGCCGGCTTGGTGTTAACGCTCTACTTCATCATTGAGGGCGAGAGCGCCTATCGCTGGTTTTTATCGTTTCTTGCGCCCCAGCCCCGCGAGCGGCTCGATACAACCCTGCAACGCGCAGCCCTTCGCATGGGGAAGTGGCTCGTCGGGCAGGCCGCCCTGATGCTCATCCTGGGAACCGCAAGCACGATCGTTTATGCCTCGCTCGGCATCCGCTACGCCTACGGCCTAGGCGTGCTTACCGGCCTGCTCAACCTTGTTCCCATACTGGGTGTAGTGGTCTCCGCGGGGCTTGCCATTCTGGTGGCGGCCGTCGATTCCTGGGGCCGTGTTCTGGGCGTCGTCATTTTCTTCGCAATCTGGGTGCAGCTCGAAAGCAGCCTGCTTATTCCCCGCATTATGAAGAGCCGCGTCGACCTCTCAGGACTGGCCATCTTTGTCGCTCTGCTGCTCGGTTCGGAGTTAGGAGGCATTCCCGGCGCCATGGTCGCGATCCCTACCGCGGTGCTGGTCGTCGTCCTGCTCGACGAATACCTCGTCCGCAAGGGACCGGCGTAGGGCTCGCCCCGTCGTGTTAGGCTGGCATTTCGCGCACAATGAATACCTTGAAGGCGCCGTAGGAGCACGATCGTTCATGCATTCCAATCATCCTTTTCATTTCAATCTGATTGCCGCGGCTCATGCGGCCATGATCGAGCACGGATTTCAGCCGGATTTTCCTCCCGGAACCGACACTGAGCTGGCCGCGATTGAGGCGCAACCTGCCCCGCCCGCCGCCAATGGTGTTACCGACCTGCGCAACCTGCTCTGGTCGTCGATTGACAACGACACTTCAAAGGATCTCGACCAGATTGAATGGGCCGAGCAGTTGGCAGACGGCCGTATACGCGTTCTTGTGGGTGTGGCCGACGTAGACACGCGCGTGCACAAGGGCACATTGCTCGATACCCACGCGCAGAGTGAGACCACGTCGGTCTACACCGGCGTCGCCATCTATCCCATGCTGCCCACGGCGCTGTCTGAAGGCATTACGTCGCTCAACGAGAACGAAGACCGCGCCGCCATCGTGATTGAGTTCTCAGTGGACAAAGATGGAAATACGTCCGATGGAAAAGCTTATCGGGCTCTGGTGCACAATCGCGCGCAACTGGCCTATCCCAGCGTGGGCGCATGGCTTGAAGGCACGGCGGCGGCTCCGCCGAAAGTTGCCGCGAATAGCGATCTGGCCGAGCAGCTCAAATTGCAGGATGCGGCTGCGCAGCGGATGACCGGCAGCCGCTTCCAGCACGGAGCGCTCGATCTTGAAACCATTGAGACGCGCCCGGTGCTGGTAACCGATCAGATTGTCGGCATTGCGCCCATCCAGAAGAATCGCGCCACGATGCTCATCGAAGAATTCATGGTGGCCGCCAACGGTGTCATCGCGCGCACCTTTGAGGATGCGGGCCTGGCCTCCATTCGCCGTATTGTGCGCACGCCCAAGCGCTGGGACCGCATTGTCGAATTAGCCAAGGCGAAGGGCTACACCCTCCCCGCCGATCCCGACTCGAAGGCACTCAACGATGTTCTAATCGCAGAAAAGCAAAAGGATCCAGATCACTTTCCCGATCTCTCGCTGACCGTGATCAAGCTGATGGGTCCCGGCGAGTACGTTTTGGTCAAGCCCAACCAGCCCTCGCCCGGCCACTTTGGCCTCGCGGTCCAGGACTACACGCACTCGACTGCGCCCAACCGGCGCTTTCCCGACGTGGTGACGCAACGGCTGCTCAAGGCGTGGCTCTCTAAGCAACCACAGCCCTACACCGAAAGTCTGCTCAAGGCAGTTGCGCAACGCTGCACCGAGCGGGAAGATGCCGCACGCAAAGTAGAGCGCGACATGCACAAGCGCATCGCTGCCGTGGTGCTGCACCCGCACATCGGCCAGAGCTACCAGGCCATCGTCACCGGCGTGAACCAGTATGGAACTTTTGTGCGCACGCTCGATCCCCACGTGGAGGGCATGCTGGTGCGCGGCGGTAAGGGTCTGGATGTCGGCGACAAAGTCACGGTCAAGCTGGTTTCCACCGATCCCGAGCGCGGGTTCATCGACTTTGCGGCATGAAGCTCTGACTGCTTGATATTTTCGGTTAAAAATCGGGAAAATCGCATCGGTTTGGGAACTTTTCTCTGCGATTCCGGCCTGAACCCGCCGATCCTTGTGTCCCGCAAGGCGCTCATGCGTCTAACATAAAGATACTATCGATTTTTTATTGGCAGCCTGTCCGCGGAGTGCTCGCATAGGCCCGATTCAAAATGATCGATGATTAGCGGCGTCATCCAAGCCGGTTTGCCTCTGCGGCAGGCTGTGCGCACCGGTTGCCGCTTCATAAGGTGAATCAATGGGTCTGAAGTTGTATCGCGATGTTGTACTGCTCGTTTTTGGGATGGCTTTTTTCGTACTATCCAACTGCCTCTTTGCGCAGGAATCCAATCCTGTTCCGTCCTCTCAAACCGCTTCAACCATATCGCAGGCGTCGATTCCCGACGCTCCGACGCCCCACCTCACGGACGAGGACCCGTCCGCCGGGACCCCGGCGCCGCAGATCGAGTTGGCTCAGGCTACTCCAGCCGCAACTGGCAGCGAATCGAAAAGCGCCTCGGCGCGAAGCAGCTCCAGCTCACAGAACTCCGCGCAACAGCCAGATACGCAGCAAACCCAACACGACAAAGCCGAAGAACAAATCAGGCAGCAGGAACATCAGCGAGTGGCGGGAATCGTGCCCTCGTTCAACGTCAGCTACCTTGGCGATCAAACCGTCTCTCTCTCGTCCGCGGAGAAGTTCAAGCTTCAACTACATGCGGCCGTCGACCCTTACACCTTCTCTTTAGCGTTCATCGTCGCTGGCCTCGCCGAGGCCGAAGGCAGCAGTGGCAATGACGGTTTCGGCTGGGGCCCCGGAGGATATTTCAAACGCATGGCCGCCGAGTACGGCGACAACGTCATCGGCAACACGCTTGGCAATGCGGTTTTGCCGTCCATCCTCCATCAGGACCCGCGGTACTACCGTCTTGGCCACGGTAGCATCACCCACCGCGTCCTCTATTCTTTTGCCACTACGTTTATCTGCAAGCACGACAATACCGGCAAATGGGAGCCCAACTATTCCAACGTCGTGGGCAATATGATTGCCGGCGAAATCTCTCAGTTCTACTACCCCAATGGCGACGTGGGCAAAGTAGGCCAGGCCGTGGACACGGGTTTCACGGTCACCTTCGAGGGCGCGTTCGGCTCGGAACTCCAGGAGTTCTGGCCGGACATTTCGCGAAAGTTCTTCCACAAAGATCCAACCCACGGTCTCGATGCGCAGGCGCGCGCGGCGGACGCCGCTCGAAAGCAGAAAAAGCAAGAGGAGAAGCAGAATAACCAGCAATGAGGACCGGAAACAGCCGCACAGACGCTTTCGGCCGCGAATCAAGTTCAGTGAGACGAGCATCTCAATTACACGCCCGCCGCGAGAGGAGACCTCGAGTGAGGAGTGGCCTATTTCGTGAAATCCAGAGCTATCGTTGCGCCGCTCGAGCTCGTCGAAGCGAATATGCAATGCAGCAATTATCCTTTTCGTGAGGTTCTCCCCATGCCTTTGAAATTTTCCCTCCACAAATTCCTTTCCCGGCGTTTTTTCTCACTAGGAATGTTTGCCGGTGCGTTGATCGCAGGCCTTAGTGCCTGCGCAAGCCTGGCAGCTCAGCAGGTGGATGCCGACCATCCTCAGCCCGCCGTTCAGACGAGCTCGACGACCACGACCGACTCGGCTCCGCAGGCCGCTGCCGCCACGCCACAATCCTCCACCACCAGCGCGCCTGCGCCGCAGAATCAGCCGGCGCAAAGCGCGCAGGGGGAAGCAACCGGCCAGCAAACCAAGCGCATCCTCGGCATCGTCCCCAACTTTCGCGCCGTGAGCACTGACCAAAAGCTGCCGCCCGTGACCATCAAAGACAAGTTCATGGGCGCTACCGAGGACTCGTTCGACTACTCCTCTATCTTTTTCCCGGCGGTCATCGCGGGCTGGAACATGGATCAGCGCGCAACTCCCCAGTTCCATCAGGGCGCGGCCGGCTACGCTCGCTACTTTTGGCATGCGGCCGTCGACCAAACCAGCGAGAACTACATGGTGGAGTTTATTTTTCCCACGCTCACCCACGAAGACTCGCGCTACTATACTCTCGGCCGCGGCGGATTCGTGAAACGCACCGGCTATGCTCTTAGCCGCGCCGTCATTACCCGCACAAACTCGGGATCTGAAACCTTCAATATCAGCGAGGTATTCGGCGCAGGCGCCGCCGCAGGCGTCTCGAATCTCTATTACCCTTCCGCCTCGCGGACCGTTGGAAACACCGCATCCGAATGGGCGCTTGACGTCGGGATCGACGCGGGAGTCTTCTGGTTCAGGGAGTTCTGGCCCGACATCAACCGCCATATCTTTCACAACAAGTACAGCCAATAGCAGGCATAGGCGGGATATTCCAGCAACCGACGATTGGCGGACCTTATTCCTCATTGCCATGGCCACGGGCGCGTCTACTTCCGCACTTGCCTGAGCTTTTCGTTCGGCGGGAACGGCCGGCGCGGCGGATAATAAACCGCTTTGGCGGGAATCGATAGCGTCTTGCGCTCCGGGTAACGCAACGCCGTCAGGTGGCCGCCGTAGGCGCATCCCGTGTCGAGATTGACGGTGTTGCCGAGCCACATCGCCTCGCGCACCGGGGTGTGCCCGTGGGCCACCAGCGCCTTGCCGCGATACTTCGCGGCCCAGGCTCTGCGGATCGCCATGCCGGCCGCATCCTTTTTGCCGGTGAGTTCTCCGTGCAGGGCACAGGCGCGCGCCTCAGCCGAAGAGCGGCCCTGCAGCTCTTCCTTCAGACCCGCATGCGCAATCACAAGGCGGCCCTCGTCGAGCACCAGGTGAGCCGGTAGGCGGTGCAGAAAATCCGCCACTGCGGCGCGGAAACTCTCCGGCTCTTTGGCTAGTTGGTTAAGCGTCCGTGTCATGCCGCGCGTGACCCGGGCCGTACCGCCCCGCAACACGCGCACCAGCTCCGCGTCGCGATTGCCGGCCACGCAAAGCGCCGTGCCCGCCTGCGCCATGCCCATCACCAGACGCAGCACGTCCGGTGCGGCCGGGCCGCGATCCACAAGGTCGCCCACGAATGCCAGTGTCCGCCCCCGCGGCGGAGTCACCGTAAAGCCCTTGCCCGCCCGCTCGACGCTGTAATTCATGGCTTCGAGAAGGGCGAGCAGCTCATCCAGACACCCATGCACATCGCCCACGATGTCGAATGATCCGCGCTTGGCGCGAAAGGCGAGCGGGTCCCGCGATGCGCCGAGTTTGCGCCGCGACGCGCTCTTCCGCTTCTTTGCCGGACGTGATTTTTTTTCGCGCCGTGCCATCGATTACCAGTGTAGGACATTGCCTGGAATGCCTCTGCGATATCATTCCCGCACCGGAAAAATACTGCCTGAGGGCCGCACGAATTTGCGGCCCCGGCTCAGGAGGATCGAAGCAAGTCATGGATAGCTCTCCGCTTTTTACGTTTCTTATCATCTTTGCCGCCATCGTGGGCATTTTTGCGCTCATTACGGTGCTCAAAACCATGTACTCCGTGCGCACCTACACCGCGGGCGTGGTGGAGCGCTTCGGCAAGTACAACCGCATCGCGCGGCCCGGCCTGCAATTCCTGATTCCGTACTGCGAAACCGTGCGCTTCGTCGATCTGCAGGTGCGCCAGGCCGTGGTCAACGTCGAAACCAAGACCAAGGACAATGTCTTTGTCACCATCCCTGTCTCCGTGCAGTACCAGGTCGTCGAAGAGAAGGTCTTTGACGCCTACTACAAACTAAGCGATCCGCAGCGCCAAATTGAGAGCTACGTTTTCAACTCCATCCTCGGCCACGTGCCCACGCTCACCCTCGACGAAGCCTTCGAGCAGATGCAGCAGATCTCCCTCGCGGTCAAAAAGGATCTCGACGAAGTGATGGACACCTTCGGCTACAACATTCTGCGGGCGCTTGTCACCGACATCGTGCCCGATGCCAAGGTAAAGGCGGCTATGAACGATATCAACGCCGCGCAGCGCGAGCAGATTGCGGCCCAGGCCCGCGGCGAAGCCGACAAGATTCTCAAGGTAAAGCAAGCCGAGTCGAAGGCTCTGCAGGGCGACGGCGTGGCCCGCCAGCGTCAGGCAATTATCAAGGGACTGCAGTCCTCGGTCGAGGCCTTCAAGGGCGCTGTTGAAGGCTCAACCGCGCAGGACGTGATGGCGATGGTTTTGATGACGCAGTATTTCGACACCTTGCGCGAAGTGGGCGTCACGGGCAAGTCATCGACCATCCTGCTGCCCAGCTCACCCGGCACGGTGAACGACCTGATGACGCAGATTCTGGCGGGGTTCACAGCGGCAAAACAGCCATAACGCAGTGGGCAAGAAGACACAGAGCACCCGGGCCCTGTTTTGGGGCCCGGGATCGCAACAACCCTGTCTTACCCGCGTTTCGTTGATTTGCTGACTTGTCGGTTCAATACTTACCTGATCGCATCCGCATATTGGTGCGTCGCACCCGCAGCCTCGCCGGAGGACGCGATATCCTCGGCGCCCGTTGCTTTCAGAAAATCCTTTGCGCGCTTGATCTCATCGGACGTGTCGCAATGGACGCTCAGCAGCACTCCTCCGTCTTTCACGCGGCCCTCGTACCGTTTCGCCTCGTATTCCGGAATTCCCGCACCGACGAGAGCTCCCACTAATCCGCCCAATGCCCCACCCGCGCCGATTCCAGCCAATGTGGCCATAATGGGTCCGGCCGCGATCAAGGGCCCCAGGCCGGGGATGGCAAGCGCCCCGATTCCGGCCAGCAATCCGAGTCCGCCGCCCAGCAGCCCGCCGGCAGTTACGCCCGTCGTTGCGCCTTCCGGAGCCTTTGTCGCTTTGTGATGCGCGAAGTCGCGCGTGCTTTGCGAGTCGGAGACCAGAACTGAAACATCTGAATTGGAAAAGCCCTCTGCTACCAAATGGTCCACTGCTGCTTCCGCTTTCTCGAGACTGCTATAGATACCAAAGACCGCTGTTTTCTTCGTTTGCATAATCTATTCCTCCATTTCCGGGTTGTGGGTCGTGAAAAGAAAATTGCCCCGCTGCGTCTGCTACTCGCTCTTGACCGTGAGTTGATTGTCGATCTTGCCTGCGTCCACGATTTCCGCCGCCGTTGAAGCTACCTTTTGCTTCTCCTCTTCCGATTTCACGGGGCTCTTGAGCGTCACCATGCCATTTTGGGTGATGATCTTGACGTTGTGCGCATAGGTTGAAAGCGACTTATCGGCGATCAGCGCCTTTCTGATCTTCTGCGTAATTGCGCGATCGGCCGCAGCGTTCGATTGCTGATCGGCGGTCACGTTCTGCTGCTGGTTGTTCCCGCTGTTGTCGGGAGCCTGTTGCGCTGAAAAGGCGATCGTACCTAGAGCACAAAGGAAGGACGCCAAAATGGACAACATACGATTGGGTTCCGGCTTCGCTGCTCCTATCTCCGATACTTGAGACAAAGCGTGAGATGCCTGCATTACACGGGACGTTGGCCGAGGGCGTCGTCGGGACCATGTCGGTTGCAATCAGGATGTCCAGAAATGTTGGTGACGCGAAAATCTCGGGCGAGATTCTTGCCCGCAGCCGAGTGGGCCGGCCGCGCGATCGTGTATTTGCAGTGGGTGGGGAAAATCCGGGCGGGGATCCAACTGCAACGCTACGGCTGCTCTCCGCGCACGTAGAGCACTGGGCCGCCTGAGTGAAGACCTTCTGACAGACGCTCCGCCTCGTGCCGGCTCACGGGCGTTACCGAAATCGGCGAGGCAAGATAGAAATCGATCTGCGACTCGGCTGGAATGTCGACCACGGGGCCCGGCGACACCGCTGCAACTACCGTCCCTGTGCCTGCGCCCACCGCGGCTCCCGTGCCCATGCCGGCCAACGTCCCCACCGCGCTGGGTGTTCCGTGCGCGCTCCCATTGAGCGCTGCTCCCACAACCGCGCCAATCACCGTCCCGGTCTTAATCTTGGACTCCGTCGGCTGCGTCTTGCTCGTGCCTTCCACCTTGAACTCATAGCTGTACACCGGATAGTTGCGTCCTTCGAGATCGAGCGAGACAAGTTTGAGAATCAATTCGGGACTTCCCGTCAACCTTCCGGCCTTTCTAACTTGCACCACGGAGCCGTGCAACGTCGCGCCGCGCGGAATCACCAGTAGATCGTCGACAAGGACGTCCTCTTCGAGCATGAACTCGAGCGTCTCGCCCTCGTGAATCCTCGTGGTATTGATCCGCGAGTTTGTGATCGCACTGAGACGCGTGTTTTCAAGCACCGTCACCTGGACGTTGGGGTGGGTTTCGCTCCAGTAGGGCGGCGATGAAGAGGACGATGAAGAGGACGTAGCTTCCGGCGGTGTCACTTTACCGGTTGGCATTGGAGAAGGCGCGACAGCGGAGTCCGGCGCATCCGGCAACTGAGAAGACTTGTTCTCGGAAGAAGACTGATTCTGCTGCGGAGTTGGTTGGCTCGCTTGCTGGGCAACAGCCACGGAGCAAGCGAGAATCACCACTGCCACTCCGGCCAAACTGTGCGAGAGACGAATTGCGCTCTTCATAATCGACGTGCCTGCCTGTCATCTTATTGACGCACCAAGCGAGCCAAAGACCTCACCTGCGCTTCACTTTTTTGCGGGCGCCCATTCTTTCCGCAGATTTATCGCGGAAACGTTTGGACAAAAAGCTTGCAGCTAGGAGCTAGTGGCTAGAAGCTTGTCTTCCTCAAACTCTTCGTTCAGCCACTTCGCGAACGCCGCAAATTCCTCGTCGCGCCCCAGGAAGTCGCGCACCAATTCTTTTCCCCGCTTCGAACCGCCCTGCTCCAGAACGGTCTTGCGATAGCGCTCGCCGGCATTGCCGCCCAGCAGATTCTCCGGATCGAACTGCGCGAAGAAATCAAGGGCGATTACCTTGTCGAACATATACGTGTAGTAGTTCGACGAGTAGCCTATCAAATGCCCGAAGCTTGCGTACATCTTGCTATCTTCGAGCCAGGTCCAGGGCTGAAAGCTCTTATACAGTTCACGCGTAATCGCGTCGGGATCGATGCCCGCTGCATCCCGATCGTGCAGATCGAGCGAAAGCGTCGTGTAGTAAAGCTGCGTCCTCACCCAGTCCGCTCTCCCAAATGCTCCCGCTCGCTTCATGGTGCGGATCAGTTCTGAAGGGAGGACCTCACCCGTCTGGTAGTGCTTCGCGAAGGCCTGCAGCAGCTTCTCGTCGCGGAAGAACTCTTCGAGCATCTGCGACGGCACCTCGATGAAATCGCCCTCCGTAGCAAATCCCGAAAGGCCTACCCACTCGGTGTGCCCGCCGAGAATCGCGTGCATCAGGTGGCCGAACTCGTGGAAGAACGTGACCACATCGGAATATTGGAGCAGTCCGGGGTCGCCTTCTTCAGGCTGAGGGAAGTTGCAAATCAGCGCCGCCTCCGGCAGCACGCGCCCGCGCACGCCCGTCACCACCGGCGCGGCAGAAAACCACTTGCTCTTGCCTTCGCGCGGATGCATATCGAGATAGAACCGTCCCACTACGCGCCCATCTTCGAAGACCTCGTAGACCGAGATTGCCTCGTGCCACGCCGACGCACTCGACGGGCGAAACTCGACTTTGAAAAGTTTGGCCGCCGTCTCGAGCACGCCCGCTTCAACGCGGTCGTACGGAAAATAAGGCCGCACCGACTGCGAGTCGAAATCGTACTTCGTGCGCCGGAACTGCTCGTACCAATAACCGCGGCTCGTGATGTCGATCTCCGTGATCTCAGGTTGCCGCTGGCGCGTAAACTCGAGCACCTGCTCATGCTCAAGGCGCGCGCCTTCGCGGCTGGCTTCGTCGAGCCTAGCCAAAAATGTGCGCACATTTGCCGCCGACTTCATCATCTGGTCGGCTGTCGCAAGATCGGCCCAGCTGCGGAAGTCGAGAATGTTCGCGATTTCCTGCCGCGTAACCAGCAAGTCGAGCAACAGTTGGCGGTTCTGTGGATAGGCGCGCGTGTTGTAGGCCAGAAACATCCTCTCGCGCAGCCCCGCACTCGCGGCGAACGTCATCACCGGCATCATGTCCGGCGGATCGGTCGAGAGCGTCACCCACTCCTTGCCGTCTTCGCCCTTTTGCGCCAGATGCCGCGCGATGTAATCGGCCGGCAAGCCCTCCAGCTCGTCGGGCGCGGCCTCAATCGTCTTTCCGCCCTCCTGGATGTTGCGGCTGAAGGCGAGCGAGAGTTGCGTCGCCTTGTCATGCAGGGCGTGCAGGCGTTCGCGCGTGGCCTCATCCTTGTCCACACCGGAGAGCCGGTAGCCCAGCAGCGTGCGTTGCACATAGTGCTTTGTCGCCGGACTCGCGCCGTCCAGGTTGATCGCGACGAGCACATCGAATACTGCGCGATTGAGGCTCAGCGCACTGCCCGCCATGGCCACGCGTTGTGCTTCCATCTGCGCCTGATCGCGCACCGCCTTCTCCGCGGCCACGGAATTGAGAATTCCAGCCTGCGCGCCGGCCAGGTTCAACTGCTCAATGGCCGCATCGAAGTGCCGTAGAGAGTTTTCCGGCGTGCGCTCGCCTTGAACGGCCAGTAGTGTAGCCAATGCGGCCTCGTGAGCCGCCAAACGCGCACTCACCCATGCTGTGAGTGCTTCGGCCGAAGTTGCGCCGCCCGTCTCCCACACGTGAAGATCGTGGGATGCGGCAGCGGCAGAAGTTTCAGTAGACATTGCGGGGAGTTCCTCCGAAACTCTAGAGTAACAAGGCGATCCGGAGTGCCCGCTCAGGCCGATTTGTTCACGGAATAGCCGTCGAGCCGCTTCTTGAAGAGAAATAGCACGCTCGGGCCGAAGCACAGCAGCATTACGGCGATTCCGGTCACTATACCGAAGCTGGTTGCAACCGGCGCCGAGCAGTCGTCGCGCCGCCGCACGATCACGTGGCAAGGGACGGCGATCAGCAGTTCCAGAACGCTGCCCTTGAGCAGCCAGGAAATTGCACGCGCGATGGAACTGCCGGACTTTCGGAAGTACAGGTAAAAGACAACGGCCCACAGAACCCAGAGAATTACCCAGAAACCGAAAGGGCCTCCGACGTAATCCAGGTACTTGTCCCCGAACGCATCATTCTGGATTGCGGCGTCGACGCAAAGGATAACGGCAAAACTCAGAAGGCAGAAAAGCATCGACGAAACCGCAACCGAAATCGCGATATGCGTTCGACGATGCCCCACTTACGCATGGCACGCGTCCTTTCCTCGCATCGCATCCCATGATACGCCGGGGCAGCTCAAAGGCTATTTCGCGCCGGTATCCACCGCCGGCGGCATCTTCAGGAACTCCTCCGGCTTGAGCGCTCGCGGCGTAAACCGCGCCTCGAAGATCGCGCCTTTGAAGTAATCGCGCCGGTCGATGCGCGTGCCGATGGACGAATGTCCCGGCCCCTGCGGCGTTAGATGGAACTCGCCTTCGCCCTGCTTCTCGTCGCTTACATAATTGCGCAGCATTTTGCCGTCGTAGACGGCCGTCACGCGATACCACGCTCCGAGTGGATGCAGATCGTCGCAGTTCAACAGTGTCCGTGCCGACCCGTTTGAAAATGCAAAACTGTCCAGACACCACTGGCCCTTCACAATGCGAATCTCGAAGAGCATGCGATTCTGAGTGTCCTTGCCTGTCGCCGGGTCGAGTTCCGAGAGATGGAAGAAGCGCTGCGCCTGCGCGCCATCGGCGTCGGGGCGGAAGACGACCTCCCAGGTGTATTGGCTCGCCCCAGCCAGCGGATGCACATCCACAAACAGCGCGTCGTCGACGCCGTTGAATGCGACGGCCTTGCCATAGGGCGAATCGATGAGATGCGGGTGCCCGAGCACGTGCGTGGGATGCCCGCCGATGGAATCGATATTATCGAACCGCCAGATGGTGGACTGCGAATCACTCAGCCCCTGCGCAAACCCCGCAGCGAATAACGGCAAAACCGCAACAAGCCCAATTCCCGGCCACATAATACTCTTCGAAGAAAATATCGTCATCCCGCTCCCTCACTTCCGAAGTTCCTGTTTTCTATTCGCTATTTACTACTCGCTACTCCCTGATTTCGAACTCCCGGCGGATACTGATCGAAGGTTCGATCCACCGGCTTTCTGAGCAAGAACTTATCGGCGAAGGCCGACAGCGCATCCCAGTCGCCCTGCACCATGCCATGCGGACGGTTGGCGAAACTCACGCCCAGCTTATCGGTCGCATGGAAGAAGGCGTACGCGGGCCGCGCCGCGAGGATCGATTGATACACGCCGTTCTGATTCACATTCTGATCGTGGTCGCCTTCGAGAGAGATGAGCGGACGTGGCGCCACCAGCGCGATGAACCAATGCTCGTCGAAGGGCAGCTTGTCGGGTTGTCCCCAGAACTGATGCAGATGCGGCGAAAACCAGTTGGGATACTTGCGGACCATCTCCGTCAATCCCTCTTTGCCGCCGCGGTCGGGCGTTGAGCCACTATAGCGGTACGCGGGCGTTCCCCCGCCGGAGCTCGCCACCGGAGCCACCATCGCCCAGCGATCGTCGAACGCGCCAGCGATCAACGCCGCTTTGCCTGTGCGCGAAACCCCGGTGACGATCAACTTGTTCCTGTCGATCGAGGGGTCGGTGACGAGATAATCCACGATGCGCGACGCACCCCATGCCCACGCGCGCAGCAGGCCCCAGTCGTAATTGGAATATGCGGGAAAGAAACGCGTGGTGCGGTAGTCCCAGCTTCCATCAGGCAGGCGCAGCGTGGTGTCTTCGCCGCAGTCGTTGTTGTTGAAGGTGACAAAAGCGAAACCGTGCGCGATAGCGGGATTCGATTCCGCAATCTGCTCGGCAGTACGCTGCGAGAAGGCGCGCACCGGTCCACCCTGAGCTGGTGTGCGTCCGCCCTGATCCGTCGCCGGGCCAACCACGAGCAGCACGTCCTCGTTGCGGCCCTGATTCGCGCCCTGCGCCAGACGCGGCAAAGGTGTGGCTCCCGGCGGTGTACCCGAAGACGAAACCAGCGCCGGGAACGGCCCGCCCGTCGCCGGCGTGAAGATGCCAATATCGAGACTCAGGCTGTCATTCGGCCCGAAGGTGAGATGCACGAGCCGGTACTTCACCTTGCCGTCCATCAGCATCTGCGAACTCACTTCAGTGCCCTTCACATTGCCCGGCGGCGGTGGCGCCTGGCCCACAGCGTAATATTCGAGCGTCCGTTTCATCTCTGCGCGCCGCTCGTTCCATTGCTTCAGTGTCTTCACCTTCCGCCCGTTGTTGAGCGTCATCACGTCGGGCATCTCGGGCCGGTTCGGCAACTGATCGACACTCGGCATCTCGAGGCCCGGCATCTCGGCCATCGACGTCTTGATCGGCGGAACAGGAATCTCTTTGGGATCGGGCCGATCAGAAACGCCAGACCCCGCCGTCTGCCCACTCACCGCGCACGCCAACACGCCCATTGCAAGCACCGCAACACCATTGCGCACAAGACTCATCGCGGCCATCATTCCTTCACTTTTTTCACTTCAGCTTGTACGGCTTCTCCGGTGCGAGCACCGGATCCGGAACCTTCGGCATTTTCGCGGGATCGATTTTGGCTGCGCCGGTGAGCCCCGTGCCCGTCACGTTCTCAATGCTGAGCAGCGGACCCTCGAAGCCGGTCACCTTCACATTGCGAATCGCCACGTTCTTCATATTCGCGAGCATGATTCCGCTCTTCACGGTTCCCGTCACGTTGGTGAGCGAGAAACCCACCAGCGGCTTGCGCGGATGGATCTCGGTAGCTTGCACCAACGCAGGCAAGTCGGTGACGCGAATATTCGAGAAGTGAAATTCGCGGAAGAGCGGAATGCCGGCGTCACCGGGAACGGGAAATTCGTCCTGTTTGCCGCTGTTCAGATTGTTGAGGCGCAAAAATCCCTGCTTCGCACCTGAGACTTCGAAGTTGCTGACCGTGATGTTCTCGATAAACGCGCCGCGCCCCGGCCGGCTCTTGATGTAGATGGCGTGACTGCGCGCGCCCAGGCACTTGCAGTGCTCGATCACGACGTTGCGAACGCCCGCCGAAGTCTCGCTGCCAATACCGATGCAGGCAAAGTTCTTGTCGTTGAAGGTGCAATTCGTGATGTGCACGTCCTCGCACGGCCGGTTAATCGTGTAAGCCTCTTCGCCGCGGCCTGACTTGAGCGAAATGCAGTCGTCGCTGGTCTCAAACGTACAGCCGTCGATGGTCACGTGGCGGCACGAATCCACATCGATGCCGTCCGCGCCGCTGTGGAACACGACATCTTTGAAGGTCACGTTTTCGCAATAGACCGGATGTGTCGACCACATGCCGGTCTGGCTGGTGAAGCAGTTCTCCACGCGCACGTTGCGGCAATTCGTGAACTCGAGCAGAGCGGGCAGGCGCATGCCGGTCTTACGATCGACGCGCCCCTTGATAGCATCGCTGGCGATGATCTTTCCCGGCCCGACGATGCCGATGTTTTCTGCGTCCGTGGCGGAGATTAGCGCGCCGTAGCCCTTGATCCAGCGGCCCTCCCAGCGCACCTGCGAAATTGGATAGTCGGCCATGTCGCCGGAGCCGAGCAGGCTGGCGCCGTCCTCGATACGTAACGTCACGTTGCTGCGCAAGGCGAGCGCACCGGTCGCGTAGTCACCTGCGGGAATTATGACTTCTCCGCCGCCCAGCACCGAGCAGCGCTCGATGGTGAGTTGCAGAGCCAGTGTGTCGTTGGTTTTGCCGTCTCCCGTGGCGCCCAGGTCCTTCACGTTCAACGTGACCGTGGGACGTGCGTGCACTGGTGTCGCCGGTTTTGCCGCTGGTGCGTGGTGCGTTGCGGAGGGCTTCGCCGATTGCGCCCAGGCCATGTCACTCAACGAAGCCGCAACCGGAACTGCAAGGGCCCCGCGCGCAGCCGTCCAAAGAAAATCTCTGCGTTTCACAGAATTGCTCACGATGACTTATCCCCTCAAGCGAGAAAGTGAACTACCGAATCAACTCCCCGTGCCCCATCCTTTCGCGTATTTTGCGAAAGGGCGGGAAACCACCAACGTTTGCCTAGAACAACTGCGGCGCAAATTGCACCAGGAAATTCCGCCACACGATCCATGTATGCGCGCCCGGCATAGTGTAGAACGTGTGCTTGATGTGCGCCCCATCGAGAAAACTGGAAAAACTCTGCGCCGCGCCGAACAAGCCGTCGTCAGTTCCGCAGCCGATCCACAACAGGTGCAGTTTGCCGTTGGCCGCTTGCGGGTCAGCCGTCAACGCGGCAAAACTCTTTGCGAATTCCTGCGGGCGCACCGCCGCGCTGAATCCGCCCACATAACTGAACAGCTCAAGATGGTTGAGCCCGATGGTCAGCGACTCCAGGCCGCCCATCGAAAGCCCTGCAATGGCGCGGTGCTCGCGGTCCGTGTACACGCGGTAGTGTGACTCGACGAGCGGAATCACGTCGCCGATCAGGTCGCGGCTGAATCCTTCCGCGACGGAACCGAAGCCGCTCCCGCTGCCGCTTTCCGGCCATGGCGGCGCCGGGTAGCCGAATGGCATCACCACGATGAACGGCTTGATCTTTCCCGCGGCAAGCAGGTTATCGAGAATCAGATTCACGTGCCCCAGCCGCGTCCACGCCGTCTCATCGGCATTGGCGCCGTGGAAGAGATACAGAACCGGGTAGCGCCGTTCGGCTGCGCCGTCGTAGCCCGGTGGCGTGTAAATTGTGACGCGCCTGATTGAGCCAAGGGACTTCGACTGGTACCAGAGAGTGTGAATCTGGCCGTGCGGCACCGGTTGCGCGTCGTAGAACGCCGGCGTGTCGCCCTTCACTTCGAGAATGCTCGCGATGGTGCCCGGCGTGGAGCCGGTCTTGACCTCCGGGTTGCCGGGATCGATGGTTTTTACGCCATCGATGGTGAAGTTGTAGTTGTAAATCTCCGGCTTGAGCGGGCCGACGGTCACGCTCCACACGCCGCCGCTGTCCTTCGACATGGCAATGCTGCCGCTCTGGAACTCCCCACTAACCGTCACATCCGTCGCATGCGGCGCGCGCAATCTGAAGGTCACGCGCCGGTCCGGCTCCACTTCGGGTGAACGCACCTGCCGTTCAACGCCGGAATTGCGTGGTCCTGCGGTCATTTCATTGGGTGCCGGAGCCTGCCCGGCAGCGACGGCGCACCCGCCCAGGACGCAGACGCAAAAAAGACCCAATCCTCGCACCATAAAAGCCTCTCGACATTGCCGCTATATTCTTCCAGACGAAACGCGCGGCTAGGAAGCTGCACAGCCGCACCTGTATTTTCGCCGGCGGCCCAGGCCGGTCATGCCGTCTCGTTCAGATAGATCGCAACATAGTCGAGGTAATTCTGGGCATATTCCCGGATCAGGTCGCGGTCTTTATCGGTGAGTTCGCGGCGGAGTCTTGCGGGAACGCCGGCCCAAAGCGTGCGCGGGGGAACAACGGTATTCTCGGGGACCACGGACCCGGCAGCGATGATCGATCCCTCGCCGATGCGGCTGTTGTTGAGGACGCGGGACCCCATGCCGATGACGCACATATCCTCGACCACGCATCCGTGGACGGTGGCGTTGTGGCCGATTGTCACCCAGTCGCCCACGATGACGGGGTAGCGGTTGCGCTGGCCGTGGAGGACGCAGCAATCCTGCACGTTGGAGCAGGAGCCGACGCGGATGGAATTGACGTCGCCGCGCACCACGGCGTTCATCCAGACCGAGGAGCGTTCGCCGAGAACCACGTCGCCAAGGATCTGCGCGGAGGCGTCAATGTAGCAACTGGAGGGGATCTGGGGCGTGTGCCCTTGGTAAGTTCGGATCATGAAAAGCTCAGGGCGACCTCTTGTTGAAAGTTTAATCGTCTTGGACGAGCTTATTGATCCGGCCGATAAACGGTGGCACATTTTATGGCCGGATCAATAGGGGGCGCGGCAGCTCGAAGAAAGGAGGAGCAAAATGTGGAGATGTTGGCAGGTCCAGCCCTGGAACCTACTGAAATAAGCCCAGATATTGGCTGCCAGGTCAAAGTCGGGTATCATCATAGGAGCCTAACGGCAGGTTTGGGGGTGGTAAGTTTTGGCTGAGGTTCGCGTACAGGAAGGCGAACCGCTGGAAAATGCGCTGCGCCGGTTCAAGCGGAAGGTACAGACGGAGGACATTATCAAGGAAGTCAAGCGTCACTCCTACTACCTGAAGCCCGGTGAGCAAGCGGAATCGTAAAAAGGCTCGCAAAGAGCAGGATTGAAAACTTTTAACCGCCACGAGACAGACCGTTCCGGCGGCTTTCGAGAGAAATCTACGAAAGCCGTCAAACTCATTAAGAAGACAAGAACGGCACGGCGCGGCGGCGCAACACACTCTAGCGTTTCTCCAGTTTTTGTCGATCCAGGCTTTGGCGGTTAAGCGGCTTGCTCCTTCTATAACGGCCACGCCGCATCAAGCTGAAACCCTTCAAAAGCGAAAGAAGCGCCGCTTATCATTCAGCACGCGACCGACATGCTGAATTCTGTGCTGCCCTGGGAAAGGGGCGGAGTTTCTGAGAGCCGCTAGACTTTTTAGTGCGGTCCGGGCCCTTGTTGTGCCACCAGAAAGAAGACAGGGAACCGAGACCGGCAAGTATCTGATTCAGCCGTGACCGATTTCGGTGTAATTTCCTGCGAGGCAAGTAGGCCATGGAATTCACCGATCGAGTCTTGAAATGTGTAGACTGCGGCGCAGAGTTCGTCTTTACGGCTGGCGAGCAGCTATTTTTTCACGACAAGCAGTTCAAAAACGACCCCAAACACTGCAAACAGTGCAAGGCGAAGCGTACACGGGGCGCGCAGCGGGTCAGGCCCGAGACGCGCACGACTTGCTCGGAGTGCGGCGCGGAGACTACTGTCCCCTTCAAGCCAACGCAGGGCAGGCCGGTGCTTTGCCGCTCGTGCTTCCAGAAGCAGGCGAAGCCGTCTGTCCCGGCAGAGCCTAGCGTAGCGCAGGACTGAGCGCTACTGCAGCGCAGGGCTAAACAGCAGGTCGCCCCGGAAGTTGGTGGGGCATCCGGCATTGCGCACCAGTGTCGCTAGTTGCGCCCAATGACGCTGGCTGTGAAACAGGGCGTGCGCGGCGATCTTTCTTCGCGAGACGGACCGCTCTTCCGGAGGCGCCAAATCGAGAATGAAGGGCTCACTCCAAGTGTGCTCCGGCGCGGCCAGCACGTTGCGGAAGATCTTGACGGCTTGGCGGTGAAGGTCGAAGAGCACCTCGAGAGGCCCGGCAGGCAGCTTTTCCTTGTCGGTCAGCGGCAGACCCGCAAGGCGCTGGCTCCAGCGCAATTCCGCACCCCAGATGTGGCGCACAAATCCCTGCACGTTCGCCGTGCCGCCGATGTCACAGGGCAGCTCGAGCAGCGCAGGATTGGTTTCAAGGTGCGTCTTCCAAGAGGCGGCCGATTGATCGTTCCAGGCCAGCAGCTCTTCCAGGGTGATGCCAACGGACATGGGAACCTCCAATAACGAATTAGCGAGTCGGCGAGTCAGCAATGCGGCGTTCGGCTGACTTGCTAACCGGCTGCCTTGCCGACTTCCTTTTGTTTCAGTGCGCGGTGCCCGATATCGCGGCGATAATACATGCCTTCAAAAGCAATCTCTGCCATGGCCTGATAGGCGCGAGCCAGCGCCTCCGCGAGGGAATCTGCGGCGGCGGTGACGCTTAGTACGCGGCCGCCTGCGGTGAGTATTTGCCCGTTCTTGAGTGCGGTGCCTGCATGAAAGACCTGCACTCCGGGAACTTGAGCCGCGGCAGCGAGGCCAACGATGGGCAGGCCGGTTGCGTAGCTGCCCGGGTAGCCGCCGGAGCTGGCCACCACACACGCCGATGCGCCGGGAGACCAGCGCAGCGGGGTCTCGGCGAGGCGGCCATCGACACAGGCTTCGAGCGCGTCGACCAAATTGCTTTCCAGGCGAACCAGGATAGCCTGGGTTTCGGGATCGCCAAAGCGCGCATTGAATTCGAGCACCTGCGGACCGCGCGCCGTCATCATGAGCCCGCAATAGAGCACTCCCGTAAAAGGCGTGCCTTCGCTGGCCATGCTTTCGATCGTGGGTTCGGCAATGTGGCGCAGAATCCACTCCGACATTGCGGGATCGAGAAGCGTGTCGGTGGAGTAGACGCCCATGCCGCCGGTGTTGGGACCAGTGTCACCTTCGCCGATGCGCTTATGGTCCTGCGCGGGGACGAGCGGCACGACGTGCTTGCCATCGCTCAAGCAAAGGAAACTGACCTCGTCGCCCTCGATGAACTCTTCGATGACAACTTGGCTTGCGGCCTCGCCCAGTAACGAGCCGGAGAATAGACCCTGCGCGGCTTCAGCCGCCGTGTTGCGTGAAGTACAAATGATCACGCCTTTGCCCGCGAACAGCCCATCGGCCTTGACCACAATGGGTGGATGAAATATTTCAATGGCCTTATCGACTTCGGCGGCGTTCAAGCAGACGGCGTAGTCGGGCGTGGGGATGTTGTGGCGCTTCAGAAACTGCTTGGCAAAGCCCTTGCTGGATTCGAGCATGGCTGCGGCGCGCGTAGGACCGAAGACGCGCAGGCCGCGCTCTCGGAGAGCGTCCACGATGCCGAGCGAGAGCGGCAGCTCCGGGCCGACTACGATCAAAGCGGGTCGCTCGGCCTCGGCCAGGCGGACCATGGCGCTGAGGTCTTTGAGATCGACGGGGACGCAACGAGTCATTTGGGCCATGCCGCCGTTGCCCGGCGCGCAAACGATCTCGGTAACGCGCGGGCTGCGCGCAATCGCCCAGGCCAGCGCGTGTTCGCGGCCTCCCGAACCAAGGATCAAGACTTTCATTGGATCTTCCTTCCCACCAAACGCATCCGAAGCCAAAAAGATCATCGGCAATGGAGGCGGGGGAAGTCAAACGAGGTGAGTCTGGATAGAGAATCAACTGGAGCAGATGCCCGATATCAAGCGTCGTTTCCGCTGGTATGATGGGATTCCTTAGGAGATTCTATGCGGGGACTCTCAATTGTATTTCTCTGCGTTGCAATTTCAGCAATAGCGTCAGCGGCAGAGCCGAGGTGGTGTTCGGTCTCATCAAGGGACTCCTCGAATACCCTTGTCTACCCTCCCATTTCGGCCGCTGCCCAGGTGCGAGGCGCGTGCGCGAATCATCTATAAGCCGAACGGTCGAGTTGAGAAGGTTGAGCCTCTCTCTGGTGTTCCGATGCTCCTAATGCCGCTTACGGACCAGCTTTCGAAATGGACGGTTCGGTCGAAGACAACCGCCGATGAGGTATGTCAGACACTCGTCATTGCGACATTCACGCTTCGCGGGCGGCCACGCTTGAGGAATTGGAAAGACAAAATCAAATTCACCACGGAACCGAATGCCATCAACATCTCTATCTCCAGACCTCCGCCAGAAATAGAGACTGCTGCCACCGGTGCGGCGCGGCAGGGCTATTGACTTCAGCTTATAAATATCAGAGATGAGTCACCTGTTCCATGGTTGAAACCCGCATCAAGCCGTACTGCCGTTAGCGGTCCGAGAAAGAGGCGTTCAAGCCGCAGGTGTGCGCCTCTTGGCGCCAAAAAGATCATCGGCAACGGAGGCGGCGGAAGTCAAACGGCCTGGAGGCCGCGGGCTTTTTCCGTAGGCGCGGTGGAGAGATTTAGAGCCGGGTTTCCGGTGCTGCGAAGGCTGGCCGGATCTCCCTTGCACGAGGGAGCTGCAGCTGTCACAGGCCAAACGTAATTGACAGGAGCATGATCGGCCAGCCCGCGTGAGAGTACATTTCCTGGAATCCAGGCATGCCTCAAGAAGTATCCAACCGCTGCCATCACATGATCGAATCTAATGAAAGAATCTTCCGGATCCAGCTTGCGGACAATGCGACGGCGATCGATGTAGTGGATGTCACCGGGAATGTGTTCGTATCCCGAGGAACCCGTAGGAGACACGCGCGCTATCAGGTCGCAACAATCTACATATCTCGAGTTCGCGACGCCGTTGAGCGTATTGACGAATTCCCTGTCGCCGATACGGGGAGAACCAAACGTATACAGTGCGCTTGGCCGCCACAGACTGGCTGCCAGAGTAACAATCGCCGCACCCAGTCCATGGCCGGTAAAAAGAAGCTTGTAGTCCTTCACTGGTTCGAGCGCGGCCTCGACTTCTGGCCACACGGACTCAAGAGCCCGCGCGAAACCGGAGTGCACGTGGCCGAGGCCCCTATCCCAATGTCTCAAGGCGCTGTTGCGACCAAGCCAAATGTCGCTGCGGCTGGCGAGGCTTGCACCGCGAAAACACAGGATGGCGAGACGGTTCTTCCGATCGATGGCCAGAAACCCATGCGCGCCACCATATGTTGGATCGACGGATGTATCGGGGGAGCGTTCAAAGAAAATACACTCTGCAAAGCCGACGCTTGACAGGATGAAAACTACGCTTCTCCGGTCATATGCGCAGTTCGCGCCAACCTGAAAATACGCCAGCCTCGTGAGCTCAGCACAAAGCGCTTCATCGGAGCGCGGTTGGCCGTGTTGGAAATAGGTAGCGTTCCTTGCGGGGGTGAATAAATCGGACCTGTCTGCACTATATTGAACCGGCATTGCGAATCTCTCACGGTGAGCCAGACCGAAAAACCCGTGCCTAAGCCCAGCGAATCTCGGGCGTGCGGCAGGCAACTTCGCGCTCCCCTATACTGATGCGTGGTACTTCCTCGGAGTTGGTACGCACCCAGAGAGATCAGCATGGTCGAGACCCGCATCAAGCCGTATTATCAGCAGGTTGCAGAAAAAGAGGCGCGGGCGCAGCAGGTGCGCGCGTTTCGGCGTAATCAGGTCTTTGGACTGGTGATTCTGGCCGGCACGGTCTGCCTGTGGTGGTTGCTGCACACCAATCCGAAGTGGATCTTTCCCGCAGGGTGGTGGCGTTGGTAACGATTGCATCGAGCAGCCCTTTGGACGAAAGTGGTGCGGGCGCAAGCCATTCGCGGTCGGCGAATCCTTTGGAGGAGAGTAGGCTGCCGCTGGTGGTAATTCTTTTAGGGCCGACGGGGAGCGGGAAGACAGCGCTTTCGCTCGCTCTTGCGGAGCGCTTCAACGGCGAGATTGTGAGCTGCGATTCGGTGGCCGTGTATCGCGGCATGGAGCTGGGCACGGCGAAGCCCACGCGCGAGGAACGGGCGCGCGTCCCGCATCACCTAATCGATATCGTCGAGCCAAATGAGCCGTTCACCGCAGGCGCGTACTCTCGACTTGCCCGAGAACTGCTCCAAAAGATTGCCGCGCGTGAGCACCGCATGCCGATTGTGACCGGCGGAACGGGGCTCTATCTGCGGGCGTTGACGGAAGGATTGTTTGCCGCGCCGGAGCGGCAGGAACTGCTTCGAGCAAGGCTCAGGTCCAAAGCGCAAAAGCGCGGGAGCGCCTGGTTGCGTCGCCTGCTGCGAAAGCTGGACGCGGCGACAGCGGAGCGCATTCACGCGAACGATACACACAAGTTGATTCGCGCCATTGAGGTGTGCCTGGCAGCCCGGTCGCCTCTCTCCACCCTCATCCAAAACCAGGAAAAAAATCCGCTCACGGGGTTTCGTTTGTTGCGCATCGGTTTGAATCCGCCACGAAAGCAACTTTACGATCGGCTGAACCGGCGTTGCGCTGAAATGTTTGCCGCCGGCCTTGTCGAGGAGACGCGCGGGTTGCTGGCGCACTTCGGGCCGGTGAAGGCGCTGGATTCGCTGGGTTATCGGCAGGCGCGCAGCGTGCTGGATGGAACGCTGAGTGTGGACGAGGCGGTACGAGCCGCGCAGCAGGGACACCGCAACTACGCCAAGAGGCAGATGACGTGGTTCCGGCGCGAGCCGGAGGTGCATTGGATCGAACGGTTCGGGGACGAGATGGAGACGGTGAGCGAGGCCGAGGGGCTGATTCGCGGAGCGCTGGCGACGGCCGGGTGAAGTCGCAGATCGCGGAGGAGCGGGCAATTTAGACTAAGTATGGAAAACTGGGCTCGCTGCGGCGAGCGCGGAACGGAGCTTCCCTTGCCAGAAACGAATGCAGAGACGATTTACGATGTCGCGGTGATTGGCGGCGGGCCGGCCGGATATACGGCGGCGATTCGCGGTGCGGAGTACGGACTGAAAGTCGCCCTGATCGACGCCAGCCCCAAGCTGGGCGGGACGTGCCTGCATGTGGGCTGCGTTCCCACCAAGGCGCTGCTCTTTAACGCTGAGCTCTGGGACTACCTGAAGGAGGCCGAGGAGTTTGGCATCAAGGGTATTGAGACGCGGTCGCTCGACTGGGCCGCGGTGCTTGCACGCAAGAATGCCATCATCACGAAACACGTGAAGGGCCTCGAATTCCTGATGAAGAAGCACAGGGTTTCCCTTTTTTCTGGCTTTGGACGAATGCTCGGTGGCGCGAAAGATGACGTGCACACGGTGGAAGTAGAGTCGAATGGCGCGAAAAGCCAGGTGAAAGCAAAGAACGTGATGTTGGCAACCGGCTCGGAGGCGAAACTGCTCCCCGGGTTGAAGGCCGATGACAAAATTCTGACCAACATCGAGATTCTGAGTCTGAGCGCGCCGCCCAAGTCCCTGATCGTGATCGGCGCGGGCGCGGTGGGCGTGGAGTTCGCCTCGATCTTCCGCAGCTTCGGCACCGAGGTGACGATTCTGGAGTTTCTGCAGCGGCTGGTTCCAGTGGAGGATGAGGAGATTTCAAAGGAGCTGGCGCGAGTCTTCCGCAAGCGCGGCATCGAGACGCAGACGGGCGCGAAGGTGGAGAAGGTGGAGAAGACCGCTGCGGGCGTGAAGGTGAGCTACACGGATGCGAACGGTAAGCCACAAGTGAAAGAAGCCGAGAAGGTGTTGGTGGCCGTGGGACGCGGGCCGCTGACGAATGGGATTGGCCTCGATAAAACGAAGGTCGAGCTCGAACGCGGTTTTGTGAAGGTGAACGAAGCGCAGGAGACGGCCGAGCCGGGCGTATATGCCATCGGAGACATTGTGGCCGGGCTGCCGCAACTGGCGCACGTGGGCGCGATGAGCGGCATGGTGGCGATGGCGAAGATTGCGGGCCGAAAGTACCGGCCAGTCCGGCACGATCGCATTCCCAGCTGCACATACACAGAGCCGCAGATCGGCAGCGCCGGCTTGACCGAGGCGCAGACCAAAGAAAAGGGATTCGAAATCAAAGTGGGCAAGTTCCCGTTTGCAGGCAACTCGAAGGCCACGATTGTGGCGAGCCACGACGGGTTTGTGAAAGTGGTGGCCGACGCCAAGTACGGCGAGATTCTGGGCGTGCACATCATCGGGCCGCAGGCCACAGAGCTAATTGCCGAGGCGGTTGCGGTGATGGAGCTCGAAGGCACGGTGGACGAACTGATGTTCACCATTCACGCGCACCCCACGCTGAGCGAAGCCATGCTGGACGGCTACGCCGCGGTGGAGGGGATGGCGATCAACGCCTGACCGACTGCGGTGGGGCAGCCTCGCTTCGCACAAATTTGCGGTGTTCGTAGTCGATCGGTGAACGCGGCCGTCAGAGTACGAGTTGCCAGTAACCGACGTCGATCCACTGGCCAAATTTGTAGCCGACTTCCTTGAAGTGGGCCACCTGACGAAGTCCGAATTTCTCGAGCAGGGCGACGCTGGCCGGATTCGGCAACGCAACGCCACCCATGATGCAATGGATTTTGCGGGCACGTAGCTCGCAAAGCAGAGCACCGAAGAGTTCAGTACCGTTGCCCTTCCCGACCGCTTCGGGATGTAGGTACACGGTTGCCTCAACAGAATAGCGATAGGCCGAGCGCGCTTTCCACTCGGAGGCGTAGGCATAACCTATGAGTTTGCCGTCTTCTTTGCAGACAAACCACGGCAAATCCCGCGTTACTTCAAAAATCCTCCTCCGCACTTCATCTGGAGCCACGGGATTTTCTTCGAACGTGATCACCGTCTGTGAGACGTAGTGGTTGTAGATTTTACAGATTGACGATGCGTCGTCGGGACGTACGTTACACAACATGGCGACCTCGGGAAAATATCTTTCAAAGTATTTCCATTGCTTCTGGGGTGAATGTTACGACTCCATCGACTGCATGGCGACGAATGCGGTCGCTTTGGCGATGAAGTCGGCCAGCGGCGTGAAGCCCTGGTCGCCTTTGCCGCGGGTGCAGACTGTGACCTCAACGATACTAAAGACCACTGCGCCGTGGGAGAAACCAACTGCAGCTTTTCGTGCAGCTCGAACTCGGCAACGTGCCAAAATGCACTCCCATGACGGTTCTGCACGGTTCGCCGATAGACGCTACTTCGAGCGGGCGCCGATCGGAGGACCGAGAATGGTAATACCATAACGCACAGCAATGGCATTAAGAGCAGCCATGTCGCTCGGGTCGATCATCATGCGATTGGCAAGTTCGACAAAGTAATTCTCGATGCCTCCTGGACGAATCACAACCAGCATCCTTGCTTCCTGGTCTGTGATGTTCTGAAAGGCGTGCGCAACATCGGAAGGAGCGTGAGCAAAGTCGCCGGTTTGAGCTTCAAAAGTTTTGCCGTCAACTTCGAAAATAAACCGACCGGAAAGAATGTAGAAGAACTCTTCAAAAGAGTGCTTGTGAAGCGGCGGACCGTGATGCGGTGGGCTGACATCTTCAAGGATGGTGATGGGAGTAGCGCCAGTTTCCTCGGCAAGTTTGACAAAGGTTTCCTTACCGACAAAACGGATTGGCGCGCCGGTTAAGCTTTGGCCAGCGCGAACGACAGGGGGCTGCGCGGGAACGACAGCTCCCGAAGCGGCTTGAGAATACACAGGGAACCTCCATTGACAGCGTAGAGTCAGCTAGAGAAAGAGTCCAGAAAAATTTAGAGCTCCATCGACTGCATGGTGACCAGCGCGGTGGCTTTGGCGATGAAGTCTTTCAGTGGCATAGAGCCTTGGTCGCCTTTGCCGCGGGTGCGGACGCTGACTGTGCCTGCGGCTTCTTCCTTGTCGCCGAAAACGAGGATGTAGGGCGTCTTCTGGTTGGCGAAGTCGCGGATCTTGGCATTCATTTTTTCGTTGCGGTCGTCCACCTCCACGCGGAAGCCAGCGTCTTTGAGCGCGGCTTCGACCTTCTGTGCGTAGGCGGCGTGACGCTCGCTGATGGGCACAAGTCCCATTTGCACCGGCGCGAGCCAGAGCGGAAAGGCTCCGGCGTAGTGCTCGATGAGGACGCCGAAAAATCTCTCCACCGACCCGAAGAGTGCGCGGTGCACCATGACCGGCTGATGGCGCTCGCCGTCTTCGCCGACGTACTCAAGTTCGAAGCGCGCGGGAAGGTTGAAGTCGAACTGCACCGTCGATAGCTGCCAGAGGCGGCCGAGCACGTCGACGAGTTTGAAATCGATTTTGGGGCCGTAGAAGGCGCCCTCGCCGGGAATGGTTTTGTAAGTGAGGCCGCGGCGGGTAAGGACGCGTTCGAGGGCGGACTCGGCGCGGATCCAATCTTCCTCCTTGCCGACGAAATCGCCGGCCTTGGCGGGATCGTGGGCGGAGAGCTCGACGCGGTACTCGGCAAAGCCGAAGGTTTTGAGGACGGCTTCGGCGAAGTCGATGCAGGCGTCCATTTCGTCTTCGATCTGATCTGGTGTGCAGAAGATGTGCGCATCGTCCTGGGTGAAGCCGCGGACGCGCAGGAGTCCGTGCATGGTGCCGGAGCGTTCGTAGCGGTAGACGTTGCCGAGTTCGGCGTAGCGCTGGGGCAGGTCGCGATAGCTCTTGGGCGAGTTTTTGTAGATGAGGATGTGGCCGGGACAGTTCATGGGCTTGAGGCGGTATTCGGCGTCGTCAAGCTCCATGGGAGTGTACATGTTGGCGGCGTAAAAGCCCTCGTGGCCTGAGACCTTCCATAAGTCGCGGCGCATGACGTGCGGTGTGTACACCAACAGATAGCCGCGGCGCAGGCACTCTTCGCGCATCCAGTCTTCCATGATCTTGCGGATGATGCCGCCGCGGGGATGCCAGAAGATGAGGCCGGCGCCGGCGAGCTCCTGAATGCTGAAGAGATCGAGTTGCTTGCCGAGAACGCGATGGTCGCGACGCGCGGCTTCTTCAAGGCGGGCGAAGTGATCGTCAAGATCCTTTTTAGAGAAGAACGCCGTGCCGTAGACGCGCTGCAGCTGGGGATTCTTCTCGTCGCCCAGCCAGTAGGCGCCTGCGAGGTTCGTGACCTTGAAGGCCTTGACGCGGCCTGTCGAAGGCAGGTGCGGGCCGCGGCAGAAGTCGATGAATTTGCCGTTGCGGTAGAAGCTGACTTCTGCGCCGGGCTCGGTGAACTTGGTGACGAAGTGCGTCTTCATGAAGTCGCCGTCGCGCTCAAAGCCTTCCAGGCTCTTATCTCTCGGAGCGAATTCGTGAATGAACGGCTCATCGCGGGCAACGACTTCGGCCATTTTGGTTTCGATGGCGGCGAGGTCTTCAGGCGTGAACGGCTTGTCGCGGTAGAAGTCGTAGAAGAAGCCGGAATCCGTCGCGGGACCGTGGCCGAGCTTGGTCTCGGGGAAGAGCTCGAGGACGGCTGTGGCCAGAACGTGCGCGGCGGAGTGACGCAGAATCTTGATCGCTTCGGGATCGTTCTCTTTCAGCAGTTCCAGCTTCACATTCGCTGTGAGCGGCGCGGAGAGATCGACGAGGCGCGGCGCGGCCGCGTCTTGCGTAGCGTACATTGCGGCTTCGCCGGTCTCTTCGCTGGTCGCCGGCTTGCCGTCCGAGTGGCCACCGCTGACGGAGCTTTGGTCGGCTTGAGTGGTGACAGGTGTGATCCGCGCTGCGATGCTGGCTGCGGCGAGGCGCGGCGAGATGGAGTTGGCAATGTCGAGAGGCGTTGTGCCGGAAGACACTTCGCGGATGGATCCGTCGGGCAGCTGAATGGCGATTGTGTTCGTGCTCATGTGTTGGGTTCCGTGAAGGCCGCGAGATGAAGAAAATGCGGCCAACTCATGAGAATAGAAGGTTGCGGGAGCGAAGTCGAGGGACTGCTGTGTTTTCTGTGGGATGGCAATTGCGCACTGGGATACTGGCCGGTATGGAGGCTTGGATTTGTTTGTAATTGATTGAGTGGACTTTATTTAGTTAGCTTCACAGTTTCACAGTTTCTGTGTTGATACATGGTTTTGTATGTAAGGTGATAATTATGAGTTAGTTACGAGCTTCACAGTTTCACAGTTCGTTTTCTGAGACAGGAATTAGGGGGTGGCGAGTAGGAAGTAGAAAGATAGGGAACGAGAAAGTAGGGGGGTGGGGGTAGGGAGTGGGGGGTGGGTACGAGGGGGCCGGGGGGGAGGGGGGGTATGGACCGGGGACATGCCTGGCATTTTGAACCGGGGTGCCTGGAACACAGCGGCAGGGCGGCTTGGAGGTGATTGGGCACATGAGAAGAGTATGCGCTGGGAGGGGAGAATTATCGGCAAAGTGAAGAGCCCGGGACGGTGACAGGTAGAGGTCAGACGGAGAGGTTGGGGCGAGGGCGAAAAATAGGGGGCGAAAAATAGGGGGCAAAAAACACAAAAAGACTCGTGGCACTCCGGATGCTACTCAGGAGCGCTCGCGAGCCTTTTTTGACTTTTGCTAGATTCTGCTGGAATCCGGCCAAACGGGTTTAGAGAGGCTGAACGTCGGCAGCCTGCCAGCCCTTGGGACCCTTTACGACGTTAAACTGCACGGCTTGACCTTCTTGCAAACTCTTGAAGCCACTGCTGTTGATTGCAGAGTAGTGCACGAACACATCTTCGCCGTTCTGGCGCGAAATGAAGCCGAAGCCTTTCGCGTCATTGAACCACTTCACTGTACCTTGTTCCATACTGGTGAGAATTTCCTGGTATTGAATTGCGCTGGAGGAAACGGAGCGAACACTGGCAGAATCTTGCTTTGGGCGAGTACTGCTCACGCCCGGTCTTCTAACGCTGCCAGTAGTGTACCATTTTCGTCAAAAAAGACATGGGGGAAATGTGCCACTTAGGTGTGAGTTAACGTTTCCGTTATGAAACTATTGAACCATAATGGTTTAGTTCGCGTTTCTTGCAGATGAGTCGACGGCGCGCGGTAGAGGCTGGCACGTGCCCGCGTGGATGCGCGGTCAACGGTTTGGGGTCTGGCTTTTCGACCTCCCCGGTCCCCGAAGGCGAGGGACCGGGGCACCCTCAACTTGATAGGATTCTTCGTGGGATCGGGGCCGCCCGCCTTAGACCAGATTTGACACGATTGCGTGTAATTCTTCACTATTCTGGTAGACTTTTCCTCAATAGATGTTAAATACTGAGGGCGTCGTGAGCCGTCGAATCAAATTGGTTCCGGCCATTCGAGCATTTGCGAGGAAACTTTTTGTGCTCAACCCCATCTAAACGGATGGACGCATTCAGCCGATCTAAGAGCTGAGGAGACAATGGGAAACAAAATAAAATCAGACTTTCTATTTGCGCAGCCGTCTTTTGCCTCAGGTGCTGCTCGTGTATTCGATCTGTTTGGTCAATTCGACGAATACAATAGAAGCGAGACGCCCGCAGAAGCAGATGCTAAGGCTATCGCTTCCGATTGGATGATCGTCGGGCAGGATATAGCGGACGCGATTGAGCAGCATGAATCCGAATGCAATGCAGTTTAGGGTTCTGTGAGTGGAAGACGCTACAAAAAGAACAAAATAATCCCCTCTAGGCAGGGGGATCCTTTAGCCGCCCAAGGCCCCCATCCGCCTCCATTCAACAAACAAGAGTTCAAGCGGAGTTCTTTTCTGGACCCCTTCCTCCTCCTAGCCTACTAGCCAAATACAACGAAGCGATACCTGATGGAGCAGAGCGAATTCTCGCGATGGCCGAGAGACAGAGCAAACACCGCGAAATCTTGGAAGCTCAAGTAGTAGCGAGCAATGTTGCGGGCCAAGCGCGTGGATCGCACTATGCGTTCATCATCTGTCTGGTCACTATCGTCGGGGGATTCGTACTAATTGGAATGGGAAAGAATATTTATGGCATCTCTGCGGTCATTGGGAGTCTAGCCACTCTCGCTGGTGTGTTTGTCTTCGCAAAAATAGAGCAGAGAAAAGAGCGCGTTGAAAAATCAACGGCCCTTGAGAAGCACAGACGCTAATAACCCAGCAAAACATCAATAGGACACTACCTGTGATCGAGCACACCGAGCGACCTGTGATAAGGTGAGGGGTCGCGATGCCGCACGATCCTGTTATCGAGTTATTGGCCCACGCTGCCGAGGTCCTGGAGGCGGAGTTTGGTGATCTGCCGGCGTTTGCAGCCGAGCTTGGCGTTGGATCGGAGGCGATGGCGCAGGTGCTCGAAGAGACAGCGCATCGGCTGGGCGACAACTATCCTTATTTCCATCCTTTATATGCAGGGCAGATGCTGAAGCCGCCGCATCCGGTGGCGCGGGCGGCGTATGCCCTGGCGATGAAGCTCAATCCGAACAATCATGCGCTCGATGGCGGGCGGGCAAGCTCGGCGATGGAAGTGGAGGCGGTGCGGGAGATTGCCGCGATGTTCGGGTGGAAGGAGTATCTGGGCCACCTGACGTCGAGCGGGACGTTTGCGAATTTGGAAGCGCTGTGGATGGCGGGGCAGGTGGGCGAAGGGCAAGGGACTAAGGGGCTTGGGGCTAAGGGGCTTGGGGCTAAGGTACTCGGGGCTAAGGGACTGGGGACTCGGGTACGAAAGAGGATTGTTGGATCTTCGCAGGCGCATTACACGCACCAGCGGATCAGCGGGGTTCTGAAGATTGAGTTTGCGAGCGTGGCGGCGGACGGGTGCGGGCGGATGCGGCTGGATGCGCTGGAAGACGAGCTCCGCAAGGGCGATGTAGGCACGGTGGTGGCGACGCTGGGCACGACGGCTATGGGAGCGGTCGATCCGCTGGATGAGATTCTGGCGCTGGCCGGCCGGTACGGGGCGCGCGTGCATGTGGATGCGGCGTATGGCGGATATTTTGGATTGATTGCCGATGTGCTGGAGGAGCCGGTGCGGCGGGCGTATGCGGTGATGGGCGCGGCCGACTCGATTGTGATCGATCCGCACAAGCATGGGCTGCAACCGTATGGGTGTGGGTGCGTGCTGTTCCGCGATCCGGCGGTGGGGCGGTTCTATAAGCACGATTCGCCGTACACGTACTTCACTTCAAAGCAATTACATCTTGGCGAGATCAGTTTGGAGTGCTCGCGTGCGGGGGCGGCGGCGGTGGCGTTGTGGGCTACGCAACGGTTGTTGCCGCTGACCACGGATGGGGCGTTTGCCGAGGGGCTGCGGAAGGGGCGGCGGGCGGCGCTGGAGCTGGACCGGAGGGTGCGTTCCGACGGTCGGTTTATTGGGTTGGGTTCGTGCGTTCCCGGATCTCAGAAGCGAGATCCGGGGCATCCAAATTCTTCTGACTCGACTGATCCGGCGTACGTTCCCCGCTCCCCAAATGCGAGGGACCGGGGGCACCCTCATCCTCCTGAGTCCAAAAGTGGGAACGCGGGGCACCCGCCGGATCTGGACATTGTGGTGTGGGCAACATTACATGCGGCAGACCCTCGGAAGGCATCTGAGGCACTGCGTGCGGCAGACTTTCGGACGGCTTCAGAGCAGGCGCGCAAAGTGTTCGAC
The DNA here is from genome assembly GCA_049521075.1 of Occallatibacter sp. GTDB lineage: Bacteria > Acidobacteriota > Terriglobia > Terriglobales > Acidobacteriaceae > Telmatobacter. Next base: position 75,762 of record JBEKPD010000027.1, read on the forward strand.
GCCTGCGCTCGGCGGGGATTGCATCTGGCTTTAGTGCAATTGCCGGGATCGTGGTTTGGCGCGCGGGGCGACGCGGAAAATGATGGCGATTCGATTACCTGTCTACGCTCGGTGCTGATGAAACCGGAGCACGAGGCGTGGATGGACGAGATCTGGGAGCGGTTGAGCGCGGCGTGCGATGAGGGAACAGGGAACAGGGATTAGGGAACAGAATCCCACCCTAGGCGCAAAAACAAAGACGCGCCGAGGGTGGGGCACCCGGCATGCCGGGACGAGTCGAAGAATGATCTCCGATTTTTGATCGCTGAGGATGACAGACCGTTGCTGGTTGCTCAGGATCACAATGCGAATAGAGTTATTTGCGCGTTTGTTGCAGCGCACGACCTGCATAGGTCGATGTACAATTCGAAGCGAAAGAAAACGTTATCAATGGACATCGGGTATGCGGAGCTGGCGAGGATTAGGCACCCGTTGAATATTGTGGTCGATCCGACTTCAGCACGATGATTTTGGTTTTCAATCCAGATAGGTTGTGAACTCATATGCATGATGCAAAGGTTTTTCGTTCGATGCACAAGGAGCGGTTCGGGGCGGAGCCGGCGATTTTTGTGGGGCCGGGGCGCGTGAACCTGATTGGCGAACACACCGATTACGCCGAGGGCTTTGTGATGCCGGCGGCGATCAACTTTTCGACGCTGGCGGGGATTTCGCCGCGCACGGATGGGAAGATCGCCATCTACTCCGAAAACCAGGGCGAGGAGCGGGTTTTTGATGATGGGGTGCAGGTCAAGCGCATCCAGCACTGGACCGACTACCCGATGGGTGTGACGGCGATTCTGGCCGGCGAGGGGCATAAGATTCCCGGGTTCAGTTTGAGCATATGGAGCGATGTGCCGTTGTCGTCGGGGCTGTCGAGCTCGGCGGCGCTCGAAGTGGCGACGGCGCTGGCGGTGCTGTCGCTGGTGGGGGCCGGTTACCCGGGGCCGAAATTGGCGCGGCTTTGCCAGCGGGCGGAGAACGAATTTGTGGGCTCGAACTGCGGGATCATGGATCAGTTCATCAGCCTGAATGCCCAGAAAGATCATGCACTGCTGCTCGATTGCAGGGATTTGAGCTTTAAGCTGGCGCCGATTCCCGATCACGTGGCGCTGGTGATCGCGAATACGATGGTGAAGCACTCGGTGGCGGGCGGCGACTATCCGACGCGGCGGCGCGAGTCAGAGGCGGCATGCGCGGTGATCGCGAGCCATCGGGCGGGCGTGCCGTTTCTGCGCGATGCGACGCTCGAAGATTTGGAAAAGTGGGGCTCGGAGATGGAGCCCAAGAGCTACCTGCGGGCTAAACACGTGATCAGCGAGGATCTGCGCACGGTGGCGGCCTGCGAGGCACTGCTCAAAGGCAATATGAAGGAGTTGGGGCGGCTGATGGCCGAGGCGCACCGCAGCTACAGCCAGGACTTTGAAGGCAGTTGCGTGGAAGCCGACGCCATGGTGGCGCTGGCGCAGGATTTGCCGGGGCTGATCGGGGCGCGGCTGACGGGCGGCGGATTTGGCGGCTGCACCATTAATCTCGTGGAACAGACTGAGGCTACGGGGTTTGCGAAGGCGCTGGGCGCGCGGTATGCGGAGAAGACGGGGATTGCGCCGCAGATTCACGTGTGCCATGCCTCGGGAGGGGCGCATCGGCTGGAATAGGGCAGCGGAGTTGGCGGGGTTAGCGGAGCTAGGCTGTATCGACATATACCCATGGGACCAAGTCTTGCTTTTGAGTTGAATTTGGGGTGATTGAAAGACAACCTCAGATCCTTCGGCTCCCCCCAGCAGCAAGCCGCTACCCCATGCTTGCGTGGCAATCATGGGGCCCCGAACGCGCTCCGCTCAGGATGACAATTTTGTTGTGGTGCGAACTTTAGACTCAGGACGCTAGCCGGGTTAGCTCGGTTGCGTGCGCAAGCCGAACTTGGGCGAGGCACCCCGCGTTGCTGCGAACGGCACATTCGCGAGTTCGGTTGATATTTCTTTTGACCTTGCGGCCCGGCGGCGCGGGACGAGTCCGTTTTTGGGCTGGATGCTGCCGCGGCCCGGGGATTTTTCCTCCGCGCATTTGGACTTTCGGCGCTCCTGATGGCAATCTGACGATACCTGCACACAACGGCTCAAGCGCAGCTGCACGTGAAATTCCGCTTTCCTTGCGGCGGGCGCAGATGGAAGTGTGTCGAGACAGTGGTTGAGATCACAGGTGTTTGAAGGAGTCATTGATTATGCTGACGGTTGGAGAGAAATTTCCGGCGTTCGAGTTGACCGCGACGGTCGCCCTGGACGTGCACAAGGCGTTTGAAACGGTGACGGACGAGAGCTATCCCGACAAGTGGAAGGTGTTCTTCTTCTGGCCGAAGGACTTTACGTTTGTTTGCCCGACGGAGATTGCGGCATTCGGCAACATGAATATGGAGTTCGCGGAGCGCGGGGTGCAGATTCTCGGCTGCAGCACGGATTCCGAGTTTGCCCACCTGGCCTGGCGCAACCAACACGTGGCCCTGAGGCATTTGCCGTTTCCCATGCTCTCCGACATCAAGCGCGATCTCTCGGAGCAGCTGGGTATTCTGGATTTGAACGAGGGAGTGTGCCTGCGAGCCACGTTCATCGTCGATCCGGAGGGAGTGATACGTTTTGTTTCCGTGAACGATTTGTCGGTGGGCCGCAATCCACAGGAGGTTTTGCGGGTGCTGGACGCATTGCAGACCGAGGCGTTGTGCCCCTGCAACTGGCACAAGGGGGAAGAGACGATTCACGTGTGAGGGAGTTGGCGAGTCAGCAGTATCCCACCCTAGCGACAAAAGCAAAAACGTCGCGAGGGTGGGGCACCCAGCAGGTTAGCGAGTTCGCCTGACTCGACGTCGGCTCTGCGATGAGTTTTAAAGGGCGATGGAAATTGTCTGTCCCACGAAATGGCTACTCGCCGCGCGGATGGGATACTTGCCGGAAGCGGATTCCTTGCTAAACTTGGGAGGTATTTGCCCCGATGAACGCCGCGGGGACCGTGAGTGGAAGTCAGATGAGTCGAAGGCTTTGGGGGCTGAAGCATCACGGAAAAGAAAATTTATATGGAATCATCCACCTCGACACCATTTTCCTGCGAAATCCTACCGGGCACTGGCCACGTGGCCTATTTTTCGATGGAGATCGCGATTGAGCCATCAATGCCGACCTACTCAGGCGGCCTGGGCGTGCTGGCTGGGGATACGCTGCGCTCGGCGGCCGACCTGGGCGTGCCGCTGGTGGCATTTACGCTGCTGCACCGCAAAGGGTATTTCCAGCAACAACTGAGTGCGGCGGGCGTGCAAACCGAGGAAGTGCAGCCATGGAATCCGGCGGACTTTTGCACGGAGGAGACGGCGCGGGTCACGGTCCAGGTTGAGGGGCGTGTGGTCGTGGTGCGGGCGTGGCGCTACAACCTGAAGGGGCATTCGGGGCACGTGGTGCCGATCTATTTGCTGGACACCGATCTCGATGGGAATTCTGGATGGGATCGCGGATTGACGGACCACCTGTATGGCGGCGACACGAACTACCGCTTGCAGCAGGAGATTGTGCTGGGGATGGGCGGCGCGCGCATGGCCAATGCGCTGGGCCTGCGGGTAAACGTCTACCACATGAACGAAGGGCACGCGGCGCTGCTGACGCTGGCGCTGCTGGAAAGCCAACTGGGCGGCGGGCCGCAGAACGGAGCCACCGATGCGGACATCGAACAGGTGCGGCGCAAATGCGTGTTTACGACGCACACGCCGGTGCCGGCCGGGCACGACCGTTTTTCAACGGAGCAGACAATTCGCATTCTGGGCGGCGACAGGACGGCGCGCCTGGAAAACCTAGGGTGCTTCAGCGACGGACTGCTGAACGTGACGCTGCTGGCGTTGAAGTTTTCGCGTTACGCAAACGGCGTGGCCATGCAGCATGGCAAGGTTTCTCGGGCGATGTTTCCGGAGTTCCACATCGGCGAGATCACCAACGGCGTGCACGCGCCGACATGGATCAGCGAGCCGGTACAGCGCATGCTCGACGAGCATGTTGCCGAGTGGCGGCGCGACAACCTGTATCTGCGCAACACCATCGACGTGCCTGAGGCGGCGATGCTGGCGGCGCATGCGAGCGCCAAAGAAGAACTGCTGGCCGAAGTTGGATCGCGCACGGGGTTGGTGATGGATCCCAAGGTGCTGACCCTGGGCTTTGCGCGGCGCGCGGCCACGTACAAGCGGGCCACATTGCTGTTCAGCGATCCCGAGCGGCTAAAGGAGATTGCGGCCCGGGCGGGCGGATTGCAGATTCTCTATGCCGGCAAGGCGCATCCACAGGACGGGCCGGGAAAGGCGCTGATCCAGCAGGTGGTGGAGGAGGCAGCGAAGCTCTCAAACGACACGCTGCGGATTGTCTATCTCGAAAACTACGCGTGGGACCTGGGCGCACAGCTGACGGCGGGCGTGGATGTGTGGGTGAATACGCCGAAGCGGCCCTACGAGGCGTCGGGAACGAGCGGCATGAAGGCGGCTTTGAACGGCGTACCAAGCTTGTCGATTCTGGATGGATGGTGGATCGAGGGCTGCGTTGAGGGCTTTACAGGATGGGCGATTGAGGACGGCGCCGACGATGCCGCTGAGGCGGACTCGCTCTATACGAAGCTCGAGACGGCGGTGGTTCCGCTCTATCGCGACGCGCAGGAGAAATGGGCGCGGCTGATGAAGACGACTTTGGCATTCAACGGGTCGTTCTTCAATACCAATCGCATGGTGAGGCAGTACGTGCGCAATGCGTACTACCCGGAGCGGCTGATTGAGACGGCGAAGGTGGAAGAAGCGCAGGTTACGGTTCTTAGTTCGTAATGCGCTCGTCACAGTGGTTAGTGGTTAGTGATTAGATGATGGCGGCTGATGGCCGCCATTACCTTTGTTCGCCGTTTCGTACTCCCTATTCCGTATTCCTTACAATTTGTGGCGCAGGAACTCGAAGACCACGTAGCCAATAAGGGCGCTTACGAGGGCGATGAGGAAGTTTGTCGGCGTGAGGATGTCTTGGAGCGCGAAGGCGAGGGTTTTGCCCTGGCCATTGACGCGGGTGAACTCGCCCATGAGCAGGTTGGAATAAAAAAGGAAGACGATAAAGGCGACTTCGATGACGACTCGCCACAGGGGCTTGAGGCGCGATGGTGGCGTGAGTAGCGACATGTGGCGATGATAGCGGCGAAGATGCGAGGGGTCCAAGCGAAATCGGGCGTGTGGGCTACGATCCGTGGTCTGTTGCGGTTCGTGCTATCCCGGGTCCTAAAACCGGGACCCAGGGCACCCCATTTTCGTGCTGGGTTGAGAAGGGACTGTTTGGGTTCGTGCTGTCCCAGCCATTCGCCCCAAAGTTTCAAGAAGCAGGTTCTTCGACTCGCTCCGCTCGCTCAGAATGACAGAATGGATGGGGCACAGGCGGCTGTTTAGCTGGCGCGTATGTGCGGGTCAGGAGACCAGCGGTACCAGTGCCAGAGCCTATAATCGACCTGTTGTGATTGCGGAAATCCTAGTGCGAGTGAGGCAGTTGCGGTGGCTTACGGCCGGTGCGTCGTTGGCGTTTTTGTGCGCGCTGGTTGCTGTGGCAAAGGCTCAGCCGGGAACAGCCGCGGATGACGGCCCAGAGGTGCGGGCTGCCGCAGGCGGGCGCGTGCTGCTGGTGCTGCCGTTCGACAACCGGACGGGGCAGCCGAGTCTTGAATGGATGCGCGAGGCGGCAGCGGAGATTTTGAGCACGCGCTTTGCGTCGGCGGGGTTCCAGCCCACGAGCCGTGCCGACCGCGTGTACGCGCTGGACCATCTGGGTTTGCCGCAGGGTTTTCAGCCGTCGCGTGCCAGCGCACTTAAGCTGGCGCAGACGCTGGACGCGGATTCGATTGTGGTGGGCAGCTACTCGACCGACGGGACCAGCATTACGGCTGAGGCGTCGCTGGTGGATGTGCCGGGGCTGCGCATGTTGCCGGCGGTGAGTGTGCGCGGCGAGATGCGCGACCTGATGGGCGTCTTTAGCGCGTTGGCGTGGAGGCTGACGCGGGAGCTCGATCCCACGTTCGGCGGGACCGAGGAGACGTTTGTCGCGGCGGGCAGAGCGATCCGGCTGGATGCGTTCGAGCAATACATCCGCGGCATCTCAGAGCCGGATCAGGCGGAACGGCAGCGGCACCTGGAGCAGGCGGTGAAGCTGAGCCCGGAGTTTAGTGTGGCGTGGATGGCACTGGGCCGCGAAGATTACAACCAGCAGCAGTATGCGGAGGCGGCCGAGGCCTTTGCAAAGGTGGATCGCAACGGCGCCGATGGGTTGGAAGCAGGATTCTACGGGGGCCTTTCGCTACTTTTCTCCGGCAATTACGCGCCAGCCGCGCAGGCCTTTGCCGACGTGGCACGGGTGTTGCCGCTGGCTGAGGTGGTAAACAACGAGGGCGTGGCCGTGAGCCGGCAGGGGAAGGACGGCACATCGCTGTTTATTCAGGCGGCGTCGGCCGACCCCAATGCGGCGGATTACCACTTCAATCTGGCGGTGAGCCTGAACCGGCACGGGAATGTGGCAGGGGCAATGAATGAGATGTCGCAATGCCTGAAGCTGCGGCCCACGGATAGCGAAGCGCAAACGCTGGAGGCGGCGTGGAAGGGGCAAGCCGGGCCTGGAACCGGAAGCGGGGCGGATGCTGCAGCCAGTGCTGACCCGCTGGAGCGGATTGTCCGCAGCTTCGACGCAACGGCGTTTAAACAAGCGGCCGCGGTGATGGACCAGATGGATACCGGACGGCTTGCGGCCCTAGCTCCGCGGGATCGGGCGCGGGTGCTGTGCACGCAGGCGAAGGGTTATCTCGATCGCGGGTTGCTTCTCGAGGCGGAGAGGCTGTATCAGGCGGCGGTGGCTGCGAACGGCGGGAGTGCCGAGGCGCTCGCCGGCCTGGCCGAGGTGCACGCGCGCAGCGGCGACAGCGATGCGGCACGCAGGGAGGCTCAGGCTTCGCTGCAACTGGAGCCTTCAGCAAATGCGTACCTGGTGCTGGCGCAACTGGATCTGACCGAGGGGCATGTGAGCGAGGCCCGCAAAGAGGCTGGCGAGGCGCTAAAGCTGGAGCCGGCGAACAATGCGGCGGCGGAGTTGAGTCGGCAGATCGAAACCCGGGAAAGACAGAAGCAGCAGTAGATTTTTTGCAGGCTCATCGTTAGCCGTTATTCTTGGAGGTCGAAAGAAACCCTTCGGGAGGCGTGATGAACGAATCTGACAGTCAGCAATCTCAAGACGAATCATCCAGCAGCCAAGCGGAGCGGGATTTTGCTCGCCGCCAGAGGAGCACGCCATGATGTACCGTAGCCGCAGTCTTTCCGTATTGGTTGGTTTGGTTGTCACAATGGGTCTGGCGATTTCGGCTTGCGCCCAGCAGCCCATTGTCGACAAGTTGTTTCTGCACGACACGATTCAGCCGGTAACCGCCGACGAGGTAACGCGGGCCCTGAACCGCGCCAACTCCGATGGTGCGCAGGCGCTGCTGATCGAAATGGATACGCCGGGAGGATTACTCGACTCCATGCGCACCATGGTGGGAGCGATTTTGCGCTCACGCGTGCCGGTGATCGTGTACGTGGCGCCGACGGGATCGCGCGCCGGCTCGGCGGGATTCTTCATTCTTGAGTCGGCCGATGTGGCGGCGATGGCGCCCGGCACAGAGGCCGGCGCGGCGCACGTGGTGTTCGAGGGCGGCAAGCCCGACGATATTGAGATGCAGAAGGTGGAGAACGACGCCGAAGCCTTTATGCGGTCGTACGTGACCAAGCGCGGGCGCAGTGCGGACGCGGCGCAGGAAGCGGAAAAATCGTCGCACTCCTACACTCCGGAAGAAGCGCTGAACCAGCACCTGATCGACTTGATTGCGAACAGCGATGCCGAGCTGCTGAAGGCGATTGACGGGCGCGTTGTGACCCGCATGGACGGGACTACTCTGACACTCCGTGTGGCGGGCGCGCGCATTGTGCCTATTCTGCCCACGCTGCGCGATGAGCTGCTAGGATGGCTGGTAAATCCCAATATTGCACTGCTGTTCCTGGTGGGCGGAGCGCTGCTGATTTATCTCGAATTCAATTCGCCGGGAACGATTGTGCCGGGAGCGCTGGGCACGTTGATGGTGCTACTGGCCATATTCGCTCTCGACCTGCTGCCGATTCGCTACACGGCCGTGCTGCTGCTGATCGCCGCGATGGTGCTGCTGATTCTGGAGGCGAAGTTCGGCGGGCACGGGGCGCTGGCGATTGCCGGCATCGTGTGCCTGACCTTCGGCACACTGACGCTGGTGGCTGCGCCGGTGCCGGAGTTGCGCGTTAGCCTTTGGGTGGCGATCGCGGTGAGCGCGGGGTTTGGCGCGATTACAGTATTTTTGCTGCGGCTGGCGGTGCGGGCACGCAGGCGCAAAACGCGCATCGGCGCGGATGCCATGGTGGGCTCTACGGCAACGGCGATGGAAGCACTTGCTCCGCAGGGACATGTGCTGGTGGAGGGCGAGATCTGGCGGGCGGTGGCAAGTGCGCCGGTTGCCGAGGGCGCGGCGCTACGCGTGGTGGGACACGAGCAGATGGTGCTGCAGGTGGAACCGGAGAGGCAGCAGGTCAGCAAGTCGGCGAGTTAGCGAGTCAGCGAGTTGGTCCGCCGCTTTGGGGGGCTCCAAGGCGCGTTAGTAACCGGATTTTCCGCGACTTTGCCTGCATCTGCGCGGCGTTGGAGTAGAATTCCTGCTGAGTGGAAAGGAACGTTTTATGTCCATTGGTGATCTTTCTCTGCCTTTTGTGATTGGCTTCGTGATTATCGTGCTCTACCTGCTGAACTCGATCAAGATCCTGCGCGAGTACGAGCGCGGCGTCATCTTCAGGCTGGGCCGCGTTCTGGGATCGCCGAAGGGCCCCGGCATCATCCTGGTCTTCCGGCCCATCGATCAGATGGTCCGTATCTCGCTGCGCCAGGAAGTTCTGGAGGTGCCGCCCCAGGACATCATCACCCGGGACAACGTCACCCTTAAGGTGAACGCGGTGGTAACGCTCTACGTGGTCAATCCCAACGACGCCGCCATCAAGGTGGCCAACTACGTCTACCAAACCTCGCAGTTTGCGCAGACCACGTTGCGCTCGGTGCTGGGCGAGGTGGAGTTGGACGAACTGCTGGCCCACCGCGACAAGCTCAATCTGCGCATTCAATCGATCATTGACCAGCGCACGGAGCCCTTCGGCGTGAAGGTGGTCAGCGTGGAAGTGAAGCAGGTGGATCTGCCCGAGCAGATGTTGCGCGCCATTGCCAAACAGGCCGAGGCGGAGCGCGAGAAGCGTTCGAAGATCATTCACGCGGAGGGCGAGTTTGCCGCCGCGCAAAGGCTGGTGGATGCGGCCACGCTGATGGCCACGCAACCCATGACGCTGCAGTTGCGCTACCTGCAAACCCTGGCCGACATCGGAGTGGAGAAGAATACCACGATCGTTTTCCCGCTGCCGCTGGAGCTCACGACACTTTTGAACAAGGTGGCTGGCACGGGAAAGCCGGATGGGCTGGCGAAGAACTGAGAACCAACTTTCAGATCTCAGCTTCTGATTGCGGAAGCCAGCCATGACAGGCTGGCACGAAATGACTGACAGCTGAGGGCTGAAAGCCAAGAGCCACTTTTATGCACGGATATTTCGACGTAGACGAACCGGAGGCTGAGCAGCCGCGGCGCGATCGCGAGTTAAGACTCGGAGCGGGTGGGCTGCTCGGCCTTGTCTTTGGGCTGGTGCTGGTCTGCGGATTGTGTTTCGGAGTGGGGTATGCGACGGGGCATCACGCTTCTGCGCGCTCCGCGACGGCCAACGCGCCCACGCCCGCTCCCGACCAGGAGCCGTTGCAGGGCAATAATGCTCTCCCTAAGCCTTCGGCCGCGGAGCAGACGGCGCCACAGACGGGCGACGTTTCTGGAACGCCGGCGGAAGACGATGGCACGAATCCAACCACTAGCGGATCGGCGCCGGGAGCGAAGGCAGGAATCACTTCGGCCGAGGTGCAGCCTGTGTTGCCGGACGCCGGCGATGCGGCTCCTTCTGCGCAGGGCGGAGCAGCGCCTAATGCACAGTCGGCTTTGCCACCTCAGGTGCAACTGATGGTACAGATTGCCGCGGTGAGGAATGCCGATGACGCAGATGTGCTGGAGACGGCGCTGCGCAGGCACGGCTACGCAGTAACGACAACGCGCGAACCGGCCGATGGGCTGATCCATGTGCGTATTGGACCCTTTACCAGCCGCGACGAGGCGAACCACTGGCGCGACAAGCTGCTCGGGGATGGGTATAACGCGCTGGTGCAGCCGTAAAGGCAAGGATCAGGGTGTTCGTGCGGGGTTGACGACAGTGTAGTCACCGTGAAGTTGGTGGCCCTGGCGAAGCTAGAGAACGAGCGGGTTCATCTTTCACAAGAGTTCCCAAGAACAACCGCAGAGCCTTCGACTCGTCTCGGCACGCCGAGACTCGCTCAGGATGATATCCGGCTTTTGGTCGCTTAGGATGACAAAGCTCTGCTAACCCCGCATCCACACGGGCAGGGCGGAGGCGATCGCGGTGCGGACCGCTTCGGATAAGTCGTCGCGTGTGTCGTAATCGGCGGGGTCCAGGGCCAAGTGGAAGACGACGTGCGCCGTGCCGGGGTGAATGCGTGAGCTCCCCTGAGGAATGATTTTTTCCGTTCCATAAATCGAGACGGGAACGCATGGCGCGCCCGAGTCCTTCGCTAAGTAGAACGTGCCCTTCTTGAAAGGCAGCATGCGGCCGTCAAGCGAGCGCTTGCCCTCGACAAATGTCGTGATGTGCAGGCCGTTCGAGAGCACGCGCAGGGCGTCGGCGACGGCGAGCTGCGCGCTTTCGAGGCTGCCGTCGCGGTCGACGGGGATGAACTCGCCCAGCTTGAATGCGTAGCCGAGGATGGGCAGCTTCATGAGCGAGCGCTTGAGGAAGACTGAGGTGCGGCCGGGGAGATTGGGAATGAGCGCGGGCGCATCGAGATTGGAGACGTGGTTGGCCATGAAGATGCAGGCGCGGCCAACGGGAATGTTTTCCTGGCCCTGGACTTGAATTCGAATGCCGGCGATGCGGATCGCGGTGCGGGCGATCCAGCAGCCGGTGAAGTAAAGCGGCTTTACATTACCGCTGAGAAGTGTGAAGGGAATGAGAATGAGCGCCGCGGGAAGCGCGAGTACGACGATGGTAACGAAGACGAGGAGTGAGACGATCATGAGGCGTATGCCAGGGGGTCCATGGAGAGTATCGCACTGGAGTCTGCAAGTCAGCGAGTCGGCGAGTTAGCGGGGCTGGCACGATCCCACTCTAGCGACAAAAACAAAAACGTCGCGAGAGTGGGGCACCCAAATGGCGTGCAGGATTGGATGTTAAGCTACGTGCGCATCCACTCGGGCAGGCCGGAGGCGATGGCGGCGCGGACGGCTTGCGTGAGTTCTTCACGTGTGGCGTAGTTGGCGGGATCGACGGGATCGTGAAAGATGACGTGGGCGACGCCGGGATGCATGCGCAGGCTGCCCTTGCGAAGCATGGTTTCTGTCCCGTAAATCGAGACCGGGATACAGAGCGCGCCGGAGGCCTTGGCGAGAAAGAACGGCCCCTTCTTGAAGGGCAGCATGCGGCCGTCGGGCGAGCGCGTGCCTTCGACGAACGTTGTGATGTGTATACCTTTGGCGAGCACGCGTTGCGCATCGGCTACACTGCGTTGCGCATCGGAGGGGTTGCCGCTGCGGTCGACGGCGATGAACTCGCCCTGGCGAAAGCCGGTGCCGAGGATGGGAAGATTCATGAGCGAGCGCTTCATGAAGGCCGAGGTGCGGCCGGGAATGAGGGAGATGAGCGCGGGCGGATCGAGATTGGAGACGTGATTCGACATGAAGATGCAGGCGCGGTCGCGGGGAATGCGGTCGAGGCCCTCGGGGCGCAAGCGCACGCCGGCGATGCGGCAACTGGAAGAGAGCATGAAACGCGTGGCTTTATAGAGCGGCAGGACGTTGCCCGTGAGCCAGCACCAGGGTATGAAAAGGAGGGCTGAGGGAATGCCCGTGACGATCATGTTGGCGAGAAAGAGAAGAGACCAGATCATGGGTGCTTGAAAGTGTGCGTTATGGTGAGTATCGCACTCGGGGCACTGGGCATGCGGACGCGTGGTGGAGAGAATGCGGAGTTAGCGGTGTTAGCGGAGCTAGCGACGCTAGTGCAACCCCACCCTAGCGACGAAAACAGAGACGTCGCGAGAGTGGGGCACCCGAAGTTAATTGTGCGGTCAGACGCCGGCCGCGCCGGGATGCAGCTCGCGCAGGCGCGCGGGAAGTTTGAGATAGATGCCGTCGAAGCCGCCGTTGGAGAGAATGGCGACCACGTCGCCGGACGCGAGCTGTGGAGCTAGAGCGGTGACGATGGCGTCAACGTTGGGATGTAGTTCGGCGGGTGTCCCTGCATCGTTGAGGGCGCGGACGATCTCTTCAGGGTGCAGGCGCTCAGCTTCGGGAATGCGCTCCTGCTGGTAGACGCCGGCGAGAACCACGCGATCGGCGAGACGGAGACCGGCAACGAGATCGGGCGCGAGAACTTTGCGCCGCAGCGTGTTGGAGCGGGGTTCGAGCACGGCCCAGAGTCGCGCTTGCGGATAGACGGAGCGGAGTGCGCGAAGGGTTTCGCGGATGGCGGTGGGATGGTGTGCGAAGTCCTCAATGAGGGTGATGCCGTCGATCTGGTCGCGCACTTCGAGGCGGCGCTTGACGCTTTTGAAGCTGGCGAGCGCTGCGGCGATGGACTCCTTCTGAATGCCCTCGCCGGCAGCTAAGGCCGCGGCGGCCGTAGCGTTCAAGACGTTGTGCTCGCCAGCGAGATTCATCGCGAATTCGGCCCAGAGGGCGCCGTCATGATGCACTTCCCACTGCGATTGCCCGTTGACGTGGCGGAGATTCTGGATGCGCCAGTGGGCGGCGTCCGAAAAGCCGTAGCGCTCGACCGGGCAGAAGGCATGGCCGACACACTCGGTGACGTTTTCGCTGCCGTCGTAAGCGACGATGAGGCCGCGGCGCGGGACGAGATTCACAAGGCGCTTGAAGGCGGTTTTGACGGCTTCGAGATCGGAATAAATGTCGGCGTGGTCGAACTCGACGTGGGTCAGGATGAGCGCGTCGGGAAAGTAGTGGAGAAATTTGGGGCCCTTGTCGAAGAAGGCGGTGTCGTACTCGTCGCCTTCGACAATGAAGGGGCGCGTGGGACGGAGCTGGAAGCTCGTGCCGAAGTTTTCCGCGACGCCTCCGATAAGAAAGGAGGGCTCAAGCGAAGGATCGGCGGCGGGATTTTCGCGCGCGGCGGTTTGCCCCCGTGAGGCCGTTTGATAGATCCACGCCAACATGCTGGTGGTCGTAGTTTTGCCGTGGGTTCCGGCGACGACGAGGGGCGAGCGGCCGCGCAAAAACTCTTCTCGCAACAGAGCGGCCATGGATGTGAAGGAAATGCGCTCGTCGAGGACGCGCTCGATCTCAGGATTGCCGCGTGAGAGCGCGTTGCCGATGACGACGAGATCGGGTACGGGCGTGAGGTTCGATTCCGCGTAGGGCTCGAGGATGGGGATGCCGAGCGAGCGCAGAAGATCGCTCATGGGCGGATAGGCGGCCTTGTCGGAGCCGGTGATGCGATGGCCTTCAAGCTGCAACAGGCCGGCCAAAGACGCCATGGCCGTGCCGCAGATGCCGATGAGATGGATGTGGCGAGGGGCTGTGGTCACTGGGTTACCGCCGGATCGAGGAGGGTGAGGGTGGGTTCATCGGCGAGATTAAGCTCGGCTGCGACGCCGAAGGTGAGCGTGACGTTTTGCCGGGACACGTGGCCCGAGCGCAGGCCGATGGCGATGGGAATGTCGAGGCCGTCGAGGGCGCTCAAGATGGCGCGGTCGAGGAGATCTGGTGGAGCTCCGGGTGAAGCGCAATCGAGCATTTCGCCGAAGACGATGCCGGAGACGCCCGCGAGCTTTCCTGCGCCGCGCAATTGCCACAACATGCGATCAACCTGGTAGGGCTTGGCGCCGTTGTCTTCGAGAAAGAGCAGTTTGTTTTCCGTCGCGGGCTCCCACGGAGTGCCGAGGAGCGAGACGAGAATGCTCAAGCAGCCACCGTAGAGCGTGCCTCTGACGGTTTGTTGGGCGGCGGCGGACTTGAGGATGCGGAGACCTTCGGCGGGGCCGAGCGTGTAGGGCGTCCCCGAGAGCGCGGCGCGGAAACTTTCAAGATGCACGCCGTCTTCGAGATAGAAATCGGCGGCCAGCATGGGGCCGTGGAAGGCGGGAAGGCCCAGCTTGTCGAGAAGGTGGATCTGGATACCGGTGAGGTCGCTATAGGCGAAGAACGGCTTGGGATGAGCGGCGACGACGGCGAGGTCGAGGCTGCCGAGGAGGTAATTCGAACCGTAGCCGCCGCGGAGGGCCATGACGGCGCTGGTCGCGGGATCGGTAAATGCGGCGTGAAGATCAGCGAGGCGCTCGGCTGCGGTTCCGGCGAAGTAGAGCGGTCCGCGATGGAGGACGTTGGGGCCGGGTTTGGGCGTAAAGCCGAGAGATTGCAAAGCCGCGAGGCCGCGTTCGATGCGCTCGGGCTTCGCGGAGGACGCGGGGGCGACGATGGCGATGTTGGCGTTGGGCGCGACGGCCAGTGGATTTAGCTTATCGTTCATAGGATGTACGGTTCCCGCCCTGAAGTGGTGAATCTAAAGTCCCTAGAAAAGCAACCGCAGGCTTTTCGACTCCGTTCGCCGCCCAACCGCCCCACCGGGCACAAATCGCCCGTTGGGGACCCGACGGCGCAGCAAACTCCGCTCAGGATGACAATTCCATTATCATGCGAATTTCTAGCTCACCACTCTGACGGCAAAAACCAAAGTGCCGTGAGGGCGTGAATCCAGTCAATGGTTTCATGTGGCGCGCCATGTCACCACACCTCTCCGCGGGCGATGAGCGTGGCCGGGCCAGTGAGGAAAAGCTCTTCGCCTGGGCCGCTCCATGCAACGGTTTGCGCGCCGCCGGGAGCGATGACGGTGAGCGGCGAGATGCAACGGCGCAGAGCCAGCGCAGCCGTGGCGGAGGCGGAGCTGCCGGTGCCCGAGGAGGTGGTGGGACCGACACCGCGCTCGAAGATGCGAATCTCGATTTCGCGCTCGCTCACGATGCGCACAAATTCTACGTTGGTTTGATCCGGAAAGTCGCGGTGCCTGCAGATTTCCTCGCCGAGGGTTTGCCAGGGTTTGCCGGCGACGGTGAAATCCGTATTGTTGGCCAAAATGACAAAGTGTGGATTGCCGATGACGACTTCGACGCCGATCACCTCAGTGCCATCGGAGAGTTTGAGGGTGTGAGGCACGAAGCGGGGCACGCCCATGCCGGTGGTGACGTCGACGGCGAAGGCATCGCCGGTGTGCACACGGTCAATGCAGCAGATGCGCGGGCCGGCGTCGGTGACGATTTCAAGTTTGTCGCCGGTCTTTGATCCGAGAGATTTGGCCATCCACGCGGCTACGCAACGCGTGCCGTTGCCGCTTAACTCCGCAATAGATCCGTCGGCGTTGTGCAGGTGGATGCGGCCTGTGCTGCGGCCGGTCCAAGTAAAAAACTCAACGCCGTCCGCACCGATGCCAGTGTGGCGCTGGCAAATGCGACGCGTGAATTCGGAGCGATCCAGATCGCCCGCAGCGTCGTCCGCAACGATCAGGAAATCGTTGCCGCAGGCGTGGGCTTTAGTGAACGAAATCAAACTCCCTCCAAGTTGAATGATATAGGTGCCAGTGGTTAGTGATTAGTGTCAGTGATCATTGCTGACATCTGGATTCGTGGAGTTCGTATTCGAACTTGGAGCGTTCAGAGCCGGCTGGATCGTGCGTTGGACGGCGGCTGTGGAGAAGTAGACGGTGGCGGCGGGCTGGTTTTCGGCAGTGAAATGGCCGGCAACGGCGAGTCCCTGGGGATGGGCTTTGACGGCGCGATCGACTTCATCGCCGTCCCATGCGACGACGATAGCGGCGTGGCTCGATGGCGAGAGAAGTGCAGCGCGCCAGATTTCTAGATCGCTTTCGTTGATAGTTTCGCGCAGAGGAATGCCGGTGAAGGCAACGATTTCGGGATACATGGAGGTGTTCATCAACACGGTGGCGTGGGGAAAGGTGTGGAGCAGATCGCGGAGGAGTGGAGGAATGGCCTCGTCGTAGGGCAGGCGCGCGTCGAGATTGTACGTGCTCTCCGCGTAGACGATGGGCTGCTGGCGCAGAAGGCTCCAAGCGTTGATGCCAGCAAGAAGAAAGAGAAAAGCGAAGACGACGTCGGGCAGGAATTGCGCGAAACGGACGGCTCGCCAGCGTTCGAGAGCGGCGGCGGCAAACTTTGCTGCGAAGCCCACACCGAGAGCCAGCGCGGAGAGCAATTCGAGTCCATAACGCGCGTTGTAGTACGTGAAGGGCCACCATGCAGGGAAGAAGATGGGGACCGAGCCGTAGGCGACCGACCACGCGTAAAAGGGCGCGGGGAGCCAGAGGAGCGCAGTCCAGACTAGGGCGCGGCGATGCGATGCGGATTTTTCTGCGAACCATGCCGCAACCGAGCCGGCGGCGGCGAGCGCGAGGACCACATTGCCCCAGAGACTGTGCCATGCAGGTGCAAGAACCGCGTCAAGCTCCGAGGCTTTGAGGTAAAAGAGCAGCGCCACCCAGGGATTGTGCCATCCCGGATGCGGCGGCCAAGCGCCGGACGTGGAGGTACGCATTTCGATGGCTTTGGCGGAATAGGGTCCGCGCGCGAAGAAGAGCCAATCGCCAAAGCCGACGGAATTGTAGATGAACCAGGCAATGGGCGCGGCGATGACGGCGGCGCTGGCCAGCCAGAAATACGGCGAGTGGCTTAGGCGGTGGCGTTTTAGCAGAGCCACGCCGATGCCGGTCCAGGCGATGCAGGCGATGAGCCAGCCATCGTAGCGGGTGAAGATGGCGGCGATGAGAGCTGCGGCTATCAAGAGCTGCATGCGGGCCGCTTGCGAAGGGTTTTCGTCCAAGCAAAGACGCCACTCGACGAGCCAGACTACGATCCAGATGACTTCGCAGAGGAAGAGGGGCTCGGTCATGGCTGTGGTTTGGAGGTAGAGCAGATTGGGATTGAGGGCGAAAAACGCGAGCGCGAGCGCGGAGGGCGCGGGATTGAGCCAGTGGCGCGCGAGGCGATAGATGCCGGCGCAGGAGGCAATGTAGGCCGATGCCGAGGGAATGACGGCGGCAAGACCGTTGGCCCACCAGGCGTAATTCTGCACAAAGGGCATAAGAAGAATGTGCGGGAGCGGGAGCCACACTGAACCGAGTTCGGTGAAGCGCGCGGTGCGGGAATCGAAGACGCGGCGCGCGATGTGGAGATGGGCGACGGCATCGCCGTAGTTGAGCATGGCCGCGTGATTCCAGCTCCAAACAATGGCGGCGAACGAGGCGACCGTGGCAAAGGCCAGAACTGCCAGGCCTTCGGCGTTCGAGATGCTGCGATCAGTCAAGGTGCGAGATCTCACGAAAGACGTTGAAGCGCTCGTCGATTTCGGCACGAGAGATCTGCTGTAAACGCTCGGTGCCGAAGCGCTCGCAGGCATAAGAACCCATTACGCCGCCGTAAAACATGGCGTGACGCCACGCGGCGGGGGTGAGCTCGGGCTGCGAGGCGAGAAAGCCGAAGAAGCCGCCGGCAAAACTGTCGCCCGCGCCGGTGGGGTCGATGACCTCTTGGAGCGGAAGGGCCGGAGCCTTGAACGTACGAAGCTCCGGTTTGCCGCCTTTTGAAATCGAGCTGTGGAATAACGTCGCGCCGTACTCGCCGTGCTTGACAACCAACGCGTGAGGGCCGAGGGCGATGACGCCGCGCGCGGCTTGCACGAGGTTGTTGTTGCCGGCTAGCATGCGCGCCTCGGTGTCGTTGATGAGGAGCACGTCGAGGCCCTTCAAAACTTCAAGCAGCGCGGGACGGTGGTCCTTGATCCAGTAGTTCATGGTGTCGCCGGCGACGAGTTTTACACCGGGCATGGCTTCGCGCACGCGGCGCTGCAGAACGGGATCGATGTTGGCGAGGAAGAGGAACTCTGAGTCGCGGTAGGCGTCGGGGATTTTGGGTTCGAAGGAGGCGAAGACATTGAGCTCGGTGTTACGCGTCTGGGCCTCGTTTAGATTTTCGAGGTACGAGCCCTCCCAGAAGAAGCTCTTGCCGGCGGTGTGCTCGATGCCGCGGGTGTCGATGCTGCGCGCGGCAAAGACAGCTTCCTGCTCGAAGCCGAAGTCCTCGCCGACGACGGCGATTACGCGTACATCGGTGAAAAAGCTGGCGGAAAGCGAGAAGTAAGTGGCCGCGCCGCCGAGGCAGCGCTCGCGGCGGCCCGCGGGGGTTTCAATGGAATCGTATGCTACGCTGCCGACTACGGTGATGGACATGTTTTCCTCTCTTGCTCGATAAGCGTTTTGTAGTTCAAACGCGGCTTTCGATCATATGTGCTGCAAGGCCGCGCAAAAAAGTAGAAAGGCAAAATCAAGAACAACCGCAGATCCTTCGACTCCGCTGCGCTCCGCTCAGGATGACAGATCTTAGGGTAGCGCTCTTGCTTCGCTGCAGCGAAAGATTGCATTACCAGCCGTGATATTTACCGAAGAGGAGTTTCAACTTTTCTTTAGCCTCGGCGGGGATCGCATCTGCTTGCGTGAGCACGGCGAACTTTGCGGCGGAGGCGCAGGCACAGGTACGTTCTTTTGGCATGGCGGCGACGGCGGCTTTTACCACCTTGCAGGCGTTGTCGGCGTTCTTGTGCAGGACGGCGACAATTTCTTCAATCGTCACGGAGTCGTGGCCCTCGCGCCAGCTGTCGTAATCGGTGACCATGGCAACGGTGGCGTAGCAGATTTCGGCTTCGCGGGCGAGCTTGGCCTCCTGCAGGTTGGTCATGCCGATAACGTCTGCGCCCCAACTGCGATAGAGGTGCGACTCGGCCTTGGTGGAGAACTGCGGGCCCTCCATGCAGACGTAAGTGCCGCCGAGTTTGCCGACGACGCCCACAGTCTTGCAAGCATCGGTCGCGGCTTTGGCCACTGTCGCGCAGACGGGATCGCCAAAGGCCACGTGGCCCACGATGCCGTCGCCGAAGAAAGTTGCGATGCGGTTGAAGGTGCGGTCGATGAACTGGTCGGGGATGACGAAGTCGGTGGGCTTGTGCTCTTCCTTGAGCGAACCGACGGCGGAGACTGAGACGATGCGCTCCACACCAAGCTTTTTCATGGCGTAGATGTTGGCGCGGAAGTTTAGCTCAGAAGGAAGAATGCGATGGCCGCGGCCGTGACGGGCGAGAAAGGCGACCTTGCGGCCTTCGAGTTCGCCGAGAACGAAGGCGTCGGAGGGCTCGCCGAAGGGCGTTTCGACGCGCTCCTCGTGGATGTTGGTGAAGCCGGGCATGGAGTAGAGTCCGCTGCCGCCGATGATACCGATTTCTGCTTGAGACACGTGCTTCTCCTTGTACGTTGTTCTTAGCCGGTAGCCTGCAGCCGGTAGCTTGTAGCTTTTCCATGCGATTCGGTAGCTGCGGGCTACTGGCTCATTTCTGATCGATCAGGTGGATCGTCTCCATGAAGACATCGCCGTCGATTGTTAAACTGCGGGCGCTGATCTTATCCATCGTATCCTGCGCGGTGTGGTGGTAGCTGTCGTTGGGCCCGTAGTCGAGGTCGATGATGTCAATCGACGGCACGCCGCGCTCGACAAAGGGCAGATGATCGTCCTCGACGTCCATTTCCTTCTGGAAAAAATAGCGCTGGTCGCCGAATTTCTTTGCCGCCTGGGCGACTAAATCGACGAGCCATAGGGTGGAGTGGGTTTCGCGCTGGATGTCGAGATCCTTGTCGCCGATCATGTCGGCGAGGAGGAAGGCCTTGATCTGATTGAGTGTCCCGTCGCGGCCCCATTTGGCGGCGAGATGGCGGCTGCCGTAAGTGGAGTCGGAGCCGGACCACTGCTCAAAGGCCTCTTCGCCGTCGAAGAAGACGAGCCAGACGGAGTAGCCGTCGAGTTTTTTGCCTTGCGCCGTCTGGGTGCGGAGCTGGTCGGCTATGGCCATCAACAAGCCGGTGGTGGAAGCGCCGTCGTTGGCGCCGATGAAGTTGATATTGCGCAGCGGGTAGTTGGTTTCGTAGTGCGTGCCGAGAACGATGACGCCGGGTTTTGTGCCGGGAAAGCGCACGATGAAGTTGCACAGGGGCACGGGGCCGATGGGCGTGTCGGCGGTGAAGGTGTCTTCTTCAACCTGATCGTGGGCGTTGCGGAAGTGCGTGCGGAGGAAGTCTTCGGCTTTGACGTGGCCGGGGCCGGTGGGCCAGCGCGGACCGATGGCGGCGAACTGGCGCGCGTATTCGTAGGCCTTGGCGCCGGGGAAGTGCTGAGCTTGGAGGGCGAGGGGAGCGAAGAGAGACAGCGCGATGAGGAGGGTTGAGATTCGTGCTATCCCGGGTCTCAAAATCGAGACCCGGGGCACCCCAACTCGTGCTGCTGCTTTTGTCCAAAACCAGGAAGAAGAAAACATCAATCCGCGCCCTCCTTTTTCTTTTTGCGGTCGGGGTGCACCCACCAGGCTACGCCGATGCCGACGATGTAAAGCGCAAGCATGGGAAGGGCGTAGATGCACATGGTCCAGGGGTCGGGGCTGGGACAGATGATGGCGGCGACGATGAAAACGGCAAGGATGGCGTAGCGAATGTTCTTCCAGAGAAAGCGCGGGCTGACGATGCCGAAGAGAGCCAGGAAAAAGATGAGGATGGGCATCTCAAAGCTGATGCCGAGACCGAGGATGATGGAGAGGAAAAACCCCGTGTATTCCTCGATGGTGACCATGGGATTGAATCCGGCTCCGAAACCGAAGATGAGGATCTTGAGTGTGCCGGGCAAGACGAAGAAATAGCCGAACCCTGCGCCCGTGAGAAACAATCCCACGGTGGCGGCCATAAAGGGAATGACGAAGCGCTTCTCTTTCTGATAGAGGCCGGGCGCGATGAAGAGCCACACCTGATAGAGGATGAAGGGCGAGGCGAGAATTACGCCGCCCAGCAACGCTACTTGCAGATCGAAGTTCAGCGGATCCATGGGGTGGGTGTAGCTGAGCTTGATGCCGAGCTTATTGAGCGGGGCCTGAAAAAAATTGACGATATGCTGGCGAAAGATCCAGCAGACAATAAAACCGCCGGCGAGATAGATGGCGGAGTGGACGATGCGCTTGCGGAGCTCGTCGAGATGCTCCATGAGGCTCATGCCGGGTAGTTCGGCGCGCTCGGTGACGGCCTTGCGAGCTTTTTCGATAGCTTCCTGCGGATCAACCATGGTGGGCGGCCGGCTCCGTTGGTTCAGCTTGATCGGCTTGATTGACGCCGCTCAGGTTATCGTCCGCGGCGGGTCCAGCGTTGGGAGAAGCGGCGGCAGGTGGGGCGGCGGGCGGGTCGATTTGTTGCGTAGGGAGATCGGCTTGTTGCGCAGACGCGCCGGGCCGGTTGGCGGCGACGACTTCCCCGGTTGACGGCGGCTGAATGCGCGGGGCGATACTGGGTTCGATACGCAGCCGTGCGGCCTCGACCGCTTCCGCCGTGGCATCATCAGACCGCGTGGGCTCGGCAGTTTGATTGGGATAAGTTGATTCGCCGGGATAGGGGCTTGCAGTCGGCGATTCCAGAGATGAAGTGGGTGGTTCTGGTGTGGGGGTTGGGGAGCCCACGTCGGATGCAGCGGGCGGGGCGGGAGCGTCCAGTTGCGGGACGGGCGGGTTCGCGGCCAGGGCTTTTTGCCGTTCGGCTTCTTCTTTCTTGCGGCGGTCGGCCTCCTCGGACTGGCGTAACTCCTCTTCCATCTGAAATTTGAAGTCGTTCGAAGCTTTGCGGAACTCGTACATCAGCTTGCCGATCTGGCGGCCGATTTGGGGCAGGCGGCGGGGTCCGAAGAACACCAGTGCCAGAACCATGATGAAGAGCGTATCGGCCATGCCGATGTTGGCTATCTCAATTGGCGGTGGAGTTCCCATGAAGGACCATGATAACTGGCCGCAAGTGACGGTCACAAACGGCGGGCGTTCCGGCGGATATTACGGCAGCGTTACAATAGGAGCAGATGGATGGGCAGGCTGGGCCGCGATTCCGAGAATCCGCTCCCTTGCTGACGCATCCATTTGTTAACGGGCTGCAACAACCCCGTGGGTGGTTTTTTCCTGGTTTTTGGACGAGATCCGGGTCAGGGAGAGGCGCATCGACTGCAGCCGGCTGGAAAGCTTTCAACATCCCCGT
Source organism: Occallatibacter sp. (assembly GCA_049521075.1). Classification (GTDB taxonomy): domain Bacteria; phylum Acidobacteriota; class Terriglobia; order Terriglobales; family Acidobacteriaceae; genus Telmatobacter. The sequence goes on from JBEKPD010000027.1 coordinate 98,158, forward strand.
CCGGAAACGGACTGAAGGCGGAATATTGTGACCCTTGTTCTTGACGAAGCAACAGTTGCCTCTATGGAGGCAAATGCGACCTGTTCTCTTGAAAACTATCTGGTGCTGCCCGACCACACAATGGACGCGCGGATTGCCGCGGCGCGCGCCAAGCTGGGCGCGACCACGGTGATTCTTGGCCACCACTACCAGCGGGACGAGGTGGTGCGCTTTGCCGATTTCACCGGCGACAGTTACAAGCTGTCGAAGACGGCAGCGGCTACCGGCGCCCGGTACATAGTTTTTTGCGGCGTGCACTTTATGGCGGAGAGCGCGGACGTTTTGGCGCAGAACGGCCAACAGGTGATTCTGCCCGACCTGAATGCGGGTTGCTCGATGGCGGATATGGCGGAGATCTCGCAGGTCGAGGATTGTTGGGATGCGCTGGAGCGGGCCGGGCTCGCAGGCGAGACGATTCCGGTGACCTACATCAACTCGACGGCGGCGATCAAGGCGTTTTGCGGCGAGCGCGGCGGGCTGGTGTGCACTTCGTCGAGCGCGCGCAAGGCTCTGGAGTGGGCGTTTGCGCGCGGCAAGCGGGTTTTGTTTTTGCCGGATCAGCATTTGGGGCGAAACACTGGGCACGCTATGGGTCTGCCTTTGGATGAGATGGTGGTTTGGGATCCTTGGGCGGTGCAGATTGGGTCGTTTTGGGGCGGGCAGACTGCTGAGCGGCTGGCGGCGAGCCGGATGCTGCTGTGGAAGGGGCACTGCGCCGTGCATCAGCGCTTTCTTCCGTCCCATGTCGACCAGGTGCGGGCGAAGTATCCGGGGATTGAAGTGATCGTGCATCCCGAGTGCCGCTACGAGGTGTGCCAGAAGGCGGACGCGCTAGGATCGACCGAGCAGATCATCGCGCGTGTGGAGCAGGCGCCCGCGGGATCGATGTTCGCGATTGGGACCGAGATTCATCTGGTGAACCGGCTGGCCAAGCGCTTTGCGCCGGAGAGCAAAAAGATTATTACGCTAGACGACACAGGCTGCCTGTGCACCACGATGTATCGCATCAGCCCGCAGCATCTGGCGTGGGTGCTTGAGAATCTTGTCGAGGGGCGCGTGGTGAATCGCATCGAGGTGAAGCCCGATGTGAAGCATTGGGCGCGTGTGGCGCTGGATCGAATGCTTGGATAAGGCAGGGAGTAGTATGTGGGTTCTTGCTCCCTAATGTGATGACCCCGAAGTTCGTGGCATATATCGAATCCCCGAAATGCAGGTCCTTCGACTCGCTTTGCTGCCCAACCACCCCACGGACGAAGACCTGTCCGTGGGGGCCCCGGTTACGCACCAAAACTCGCTCAGGATGACAGAGTAATTTTGATGCGAACTTCAGGGACACAACACTGGCTCCCCGCTCTTTACTCCTACTCCCTGTACCCTGTCTTTATGACGATGCGCTCAAACTGCCTTCGCGTTGTGGCGCTGGCCATCCTGCTCTTCTTGCCGGGCGGCGGGATGCGGCGGGCGGGCGCGTATTCTCTGATGACGCATGAGCAACTGATCGACCTTACCTGGGACGACTCGATCGTGCCATTGCTCATGAGCCACTATCCGAACCTGACGCCGCAAGAGCTGGACGAAGCGCGTGCCTACGCGTACGGCGGATGCGTGATCCAGGACATCGGGTACTACCCGTCTGGCGACCAGTTTTTCTCGGACCTGACGCACTACGTGCGCACAGGCGATTTTGTGATGGCGCTGTTTCGCAATGCGCACAACGCCGACGAGCTGGCATTCGCGGCGGGCGCGCTATCGCACTACGTCGGGGATTCGTTCGGCCACTCGGAGGCGACCAATCGCGCCGTGGCGCTTGAGTTTCCCAAACTCGCGGCGCGCTACGGGCCGAGCGTGAATTATGCCGAGGGCCGGCACCAGCATGTGCAGGCCGAGTTCGCGTTCGACATCGATCAAATTGCGCATCATCGCATGGCGCCGCTCGGCTATGTGCGCCACATCGGGATTCGGGTTCCCGTAAAACAACTGGCGCTGGCGTTTTACCAGACGTATGGGCTCACAGAGAACTTCGACGTAAGGAAACGACAGCGCTTCAACATGAGGGCCTACGAGTTTGCCACGCGCACGTTCATTCCCCGCGTGGCCTACGCGGTGACGCTGTTGCACCGCAAACACGAGCCTGTAGAGCCGGACACGCCCGACGCGAAGGAAGTGGAGCAAGAAGTTGCGGCGACGGCCGCACTTTGCAACTGGGACGCGTATCGAAAGAAGAAGGTAAGCGTGGAGACGCACCTGTTGGCTGTAGTGATCTGGATTCTGCCCAAGGTGGGGCCGCTCAAGATGGCAGCTGTGAAAGGACCGACGGCAGACACAGAGGCCGATTACATGCACAGCGTGGTTTCGTCCACGACAGATCTGCGTTATCGCCTGGCGCTTTTCACGCCGGTTGAAGCGCGCCGGGAGCGGACCTTGAGCGCGATGAGCTCAATGACGACGCTGGGGCCGCTCGATCCCAAGCAACCGTTGCCAAATCGCGACCTGGATACGGGGCAGAAGGTGAAGCCGGGCGGTTATTCGCTGACCGACATCACCTATTCCGAGTTGCTGCACCGGCTGACGCGCACGCCCACACAGGCGATTCCGCCGGGAATCCAAAGCGACGTGGCGGCGTATTACGCCGATCCCAATGCGCCGATCGTGACCAAGAAGAACCCGGACGAATGGAAAATGGTACAGGACGATTTGAAGGTTCTGGCAACCATGCCGACCAGCACCGAGGCGGCGCCGTATCCGACGTACGGGGAGTTGGATGGGACGGGGAACTAGACGAAATGTGATGGCGGCGCTGATTTAGGTCGCTACTTTTCCTAGGCAGTGTCGTCACGAGATGGTGGATTATGCGAAGATGGCCTAGTGAAGATGCAATCAGTTGCGCCCCACCGTCACGATCTGAGCGATCATGGCTGGGAATTGCTCTATGCTCATCTG
>JBEKPD010000028.1:0-61171 GCA_049521075.1 Occallatibacter sp.
ATCGCGCATGAGGAACCGATTGCCTGACCGTTGCCATGGCGCGCAGCACAAGGTGCAGGCCCTTCCAATAAAGCAGGCGCCCAATAAAAAGAAAGTGTGGAGCGTGCGTCGGTGCGTTACTGCCGGCCTCGATTTCAGATTCGTTGATTCCGATGGCCGGCTGCACGATGCATTTATTGCGATAGCGGCGCGGAATTCTTGCCAGCGTCTCGCTGGTCGTGCAGGCGATGGTTTGCGCGCGAAAGAAGGTGAAGCGCATCAACGGATCGAATGCGATGAGAGTGCTACCCAGATCGCGGAGAGTTTCGGCCACACGGCCCTTCCATGGAATCCCTTGACGAAACTGCGAGGGCATGGTTTCTCCGCCTCCAACAGGCCCAAAAATGAAGGGAATGTCAAGCCTGCCCATGAAGGATGGTTGACGGTATGTAGCGAAGGTTACGTGCTGAACGCAATCAAAATTCCGTTGCCGATGTATTTCTTTGGCGAGGCGGTAAGCACCGATCTGCCACATCAGGTAATAAAAATAAATTCCGCCCGGCCAGCGCTTCAAGGCGAGAGCCCAAGAGGACAAATCGTAGTAATGAAAGACGGGCGCCGGCTGATTGGATTGAATCGCACTTTCAATGCCCTCACGATTGTTGTTGCGCGTGATAACGTGAACCTGATGTCCGAGGCGGACCAGAGCCTGCGCCCGGTTCCAGCCCACTGCCGGTTCCGAGCCTTTGTTCGGCTCGCACGCGTATGCAGACAACAGCAGCTTCATGGCTGATCCATCAACTCAATTACTCCGCAAGTTGAATGCGGCGGAGGGAACCATTGCAAGTCAGGAGAGCCGGAAAAGTTGGCGAATATCTATCCGGCGGCGCAGATCCGGGGGCGCATTTGATTGGATGCAGGTTAGGCCTGGGCTGGCGATAAAAGGCCGGGGATTGGAGATAATACTGCAAGCCCTGGCCAGCCATTTGCGCTTTTTGTGACGGTCACGTAAGGCCCGGATGAGCCTGCTACGGAGCCACCTGCACATAGAACGTCACGCTGTGAACGCGGTTGTCGCTGCTGGCCCAGAGTGTAACCGGCACATCATCATAAACGGCATTCTGCGAAGCTGTTAACGTGAGGGTTACGACGCCGCTGACCAAGCTCGAGTTGGAGAGGGAAGCACTGACTCCGCTGGGCAAGCCCGATACGCTCAGGTTCACCGTGCCGCTTCCGAATGAGTTCACGCGGACGGTGGCAACGGCCTTGCCGGACGACATGGCATAGGCGCGGTTGTCGAGGTTCACGCTGAAGTCGGTAAACGTCGGAGCGGGGATGGCACACCAGGCCAGCTGGCTTGAGGTGGCCGCCGCCCATGCTGAAGCGCTGTCCTGCCCAGTTGCACTTTGCCAGCCTGCCAGACTCACGACCTTGCCATTGACGATCTTGAAGGTGCTCTGCGTGATGGGATCGTACCAGCGGTTGCTGGAGGAGTAGAGCGTGTCGATAAAATCGGACCAATCGCTTCCGCTCAGATAGGTTCCAAAAACATACTGCCCGCTGGCCGCATCCGCCACGGTGTTGCCGATAACCGCCGTGTTGGTCGTACGCAGATTGTAATAGGTTCCGTTCTGCCAATCCCTAATGGTGCGGCCGCCCGCCTGGCCTCCGATAAAAACTTCGCCCTGATCGGTGTTAGTGCCGCCGTTATCATATAGGACGTTGTACTCGACGGTGACATTTTCAGATTCGAGCAGGTTAATGCCCAATCCATTGGAGCACAGGGTACTGCTTTCAAGCGTAACGGGACCTTCATTGGCTTCAACCTGCAGGCCAGCCATTACGTTTCCAGCCAACGTTGTGTAGTCGATGGTGATGTCTTCGTTGTCCGTGTCGAACCACAGCCCTTGTGCTTGGTTGCGATAGGAGTGGTGATCCTGCACCGTGGTATTGCGCATTAGCATCAGTTTGGTGCCGCCCATAGCCCAGTCATAGAAGGCCGACTGTGCGCCGCGCCAGTTATTGTAATCGCTCTCATTACCACCGTAGAGGGCGTTCTGGTCCTCGTAGCCCTGAAAGCCGACGGCTCCGTTGTGGCTAGCTGTCGAGTTCTGTACGGTTACATTGGTGCTGGTGTTTACCGTCAGCCCACCCCAGTTGTTCCACATCGCTTGTACCTGATCGATCAGAACATTGGAACTCCCGGTAATGTTTGCTCCGCTCTCGTTCATACAGCTCGCGGCGTGTTCGAAGACGAGCCCGCGCAGCACTACGTTGCTTTGTCCTTCAAGATTCAGAGTCTGGCGCCGTGCGGCGGCTTCCACGAAAGCGGTTCCCATGTTGGTGCCGACGGCCGGCGAAACATAGACCATATAACTTGAGTCATCGATATAAAACGTGCCGGGGCGCAAGTCTGAATACGACATGACCTGCGTGAGCGGGACGCTGTTTACAAAGATCATTTCAGTGCGCAATGCGACGGGAGCGAAGTTGGTTGGCCAGCCGGCGGGCGTTGCGCAGCCTGTAAGGCTGTAGGGCCAGGAGCGCGAGTAGAGGGTCGATGAATCCTGGCTCCAACCCGACAACACGTCTGAGCCGGCGATGATGGCTAAACTGGGAGACACAGCTTGCACAGTAATGGTGGCACTGGTCTGGCCAGAAGCTTTCGTGAAGTTCACCGTCTCACGATAAACGCCAGGGTTGATGTTGACCTTTGTAGGTATCCCTTTCCGGTTATTTGCGATCGCTTTGTTAATCGCAGCCTGGATGGTCTTAGTGGGAGAATTAATCGTCCCTAAGGCAGCATCCGAGCCAAGTTGCGCATCGACATAGATATTGGATTCTTCGCTTTCGTTCACGTTAGCCTGTGAATGCGCGCGACCGCTGGTCATGGCAATGGCCAAAGTCGCAAGTAAGATGGGGGCGATCAATCGCATAAAGCGCATTAAAGCCTCTGCTGGTCATAAAGTAGGGACCAAGGCATTCTTGCAAGTGGACGACAACGATGCTAGAGAGGCGTCGCGCCCGATTTGTGCTATCAGATAGGGCGCTCGTACAGCTCCGCTTCTGATTTCTGGATCGATGCAAGGACTTAAGTCTAACTATCTAAGTCAAAAACTCTTGCGCTAACTTAGAGCTCCGCAGAACTTGCAAAAAACGTTCAGACAATTTCCCCTGAACCCTGTATAAATTGTTAGGCCAAACCTCGACATCCGCCTGACTGCCGGTCGGCAGCCTATCGACTATCAGTCTATCTTCTTACCCACACATACATAGCGATTCTCCACAGAATGTACCAAATTGCTGTGCCGCAAACAGTGATCAAAATCACCGCTCGAACTACGGCGATCCCTTGCGGGAACTTTGGTGGCATGACGGGATCATACAAGCGGTCTTTGCGTGACGCAACAAAGATCTTGCTCTTCTGTTTGGTTTGAGTGACCGGCATAGATCGACTCGTTCCCAACAGACGATCACTGGCCCCGATCATCTGTCTCCTTCTGCGATGGTGAATAACATTGACGAGAGGATAGCACAAGGTTAAACAGCAGCGATTGTTTTTTCAACTCTTTTGAGATGTTGGGGCTACAAGGGCTCCGGCCGTCGGAGGCAGGCTGCGCCCCATCTGCTATCAGCAAGAAATATAGCATTCTGAGAGCGGATTCTAATCAACAAAATTATTCTGTTATGGCGCGGGATTGTTCTATGAATCAGTCCAGCAAATCAAAAAACAGGGTTGCCTGTCGATTCGATATTCGCTTTGATCTGTCTAAAAGAATATTTCGCCAAATCCATATTTCCGGCCTGCCAGTCCATTAACAAAACGCGAAGCAGGTAATACATGGTGAGCGCTGGAAGTGTTTGAAAGGGAATCGCGAAACGGGCACAGTATGCTTTTAGAAGCGGGCTGACGCTCATCGACTGGTACACCTCGCCTGGGCCATTGAAGAGCGCATCTTGAATATAGAAATAGCGGCAAACATCCTGCCAGGGTAGACCGTTAGGCACTGCCCACTCCCAATCGAGCAAACTCAGGTTTCCATCGCTAAGCCGCTTCAAATTCCACGGAGCGAAGTCACGGTGCTCTAGAAAGCCGGGCAGAGGTCGATCGCATTCAAGCATTTCAAGCCCTCGCCGAAGCAAGGACCGGTCAAACGGCAAGTCAATGGAATCAAGTTGAGCAGCGATCTCAGGTCTGAAATTTGAAACGCGAGTGACGACGCCTGGAATGGCTAGGGAACTCAAAAGTTCGATGTGCGCAGGCGTGAAGATCCTCGATACCGGCTTTCCTTCGAGCCAGGATTGGGCTGCAACTCCACGATCGAAATCCTGAAAAAGAACCCTGGGCAAGTGCTTGAGAGTCTCCAGGCGCTGGAGAGTCGCGGCCTCGTTGAGAATCGCACTACTTGCGGCCGGCAACAACGGAACCTTGGCAACGACTTGAACCCTACTGCCTTCTCCAGGAAAAAACACAATCGCTTTTCGCGTGTGTGACCGGTTACCCACGTGAATTACAGCGGTGCCATTTTCAATGACATTCGAAATTCTGTGCCAATAAGAAAAGCTAATGCGGCCGCCGATGTTGACGACGCCAGGAAGCCGAGCCAGTATTCCGGCGGCCGCGGCAAGGACTACCAGTTTCCAACGCGCACGGGCCCCAAGATTGTATGGGCGCCAACTGTGAAGAACCGGGAGTGCCCTGCGAGGGTCTCCGAGAATGATCCAGCGGGGCTCAGCGCCTTGCGGAATCACATAAATCGGAATGTCCCGAGCGTCGACTTCGCACTCAACCGGGAACGCCGCATCGAAAACCTGCGACGCTGTGACCGGCTGTTTAAGGGTGTTCGCGATCAGCATGGGCAGTTTGGAGGGTTGGAGTCGATTCGATCCGGGGGAAGCGTTGAAGGCTCAAGTTCAAGTCGCCGAGCCACAAGTCGGGAGAAATGCGCAACCAGAGCGCCGTTGACATCGTGAAGCAATGCTGGAACAGGCTGTGCGGAGTTCACAACGATCATCGACGGCAATCGGCACGCAAGTTGCAGGTAAGCTTCGCGCTGGCGGACGACCTCGTCAAAGGGCACTTCCTGCTTGCGCGACCAAAGAACTTCAGGGGGCGCGTCGAGAAGAATCACTAGGTCAGGACGCGGAAGCAAATGCGACGCCAAATCGAGCAGCCACCGAGGCCCGCCATAGCGCACGCGCTTGGTGTCTACCAGAAGGTCGTAGAAATAGCGGTCGAAAACAATCAGTCGCGTCCGGATCAAAGCCGGAGCTATATCAACTATGTAACCGAACAGATAGTCTGCGAGCAGATAGAAGACTTTTGCGATGGAAGCAACAAATCCTCGCGGCGCCTTTCCGTGGGGATCAGTTACAGGGTCCCCATCTCTAGTAACTGCACGCAGCAGTTTGGGCCGCAAGTGAAAACACCGGACATCGCGAAACGCCGACGCGAATTGCTCGCGAATAGTATTAACTGCAAACGATTTTCCTGAACCATCGGGGCCCATCAAAGCAATCCATCGGCCAGTTGGATGCGCCACCCGGTCGAGGACGTGCAGCCCACGCCTGGGAAGCGATGCCATTCTCTGCGGAAGCGACTCGGCACCGTGGCGCCGCAACTGCTTTCGCAGCGGTTCAAGCAATCGGGGCATTTCGTCCCAGTTGCCGGATGCGGCCATGCTGCCGAGAGCGATTCGCTGTCGAGGGCTCCAGAAGCGTGCCATAATCCGATCGCATGCATCCTCACTCCCGTCATAAAGGCGGCTAAGCCGTTTTCCATGCTGAATGCCAAAGTCCCTTTTATTGACCCGCTTGATGAGGTAGTAAGCAAACTCGTGCGCGGCAGAAGGAATCCAGAATCCACGCGCATGCCTGTGCCTGGCCGCCAGCACTTCATCGGCGCGCAGCCACAGCAAACCGAAGTGCCGGTAATCGGAAGCCGCATCGAGCTGGTAGATGGTCAGACCGGCGCCGCACAGCGAGGCCAGCAGAAATGCGCGCGCCGTAACTTCATGCTCGATCGTCTGGAACAGATAGGTATTTGTCTCGTGCGCGACGTGGGCGACGATACTCGGCAGGCGTACAAAGTCTTTTTCGTCAACCATAAAGTCGATATCTGAATCGAACGATTCGGGAAGCTGGTCGTAGCCTGACAGTATGCAGTAAGAACCGCATTCCGCAGATAATGCGGAAATCAAAGCGCGGGCGATCATAGCCCTCCCGTTCACCGAAACGGCATTCGAGTTGTTGGCGTCAATTAAATTCTGTACTGACAAGGCCGCAGTCCCTCTTTACAAGGTCGAACACTTAAAAAGTGCGCATCGTCGAATGCGCTGCGTTTACATGGATCGGCCGTTGAAGATTCCGAAACTGACGCCGACGCTGACGCCATTCGGCTTCAAGGCGTTGCTGGGGATGCCAGGAGCGCCTACGAAGTTGGGCCAAATCTGGTATTCATAATCGGCTCTCATCCGCCATCGCTGATGCAAGCTAAAATCGGCGCCGCCGCCGGGCGCAATGGCCAGATACCCGCCATGGGCAAGATGATATGGAAAGTTGATCTCACCCGCGCCGGCCAGCAGCTTCGCATAGGGATGCACTACCCGGCCGATGAAAAACGTATAGCGCGGCCCGGCGAGATAGTTGTACTCTCTTAAGTTGTTCGCGCCCTTGAAAATCAGCCAGCGGCTCTCGCCTTCCGCTCCGAAGTACCAGAACATCGGCGGGGTCCAATCGATATAAGTGCCAAGTCCCGTCATCCGGTAGGATTCGTAATTGGCGTCGAAGAAGCTGTAGAAGCCACCCGTCGTCAAGACAGGCTCGGCGTAAGTGGCCGCGGGCCCAACCTGCGCAAATGCAAATGTGGTGAAAAAGAGCACCTCGCCAAGAATAAGGCATCGTAAAAACATCTCTTCCCCCCAAAAACTCTTCACAGCACGACTTGGCAATTTGAGCCCACAGCCAACCTGTCCCCCGGCAGCCAACGTCATGTCTACAACACGAGCCGTATAGGTTGAAGACGCCGGCGCGACCGGCCACGAGCGATAATTATCGCGCCAGGGATTTGCGCGGCGTCGACTATGGCGCAGTCTGCGTTACGAATGGGCCGTCTATGACATAAAGACGTCCATCGCCAATCGTGCACGGCGAAACGACGCAGTTCTCGACTTTCTTGGTAACAAATGCAAGTCCGGTCGATCCCCAGCGAATCAGGTGTTGCGGCACTCCCTCAACCTCGTAAAGAGGAAGTTGTGCAATCGGGCTGAATGTATTCAGGTTGAACGATTGGACCATATAGGCGACACTCTGGTCCTCAAAAGCCGACTGCCCGACAAAATAAGCATTTCCAATCGTTGAATCGGGAGCCATTACTCCCGTAGAGATAAAGTTACCCGTCTGCTGTGCGGAGGATGGATCCACAACTAGACCGTCGTCTCCATAGAGCGATTGATCAGACGGGTCGAAGTGAATGTGCAGATTTGGAATCGGGAAGTAGTTGGGATGATCGCTGACGAGATTTACACCATTGCTTGAGACAGCAAGCTGGTAGAAGTCTGCCTCATAGTTTTCCGTGTTGGCCGCATAGATCGCCGACCCATCCTGGGACCATTGGATGGTATCGAGCAGCACGTCGCCCGATTGCGTTGTAGGCGTCACAACCGCAGGGCGCTGGACGGTTCCGTCATAAATTGCGACACCGCCTTGTGCCTGCACGATGGAAATATCGGACGAAACGCCTCGCGCCACTGCGATGGTGTTGGACTGGACAGGATCTACCTCGATGTCCATCGCGTAATACGGTCCAAGGTTGCTATCCGAACCTAGCGCGATGCTTTCATCGGGGACGTAAGTCTGGTTCCCCAGCGCCAACCTCTCCACCGTGCCGCTGCCATCCAAACCCACATATAAATACTTGTCATCTGCGGAAATGGCAAGATGGTCGGGATCGGTTCCCGCTCCGGAAGAGTAAGTCCACAGCGCAACCAGAGTTACTGGATTGATGGCCATGACGGTATCGGGACTCTCGATGGTGCTAGTACTCGATGAGCTTGGTTGTGAAATATACATGATGTTTCGCGCCGTATCCCAAGCCAGATCGTTAACCTCGCTGAATAAGATGTCCATTCCCAGCAGGAAAGGGATGGGATTGGATGCTTTCGACTGAGCGTTCACGGCTGTGACCGGCACTTCGGCGACCGCGGCCAGATCGGACACCGGCACCACGGCAGTGAGCACGGTGTCACTTACAACGGTGGTCGCAAGCGCGTTGCCGCCAAAGTACGCAATGCAGCCGGGAGCAAAATCCATTCCGTTCAGGGTTATCGTAAACCCGGGGCTGCCGGCCGCGGTCTTGGTTGGACTTATGTCCGTCACAATCGGCGTAGTCGCTGGTGACACGGTGATATTGAACGATAGGGTATTGGAAATCGTGCCGTCCGGATTCAGCACGGAAACATTTGCAACCGACACAGTGGACAGATACGAGGCTGCAATGCTCGCCGTCAGCTGAGTACCGGAAACAAAAGTCGTCTGCATAACGGTTCCGTTCCAAATCACCCGGCTGCCACTCACAAAGTTAGTGCCGTTGGTTGTGAGCGTCATGACAGGACTTCCGTTGTATGCGGTGGAAGGATTCAGGGAGGTCAGCGTGGGAGGCGTAGTGCCGGTGCCAGTGCCCGATCCTCCGGTAATGGTCAGATTCATCAAATTCGATGTGGTCGTGTCTGGCTTCATCACCCGGATCCCGATGACGCCGCTGGCAGCGATCTGAGCAGCCAAAATGTTTGCAGTGAGTTCGGAGCTTGACAACAAAGTGGTTTGCAGGGCTACGCCGTTCCACAAAATCTGTGTTCCGTTGACGTAGTTGGCGCCGATCGCTGTTAATGTAAACCCCGCGCTTCCAGCAGCAACAGTAGAAGGAGTGATCGAGGTCAAGGTGGGCGTAAGCACACCCTGAAATCCTCCGCACCCGGCAACCGCCGTGGCGAAAACAAACAGAGAGAACAGGGCATGAACGCGGGACAGGGCCTTCCTCATTTGGTATTCGGCCTTTCTGTTTAGTTATATTTGAACCGGGGCCGCGAAAGGATCGAACCAAATGGTTAGATGCAAGATCACACACGCCGGGATAACTCGCGGCAGGAGCTATTTCGAATGTACTTTCACATATCCAAAATGTTCACTTGAGAAGCAACAGGACAACTCACGAGGGCTGATCCGAAGATTAGGTCGTATCCGATCTCGTTCGCGGCGCAGGGAGCCATCCCCGCCGCGACCATCGACGCAGCAGCTTATTCTGTGGAAGCGCTTGTATTGAGGCGGATTTGTTGGAGCGGTCATGGCACGTTAAATCCGGTACCGACCCGCACCGCTTCGAATTTTCGCTCGTCATTTAAGCTGAAAGAGAATAGGCCGCGAATCTATCATGATCGGCTGGCCCTTGGAAACCTGCTTTTCGCCGCCTAGATCGGTTAAAGCCTCCGCACTAGCGCTATCCGCAAAAGGCGCGTGGCCCGATGAGCTCCACGCCACGCGGTAGGTCACGCTGCCTTTGCGTATATCGCATGTCCATAACGTTGATGATGGCGAAGGGCGGCAAGGTCGCACGGCAGTTACACCGTTTAGCCATCCCTCAACCTGTTGGGCGGCGACGCCTGCAGGCGTTACGCCGCTGCCCTCACGCCACAAAGTTCCCCAATCCGGATTGTCCCATTGATACCAATAGGCGCGCGCAATGCCATCGGTGAATTGAATTAAGTACCACTTCAGCAAGAAGGATGCCTGCGCACCTTGGTCGGGCAACTGAGCATTCTTGCCCCATCCGCCTTCGGTGTCCCAGATCGGTAAGTGGCTCAACTGGTGCCGCGCCAGCACCTGACGGAGCGCCTGGATCTGGCGCGAAAGATCTTCGACGGGAAGGGCCGGTTGGTCGTTTCTCCCTGAGTAGCCATGCCAGGCGATTACATCGGCATATCTGCCGCCGCCGGCGGATAGATACTGATCCAGCCATGCATCGTGAGAAAGTGGCCAGCCGGTGGAGGAGGCTGCCGGAGTCGTGACGATGGCTGCCGGATCAATCGACTTGATGATGGGATAGGCGTGCGCGGCCAGCTCTGCCATCTGCTGCGGACTACCCGACCAGAAGCCTGAGGCGTTGGGCTCGTTCCAGAGCTCGTAACTTGAGATTCTTCCCTTGTAACGGGTAACAAGAGTGCGGACAAACTCGTCCCAGTCACTCATGTTGGGGGGGGCGGCGCATCCGAAACGCTTGCCGACGCAGGGCTCATCCGGCCGGGTGCTGGCCCATCGCGGAGTATTTAGAAACACATAATCGAGTTGCACTCCATGCTCCTGCGTTTGCGATACCCAAAAATCCAGCGAGTGCCAATCGTATTGACGAGGGGTGGTTTCAATTGCTCCCCACGTGACGCCGGCCGGCCGGATGCTTCCGAACGGAACCGTCGGCCAGTGCCGGGCCGGCGATAGCGTGTGCATCCCAATAAATGCGGCAGTAAACTGTATAGGTTGGATCGCAGCGCTTTCGCTGCCGGGGTCCCGATTCTCCTCCGCGGCTGTAGATCCCGACGCTCTAGATCCCGACGATTGAATGCCGAGCGTTAAACTCCCCACCGACAGAGCGAAGACAGCAATCGATCGCAAGCGGGTCATTTCGTCCCCCAAAACCCTCTTCGCAGCCTGGACTGTGCGTCCATGCCGTCGCCTCTTAAAAAGTAGATGCGCGAAAAAACGGCGGCGTTGGTCACAATCGAGGTTGAGGCCAGCAAACAATGCGGTGGAAAAATACTAAAAAGTTCTGGGACGGCTGTTAAGGGCAGCTTGCGATTTTCTCGGTGTCTGAATCAACCCCACACTTAGCTTGAGCATCGAAGTCCTCATTACAGTGGCATCCCGTCATACAAGGGACGACTCATCCACCTTTTAGATATACCCGCGTCAGCCCTGCAAATAAAGAGCCAGACGCTTGAAAGACATCCAGCTGGATTTCGAACGGCACATCAGCTGCACTTACGAAATGATTTGAGCGAATGGCCGCGGAGACACGCGGTTTGCAAACCAGATCGACTTCTCCACTTTCAGTCTAGAGGGCCGAAAATGAATAGCAATGCTTTCTCCGCGCGCGTGGACGCAACCGCATACGCAGCGCAATCCCCAGCGGCGGCTGCGCAGTCGGGAGTATTCGAAGATTGGAAAGCGCCGCCGCTGTCCATGCCGCTGCTCAGGATTTCAGCCGATTTCCTGCTGTTGTTGATCGGCACAATGGTGGGCGGCGCAGTAGGTCACCTGCTACAAAGGTCGCACACTTTCGAGCTGACTCTGCAGCAGCTTTTTATAGGCTCTCTCGTTTACTCGGGCCTGACCATCGGCGTTTTGATAGGCGACAATGCTTACCCGCGGGTTTGCAGTCTTCTGCATATCAAGGAGACCGAGATTGTACTGCGAGGCTCGATCAAGGCAATCGTCGTTTGCCTCGTGCTATGTTTTGTGGCGCGCTATTCCGTGCCAAGAATGGCCACGCTAGCGGCGTGGGTGAGCGGAACGCTCTACTTGACTATGGGCCGGGTGTGGGTGCAGGACAAGGTGCGCAAGTATCTCACGCCGGCTATGGCCGGCAGGCGCGCTCTCATCTATGGAACCAAGCGGACAGCGAGGCGCTTCTTCTCCGGCGCACTGCATTCGCCCATGCTGGGCATCGATCCAGTTGGATTTGTGAGCGCCGGAAACGAAACCAGCGACGTGATTTACAGTAACGACTACTTCCGACGCGATTCCTGCCCTGTTTTTCACGAGTCGCTGTCGGTCGAAATGCTGGAACGCTTAGCGATTCAGGATATCTTTGTTTGCGACTCCATATCCGCGAATGAACTCAACTACGTGCGTGAGGTTGCGCAGACAACAAATTGCTCGATCTCGCTGGTAGACAACCAGGAGGTCCTGGCCAGCCGGATACCCACCTGGGTCTGGGAGATGGACGGGCTGATCGTAGCCACTACAGCCCTGAACGATCCCGGTCAGTTCTACCGCGTGAGCAAGCGGGTGCTGGACATCGTGTGCTCCGTGGTTTTGATTGCACTGAGCGCGCCGATATGGGCGTTGCTGGCCGCGTTAATTCGCATGGAGTCAAAGGGGCCGATCTTTTTTCGCCAGACCCGCGTCGGTCAACATGGAAAACCCTTCGAGATTTTTAAGTTCCGCAGCATGAAAGTCGATGCGCCCAAGTACGCGCGCTCGCCCGACGAAGGCAGCGATCCGCGCATTACACGGATTGGACGTTTGTTACGCAAGACCAGCATGGATGAAGTGCCGCAACTGATCAACGTGCTCAAGGGAGACATGTCGCTGGTCGGTCCGCGTCCTGAGATGCCGTTCATCACCGAGGAGTACGGACCCCTGGAAGCGACGCGACTTGCAGTTCCCCAGGGCATCACGGGTTTCTGGCAACTGAGTGCGGATCGCCGTTACGCGATTCATCAATCTATCGAATACGACCTTTACTACATTCAGAACCGCACCGTGTTACTGGATATCGCCGTGCTGCTTCACACGTTGTTGTTCGCGGCCAAAGGGATCTGACTGAGGCGAGGAGCGGTGGGGTCCGCTTCATCTCCGATCGGTCGCTTGCAGACAGCCTCAATTCGCAAGGGGCCGCAACAAGAAAGGTTTTCAATCAAGGGGGCAGGCGCAAAGAATCGCGCTGCGTCGAGGGACTAACGGATCGCATGAAAGTTTTGATGGTTCACAATCGCTACCAGCAACGGGGCGGAGAAGATGCCGTGGTTGATGCCGAGGTGCGCTTGCTGGTTGCGAACGGAATTGAAGTTCAGCGGCTCGAGGTGGATAACGATTCGATCCACGGATTGCGAGGCAAGATGCGGACTTCGATGAATCTCTTTGTCGCCTCCTCGGCTATGACAGAGGAGTTGCGGTCGATCATGGCAGAGTTCCGCCCCGATGTTGTCCACGTTCATAACTGGTTTCCCACCGTCTCGCCGTTCATCTTCAGACGCTGTAAGCAGGCGGAGATCCCCGTGGTGCATACGCTGCATAACTACCGTCTGTTGTGCGTCAACGCCACCCTGTTTCGTGATGGAAGAGTCTGCGAGGACTGCATCGGTAGCGCGCTTCGTGCCCCGGGCGTAATCCATAAGTGCTACAGGGACAGCCGCGCGGGAAGCTTTGTGGCGACTGCCTCGATGGTGGCGCAGTGGGCGGCGGGCACGTGGCACCACTCGATCGACAAGTTCATTGTGTTATCTGAGTTTGCCAGAATCAAGCTGGTGCAGGGCGGACTTCCCGCGGAGAAGATCGTCGTTAAACCGAATTTTGTCGATCCCGATCCGGGGCCGGCGTCCGGAGATGGCAACTACTTTCTTTACGCCGGAAGACTGACCGAAGAAAAGGGGCTACGCACCCTGCTTCAGTGCTGGCGCAATGGTCATGGCCTTCCTTTGCTGAGGATCGTTGGCTTGGGGCCGTTGGAGGACGAGGTGAGAGAGGCGGCGGCCGTCCTGAGCAACGTGGAATGGATGGGCGGCAAGAGCAACGAAGAAGTCGCGCAACTATTGGGACGCGCCAAGGCAACTCTGTGTCCTTCGCTCTGGTATGAAGGCATGCCGCGCGTAGTCATCGAGTCAATGGCCGCGGGCACTCCGGTGGTGGCGTCCAGGATCGGATGTTATCCGGAAATGATCGTCGACGGTCAATCGGGCGCGCTGTTTGCCGCGGGGGATGCGGGCAGTTTGCTTGACTGCCTGCGCAGTCTTGAAGTAGCCGGTGCATTTGCCGCGATGCGCCCGCAAGCTAGGCGCCGCTACGAAGAAGCGTACACGGGGGAAAGAAACTTTTCTCTTTTGCTCAATGTTTATCGCGGGGCGATGGTCGCCGGCAGCCGGGTGTACCCGATTCCTGTTGCGACTTGAGCCACAATGTGATCGCGTGCCGGCGCTGCCGTCCATGCGCGGAAGGATGTAAGTCGAATTCAATTAAAGTCGAAGCGGAAAAGCAAAAGCGCCGAGCCGGCCAGGGCCAAAGTAACTACCTAGGCGTCCTGATTTAGCGAAACGCCCATATGACAAATGTATCGAACGCAATGCGATCCACCGTTGTGCCAGACAAGACGGATATGTGAAGGAGGTCTCCCAGCCAATGTTTCTATCCAACGATCCAACGAAAACCACACTAGCTCCCTATGTTCCGCCGCCACCGGTGTCACAGCGCATGGATGACTTCTCGTTTCGCTTCGGCGAAGGGGAATCGTTGAAAGGAGTGTGGCGCGTGCTGCGCAAACGCAAAATGACGATCGCAGTGGCAGGTCTTTGCGGCGTGGCGCTGCCGGTTCTGTTGTGCCTCCTCATGAGCCGACAGTATGCGGGAGTAGCAACCGTCGAAGTGGAGAAAACCGACGCCTCGCAAACCAGCCTCATAAATAATGCCGCGCCTCTGCCGGAGACCGCGGATGATCTAAAGACCGAGATTACGACTCATATGATGGTTCTGCAGAGTCCCAACGTGCTGCTGGCCGTGGTGAAAGACCTGCACCTTCAGTCCGAGCCTCCGTTCGCTTTCAAACCTACTCTGATAGGCGCCCTTACCGGCGCGAACGATCACATCCGCGACGAGATTCGGCGTGGCTTGCCTCTCGATCAGGCTCCCTACACACGGGAACGAATTCTCAAAATCTTTGGCAAAAAGCTGGATGTTGAAAATACGCCCGACACCCGGCTGATTACGGTGAAGTATTTGAACCCGGACCGGCAGCGTGCCGCAGATATCGCCAATGCGATCGTGGAGGAGTATGTAACCTACGAGGCGCGTTCGCAAGCCACGTCGGACGCGCAGCGCTGGCTGAATGAGCAGCTTTTCGATCTGAAAACAAATCTCGATAACTCGCAGACCAAGCTGGCCGACTTTGAGCAAAAGACCGGGCTCAATGACATGGTGCTAGGAGCCACGGGCCAGGGCGGCGGCTCCGGAGGCACGACGCATGTTCCGGTCTTGGATTCTCTCGATACATTGAACCAGCAACTGACCGCGGCGCAGGAAGATCGCATTTCGAAAGAGGCCATCTACCGCCTGACCAAAACCAATAATCCTGAAGTCGTAGCTTCGCTAGTCTCATCGGGCGATAGCGGTTCCGAAACTGGGGAGTCTGACGCCGCGCTTGAATTTCTTCGCAGCCTTCGCCAACAGCAGTCTGCGCTTCAGGTCACTTATGCCGACATGCTTACTAAGTACGGTGCTAACAACCCGCACCTGATTGAGACCAAGAGCCAGATCGACAGCCTCGATGCCCAGATTTCCGCTGAGTTGGCAAAAATCAATGAACGCGCTCACCAGGAGTTCGTGCTTGCCAGCCAGAAGGAAGATGGGCTCCACCAGGCTTTCATGGCCAAGCAACAGGAAGCCGGAGCGCTGAACGTGAGCGCAGTCAAGTTGCAGTCCCTTTCAGAGGAAGCCGCGGCCAGCCGTCAGTTGTACGACGGTCTCTACGGCAAGCTGAAGGAGATCAACATTCAGGCAGCTCTGCGCGCAACCAACATCACCGTAGCCGATCCGGCGCGTCCACCTGCCAGGGCGAAGCGTCCGAATCCGCCTCTCTACATTGCGCTGGGCTTGGTTGCGGGCCTCTTCGCAGGCGTGACTTCAGCGTTTATGCGCGAGCATCTTGACGATACAGTGAGCGTCGCGTTGCAGCTTCATGGCGGCGGCAACTTGCCCATGCTGGGCAACATTCCCTCGGCGAAAAATCTGCGCATTCTGCCGGCAAAATCGCACCTCGGAATGTCGGCTTTGGAGACGAGTCCACTTATCAACGATCCTCGCTCCACCGGCGCAGAGTCGTTCCGCGCACTGCGAACCGCGATCATGGTGGCTGCCAACGGGGGGCGGTTGCCTTCGCTGCTGGTCACCAGCCCGCTGTTCGGAGAAGGTAAGTCGACCGTCGCCTATAACACCGCCATCGCATTCGCTCTGGCGGGGAAGCGCGTGCTGCTTCTGGACGCGGATATGCGCCGGCCGCATTTGCATGAGTTGTTTGACTCTCCGTGCAGTCCCGGCCTCAGCGACGTGCTGGCCGGAGCGGAGAAGCTCGAAGCAAGCATCCGCCGCCATTCCACCGTTCCTTTGCTCTCGCTGCTCCCGGCCGGGTCCGATGCCAGCACGCCGGCCGAACTGCTGGCCTCAGACAAATTCGACGTTCTGCTGGCGACTCTCACGGCAAGCTACGATCTGGTCATTGCCGATAGTCCGCCTATCCTGCTGGTTACCGATGCGCGCGTGCTGTCAGAAAAATTTGCCGCCACGCTGGCGGTGATCCGCGCCGGCAAAACTACGCGCACGGTTCTCAAGAGCCTATCGTCGGTGCTGGAATTCAGTGGTTCGCGCGCCGTTGGTTTGGTTTTGAATGGGGTGAATACCAATTCGGTCGACTACTTCGAGGCTTATGGCCATAACGGAAAGGGGGCATATCTCAATGCCTAGTCCAACCGCAGTAATTTACGGCACCATGGTGCGTGCGGCCGCGATTTTCGCAGCGGGCGCTCTGCTGGTTTCGACGCCACGCGCGGTGCTTTCGCAGGTCAACACTTCCACCACTAACATCCAGTCGCCGACAAACGCTGGGCAGGGAGCGCGTTCCGGTCAGGGCAGCAATATGGAAACTCCCATGGTCACCGTGCCTGAGGACTTCGCCACGCTGAAGCTGGGACCAGGATTTTTGTTGAATATCTCGGTTTACGGCGAGCCGGACCTGAGCGGACAAGTACGCGTGGACGACGAAGGGAACATCAGCATTCCTTTCCTGAATCAGATCCACGTGGGCGGAGGCACAATCGCTGAAGCGCGGGACAAAATTCAGCAGAAGTTCCGCGACCGGGCGATCTTAAAGAACCCGCAAGTCAGCGTTAATGTTGAACAGTTTCCCACCTCTGGCGTTACTGTAGTCGGAGAAGTACAGTCTCCCGGCCGGGTTGAACTGCTTAGTCCACACAGCCTGCTCGATGTGATCGGACTAACGGGCGGGGAAACGGCGCAGGCCGGCGATGAAATCGAATTGAAACGGGCGAATGCTCCCTCCGGCACGGCGACGAGCACAGTTTACAAATACTCCAGAGGTAGCAACGGCGACAGCATTCGCGATGTGATGGTGCATCCGGGAGATACGGTGATCGTGAAGCGCGCTGGAATTGTTTATGTTTTGGGCGCAGTCAACCGACCGGGTGGCTATCCCATGCAGGAAGATGGCAAACTCAATGTGGCCCAGGCAATTTCGATGGCAATGGGTCTGGGGATGCAGGCGCGAACCAGTGGGCTCAGAGTCGTGAAGCATGGCGAGGACGGCAAGCTGATTGACGTGCCAGTTTCCTATAACCGCATGATGAACGGCAAGGAAGCACCCATGGAACTGGAGGCGGGAGATATCGTCTACGTGCCCGTGAGCAAGGTAAAGGCGGTTTTCAATACCAGTTCGTCGCTGATTGGCCAAACCGCTTCGGCCACAATTTACACCATGCACTAAACCATCTGGGAACGTTGGGAGTCTGACCGTGCGCTTCAGCATTTACCCGTGGGACATCAAGTCATGGCGTTCGGCATTTCGCATCACGGGAGTGCCGGGAGTCGCGCTGTTCTTCCTGCTCATGGGCGCGATGCTTCAAATAGGCGACACATCGGGAACGGGCGCCGGTCATGCCAGTGCGGCGGCCATCATCCTGATCCGGACTCCTGCAATTCTTATCGCTTTCATTTTGGTGCTGGTGCGGCCCCGGATCGCAATCGTTAGTGTCAGCGATCTGCGTTTCGTTTACGGTGCTTTCGCGGCCTTGTACCTTATCTCTACCCTGTGGTCGCACTTCCGCGTACAGACAATGGGCAAGGGCGCCGAGCTCATGCTGGCAGGCCTGGTGTTCTTCGAGGCGAGCGAATCAGACCAGCCGCTCCTCCGCATAGAGGGTCTTCGCCGCATCGCTCTTCTAACCATGTCGACGCTAGGCATGGTTGCGGCCTTGGGCTTTGCTGCTCGCATCCCATCCTTTGTTCAAGCGCGCGTGGGACTGTTTACCAGCACCACTGCGTCGGCTCCGTTCCTCTCAGGCAACGGGCTAGGGTATGTTGCGAGCGCCTTGTTCTTGGTGGTATTTGCCGAGTGGCAGGGGCGAAGGATGCACTTCGCCACCGCGATTGGTCAGCTGCTGTTTGCGCTTGCATTGTTCAGCGTTTCAGCCAGCCGGACCTCGTTTGTGATTCTCCTGCTCACCATTCTGCTGGTGGTTTGCAAGCGCTCGAAACTGGTTGGGGCGCTAGTCGTATGCGGGGCCGCGCTGATTTGTTGCATCTTCTGGACGCAATTGCTCCAAGTGCTTCAAGGCAATCAATCGGCCTCAAGTTTCACTACGCTGAGTGGTCGCACCGTGGTCTGGGATGCAGCTGTGAATCAGTTTAAGGAACATCCTCTGCTCGGAGTTGGTGGAGGTATCGGCGGCAAGGTAGTGATCGCTAACATCGGTAACCAGTATCTGGAGGAAATGAGTTCGCTGCACAACGGGTTTCTTGAAGTACTCACAGGCCTCGGCCTGGTTGGCTTCGCCGTGGGCATGTACATGCTGGTGTTAACGACCTGGCGAACATTGCAATCCTGGAATTCTAATCCGGAGTTTGTGGGAACTTACGTCCTCATCATTCACGTGTGGATGACGACGTTCATGTCGACGGGCATCCTGGGGTGGATGGGCTACGAGGTTGTGCTTTTTCTGTGTATTCTCACCAATGTCGATCTTGTTGCCGAGCGCGCGCGGGCGTTGACGCGCGCTCAATTGAGGCCGGTTCGCTGGCCGGCTGGAGCGCTGATCCCGGGTAACCAGCAATCAGCCGGCTCATTCCTTCTCCATTGAGGGCGACCTGTCAGGTGTCACGCAATGAGACAGCAGTGCAGGGATGCACAAAACAAAAATCGATGCAGCCTCACCGGCGGCGCAATCAAGCACCTTGGGGAGGGAGCGTCAACCTAGTGAACCGTCAATTCGCACGTGCCTTCCAGTGGGGAAAAGGCAGACGCGCCCAGACGATCGTCGATCAGATCATCGTCAGCGGATCGAACTTCGCTACCGGCGTGATCCTGGTTCGCGGTCTCGGCCTAACGGAGTTCGGCAAGTTCGCCGTCGCCTATGCAATTCTCTTGCTGGCCAATAGCGTGCAGTTGAGCTTCATCTCTTCTCCGATGATCACGCTCGGTTCGCTGTGCACCACCGCGGCAGACCGGAAGCGCTTTGTTCGAGGTATGTTCGGAGTTCAGCTTATTTTCTGCTTCATTGCAGCGGCAGCTTCGCTGGCCGCAGTGATCGTTTACATTGTGCTGAGCGGTACCGCAGCTTCCGTGGGAATGGTTGCGGCATTCTGTGCCGCGGTGGCGCTTTACCTCATGCAGGACTGGCTGCGCCGCTATTACTTCACCGCCGGCAAAGCTGCGGCTTCGGTTTGGAATGATGTCATCAGTTATGTCGGGCAAATTGTGCTTCTTGGCCTGTTGCTTTGGTTTCGGCGGCTGAACATTGAGACGGCATTCTGGGCTATCGCACTCACTTCGGGCCTGGCCTTCGCAATGGGCGCTAGGTTGGAGCGCATGGGATGCAATCTCGCCCAGACGCGCGAATCCTGGCAGCAAGCGAAGAAAATCTCCATGCACTTGGGAATCTCAAATCAATTACAGTGGCTCGTTTATCAAGGGGCCATGCTAGTGGGTGCGGGCATCGCTGGGCCGCAGGCGGCAGGCGGAGTCCGCGCCACGCAGAATGTGATTGGACCAGTCAATATCGCTTACCAGGCAATGGAGAATATTGTTCCGATCAGGGCAGCAGAAGAGATGCGTCGTGGCGGTATGCAGCGGGCCGCAGCCTTTCTACTCCGCTTTGGCTCGGCCGGTTTCGTGGCTTTACTCATTGCGTTTTCTGCGGTTTCGCTGGTCTCAGGTAGGTTTCTTGTCTTCTTCTACGGACACCAGCTGAAGTTATACGCCAATGTTTTGAACATGCAGATGCTATATTTTCTTCTCGCGTGGCCAGTACGGCAACTTAGTTTCCTGTTTCGCACAATCAAGAAGACCGCGCCCATGCTGAATTCGTCAATCGCAGCGGCAGTCATCAGCATGACGCTGGTGTATCCCATGGTGCGCAACTTTGGAGCATTGGGAATCGTGATCGCGGCGGTCGCCGGCCAGGCAGGCAACTTGTTCTACCTGGCCGCGGCCTGGATCCGAATTAATTCGACCCCGAGCGTGAACGCCGTAGACATCCAGACCGTCTGAATCGCCTGCTTCGCATGCTGCAAAAAAATCTCCCCGGCAAGCACTGAGGAAATTTTGGAACAAACCAGGAGTAAACGTAAATTACGCAAGGGCGGTCGTAGTGCCGCTAACTTACAAGCTCAAATTCGCGAACCACGCCTTCTGCGCCCTCTTCGCGCAACTTATATTGATCATAGATCCACGCGTATGTCTTCTCGAGGCCCGCGCGCAACGAAATGCTAGGCTCCCAACCCAGGTAACTCTGGATGAGGGCATTGTCGCTGTTGCGTCCATTCACGCCCTTGGGAGCACTCAAGTCGTACCTTCGTTCCAGCTTGATTCCGGCAATGTCTTCCACGATATCAACTAACTGGTTGATACTCACAGCTTCGCTCGATCCCAGATTAATGGGCTGTAGTATGTTCGAATTCATGATCAGGTCGATGCCCTTCACACAATCGTCGATATACATGAAGGAACGGGTCTGGTGGCCATTGCCCCAAATTTCGATTTCGTGCTTCCTCTTCAGCTTCGCTTCGATCACCTTGCGGCAGATCGCGGCCGGTGCTTTCTCGCGACCGCCAAACCAAGTGCCCCAGGGGCCATAAACATTGTGAAATCGGGCCACACGCGCATAAATACCGAAGTCTTCCATGAAATGGCGGCACATACGTTCGGAAAACAGCTTCTCCCATCCGTAACCGTCTTCGGCCAGCGCCGGGTAGGCGTCTGCTTCCTTCAGTGAAGGCGGAGTAAAGCGGCCGCCCTCGTCGGAGGTGTGCTGCAGGTCGCCGTTGTACACACACGCCGACGAGGCATAGAAGTACCGCTCTACGCCATGCTTCCGAGCCGCCATCAATAAGTGGGTATTGATTAGAACGGAAAGCATGCACAAGGCCTTGTTTTTCTCGATAAAGCCCATGCCGCCCATGTTCGCGGCTAGGTTATATAGGTCCGTCACGTCCTTGGCCGCTAACTCGCAGCTTTCCCTGTCGTTCAAATCGAGTTGAAGATTGTCGACGTCATCGAATTTCTGGTACCACTGCTTCAGCGGCTTCACGTCGACCGCACGAATATTCGTATGACCTTGGCGCCTGAAGGTCGCCACCAGGCTGCCCCCGATGAACCCTCCCGCACCTGTAACTAAAATCACTCGATCGCTCATATTTGTATTCCCTTCAAGAAGTGGAGTTGAATTTAATT
This sequence comes from Occallatibacter sp., assembly GCA_049521075.1. Taxonomy (GTDB): domain Bacteria; phylum Acidobacteriota; class Terriglobia; order Terriglobales; family Acidobacteriaceae; genus Telmatobacter. The sequence continues at coordinate 21,479 of JBEKPD010000028.1, forward strand.
GACCGAAGAAACAACTAGCTTACCGTGCCCTCTGGTTTGCACGCGTGCATTGTATTGCTGTGTTATCCGCAAGGCGAGAAATCACGATTCGATTTCAAATTTACGTAATCTGAAAAATTGCGATCCGAACTTCCACATGAATTTCGGATTGTTGACGAGATAGCGTCGCCATAAACGCTGTGGCTCCTGCGACAAGCGATGAAGCCACTGTAGACCGGCTTGCTTCACCCAACGGGGTGCATCCTTGATTTTTCCGGTGTGAATATCGAACGCCGCCCCTACCCCTACCATCAGCTTGACGTCCAGTTTGTCGAGGTAATCAGCCATGAAGCGCTCCTGCTTGGGTGTGCTCAAGCCCACCCAGAAAGCGTCAGGCTTGGTCCTGGCGACGAAGTCGATCAGATCGCGCTCTTCCACAGGACTCAAAGGCCGGAACGGAGGAGTGTAAGTTCCCACGATCTGCAGTCCGGGTATCTGCCGGGTCAGTTCCCGAGCCAGGTGATCCGCGACCCCGTCGTTTCCTCCGTAGAGGAAATGCCGGTATCCCCGTTCCACGGAGAAGCGGCAGAAATCAAGCATGAAATCGGGGCCATAAACACGGCGCATTCCGCGGTGCCCCTGCAGTTTGCCCACCCACACCATCGGCATGCCGTCGGGGGTGGTCATGAATGACCGGTTCAAGATGCGCTTCAATGACGGGTCAGATTGGGCTTCCATCACGCCATGCACGCCGGTGACGCAAACATAACCTCGCTGCCGGCTGCGCACCAGGGAATCGCTCAGCCGGACGGCGGCTTCCATGTCGATCGCGCTCACGCCGACTCCCAACACGTTGGCTCTCAGTGTCTGAGCGATATGCGGCCTCAGGTCTTCAGCAGCGTAGTTCACTGGTTTTGATTTCTCCCCAAGCCCGCCGTTGGTTGACGGGGTCTGTGTCGTGTGGATTTTCAATCGATCATGGAGTGGTCGCAAACGAGTTATGTAAAGGGATGATTACCTTCGACGCAGGGTTGTCCCATCGAAGGCGGCCAGCACCAAATTGAGTCCCTCATGCTTGCCGGGGCGCGTTCGGGCCTGGAGTTCAGCGTGCAGCATCTTATTCTGAAGTTGGTTTTGATGGACCGGGTCGGGATTGAGCCGAAGACTTCTTCCATGCCATGAAAGCACGGGTCCGCAAGCTGCGGAGCTTTTTGTTTGCCATCCAGACGCAGTTTTCTTGCTCCGCGCGGCAACACATGGCCACTTTATGCCCGACATCTTTTTACGGCTTCCGAAACAGCCAAATCTGCCTTGGCGAGCATCTGAACTAGCGTACAGTGCCCTTTTTGGCTTCAGAGCAATTAAACGAATGGCTTGCGCGTAACGCATGTTCACGGTTTTCGGGGGAAGCAGATTCGGCCTCGCAAAAAATCGGGATTTAACTGATCCAGTTTTTAGCACACTCATAAGGCTGCTAAGTGCTTTTCTGGCTCACAGTGCCGGACTCAATGCAGAAGTTAATCAAGTTAAGGGTAAATTACTTTCTATCACCTCTCGGGTGGAAGCCTTTCGGATCAACAGATTTTGAACTGGTGGGGTTCTCAATGAAACGAATATCTATGGCATTGGCTTGGCTGACGGTCGCGGTTGCTATGTCAGCCGCATGCCAGAGCGGTTCCGTCGCGGCTCGTTCCCTCCTGTTTTCCGCGCCTGCCGCTTCCACTGACGCCACGACGGGGCTTCATGAGCGCAACCCCCGTTATCAGTTGCGAAAGGGTGACAGCTTCGACATAGAATTTGCATTCTCGCCGGAATTCAATCAGACGGTGACATTGCAGCCAGACGGGTACATAACTTTGAAAAGCGTTGGCTCCATATTTGTCGAAGGCCTTACTGTCCCTGAATTGACAGAAACACTCCGGGGAGCCTACGCGAAGATTCTGCACGACCCAGTCATCACGGTTTCGCCTAGGGATTTGGAGAAGCCTTACTTTATTGCGGCCGGTCAAGTCGGAAGACCCGGCAAGTACGAACTTCGTAGCGCGCTCACCGTCACTGAGGCGGTAGCGATCGCTGGGGGGTTTACTGACAAGTCCAAGCACTCCCAGGTGGCGGTGTATCGCCCGGTAGCCGACGGCGGATTTGAGGTAAAGGTCCTAAACGTCAAAAAATTGCTTGCTTCGCACAATCTGTCCGAAGATCTTCGCCTGCAGCCGGGGGATGTGGTGTACGTGCCGCAGAATGGGTATTCAAAGATTCGTCCGTATATTCCGACTCCCGCAGCAGGCGGCGGTGTCTACTACAACCCAGCCTTTTAGGCAAGGTGCAACATGAAAACCCAAGAATTGGCTATTGAGCGTCATCTTCGCCGCACCCTTCCAAACCGGCGGGACATTGTGGCGATTTTCTTTCGACAGCGATTTGTCATGTTAATCACATTTACGTTGGTTGTTCTGGCCACCGTCGTAATCGGGTTATGGACGCCGAAGTATGACGCCCACATGAAGATTGTCGTATCTCGGCAGCGCTCGAATTTGATCGTAACGTCTTCTTCGGCTGAGCCTGTCCAGTTCAGCAACGACCAGGTAACCGAGGAAGACATGAACACCGAAGTAGAGTTGCTCAATAGCGAAGATTTGTTGCGACAGGTCGTTCTGTCCACTGGACTAAGTGGCAAACCCGGTCCTGCCGACGACCCCCGTGTCCAGACCAGGATCGCAAAGGCTGTCGGGCAGCTCTACAAAAATCTGACCATCGAAGCGCTGCATAAATCTAATGTTATCTCCGTGCACTATCGGGCCACCAATCCGCAGCAGGCCGCGGAAGTTCTTCGAGCCCTGGCTACGGCCTATACCGAAAAACACATGGAGTCGCATCAGTCTTCTGCCGAAGCGAAGTTCTTTGAGCAGGAGACCCAGCAACATGAGCAAGGGCTCAACAAGGCGCAAGAACAATTGATCGATTTCACCAAGGGAACCGGCATCGTATCCGCCGACGCTGAACGCGATGAAGCTCTTCGGCAGGCGAGCACATTCGACACAACTGCGAGTCAGACGCAAGCGGCAATCAACGAAACTGAACAGCGTATTCATGTTCTGGAAACGCAACTACAGGATATTAAGCCCAGAATGACGACCGTGGTTCGGACGTCGGATAACGCGCAGCTTTTGGAGCAGCTAAAATCTACGCTGCTTAATCTGGAGTTGAAGAGAACCGAGTTGCTGACCAAGTACGAACCCACGTATCGGCCTGTTCAAGAGCTCGAAAAGCAAATCGCGGACACAAAAAGCGCAATCACTGCGGAAGAAAGCCGCCCCCTTCGGGATGAGTCTTCGGATCAGAATCCGACCTATCAATCCATTGAAACGGAACTTTTCACAGCACGGGCTGAACTCAGTGGTTTAAAGGCACGGGCTAGTGCGGCCGCTGCCGTTGCCGAGCAATACCATAGTTCAGCTCAGCACCTCGAGCAAAAGAGCGTGGTTCAGCAGGACCTGCAGCGAGCAGTCAAGACGGAGGAAGAGAACTATCTCCTCTACGAACGCAAACGAGAAGAAGCCCGCATGAACGAGGCCCTTGACCAGCGCGGCATCCTTAACGTCGCTCTCGCCGAGCCGCCTACGGCGCCGATGCTTCGTAACAGGTCCCGATTTAACTTGGCCTTTCTTACATTTCTTTTCGCTGGAATGTCCAGTCTCGCCACGGCGTTCGTAATTGACTTTATGGATCCCACGTTCCGGACTCCTAATGAATTGGCCAACTACCTGGACACTCCTGTGCTTGCTGCACTTCCGAAAGGCGAAGGGTAAACCGATGTTGCTACGGTGCTTTGGCTTGAACGATGACCCATTCGGGGTCACCCCGGAGCCGCGCTTCCTGTATCAAAGCAACACACATCGGGAGGCTTTGGCAGGGCTCAAATGCGGATATTATGCCAACCGCGGTTTCTCGGCTTTGATCGCGGACCCGGGGCTTGGAAAGACGACACTGCTTCAGTGTTTTCTTGGCGACATCCGGAACGCTGTTCGCAGCGCTTTTCTTTTCAACATCGACGGTCAATGCCAGCCGCGCGAACTGATCTCATCCATTTTACGTGACCTCAAAATTGCTCCAGCCGGGACCACCGCGGCGATGTACGAACAGTTGAATACGGTTCTGGCTGAAGAGGCACGACTAGGACGCTCGGCCGTCGTTGTGGTCGATGAAGCGCAGAATTTGTCGGATGCAGCGCTTGAATCGCTTCGCTTGCTCAGCAACTTCGAAACCACGCACCGAAAGTTGCTGTACATCATCCTCGCAGGGCAATCTCAGTTGTCTGAAAGGTTGGAGAACCCGGTCTTGGTACAGCTTCGGCAGCGCATCACAACCGTATGTCGTCTCGATCGGCTTTCGACGGAAGAGATACGGGCATATATTAATCGTCGCTTAGCCGTTGCAGGTTATTGCGGAGAGCCGCTCTTTACCGACGAAGCGATTGCCATGGTTTCGCGCGCTAGCCAGGGAATTCCCCAAACGATCAATACTCTATGCTTTAATTCGCTTTTGATTTGTCGCGCGTTGAATGATAGGCAGGTCGTCGGCAGCATGGTGGAAGAAGTTATCGGTGATCTGCAGTTGAGTCCTCGCTGCAATAAGCCCGCTTTACCAATCTCCTCACCATGCGGCTATCCTTCGGTCGTAGATCGCAAGTCTCGACCTGTGGCTAAACTAATAAAGCGTTGGAGTCCGACAATCGTGGCATTACTGTTAGTCTCCCTAGGAGCGCTGGTATGTTTTGGAAATCGGTGGCTTAGTCGCGCTCACAAGGCGGTCAAAACTAGCCCCGACGATTCAAAAGCTTTGCCACTATCTGAGTCAAATGTGGTCAAGTCCTCTCCTATACAGCTAGTCGCTCTCACGCAGTTGCCATTCAAAGTGGAAATCGCTCCTCATCAGACACTCCGTGAGATCGCACTAAAGTACCTTGGAGAATTCAACGAAAAACGCTTACAACAAATCCGCGCCCTCAATCCCATGCTAACTAACCCGAATCATATTGTGCCCGGGCAAAGTATCTGGCTTCCCGGACCGCCAACCTCCAAGTTGTCTGATTTTGCAGTCCATACCAACTGATACGAGGAGTTTTCCATGAGCCGTAACTTTGACTTGCTGACAGAGATTGAAAGCGAACGCCAGGCCGGACCAGCATTCGATACAACCCGCGTCGCAACTAATCGCCCTGTCACCCCCATGGAGTTTTCCACAGATGAGGCTGTCGACAGCGCGACGATCCTGCAACTGGTTCGCAGACTCTTTCTCGTCAAGTGGACCGAAAACCTGCATCAAATCCTCTTTTGCGGTGTGGAGAGCGAGAACGGGAGTAGTTCTATCTGCGCGAGCATCGGGCGTGTTCTCGCGTCGGTTAGCTCCAAGACAGTTTGTCTTGTCGATGGCAACGTACATTCAGCGAGACTGTCACGCATTGTCGGCGTAGAAAAGGCGATTTCTTTACCACGTAGTTTTCCGTCGGTACGTGAGCAATGTTTTCGGGTCGGCGAAAACCTCTGGCTATCCGGCACCCATCTAACCACAGAAGGCCGGGGCTCGATGCCGCCAGTAGCAGATCTGAAGCAGTGCTTTGCAGAATTGAATCGAGCTTTCGACTATCTCCTTATCGATGCTCCGGGTGTTTGCGATTCAAGCGATGCTGAACTTCTTGGGCAATTCGCAGAAGCAGCGATCCTTGTGGTTGAGGCAAACAAGACTCGTCGTACCGCGGCGGCAAAGGCGAAAGAAAGCCTTGATTTTGCAGGAATCAAGTTAGTGGGAACAATTCTGAATAATAGAACGTGTCCGATTCCGGAAAAGCTATATAAGCTGTTGTGATCCAGGTGTGTGGCCGTTTTACTCATGCATGCGGCTTAGACCGGGACAACTCCAACGATGTTTGCGTAACCCAAATCGAAAAAGAATTGCTTCTAAAGTTGTTGAAAAACATCGTGACAAATCAAGTGAAGCAAGTAAAAGTGTATCGCGTAAAAGCTGCCAGAGAGCGATCCGGAGTGGGCTGGTGAGAGTTTGAGCACACCCGTTCATCCCATGTTTCGAAACTCCGTAGAGCTTTTCAACAAGTTTCTAAGAAAGGATTGCTCGGTTCTGAGATGCAGAATGAGAGTAAATCCAAAGTGACCGATGACCGAAACCCTCAAAACTGAAGCACGTCAAGACAGAGACGCAGGCACGAGGCAGTGGCCTGCAGCTTTTAGCTTGAAAATCGGAGGCATGGGCCGTCAGCGCCTTCGCGTCGTCGTGAGTCAATCAGTCAGCGCGATCAGCGATCAAGGTTTCTTCGCGCTCGGCAATTTCGCTGTGACTACAATTCTTGCTCGTCAAATGTCCAAAACGTCATTTGGCCACTTCAGCGCTGCCTTTGCCGCATTTATGCTCTTGTCCCCTCTCTATTGTGGGTTGATCTCTGATCCTATGCTGGTCTATGGAGCGTCAACGGCCAAGAGAACGCAGCGTTCATATGTTCGCCAAGTGGTCTCGCTTCACTGGGGCACTGCTCTCGCGATTTCCGCTTTATTGTTAGGCATCGGCTTTATCCAGTCTCAAACAAGGCTCGGGCAAGGATCATTTCTGGCCTATCTTGGATGGGCAATCGCAGCGCCTGCGGTTCTTCGTCTTTGGCTCGCCCGGCGGACGGCTTACCTAATGAGCAAGCCGCAATACTCTGCCTTCGCGGGCGGCGTCTATCTCATCATTATCGCAGCTTTGCTAGTGGCATTTGGACGGCACCTTACTACGAGCGTAGTCGTTCCATGTTTTTTCATCGCGGCTACGTCTCTCATCGTCGGATTCTTGCTGCATCGTAGTCTCCGATTGGTCGATATAGATACAGCGCCATTCAATAGAACTCTTGAAGTGCATTGGAAATTTGGAAAGTGGGCTGGCAGTGCCGGAGTGCTGAGCCTACTTCCCGATTATGTGTTCTTCTTCGTGCTGTCGCCGGAGCTTTGCGGCCAATACCGTGCACTCCTCAACGTCGTTTTGCCGTTGACGCAGATTTATAGTGCGCTTGGCATCCTTATGACCGCGTATTTTGCGCGCCACCGTGAATCGGCTGATTTTACCGGAATCGTCTTGCGTACCGCGGCGGCATTTTGCGCCGCCGCGGTGCTGATCGCAGCGGTTGTGGTAACTCTTGGCGGCAGGTTGTTCTCCCACCTGTACGCGGGCAAGTACGATTTGCGCTTTACCTTGCTCTTACCGTTGGCAATAGTCAGCGTATTGTTCGCCGTGAAAGCGGTTTCCGATGCTGTGCTTAGATCACTTGAGAATGTAACGTCTTTGGCTGTCGTAGCCGTTGTGGGGGCAATAGCCGCCATGGTCCTCGGAGCGCCTCTGGGAATACGGTACGGGATCTGGGGTGCGGTGTATGGGGATCTTTTGGTTTATGCGATCTTGACCGTCGCAATTGTTGTGATTTGGATTCAGAGTTTCAAACTCACCCGGATGAACCCGAAATCGACTGGCAAAAGAGCTCCTTTGGGTTCAGTACCGTATCCCCAGTTAGCCGTTGCCGAAACACCGATAGAACCTTTTGCAGAGTCCCGATTGTAAAGGACGATAGGAGACCGAGATGACTTCGGTATTATCCTCGACGCTACCGCGCCTCGCTGAACAACGAGATGAGCGAGAGTTTGTTATGTTGCGCGAGACGGGATGGCTGACGGCAGCAAGGCTGGTCCTTTGGACTGTAATCGCAACCGCGAGCATAAAGCCCATCGAAATCCTGGGATTGGGAGAGCAGATCAAAACAGAGGCTTCCAGTCCCATTGACTTGGCTTTTCGATTTGCCGTATTTGCGGGCTGCGTGTTTGCCACCTTCATCGCCTTGATGGCCAGGCGAATTCGTCTTGCGACTCTATGGTTTGTGCCATTTCTAATTTGGGGGATCCTTGTAGCATTCGGTCAACAAACCAGTCCATCTTCGTCTAAACAACTCGCTTCGTACGCTACCTGGATACTCTTCTTTATCGCGGCGACTGCCCTATTCGATCGACCGGATGATGATGCAAGACTCCGGATTGCGACCGCGTTGTCAGTTGTGACAGCAGCAGTTGGTGGAGTGATCCAGCACGCCCTTGGTCACGCTCCCATGATCGGGCAGTCCTGGAATAATATCGGGTTTACGCGCATCCACACAGGGGCCGGTGGGATCCTGTTGGACGCAGGTGCTCCGTATGTTGCTGCGTTGTTATGCCTCGCCGCTTCGGTTAAACGTCCTATCTTTCTGGTGGCAGGCATCCTGCTTGCGCTATGGGGAAGCGGGAACATTTTGCGCGGTGGCATGACGGGTTTCAGCGTCGCGCTCGTCTGGTTATTAACAGTGACTCCCAAAGCGGCAAGGCGCAGATTATTCCTAGGGGCATGCGGTGTGGTCGTGCTCGTTGCTTTAGTCTTTGGCAGCAAGTTCGTCCAGAAAAGTGTCACAGACGATGATGAACTCAACACCAGCGGAAGAATTCAAAACTGGCCGCAGTTGATGGAATGGATTCGCGAGGACTCCCTCTGGGGACATGGGCCCAACGCGGATATGGAGCTACTAAAGAATAGTGAAGGAAGCGATCTCCGCGTTTCGCATAATGAACTGTTGTCAACTACCGTCAACTACGGGATCGTTGGGACAATCTTGCTGTGGGGTCCTCTGCTTCTTCTTTTACTCTGTACGCTTTGGTTGGCATATCACCATCGTGAAGCAAACCCGGAACCCCTTTGGGGCGCCGGGGCGGTTCTGATTTTGCTAGTCATCTTATCGTTCACCGACAATACGCTGCGTACGCCTGGGATCATGATTCTCGCTTTGTCTCCACTGCCGGTTGCGTTTAACTGGTGCATCAGTCGTCTGTCTGAGCGGGACCGCCAAATAAGATCAGAGTTATTCAGTATCGTTTTCGAGGAAGGCCGGGTTGACTGACGGTGGCGCCGACGCCATCGCCACTACTTAGCCACGACATTGTTTACGAACATTGAACAGAATTGGGTGCGCAGTATGGCGAAACTTACTATCACGCTTCCCGTGTACAACGGTATGCCCTATCTGAAGGATGCCGTTGAGAGCATTCTAGCTCAGACATATGATAATTTTCGCTTCCTTATTATTGATGACGGATCACGGGATGGATCAACGGAGTATCTCAAATCGATAAAAGATCCGCGCGTCGACCTGATTGTCCGGGAAAATCGCGGATTGGGAGCTACGCTGAATCAGTTATTTGCCGAATCCGAAACCGAGTACGTGGTTCGTATGGACTCGGACGACAAGTGCGCGCCGGACCGTCTGACGAGGATCAGGGCGTTTATCGAGAGCAACGACGATTTCGTCATGGCAGGTAGCGATCAGGCTTTTCTGGTGGGGACGAAGACGCTTAAAGCTGCTCCGAGGCCAACCGACCATGAAAGTATCAGACGGCTTCTCCTCAAAAAGCGTCCGGGCATCCTCCACCCAACTGTTGTGGTCCGACGGGACGCATGGGAACGAATAGGAGGTTATCGTTTGTCCGGCGCTGGTGAAGACCTGGACTTCTGTCTGCGTATGTGCGATATCGGAAGGGTCACGAACATTCCAGAAGTGCTGTATTACTACCGGTTGCACGCGACATCCTTGAGCAACAGTCGGCGTCGTGAAATCAATTATGGTTACGATTACGGTATAGCCTGTGCCCTGGCCCGGAAACGGGGAGAAATTGAACCCGACCCGGAATCGTACAGGCAACGCTGGAACTCACGCTCTATTCCTCTAAGGGTGGCAGAAACGTTCGGTAACCTTGGCCAATACTTATATCGTTTATCCCTTGTCCGTGGCCTCGAAGGACGGCGGCTGACTTCCATCGCATTCATGGTGCTCGCGGCTAGTGTACAGCCACGGACCACTACTGATCGTCTGGTGCAGATCGCAGCGCGCGCTGTGCGCCAGAGAGATCCCAAGATTCCCTCAAGGTTTACTAAGGTTATTCACGGAGCGAAATCCGATTAGTGACCAAAACCCCGATCACTAATCCGCTTTAAGGTGAAGACGACCCGTCGTGGGTTGCCAAACTTCTTTGCGAAGCGTAAGAGCTTCCTCCCGTGACATGGCAACTGAAAAACGATGGAATAACAAGGAGGATCGATGCAAGCGCTTAACATAGGCGAAGTTCTCAGATGCGCTGCAAGAAGAGTCATTCCTAGAACGGTATACTCGATGGGAGTCGACGCGCTAAATGGCATCTCCTGCGTAGTCAAGGTTGGCTATCATAACAGCTTTCAACTCCTAAATGCTGATCGCGGCGTTTGCGGAACGCAGGTCGTAGAACTCTGCCTTCCACAATTGCTACACCCTTTCTATGTACGGCCTGGGACAACCGACGCATCGGGGATAGTTCAGAATATCGTTCGCGAAGAATGGGGTGCCTTCTTACCGTCGGAGCCGATCAGATATATCGTTGATGCTGGTGCGAACTGTGGGGACACAACCGCATGGTATCTGTCGAAATTTCCTCAAGCTATAGTGGTGGCACTAGAGCCTGATCCAGACAATTACGCCATGCTTTGCAAAAACTGTGAGCCCTATGGGCCGCGAGCAGTGCTCTTGAACGCAGCCCTCTGGTCCAAAGATGCAAAGCTGAAAGTGCGGTCCGCTATGACCGCAGTTGCAATTTCGGTGGACGAGGCCGAAGACGATACTGCAAGTGGTTGCGAGGGCATCTCGATGCCTCAGCTGCTTCGGCTAGCCAACACTGAGACTATAGATATCTTGAAAGTTGACATTGAGGGCGCGGAACTGGAGCTCTTTTCACACCACCCGGAAGAATGGTTGCCCGCGGTCCGGTGTCTAACTGTAGAGACTCATGGGCCGAAGGAACATGAAGCGGTGTATTCGGCGATGAGACCATATGGGTATCTAAATAAGACCTACCGCAATACGCATATTTTCATGCGCTCTGAATGACATCAAGCCAGAGTGAACCACGGAAGACAAAAGGCCGCGGAATGCGTGCTCCGCAAGGGACCGGCGTGGGAAACTCATTCATCCCCGTAGTAATTGTGGCGAAGGCCAAAAGTGAGGCTGACAAAACTGCGGAGCGCTGACCTTCAGCGCTCCGCAGTTTTGTAAAATCACCGGTTCTCTCGTTTAAAAGCTCAGTTTGCTTCGAGACATCCCATCGCCGTAAGACCCGACGGGAGGTTCACACTGCACAACCACTGCGGGAACAGCGGGTCACTCACCGCCGCAGTGCCGGGTATCTGATATCCATAGCTCGCGGCCGCGGTGTTCGTCGGTGTGAAATTTGCCATCACGTTTGCCATGCAGCCTGAAACGTTTTCGGTGCCTTCGCAAGCGGGTGCGCCAGGAACGTACGCATTTTCGAAGGACGGGTTTACTCCCGTCACGTTGGTGGGGCTAAATTGAAAGTTCGGGCCGTTGTACACGAACGAAGCTTGGTCCGGGTAGGCAAAGGCGAAGTTATCGAGAATCGATACACTCCCGTCAACCGTGTAGGCCGCAAACGCGTATTCGAGATTTCCGACGCATGCGGTCGCGGCCTTGGTAGCTACAAGATTGTTGCGCTCCACCACGTTGTAGGCCGAATTGAGCAACAGTTCTGAGCACAGACTGTTGGGTTGCTGGTTCAATTCTGCTTCGTTACCCCACGCGGTGTTGTTGGCAAGAATAATCGGCGCGTGAACCGATCCGGCGACGTTGTTCTGTACCTCAATGCCCTGCCCGCCGTTTCCGATAATGATGTTGTTTTCCGCTACGGCCTGTGCTTGGTAAGCGGCGAGTCCCCCTTGACTGCCGTCGAGCGTGTCGAAGATGATACCATCTCCGCCATAAGCTTGAACCCCGCCGCAAGTATTAGGTTCAAAGTTGTCCCAGGAAAAGTTGCCGGCGAGATAGATATGGGTTCCGGTCGCCGAATCCGATTGCACCGGCTGGTAGACGCTTATACCGCTATAACATTGCGCGCTTCCCTGCGCCGCGTTGTAGGCAATGTTGCCGACGAGAATGAAGTAATCCACACTTGCGCTGCCGACATTAAAGAGGGTGAAGCCGCCTGCCATACATCCGTTGGCTATATTATTGGCAAAGATAACGTGATGGATGGAAGTGGGATTGGAATATTGCGGAGCAGCGCCGAAACAGAATCCCGTTCCAGGCGCAGACACCGTTACTTCCCATCCCTGCACTCCCCAAAAGCTGTGATCCACGTACATTCCGTATTCGGTTGAGCTGATTTTGCAGGCATCAAACGTGGCACACTGCAACCATGCGACGTTGTTTGCGGTTGGACAGGTGACCGTGCCCCATTTCCCTGAGTTGAAGTTGGCGGAATCATATACCGTGCTTGCGGCTGCAATAATGACATCTCCGCAATTAAGCGCATGTTTTGGTGATAGCCATGGCTGATTTGGTGAGAGGCCGCTGTTGGAGTCACTGCCGCCGCCGGCTTGCGGGGCCAGATAGTATGTTGTACCAGTAGTGGGATTCACACCCGCGCCATTAAGATTGACGACAATCGAGCTTCCTGTCGACGAGTTGCTCGTGATGGTCAACTGTCCCGTTGCCGCCCCCAGACTGCTCGGGACGAACTGCACCGCAAGTGCCAGCGACTGACCTGGAGTCAATGTCACCGGGAACGTGCTGCCGGAGATGCTGAAGCCTGTTCCGCTCAGGGATTCCGTATTCGCTGTTACTGGGACCGTGCCCGTTGAGGTCAGGGTTACAGAGGCCGTTGCCGCCTTATACATATCCACATTGCCGAATGCCACGCTGGTTGCGCTGATTCCTAAGGTCGAGATGGCGGGTTGCACCTGGAGAACGAATGACTTGGAGATTCCGTTCGCATAGGCCGTCAGCGTCGCAGCCTGCGTGGAAGTTACCGACGAACCGGTCACAGTGAACACAGCACTGCTTGTACCGAAAGGAATAATAATCGAGGACGGCACAGTCGCTGCGGCGTTGTTACTCGACAAGGTTACAGCCTGTCCACCCGCCGGTGCAGCCGCATTCAAGGTTACTGTACAGGAAGAAGTAGCCGCTCCTAAAAGGGCGCTATTGGCGCATGCGATTGCGCTCACCGCCGGAACCCCCGCACCGCTAAGGCTGATCACTGCTGAGGGGCTAACAGAAGAATTACTGGAGATAGTCAACGTGCCTGCAGCTGTGCCGGTGGTTACGGGATTAAAGCTGACTGTTAGTGCTGCCGTCTGTCCTGAGTTTAGCGTGATCGGGAAAGTTATGCCGGAAATCGTGAAGCCGCTGCCGGATATGGTTGTCGCATCAATGGCCAGTGGGCCCGTTCCGGTGGAAGTCAGAGTCAAAGACTGGTTCGAAGTCGTGTTGACAATTGTATTGCCAAAAGTTAGGTTGCTCGAACTGAGGCTGAGCGCGGGGAGTGTGGCAACAGGGTTCGCAGTAACCGTCAAAGTCGTGGACACTCCGCCCGACGTCCCGCTGATTATCACGGTCTGGGCAGTTGTGACCGCATAGATATACGCGCTAAACCCGGCAGTGGTTGCGCCGGCATTGACGGTGACCGTGGCCGGTACCCAGATCGCCGCGTTGTTGCTCGACAACGTTACGAAGGTGTTTGATGAAGCCGCTGTACTTAGATAGACCGAGCAAGCCTTCGTCATTGGTCCGGCGAAGGATGTAGCACCGCAAGAAATTTTACTTATAACCGGTGCCCCGTAACATGCGATCGGCAATTGCAAGAACAGTAGGAGAAGGGCCAGATAGGTGGCGGAGCGCCGATTCAGCCAATGTTTGCCATGAGCGTGATGATTACATGACCCGCGCCCCAAATCAGCTAAAGAAAAGTTATGCCTTACTATGGTTGAGCCCGATTGGCGACGAACGGGTACGTTCAAGCAAGTTAATAGTGCAATAATTTTCACACAAATATTCCATGCGGCGCCTCGACGGTGATGCCGAGGCCGCTTTCCTTCCCTGGACAGTTTATGATTGCGAAATCTGAGGATAATCTAACTAGTTGTTTCTCGGCAATCTGTGATTTAGGTCACATTGGTTACCGAAATAACGTTACGTTAGTCCTTTTTCATTCGCGTTCAGCGCCGCACTCAAACGCCTGTATTCATGGGGCAGACTACACATTAGGCCCGCGCATCGCAGAAAATGCCTGATCATTGTTTCTGAACAAGGATGGACGCTTGTAGTCGGACACACTCTTATTGCTGAGGCAACGTGATCGCCTGATGAGGTTCAAGTCGTATGCTTGTCAGCGGCTTTCTGCAGAGGAAGGCGGCTCTTCGGGCTTTTGATTTGCGGGTCGTCCAACGGGAGATCCCGCCGCAGATACCGGATCGTGCGTCTCGTGAATTGCCGCGGTGGCTACAGGAGAGAGGGTATCAGGGAAATAAGCGTTGTGGGTTTCCCTGGCCCCGCTTCGTCCAAGCAGCCGAAGACACGGCAGCGCGACACAGAAATGCAAAACAAGCAGAAAAGCTCATGATTTGTTTACGAAGGCACGACTGAGAGAAGGTAAAATCGCGAGCATGTCCCGACTTCGCTGCGCGGTCTAGTTCACACTCATCTCGACAATCCGCGTCCTGAGACGACTTTCGTGAGATCGTGAAAGTGTCAGAATCCTATGGCCGAAGTCTTAAAAAATTCGGCAGCGAATGCCTGAGCTGACGCCAACCGAATTCATGGCGCCAAAGGTAAAGTCGGGCCAGTCTTGATATTGCACTTCGGCGAGCCGCGCACTCCAACGACGGTTTAGCCTGAAGTCCACTCCTCCACCAGCCCCAACCACTAGATATCTTCCGGACGCGTAATTGTAAGAAAAACTGAAATTGCCAAAACCAACCGTTCCCTTTACGAAGGGCTCGAATCGTCCCATGCTTACGTGATATCGAGGACCAATCATGTATGTCTCCAGATGCACATTCGCGGTCTGATGAAACTCAAGCCAGCGGCCTTCTGCTTCCAGTCCGAGGTGATAGGCAGAATCGGCATCAACCAAAACAGTCGCGCCCCACATGTTCCTTTCACCATATTGCACCCGGTAGCCTGAAATCTCACCTCCCGCCCAAAGGGAGGGCCGGGCCATATCGCCTGCTTCATGAGTTTGGCCGCTTGCGGAAGGGCTCCACCCAAAAGAAAAGAGGATGAGAATCGGGGCAGCGAATAGGATGCCGCGGAGCAACTCGCTGCGTCTTCTGTTGCGTTGCTTGTCGAGACGGGGGGATGGATGCATTTTTCTCCTGCGATCAGTTCATCAATTCGCGACATGGCTCACACCGGTCTTCGGGATGGGCTGGATGTGCCGGCTCTAACTCCGGCCGATGAAACGCGCCTCACCGCATCACTTCGTGATCGTCAGAGTGATGGCCTGATAGTGGGCCACATTGCTGTTTACACCCAGGCCGGTAACCTGGAAGACGTATGTACCTGGCTGGGCGCTGCTTTGGCTGAATCCCCCGCATCCGGCGGCGAGCAGTGCACCGGATAGAAGGACGGAGAGGAGTACCGTGAAAACAATTCCATAGCGTCTTCTGAATCGCGCGAATGCAAGGCCAAAGATGAGCCCTGCAGGTAAGAACAAGCCTGCCAGAGTTACGCCGCGCGGGCTCCGCGGGCCCCTGGTGGAGTTCATTGCAGATGAACCGCCTCCCAGCGGATTATTGGTGTCGATGGTCAGCTGAACACTCTGTGAGGCTCCGGATCTCAGGTTGATCGGGTTGCTCGAGAAGTGGCAGTTGACACCGGCAGGCAATGTCGCGCAACCCAGCCCGATCGTATCTGCATACCCAGCGTTGGCGATCACATTCACGGTAACGGTAGCGTTCTGACCGGTCGCCATTGTGATGGTCGATGGGTCGACCGTGATGTCAAAATCAGTTGCATTACCGGTGACGTTGACAGCTACGGAAGACGATGGTGCGTGATCGGCATCTCCACTGTAATTGGCGATGATCGTGTATGAGATGTTGGCCAATTGTGGACTGAGAGTGGCAACTCCGCTCGCATTCAAAGAAGAAGACCCGAGCGTCGTCGATCCGCTCACAAATGTCACGGTGCCGGTGGGGACAGGTGTGGTGGATGTAGTGCCGATGACAGTGGCAACCAGCACCGCCGAAGAAGAAGAGCCGCCCGAACCGGAGGCACCCAGGCTCGTATCGGTCGGCATTAGCTGGACCACTTGCGAAACGGCGTTCGAATTACTCGCCACGTAATCTGTCGCACCTCCATAACTAGCGGTGAGCGAATGGGTGCCCACCGTGAGGACGGCGTAATTCAGGGTTGCTCTTCCCGTGGAGTCCAGTGATGCCGTTCCTATGCTCGCCCCGTCCGAGAAAAAGGTCACCGTTCCTTGCGGGATCCCGAGATTGGTTTCTGTCGACCCAGAAGCGGGTACAGCCATAGTCGTAGCGGCCAGGGTCACGTTCTGCTCGAAGACCGATGGGTTTGGACTGGCAGACAGCGTGATGTTCGTCGCGCTCGGTGGAATCGCGTTTCCGACCAACTCGATTTCGTAAGGCGAATTGACACTATCGGCCTGGATGTTGATGTGGGCATCCAGCGGAGTTCCAACAGTACTCGGCGCGAATTCCGCGGCGATTGCGCATCCACCAATTGGACCATATCCCGGCGCTCCAGTAACGCACGCATTCGCGACCGCATCGTCTACGGCCGCATTCGCGTCGGCAGTAATCGACGAGATAGTCGAGTTCGCATTCCCGTCGTTTTCGACACTTACGGTTTGTGCCGCAGAAGTGTTTCCCACGTAAGTCGGAGTTTCGGGGGACGTATAATCGATAATCGCGAGGTTGCTCTGAATCTCGCGGATCTTGTTATTGAACTCGTCGGCGAAGTAAAGATTGCCGTTGCCGTCAAATGCAAAACCGGAAGGCCCGGATAGGGCCTCCTCATACTTTGTTCCATTGAAGAAGTCGCCAGCGTAATTCAGTTCCGCAAAAGTTGTGAAGTAGGTACTGGCAGCATATACCTTGCGAATCGCCTGGCTTTGAGTATCTGCGATATAGACGTTTTGCGCTGGATCCACAATAACCGCAGAAGGTAAATTCAATTGCGCCGCGGTCGCCGAAGGTCCGTAAATGATGGGGCTTGAACCGCCTCCAGCGAAAGTTATAATCGTGCTGTCGGTCCATACCTTGCGCACGACGTTGTTCAATGCGTCAGGGATAAACATGTCGCCGGAACCGTCGAATGCCACGGCGTTGGGCCCATTGAGTTGAGAGGAAGCAGCTGGACCGTTATCGCCGCTGTACCCAGCCGCACCGCCGGGGTCTCCGGCGACATGGATAATGACGTGATAAACGGGATCCACTTCGCGAATGCGGTTATTTCCTGTGTCGGCGATAAAGAGGTTTCCTGCAATGTCGACAGTTACACCCAACGGCTGATTGAGATTCGCATTTACAGCCAGACCACGGTCTCCTGAGTTCCCCTGCGTTCCATTACCGGCTACGGTCTTGATAATGCCGGTGGCTGCGACAATCTCCCGAACGACATTGTTACCGGTGTCGGCGACATAAAGATTTCCTGCGCCGTCAAGAGCGACCCCGGAGGGAGTGTTCAGAGTGGCATTGGCCGCGAGTCCGTTATCTCCTGCATAGCCCGAAGTGCCATTTCCCGCAACGGTAGAAATAGTTTGGGTTGTGTCGACCTTTCGGATCATGTTATGCAAGCTATCGGCAATGTATATATTGCCGGCCCCATCCCTCGCTATACTGGTGGGTAGGTAGATGCCCGCCTGCAGAGCAGGTCCGTTCTGCACAACCTTCCAATCACCGCTGCCTGCGAAATCAGTGAGTTCGCCCGGGATCAGGCGGGCGAGCGGACCTTGGCCAACGCCGGACAAGTATGCTGTGCCGAGGACGGTAGTACCGCCGCTACCGAGCAGTACGATTGCTCCGAGCCGAGTACCGGGATATTTGGGCGTGAAGGTTATCGACTCAGTGCACGTTTGTCCTGCCGCGGTAAAGTTCGCCGATCCGCACCCGCCACCCGCGTCGGCGAACTCCAGACCACTGGTTCCCATCGTGACGACTTGAACGCTGTTGACGCTGCCAGCTGCCTGCGCGACAACTGTGACGGAAGCAGCAGGGGCTGTGGCTCCGACAGGCAGCAAGGCGGAAAATGTATATGGTGCTAAGGATTGCGCCGAGGCAGCCATCCCTGACAAAAGGAAAATCGTTGTGGGGATCAACCACCGTATGATTGCCCCCCACGAATTGACCCGCCCCGGGCTATTGCCCACGCTGGCGATCTCTTCAGCGCCGATTACGGCTAAACAGCCCGAGGAATTGGGCAGCTTGCTGCTCTCGCAAAAGTCAATTAAGGGAGAGTTTGAAATACGGAAAAATATGCGGGGCATCGGAACCTCCTGGAATTTCAATCACGCGCCAACCGGGGTGCTCTCAACACCGCTCTGCATTGGGGAAACTAAAGGAAAACAATCGGACGCCGATTCAAATTGGCTCATTCAACTCTTGTCCTTCACGGGAAGAAGGTATAAATCAATTTTGGAAGTTACCGTCACAGCGCGTTGCATAATCTAACTCAAACACTTACCAGCCCACTCCGAATCGTTCTCGAACCGTTTTTACGCGATGCACTTGCTTCACTTGTCGCAATGCTTGTCAACAAGTTCTTAACGTGATGCCTCGCGACATTGGATCCTCGGGATCGCTCCTCCAAGCCTCTTCCCATGCGGCGAAAAACCTCAAGGATTAACTGAGATCGCCTGCACCGAATACGGTCCAATATTCACCGTCGTGGCATAATTCGTTCCTCCTACCGATTGCACTGAAAGGGTTGATGTCTGAATCGAACTTCCACCGACAATCTGGTAAAAGGTTGCCTGCGGCGAGGTGAAGCCCGGATTGGAGACATAGACGGTCATGTTGGTATACGTATATTGGCTCGGATTGATCAATACGATAGCGTCTAAGGTGGAATTAAAGAATGCAGTGACGACCAGTCCGTTGTTCAATCTCGGCGGCGTCATATCTGCAGCCATGTATCCGCCGTCGCTCAGTCCAAGGTAATTCGTTGACCCGAACAATTGATAGGCGAAGTATTGGGGATACGGTTGGGGTACGCTACCAGCTGGATACGTGCAATCCATGTTCGAGTCAATCTCACCGACCAGGCAGAAGTACGGTGGTGCAGTGGCGGCATAATAGATCAGCCGGCTCATGGAATTCGGAGCGCCGTTGTAGCCGAATGGCGCATCGAGCAGGTCCGCCACGTAAAGTGCGTTCCAGAGCGGCCCATACGTCGGATCATTACTGCAGCAGTTCTTCGCGAACAGCCAATCCAGGTTGTACTCGGTGACATAGATGGGAAGATTCTTTCCCTGAGGTTGTTGTCCTGCGGCCACCAGCGTTCCCGCGTAGTCATAGATGTTTGCCGGACCATTAATGTCTTGTGTCAACTGATAGATCGATGCGGCGCCGTTGTAGGTATCCCACATTGCCGACTCTCCCGCGCTTCCCATAAAATAGTTGTGATAACTCATGAAGTCGATGTTTTGTGAAATTGTGGGATCACTGAGCATGGCGTTTACCCAAGTCGCTTGCAGGCTGTCCGTTGCCGGCCCGCCGACCCGTATGGTGCTTCCGTCGGCCTGCGCCTGCGCCTTCATCTGGGTAGCTATAGCCCTATACATATTCATGTAATCCGTCATCTGGTTATCGCCGGACGGAACGCACAACGACTCGTTATTGGGTTCGTTCCATATCTCGTAGTCGGTCACGATGCCGGGGAAGGTCGTGTCCATGTGCTTCACGTACTGAGCTCCGATCGAGCCCCATGCATTCAAATCAGAAGGCGGACTGTACACGCCGCAGTAGGTACTCTCCTGAAGCCACGATGGCATCTGATACATCTGCAACATAATATGCACACCGCCGTTCGCAGTAACCCGTTGTATGGTGCTGTCGATGGAGGACCAGTTGGGCGTACTGGTTGCGAATACCGTCGGGATTTGAGCATATGTGCGCCCCTGGGTGAAACCGCCCGCAAGCACCAGGTCAAGATCGGCGGCGTTGTGCATCGACTCCAGCCGCTCCGCGCCAAACAGACCTGCGGGGACAGGGTTTTGATTGGAGGCTCGAGATCCAAAGTCCACCCATACAAACGAGAAAACATTGACCCACGAAGTTGCCGACGTCCCATGTGCGTTGTCAACCACCGTCACGGTGTGAGTGCCGGTAGCAGTCGGTGCGGTGTAGAGGCCTTGATTTGTGATCGTGCCGATGGTCGCATTTCCGCCGCTCACACCGTCGACACTGTAGCTTAGCGAATTGGTGTCCGGTACTCCCGAGAGCTGAGCCTGGAACTCCTGTTGTGTACCGGCCACCACGGCAGCGGAGGCGGGGTAAATTGCAAGCAAGCCGTTCTCGGCGCCAGTGACGGTCACGCTTGTCGACTGGGTCCCATTCGGGCTGGCCGTCTGCTGCGCCGTCACCGTGCAGGTTTCTGCGGTAGAAGGAGCCGTATACAGACCGGAGGTGCTGCCAATTGTGCCGCAGGACGCAGTCCAAGTGACTGCGTCCGTCGCCGAGAATTGCACTGTTCCGCCCGCGGCCACCGTCGGGTTCAAAGGAGAAATGGAGAATCCCGTACTAATACCTCCTGTGCCCGAAAGAGATACGGTTTGTGGGCTGTTGGTGGCTGTATCGGTGAACGTAAGAGCGGCGGCGCGAGTTCCCGAAGCTGAAGGTGCGAACACGATACCGACCGAGCATGTGCCGTTCGGAGAAATACTGGTGCCGCAGGTCTTGCTCGAAATGGAAAAATCGCTGGAATTCGTGCCCGTGATCACGATGCTGCTGATGGAGACTTCTGTGCTGCCTCCGTTATACAAGGAAGCTGATTGCGACGGGCTGCTGGAACCCACAGTCACCGTGGCGAACGAGAGCGTCGAAGGACTTGCAGTCAGCGTACTGGTTGGCGACGTGCCGGTACCGGAAAGCGTCACGGTTTGGGGACTGCTGCTATCCGAATCGACAAACGTGAGCGTCGCGGTGCTGCTTCCCGTCGCGGTCGGCGCGAAGACGACATTCACAGTGCAACTGGCTGATGCGGCCAGGCTGCTCCCACAGGTTTGAGAAAAGATCTTAAAGTTACCGGGATTGGCGCCGCCTATGGTGATGCTGCTGATGGTCGCGACTGTTTCGTTGCCGTTCGTCAGGGTGACTATCTTCTGCCCCCCCGTCTCGCCGACCGTAACATAGTTCCAACTCAGACTGGCCGGCGAGGCTGTAACTGCAGCCATGGCATTTGTCACTATAGCTGCGCAGCCTAATACGGACAGCAAGAGGGCAAAAGCAGGTATCCTCAGCAGGCTTGTTCGGAACACGAGCATTTTTGTCCGCGAGGTAAGTGAATAGCTTGCGCGGAAGCAGCTAACGACGCAAACCAAGGTGCATATTGCGGCAACTATTGCAAACAAAACCTGCATCGCACAGCCCCCGAAGAAGAAGAACTCGGAACAATGTAATTGCAAAGGATGTGGGCTTTAACGTCCAACCCGCGGAGAAAAATTTACTTCTATGTCGATGCAAATTTTTGCCTCGAGGATGGCTGCACGGTCTTTCCCCCTGGATTGGCGCCGGGGGGTTCCGCCGCAGCCGGACCTTATCTTTTTGCCAGAAATCGAGCCAAGTTTTCCTGAGGCGACTGCACGGAATTTCGGTAAATAGCATCTCACTATAGTGATAGTGGCGCCTCGAGTCTCGCCCTAGTGGCGTCTCGAGCCCTGCTCCTACGCTAAGTCGTATGGCAATGACAGTTCGCTGATCCAATCACTCAACTCGACCGCCCAGCAATGCATTGATGGAAAACATCGGAGCCCATTTCGCTTGACTCCCGTCGAAGTTCCGTCTCGAGTGGCAAATTTAAGGAACTCTGGGTATGAACGTCCTTTATGACTGCGTATCGTTGGGTCGAAGAACGTTGCGCCGTGTTCTTCCCGACCGCGGAGTAGCGACGCTTAAGGCGATGTGGACCGATTACTCGTTTCGGCGTTTCAAGCCGAGAATGGTTCGCCATCGTTATGGCGCATACGATTTCCAGATTGAGATCGTCGACTTCGATGGACAAGCTTGGTACGACACGGACCTTCCCGAATTGGCATCGGAGATCGATCTATTCAAGAGAAGTAGACTCCGTCCCGGCGCGAAAATCATCAACGCCGGAGC
Organism: Occallatibacter sp.; assembly: GCA_049521075.1. Taxonomy (GTDB): domain Bacteria; phylum Acidobacteriota; class Terriglobia; order Terriglobales; family Acidobacteriaceae; genus Telmatobacter. The sequence continues at coordinate 43,679 of JBEKPD010000028.1, forward strand.
AAACCAATGCATACAGGCGATGATGTTGGCCAAAGAGGTGGAACCCGATGGATTTTGTTGGGCAGTCGAACCGAATCATCACAATGTATGTGCTGGACGCCGCAACGCGAAACTCAATGGCATCCAGAATATGGAAGTGATCGAGGCTGCGGTATCTTCCGCTCCTGGCACGGTATTGTTCAATAGTTCCATGAACGGACGAGTAACCCAGGACGTGAACGAATCGGGTGCTCACTCCGTCCCGGCAATTACCATTGACGGTCTGGCGGCGGAGAAGGGTTCACCTCAACTTCTGTATATCGATGTCGAGGGATTTGAGTGCGAAGTTCTGAAGGGCGCACGGGAGACGTTACATTCATCCAAGCCCGATTGTTACGTTGAGGTCCATCTGCAAATGGGGCTGGAACGGTTTGGTGGGTCGGCGGAAAAGGTCTTGTCGTTCTTCCCTCGAAACCAATATGACCTGTTTTTCAACTGTGGAGATGGCGCCGCCTATCAACGATTGGGCGTTTCGAGCGACCTCCCGAAAAAGAGATTCTGTTTGGCAGTCCTGTCAAGATAGCCGATCTCCGACGATGGCCTGACACATCTAAAGCGATGTTTTGTAGGCGTCCCGACGCGCCGTTGATCGGGCTGGCCGCGTTCGACGGTTATCTGCGTCTACAGATGGAACCGGAACGCTGCGACTTTTTCGCATATCACAAGACAATTTTGCTTGTCAACGGGCCATGTGCGTTTCCCCCAGTCGTGTATCCCCCAAAAATTACGCAAAGCGGGCAACCTTTTGAGTAAAAAAAATTGCGCAAAGCGAGCAACCTATGTATGATGTCCCAAAGCCTAATAGGCATCTAGCTAGGACTAAGGATTTACTTAAAAATTGGCGAATAGCCCGTTCGAAAGTGGCTCGCCGTTTTGGTTGCAGTTTTCATTTTCCTGTAACAGAGCAATGCGTCAGAAGTGTGCATGCACGCAGCGCCATCTGTCAGCGGAGCCGCTGATCTCTGTCCGTAAAGGGTAGGGGCTGATTTATGCAGGGATGCCATGGTACCCCGATATAGATAGAGGAAATCGATGCCCACTCTCCAGTCTTTGCTTGCTGCGCTTACAACTTCGACGATCGGTGCAAGGCCTTTCTCTATGAGCCGGATTTGCCGACTCCTGAGCTTGGTCATTCTTACCTGCTGCTGCCCGGTCGTGCTGTTCGCTTCAACCTATTACTTGGCCCCCGCTTCCGAGGGTGGAAACGATAGCAACAACGGTTATAGTAGTGGTAAACCATGGCTTTCTCCCAATCATTCTTTAAACTGCGGCGACGTGATCATCGCCCTCGCAAGCACTTCATACGACTCCTCTAATTTCAACTCCGGCCATTGGGGCAATGTGTCTTGCCCAGGCAACAACAACGTGGCGTGGCTCAAGTGCGCGACATTCGATGGCTGCAAGATTTACTCAGATGTCGAAGGAATATATGTCGATCACAGTTACTGGGGCGTTCAAGGGTGGGAAGTCAATGTCTGGGGTGGGGAATCAGGATTTTGCTTCGGAGCAGCCCCGAGTTACACCAATCTAGTTAATATCCATCACGTCATTTTCGCCAATAATATAGCCAACGGGTGTAAAGGAGGCGGCTTTGTCAGCTTCAACGTTGGCAGTACAGGGGTTGATTACTTCAATGTGCTCGGCAACATCGTCTACGACGCCATCCAGGGGAGCGACGAATGCTACAACGGGATAAGCATCTACCAGCCCGTGCAAGCAGACTGGGCAAGTGGGACTCATATCTATGTTGCCGGTAACTACACCTGGGACAATTATGAAGCTAATCCGTGTGGCGGCGTTCAAGCCTGGGGTGGCGATGGCATCATGTTCGACACTTTCGACGGAAGCCACGGCATGCCCTATGTCTATCAGGCGCAGGCCGTTGCTGAAAACAATATTAGTATCGGGAACGGCGGGCACGGCATCGAGGTACAGAACAATGTCGCCGGATCAGGTCACGCCCTGATTATTCTTTCCAACAATACCGTCTGGGGCAATGAGCAAATGACGTACCAGCAATACAATCACCTTTGCGCAGAAGTGTTGCTCAACTCAGCCTACAATGTGCAGGAGCGTTGGAATCTTGTGGCGACCAAGGCCCAAACCGCGTGCGCTGAAAATCCTAATTACGCGCTTTCTGCCTATCAAGTCAATTCAACTGACTTGGTTTACGCCAATCTCACATTCGCCTACAACGGGCAATACACATATTTCTACTGGGGCACAAACTTCTCTTACGAGACAAACAATGTGACCGGGATGAATCCCAATCTCGCCGATCCGTACGTCCCGGGGCCGCCTTCGTGCGGGTGGGCCGAAAACGTGGCCAACTGCATGGCATGGGTTGCGAACGACTTGAAACCTACGAACCCTTTGGCTACCTGGGCAGGATTTCAACCACCGAGCACTTCACCGCAATCCGCCCCGCTCTTCCCGACGTGGGTCTGCAATGCGGGCTTGCCCGCCGGCTTGACTATTAAGCCGTGCTGAGCAGGGCTTCAACACCCGATGGGACTGAATTGAAAGTAGCCGATCTAGAACCACCTTTTTCAAATCGGTCCCAGTCGGCAGCGGCTCAATTGCATGCGTCGTCCCTTCCATCCCCCCGCCGTCTTCGAGGACGAATCTGTTAGGCGGCGCATAAGGGGCTCGAGCCTAGCAGAATGAGCGACACGGTCCGGCGCGTATCGACTACCAGAACTGGGCCGCAATAATCGAGGCCGGGCCCGATTGTCCGTGGATCACATCGGTCGACAAAACGAGTTCCATGTTCTTCTTTTCCCATCCGGACGGAGCAATTGCGGTGAGCTTCTTCATTTCGTTCCGATTAGTCAGGAAGTTACCCGCCGCCGAAGTGCCAAAAACTGTAATGCCCGCGTCGACAATGACCGCTTGGTCCGTCTTCGGATCGACCATCCGCAATACGATCGCGTAGTCTTTGGTCACGTCTAGATAGGGAGTCGAATAATCGATCGACCAATCGTTATTTGCGAGGTTATTTCGATCGCGGATTATTATCTTTCCGGGCGTGGGCTCCTCTACCGTAAATCGAAGCTGCGGTACCAGGCGTTTTGTCCAATTGTTGTTCAGTAAACCGACAAGGATTGTTGGACCACTCTGCAAATCGGTAAACGTCGCGTCGGATTGCGATGCAAACCGGAACACCTGGCCGTGCGCCTCTAATAGACCGGCAAATTTAGCCATCGTGAACGCATCGTATTGGTTGACGGTGGAGTCCTTCGAATTATGAAACTCACTCAGCGTCAGTTTGTGATTCAAGTCCAGACCGTCGGCCGGAAGTGTTTCCCCGCCCTCGATGTTGCCGATACAAAGCAAAATTGGAGCGTGTGACTTAAAGATCGGCATCCAGAAGCTATCCAAAGGATCCCGCGCGCGCATGTCTGCAACGACTGCAAGAATGCCTGCGGTGAGAATTAATCCGGCAGCGATCAATACAGCGCGAGGCCGCGACCTCCGGACCGGCTGAGAAGCAGGCGCTGGCGGCGTTACGGGCACGGTCTGATCTGCCACGACTCGAGGTAAGCCGGCTGACCAGGAAGGATGCGCCTCGTGCTGCCGGAACTGGGGCGTATAAGACCCTGGCAGGATTTCGATTCTCAACTCGTCCTGGGCGTTGTGCAGGTAATACTGCGCAAGCCTCTTGCGCACTTCCGCTACGGCGCTGCGGACAGCGTGGTCTGTCGCCGTGTCGTAGTCAGGTGGGCGATCAAAGACCTCGATACCGATGGTCCGTTCCTTGAGACGATCGCCGAAGCCATCTAGTGTTTGATCGACGAGAAATTTGAGGACTGCGGCGTAACGTTTGCTGTTATAGAAGGCTGGACTGGAGAGAATCCGCCTGAGTTGGTCGCGAACCTCATCTCGTCCCCGGTCAGAACCCGGAATGTAAACCGAGTTCGGTATGCGCCCGGCTGGAACCGAGTCTTGCACACTGCGCGTGATCATTGGCGCTCCCTGCGATCGGAATGCGGTGGCAGCACAACAACAGCGATTTACTTCAACTTGAGCAGTAGGTTCCAGGCTGCGTCTGGGGTTCTAAAGCCAATTCTCCGGATGAAAGTGGCCATTTGTCTTCTAGGGTTTTTGGTCTCGACTGGGGAATTCAAAGCGAAGGTAACTACCCACAGCCCAAGCTACGCCGCAAGTGAGGATACACCCAAAGAGTTAGATGCGACTACGAGAAATGGAGGGTGAACACGTAAAACCTCCTAAAAATGACCGTCACGTGTGCCCGTGACAGTCATGCGCACCGAAACGCAACGCGCCCGGTGTAGCCCGGATATCCTTTCCCCATCCCTCAGCAACGCTTGGAGATGCGAGATCAACCGGTGCAATCTCCTACCGTATGACAGGTCACGGGGCAGGTCATTTCTCGTCATAAATGCTGGATAAATCGCTTTTCTTAAGGGTTTTGCGATTGACAGACGCATTATTTGCCTCCTATAGTGCGGGCGACGCTGACACTCCACGTGAGAACCAAGTCCAGTCCGGCAATCCCTTGCAAAAGCTGAACCCCGGGCTCGAGTTCAGCGTTAGGAGGCTCCATGTTGACAGGAAGGCATTTCAAGAAGGTGCTGACCCCTGAGAGGCCAGCACAAGATTTCAAGCGAAACGCAGTTCTCTCGAGAACTTGGGGGACGGCTTTCTGGGCGTTCGTCCTATCGTTTTCGTGTTTGGGGCTCGCGCCCGCTGTGAGGGCGCAGGTCACCGCGACGCTTTCCGGAACGGTAGCGGATCAGTCCGGTGGCGTCATCCCAGACGCTCAGGTAACGCTGACCAACGAAGCAACCAAGGACTCCCGCGCGGAGGTGAGCAACGGGGCAGGATTGTACGCGTTCCCGTCGTTGGTTCCTGGCACCTACGACATCAAAGTTGCGGCCAAAGGCTTCAAGTCGAAAGCAGTTACCGGCATCGTCTTGAACGCCGGCGATACACGCACGGTACCGGCACTTAACCTGGAGGTGGGTGAGGCATCGGTAACCGTAACGGTTTCTGCCGCCTCGGAGATGATTCCGACGGAAAACGGCTCGAAGGTCGATGTGTTGACTTCAGCCGATATTGACACCCTGGCGCTGGAGGGCCGCGACGTAACCGAACTCATCAAAGTTCTGCCGGGCGCGACCACGATGACCGGGAACGGCAGTGGGAGCGGCCTGACGGTCAACGCGCCAATGTTCCAGGACCTCAATGTGACCGTGCAGGAAAGCTCTGTGGGCTTTGGCTTGAACATCAACGGCGCGATTTACCGCGGCGGCACATCGCTGTTATCGGACGGCGCCAATATCGTCGATGTGGGAAACATGGGCGCGTCGCTTTCAATCGTGGACCCGGCGATGACATCTGAAGTCAGTGTGCAAGCGTCGAACTTTACCGCCGACGTGCCATTCGGGCCGGTAGTGATCAGCACCATCAGCAAATCGGGCAGCACCAACTACCACGGCGAAGCATACTTTAATGCGCGCAACAACGTTCTGAATGCGAACGACTGGCAGGATAACCATCAGGGCGTTCCACTGGGCAGCCAACACTACTACTATCCGGGCGGCAGCTTTGGCGGTCCGATTCCCCATACGAATAAGAAACTTCTGTTCTGGGGCGGCTACGAGCGGTGGTTGCAGAATCAGGGCAACGCCAACCACTTGACGTCGTACATTCCCAGTCCGGAGATGATGCAGGGCGACTTCAGCGAAGACAATGCCGATAACCAAGCGCTATGCCCCAGCGGGTTTTTCGCAAACCCGTCAGGCAAATATCCGCAAGGCGCCTGGTGCAGCGACTTAGGGAACACGGTCTTTGCGGCTGGGACGACCACGGCGACGTCGACGCCCTCAGCCAGCCTTCCCGCTTACGGGTCCGCAGGGGGAGATTTCGGCCAGAAGATTCCCGCTAAATTCCTCGATCCTGGTGCGGCGGCCTTAGCCAAGATCTGGCCGACGGCGAACACCAATAGCGCAACCTCGCCAGGTAATGTCAACTACTTCGCAGCCATTCCGAACGTCAACGACGGATGGATTTACCGGGCGCGAATCGATTACCTGTTGGGCGATAACACGAAGATCTACGGCAGCTACCAGCAGGCCTTCAACTCGGAGTTGGCGAGCGGCACCGGAGCCCATCTCTACTGGACACCTGCCAACTCCATTCCGTTCCCAGGTGGCGGCGAGCAGCAGGTGTTTCGCGGTAAGAGCATGGCCGGGCATGTTGTGCACAGCTTCAACTCCACCACGACCAACGACTTCATGGCGGCATGGGCCTTCGGCAGCTTCCCATTTACAGAGCCGGACCCCAAGGCCGCGGCCAGGACCACGTTGGGCTATCCGTACGGGAAGGTCTTTACGACTCCGTCTCTGAATATTCCTGCGTATAACACTGCAGGAAACTTCACCTTCCCGGACTTCTCGCAACCTTCGATCTTTGAGAATCCTCCGGGACAGTATGCGGTGCGCAAGGAAGCTCCACAGTTTGGCGATACGCTCACCAAGGTGTGGGGAAGACACACGCTCAAGGTGGGCGGCTTCACGCAGACCACGGATAACTTCCAGAGTACCTTCTCCGAAAACGAGGATGGCGTCCTGAATTTCGGCGCCGGCCAGAGCCCGGACCTCATCAACGGGACCGCAGAGATTGGCTCACAACACAACCCGGTTGCCAACTTCGCTATGGGCATTGCGTCAGGATATGGCGAGAACAATTCGGCGCCTATCGCAGACCTGGCTTACATGACGACGGCAGCCTTTGTGGACGACGCGTGGAAGGCAACCCGGCACCTGACCGTGGATCTTGGGATCCGCATGGAGCACGTGGGCCACTGGTACGATCGCGATAAAGTTGGGTTGCCGGTGTTCTACCCTGAGCGGGTGATGTCGGACTACTACGGCGGTAAGTACGCTCCCGGATTCTACTGGCACGCCATCGACTCCGGCGTACCGTTAAGCGGCCAACCCAACCGCTTTGTGTATCCCGATGCTCGTTTCGGCGTCTCCTATGACGTGTTTGGCACGGGCAATACCGTAGCCCGCGGTGGATGGGGCGTGTATCGTTTCGTGACTCAGACCAACACCCCCGGCAGCCAGTTGCCCACCGCGCAAGATGTATTGGGCTATGGCCTACCCGGTGGATATCGAATCCAACTGCAGAACATCCACAACCTCTCCTATACACCTTGCCCATCGGCAACGCAGCCTCCGCCTTGCAGCAATCCGACTAAGGGTGTGTTTCAGGGCGGGCAATCCGGCCTGGATCCAAGCGACTACGGCCAGCCGATGACGATTGCTTATAACTTTACTGTCGACCAAAAGCTACCGTGGAACTCGCAACTTGAAGTTGCCTACGTGGGCAACCAGACTAGCCAACTGAGCAATGTCGCCGAGGATATCGAAGGCAGCGCTTACGGCAATGGGGACAACTTCGACCCGGCCAACCAAAACAAGATGCCACTCGGGGCGTTGTTCAATCCTGATCCGGTCACGGGCATTACTGCCACCAACCCGGAAAACGTGACTCAACAGACGAACGGCACAAAGATCGCGAACACCAATGCGGACTATCACGCATTTGGCCAGGTGTACGGCACGAATCAAGTCAATATGGCGCAAAGCAGCTTTTTCTCGAACTACAACGGACTGCAGGTGTCCTGGACCAAGACGACGGGGCACTTGACATTTGACTTGAACGGAACGTGGTCAAAGGCGCTGGGCACCGGCATCCAGGCGAATCCGTATTCAGTGGGTGGGAACTACGGCCCCCTGAACATCGACCGGCCGCTGGTTTTCAACACCAGCTACACCTACAGCAGCGGCTCGCTCCACTTAGAAAACCACTGGCTGAATCAACTGGGTAGCGGCTGGACGATCAGTGGCATTTCGACCTGGCAAAAAGGCGGCTACGTTCCCACAGCACTGGGCTTTGGCGTACCGAACTTTGCCATGGGACTGAGTTACACCAATCTGCCGGCCAACGCGTCGAGCAACGGGATCACCAGCGGCCTCTCACAGGCGTCGTACTTCGGTACGGATGATCCAGGTTTGCCGGTTATCCCGAAGCTGACCTGCAACCCAACCAAGAACCTGGCTCACTACCAGATTTTGAACGGAAGCTGCTTCACGGCTCCGCCCATTGGAACGCAGGGCGGCCAAAACTTTCCGTACATGAGCGCCGAGCCGTATTTCGACAACGACCTGGCGATCTATCGGACGTTCCACGTTCGGGAGAAGAACCAGGTACAGCTCCGGGCGAGCGCGTTCGACTGGCTGAACCATCCCTTGACACAGTTCAGCAGCCTGACCCCGCTGACCTTGAATTACCTGGTGGACTACAACACCCACGCCGTCACCGCGAACTATCCGACCAGCGGCCAGGGCGCTTTCGGCGTCCTTGACACGAAGTCGAGTGCGGGTTACCAGCGCATCATTGAGCTGGACGTGAAGTACAGCTTCTGATATCACCTCCATTTGCGGAAGGCGGACTCGCACCCGCCTTCCGCGATTTTTTTGCCCTCTCAAGGCTCCGAAACTCATCGCATGCGTGCCCTTGCCTCATGCATCCCGAATTGTGCGCCAACGCAGAGAACCGACGGCAGAGGCACAGCGGGCGTGCAAGAATGAAATCCAGCGGCGAAGTTTGCGGGCGACGGCCCGCTACAGTCGCGCGCCACATGTCCCATTCGTTCCAACTCATCGCCTCGATCGCTTTCGCCGGTCTCCTTCTGAGCGTTGCTCTTTCGGCGCCGATCAAACAGACGAATGCCGGGCAGTCGAATGCTGGGCAGACAAAACTTGGCGGCTCGAGCCTGCAGAGCCACTACGAGGCAGCGCAACACGCGCAACAATTGGGGAATCTCTCGCAGGCTGCGAAAGAATATCGCGCTTTTCTTTGCGAGGCGCAGGAGAAGCTGGCTCTGGGCCATGCCGGCATTGGGGATTGGGTCAGAGCAGCAGGACTCTTTGACCAAGCAGTTGCCTTGCAGCCGGATTCATGGGCTCTTCAGCTTGAGTACGCCAAGACGGCGGTGGCGTCCGGCGACTTCTCCCGGGCAGAAGCGCAGGCGCGGGCAATTATCGATGGTAGCCGAGACGATCCGACTTTGTTAGCCGAGGCGCATCAAACCCTGGGACGCGCGCTGCTGAAAAGAAATCAGGATCAAGAAGCGCGGAAGGAGATGGAAGAAGCGGTCAAGCTCGATCCGACCTTCGCAAACGGCTATGGATTGGCGGTGGCGTGTCTCGATCTTGACGACGAAAAGTGCGCGACCGGGATGTTTCAGAAAATGGAGCGTGCGTTTGGGGATACGCCCGCGATCCACATGCAATTCGGAATGGCCTATGGGAACTCCGATTTCGTTCCGCAGGCGATTGCCGAATTCCGAAAAACGATCGCGGAGAACCCACGGTTTCCCGGAGCGCACTACTCGCTGGCGGCCGCGCTCTTGTCGGCGGGCGACGAGGCCAGGAACATGCCGGAAGCGGAGAGCGAGCTAAAGAAGGAGTTGGAGATCTCCCCGCAGGACTTTCTGACGTATGCGGCGCTTGGCAAGCTGGCCGTGACGAATCGCCGGTACGGCGAGGCAGAGATTTATTTGAAGCGAGCCACGGGGCTCAATCCAGAAAACCCCGATGGCTTTCTCTACCTTGGGCAGTTGTATTTCGATACCAATCGTCCTGCCGATGCTGAAACCGCTCTACGTAAAGCGATCGAATTGACCAGGGACCCGTCACGGAATCGGTATCAGATCCAGAAGGCGCACTTTCTGCTAGGCCGGCTCCTGATGCAGGAACACAAACCGGATGAGGCGCATGCCGAAATGGAGAAGGCGCAGAGTCTTGCAAACAAAGACTTATCGCATGACAAGAATGCGCTCGCGGGATTGCTGAGCAACGCCGCAGCTATCGGGGCCGGAGAAGAGCCGGAGGACCCGAATCAAAAGGCGTCCAACGCGGCGTTGGATAACGGCCCCGCGGCTCGCGACGATCTGACTGCATTTGAGAAGCGGCTGACTCCGGCGATTGCAGACAGTTATAACAACCTGGGCGTGATTGCCGCGTCGAACCAGAACTATGAGGAAGCGCTCGGGGACTTTCGGCAAGCCGCAAAGTGGAATTCGAAGCTCGAAGGGCTTGATCTGAATTGGGGCAGGGCGGCGTTTTTGGCGTCGAAGTACGCGGAGGCTCTTGCACCCCTGTCGCGTTATGTGAGGGCGCATCCCGAGGATTCAGGAGTGCGGGGCGCGCTGGCAATGAGCCAGTTCATGACCCAGGACTATGCCGGGTGCGTGGCTACATTCAGAAGCGCGGAAGAGAAGCTGGCTTCAATTCCGCAGATGGAATATGTGTATGCCGACTCGCTGGTTCGGACGGGCGAGGTGAGCGGTGGGCGAAGCAGGCTTGAGGTGCTGGAGGCGGCGCATCCGGAGATCGGCGAAGTGCACCGCTCGCTGGGGGAATTGTATGCTTCGCTTGGCGATCTGCAGAAGGCGACGAGAGAATTGAAAACGGCGATCCTGCTGAATCCGAGCGATGCGGAAGCGCACTACGAACTGGGGAGGATCGAAGTGGAAAGCGGGGATGTGGCGGCAGCAATTCCTGAACTGGAGACGGCCGCAAAGCTCCAGCCGGAGAACCCGTTGTACCATCGGGAACTGGCGGCCGCCTACAGGATGGCTTCGCGCCAGGACGACGCGGCAAAGCAGATGGAAATCTACGAAAGCCTGGAGAACCGGTCGGCGGACAGCAACAAACCGGCGATAGATGTTCAAGGAAATCCCAGCGGCAAGTAATCAGTGCGTGAGCGATCGCTGCGGCGGAAGGCTCGGGTGTGCTGGCGCTTGAGGCCGAATGCGCGCGGCTGGGACGATTCCCTGGCCCTCGAGGACGGAATAGAACTGATCTACTGCGAGACTGCCGATGTGGTCGATCGCACCAGAGGGCCAATGGATCTCAATGCTATCGATATTGGTGGCTGCGCCAAGGCCAAAGTGAATCCGGAGGTCGTTCTGCGACAAGTAACTGCCGCCGCTGTGCACTTCGTCGGTCTGTGTTATACCTCCGGCCGTGATTTTGATACGTGCATTGAGGGCGAGACGATTGCTCTTTACGCCCGCGAGCTCAAAGCTCACCCAGTGCCGCCCGTGAATTCCGTGGTTGCGGAGAATCATGGGAGCGCCGTCAAGATCGTTAACGACGATGTCCATGTTGCCATCGTTGAAGAGGTCGGCAACAGCGAGCCCACGTGACACGCGCTTCTCCATGAGTGCAGGACCGGCCTGGGTGCTGGCGTCGCAGAAGGTTCCGTCGCGCTGATTCATGCTGAGCAGCTTGGGTTGTCTGTAGCCTGAGTCCGACGCCATCATGTCCGTTTGGGGGTAGACATGACCGTCGACCGTAATCAGGTCGAGCCATGCGTCGTTATCGAGGTCGACAAAAGCGGTTCCCCATTTTACCCACGGCAGAGAGACAGCGGCGAGACCGGACTCGTAGGATTGCTCTGAGAAGTCCCAGTCACCGTTATTGCGATAGAGGTCGTCATTCTCATCTTCGAAGTTGGTGACGTAAAGCGACGGCCGCCCGGTATGGTTATAGTCGCCTACGGCGATGCCCATGGATGCCTGTTCCGCGCCCTCCTTGCTGAGGGCAGTGCCGGACTCGTAGCCGATCTCTTCAAATTTGCCGTTGCCGAGATTCTTGTAAAGATACTTGGGCGTGGAATCATTGGCGACATAGATGTCAGGGTGCCCGGTATTGTTAAAGTCGGCCCAGATAACGCTCAGGCCGTAGTAGCCGTTGGGGTCGCCGACCCCGGCGCTCTTGGAGACATCGGTGAACGTCCCGTCGCCGTTGTTGTGAAAGAGTGAATCGCTAGCACCCTTTAAGCCGCGTGGGCCGCATTGCACATCAACTCCACGATATTTGCAGTAAGGCGTGCTGCCGAACTTCGGCAAGTCGTCGAGATGGAAATCAACATAATTCGTCACCATGAGGTCAACGAATCCATCCCCGTCGTAATCTCCAAACGCGGCCCCTGCGGACCACCTGCCATCCCTTACTCCTGCCTTAGCGGTAACATCGGAGAATGTACCGTCGCCATTGTTGTGATAGAGAATGTTGCCGCCCAGGCAGGTGATGTAAAGATCGGGCCAGCCATCGTTATCATAATCGCCGACCGCTCCGCCCATCGCCAGGCAGGGCTTGGTCAGTCCGGCTTTTTCCGTTACGTCGGTGAACGTACCGTCGTGATTGTTATGGTAGAGCGCTCCCTGTGCAAATTTTCCGTTGAGCGCCATTTGGATTGTCGGCGCATTCGTGAAGTAAAGATCGGGCCAGCCATCGCGATCATAGTCAATAACGATGACGCCACCGCTCATTGACTCAAAGATGTACCGCTTATCTTCAGAGGAAGCATGAGAGAAGTTAATGCCACATTTCGCCGCGATATCTTCGAGCTGCGGGATCGCACGATTCATGCATATTGGCGACTTAGCTCCGGGCGGCGGGAGCGCAGGCACAGGGTGCCCCATTCCTTGAGGTTGGAGCCTGCACATCGATACAAAAACCACCAGGAATGTACCGAAAGATCTTGATAACATACGAGGCAACATGTGACCACTCTTGTCCGGATTGGGGTTCGAGCGGCAGCAAAGCTCTGCCACAGTCTGCTCAGGAGAGACGGGAACTAGTGGATGTCAGTAGCACCCTGATTCAAGTATCCGGCATCCCCCGGGCCTATGTTGCAACTGCTTTTCTGCGCGGATCTAGGGAACCCCAATTCATCAGGAAACATTAAGACTATTGGCGGCGGCGAGGCGGCCGTACCAGAGGCCTGAGTCCTTGACAGTGCGTTTCTGGTCGCGAAAGTCGACATAGGTGAGCCCGTAGCGCTGGCTGTATCCATCCAGCCATTCGAAGTTGTCGAGCAGTGCCCAGGCATGGAAGGCACGGACGCGCGCACCATCGGCAATGGCGCGCGCCAGTTCGGCAAGCTCCCGGCGGAAAAACTCGATGCGCCGCGTATCGGGAACGTGTCCACGGGCGTTGTCATATGGAGCGTCGAGATAACCACAGCCGCTCTCGGTGATCTCGATAATGGGATGGTTGTACTCCCGCGAGATCTGCATCACGAGGTCATAGATACCGCCTGGCCAAACTTCCAGGCCGCCCTCGGTGAGCGGTCCTTCATTCGGCATCACGGCGGTGAACTGCGTCAGCGCATCAACGCTCGCGGTATCCTGCGTCTCCGTGGCGAGGCCGCCGCCGGGGCGCGCCGAGCGGCTCGCGTCCGAGACGATGCGCCGCGTGTAGTAGTGAAATCCGATCCAGTCGAGCGGAACCTGCATGATCTTTTCGTCTCCTGCGCGGAAGCCCATCGCTTCGTAGGGGAATTCGCCGACGAATGGGTTGGGATATTTGCCATGCATGGCGGTTTCGAGGAAGAACAGATTGTTCATCGCGTTGTAGCGCGCCGTGGCGGCAAGGTCCGGGCCGCTGTCGGTCTTGGGATGAGCCGGGCACATGCCGTAGGCGCTGCCCACGGTGCTGTTGGGCGATGCGGCCTTGATGGCGCGGAAGGCCTGGCCCTGGGCAAGGTTGACGGTGTGCGCGGCTCGGAGGAACTCGCGGTAGCTGGCGCGGCCCGGCGGAAAGATGCCGGTGCCGTAACCAAGATAGGTGAACGTCCACGGCATGTTGAAGGGCGCCCAGACCTGGATGCGATCGCCGAGATGTTTGGCGAGAATGCCGGCGTAATCGGCGAAGTAGCCCGCGAGGTCGCGATTGGGCCAGCCGCCGATCTCTTCCAGGCCTTGTGGCAAATCCCAGTGGTAGAGGGTGCAGAAAGGCCGAATGCCAGCTTCGAGCAACAGATCGACCACGCGGCTATAGTGGTCAATACCTTTCTGGTTGACAGCGCCCCTGCCCGCAGGCTGAATGCGCGGCCACGCAATGGAAAAACGATAGCTCTTCAGGTTCAATTGCTTGATGATGGCGATGTCTTGCGGGTAGAGATGATAGTGATCGCACGCGACATCTCCGGTAGCGCCGCCCCGGATGTGCCCGACTTGGTGTGTGTAGCGATCCCAGATGGATTCGCCTTTGCCATCCTCATTCCATGCGCCCTCGACCTGATACGAAGCGGTCGCGACGCCCCACAGGAATCCACTGGGAAAATCTGTGCCGGCGTCTCTCGCACGTGAAGTGGCGTCCGGGACCTGGCTGGCCGATGAGATGATTCTTTCGGCGAATTCGCGGCTTCTCAGCAAAGTACCGCCACCTGCCACGAGAGAGCGTTTGAAAAATTGACGGCGATCCATTGACCCTCCTCCAGCAATGATTCAATAGTTATCTCGGAGTTCTCAGTATCGAGGCCGTATGCAAATTCTCCACTGGAAGCAAATTTAGGAGTGCGTCGATATTAATCCGAGTGCTCCGCGGGTATCGATGAGTTGGATTGTGTCTAGGAATGTCGCTTCTGGTGATTTGAGCGATTTTGCCGATTCTGGAATCAGCAACTTACGTGTTTTGCACGCCCAGGTAAGGTTTGGCCCCCCTCCCGGCACCACAGATTCAGGTCGTCAGACTTTCGTTTTGGGATCCCTCGACGTCGTACGCTACTGGCTCTGCCCGTAATATGCCCAACCTTCTTCTTCGCCGCCTTCGTCCGGTCGTCTACGCCACCCTTGTTCCAGAGTGCGAAGCAGAATACGGATCGGTATCCAGTGTTGCGGCGACAGAAGCGGCTATCTTCTTGCCGCCTGGCACCACAGCCGCGGCCAGAAGATAGAAGCCTGTACCGGTCAACGCGCAGGTGGTGATGCTGGTATCCATCGAAAGCACAATCGCGATGAAACTACCCAAAGTTCCGGCAGCGCCATTTAACGCCCACATCCAGGGCAGATTTCGTTCCTCGCCGAGATTCTTGAGCCAGCGCAAGCCGATGGGGAAGCAGAAGCCCATCAAAAACCCCGGCAATGCGACCAGAATTAAGGCGACGAGCACGCGTACTGTGAGGACGCTTGCGATGAAAGAGTGAATGACCGGCAAAACCGCCAGAGAATATCCGGTGAGGATGGCTGCAACGGCGAGAGCGGGAAGGCGGCTCTCGAAGCGGGAGCGCAGCTTGAGCGCATCCGATGTAAGGCTTCCCAATCCCGACGATAAAATCAACCCCGCAACTACGACGATCAGGGAGTAGATGGGCTGGCCAAGCAAAATGGTCAACTGCTGCATCATCGCCATCTCCACCAGCATGAAGCCAATGCCGATGGCGATGAAATAGATGATTCCCCCGGATGGCGGGCGGCTGGCATGGCGTTTGCCCCACCACACGGTTGGGGCTACGATCGTGAATGCAACCAGAATTCCTGCCGCAATCATGAACTGGATCACAAAAAACATGGCGAAGGCGACCATTGGCGCGCTCTTTGGATGAGTCAAGAAGCCAAGAACATTAACAAGATGAACAGAATTGAAGAAATACGGCGAGGAATCGTAAACCGGCGAATAATCTATGTAACTCGCGCTGCGCAAGCGGGCTAGATCAGCGATGGTGCGGGCCTTGGCAACCTCGCGTATCTGATCGATTTGAGATGGCTCTCCAGGAAGATAGAGCGGCTCGAACCCCATGGTCTGGGTAATGGACTTGATCTTAGCGAGGTCCGTAGCGGAGAAGGGCCGATTACTGAGGATGAGCGTTGCAACCTCGCGGGAACGAATAATTGCAATGTAATCTCCAGGGTCTTTAACGCCTTCTTCGAGCAGAGTGGCCCATGCCACAGCAAAGAGCCGGGAGGTCTCTTCATGGAAGGAATCGGTATACCATCTGCTAAAGGTTATCAATCCGCCGGGCTTCAAATGCTCGTAGAAAATATGCCATCCATCAACGGTATATAAGGCGTTTTCCGATAGCGTCATCGCTCCTGCGGCATTCGCAGCGAACGTATCCACCATGGAGGCTTGAATCAAATCAAAGCGCTCACTCGTCCGAGTAAGATAATTGCGTCCCTCGTCATGGTGAATTTCCAGTTGCGGAATTTGACTGAAGCCGGAGAACCAGGCGAAACGCCGTGTGTCGAGGTTAATAATTGCCTGATTCATCTCGATGCCAACGATTCGCTGGAAACCATTGGCCACGCAGTTCAGCGCGTCGCGCCCGCCACCCAATCCGATAATGGCTGCCGTGCCCCCGGGCCGCAATTGAGCGGCGAGAGAGGTTACGTCATAGCGAAGGTAATCGAGGCTGGCTGGGTTACCCGAATAGGCGGTAATGGGAGTTTCAGCGTCTCCGTCGATGTTCAGCAATATTTCGTCAGCCTTCGTTTGAGGAGCTAGCAAACTGGGCCCCCACATTTTCGGCGGCTTGGACTGAATCTGCATAGCTCGGACCCTGGAAATCGGATTCCAAACCTCATCGAGGACGCCGGAGACGACGTCCAGCCGGCCCTTCTCCCATGTGGGCTTGATTCCATACGGTGAATTGGTATTCAGTACAGCGAAAAGGCCTATAAAGACCGCGGAGAGGCCGGCTTTCCTTGCCATCTTGCGATCGCCCGCGGAAAGAAAGAACATGACCGCGCTGATGAATGTAATGGAGGAAATAACAAAGATTGCGCTGGGCGCATCAACAAAACTCATGAGAGCAATGGAGCAGAGACACCCAGCGGCGGCTCCAGTCAGATCAACAAAGTAGATTCTCCCAATGGGGTATGGTGAGCGTGTCAGGCAGAGAGAGATAGCAATGCCTGTAAAAAAAAACGGCACGGAGATAACCACGGAAAAGAATAGAAAGCTGTATATGCCCTCAAGCCGTCCCACTACCACAATAGGCACGGCAAGCATTGTCATTAGCGAGAATGGCATAGCGATCGCGGCGGCGAGAGCGGCTTGAGCGATTCTTTTGGGCGCCTTGTCGCGGGCACAGAACTCCGGCAGAAATTGGACTAGCAGCGCCCCAGCAGTCAAGCCGAACATGGCGATTGAAACGGAGACAAAGGCGAGGTAATAATAGGTCACCACACTCAACAGGCGGGTGAGCACCACTTCATAAATCAGTGTGCTGGCACTTATCAGGAAGAGCCCAATGAAGAAGGGGTACATGCCGCAAATACTATCACGAATGCCCTAACAGCTCGTAGCCACGAGTCGCCTTTGTGCGCATTGCCGCCACCCGTTCAGGTTTACGTCCGGACGGGGTGCCGAGGTCAAGGTTGTCACGCAGCGAGACGAACGAGACGTCAGCGAATAGCTGCCTGGCATATCTGCCGCCGCCATCCTACTGTCATCGCCATTGTTTAACGTCTCCAATCGTCAGTGTGACGGGATCGAGAATGCCTGAGGGCAAGAGTGGAGAATCCTTTGTGTAGGCGCGAACGTTGGTGTGCGTGAATTTCTCCGTACTCGATGGCTGCAAATCGCCGATGAGCCGGTTGGGCCAGAGATTCGCCACCTTGAT
>JBEKPD010000029.1:0-60149 GCA_049521075.1 Occallatibacter sp.
AAAGAACCATCGACGCACTCTGGACCGAAATCGGCAACCTGCTCAGCACCGTCACACACAACGAGTGTGCAAACTTCTTTGCCGCTTGCGGGTATGTAAGCACTTAAATCAAAACCGCTCTAGCGCGGATCAGTCCCAACGCAGGAGTTCAGGATTTGCCGGTCCACTTGGCGGAAAGTGCGGCCAGCTTTTGGTCGAATGTTGCGGGCGGAGCGGGCGTCGGCTTCTTCGGCTGCGGGCGGGCTGCGGGATCCGCGAGTGCCTTGATCGAAAGACCGATGCGCATGTTTTTTGCGTCCACGTTGAGCACCTTCACCTTAACGATCTGTCCGGTCTTCACCGTTTCTGCGGGGTCTTTGATGAACTTGTTCGATAGCTCGCTGATATGCACAAGGCCGTCCTGGTGCACGCCGATGTCGACGAAAGCACCGAACTTGGTCACGTTGGTGACCACGCCTTCAAGTATCATGCCTGCCTGAACGTCCGAAATCTCGCGAATCTCTTCGCGGAACTGCGGGGCGACAAACTTGTCGCGCGGATCGCGGCCGGGTTTGCGCAGTTCGGCCAGGATATCTTCAAGCGTGTAAGCGCCAGCGGAGAGGCGACTGCGGTCAAACTTCTCGAGCAGTTCCGGCTTGCGGATGAGCTCGGCCACGCTGGTGTCGAGGGCAGCGGCGATCTGCTCGACGACGGCATACGACTCCGGGTGCACGGCGGTCATGTCGAGTGGGTTGTCGCCATTGCGGATACGCAGAAAGCCGGCGGCCTGCTCAAATGTTTTGGGGCCGATACCGGGTACCTCGAGAACCTGCGTGCGCGAGCGGAAGCTGCCATGTTCATTGCGGTAGGTGAAGATGTTCATTGCGGTGCGTTCGGTAATGCCGGAGACGTAGCGCAACAGCGTCCAGGACGAGGTGTTGAGGTCCACACCGACGCGGTTCACACAGCTCTCGACCGTTTTTTCAAGCGAGTCGGCAAGTTGGCGCTGATCGACATCGTGCTGGTACTGACCAACGCCAATGGATTTGGGATCGACCTTGACGAGTTCAGACAGCGGGTCCTGCAGGCGGCGGGCGATGGAGATTGCGCCGCGGATGGTGAGGTCGAGATCGGGAAACTCCTGCCGCGCGACATCGGAGGCAGAGTAGACGCTGGCCCCGGCCTCGCTCACGGTAACGGAGAAGATTTCTGCGATGCCTTTTTCGCGCAGGAACTCACGGACGAAGGCATCGGTTTCGCGCGAGGCGGTGCCGTTGCCGATGGCGATAGCTCGCACATTGTGCTTGCGCAGCAGCGCTTCGAGCTTGGGCGTCGCTTCTGTATTGCCGCGCTGAGATGTATGCAAGTAAAGGACGTCGTGGGCGAGAAATTTTCCCGTTTGGTCGACGATGGCGAGTTTGCAGCCGGTACGCAGGCCGGGGTCGATGCCGAGAACGGAAATAGGGCCGGCGGGCGGCGCGAGCAGCAGGTTGTAGAGGTTATCGCGGAAGACCTGGATGGCCTCTAGATCGGAGCGGCGCTTGAGCTCAAGACGGATCTCCGCCTGAATGGAGGAGTTGAGCAGGCGCTTCCAGGAGTCGTCGATGGCGAGTTCAAGCTGCGGCGTCCAGTCTCCGGGGGCGCGGAGTACATGCTTGCGCACGACGGCGAGCGCACGCTCCGGCTCAATGTCGATCAGGAAGTAGAGAACCTTCTCCGTCTCGCCGCGGCGGATAGCCAGCATGCGATGCGAGGGGATGGTCTTCACTGGCTCCTTGTACTCGTAGTACATCTTGAACTTTTCGCGCTCATCGACCGCGTCGACAATTTTGTGGCTGATGACTATGCCTTCGTCGAAGATGAGGGTGCGTAGCACCTTGCGCAGGCCGGCGTCTTCGCTGATCCACTCGGCCACGATGTGCCGCGCGCCTTCGAGAGCTTCTTCCACGGTGGCGACGCCGAGCTCCGCGTTGACGAATTTTGGGGCCAGGGTCTGGAGCGGCTCCCCTGCCAGCTGCTGCGCCCAGATATATGCAGCCAGTGGCTCGAGGCCCTTTTCGCGCGCAATGGTCGCCTTTGTGCGGCGCTTGGGCTTGTAGGGCAGATAGAGATCTTCGAGCTCGTTCTTGTCGAGCGTGGCTTCAATGTGCGCCTTCAACTCGTCGGTAAGCTTGCCCTGCTCGGCGATGGAGGCGAGGATGCTTTCGCGTCGCTCCTCGAGCTCGTGGAAATAGGCGAGCTTCTCTTCGATGGCACGGATCTGGACTTCGTCGAGATTGCCAGTGGCCTCCTTGCGGTAGCGTGCGATAAACGGCACCGTGGCGTCCCCATCCAGCAGTTCGATCACCGCGGTGAGGCCGCGCCAAGGAACGTTCAGAAGATTAGAGATATGAAGAAGAAGGGCGGGGGAAAGATGCTTGTTTTCAGCCATGATTCAACACCCATCCTAAACGGAGCAGGGCCGAGGGCCACAGCGGTCAATTGTGCAAAACGAGCGCCGCGCGTCGATGTTTGCCTTCCGGACGTGGGCTACTCATGAAAGCGTTTCGCGAATCCTCGGCGCTCTGCCGCGAGCGCCTGGGGTACGGCTCAAAGCCATTCACGAGCGACGGCTTCCGCTTCGGAAACGATTTTCTCTACTTCTGGAGGATGGCGTGATGGTCGCGAGGGATTGCATCGCTGAAGGTCATGCGGATTCCGTGTTTGGGCCGCAGAATGACCATCGGGCGCGCTTCGATGGTCTGGCCTGGAGACAGTTGAAAATCATATCTCCTGAGCAGAACGCTCAAAATCATGAGGATTTGCAGCATTGCGTAGTTACCGCCGATGCATCCCCGCGGTCCGCCTCCAAAGGGCAGATAGGTGAACGGTGGTTGCAGCTTTTCATTCGCTTTGGTAAAACGCTCGGGATCGAAACTCTCCGGGCTCGGCCAGTAATGGGGCGCATGGTGCGCGCCGTACACGAACACAATTACCGTCGACCCGCGGGGTATGGCGACATCCCTGGCGAGGTCGTCCGCAACTGCCATGCGGTCGACCATCCAAAACGGCGGGTAGAGGCGCAGTGCTTCCTGAATGACCTGAGTGACAAACTCAAACCGTGGGACGTCGCCGTAACTCAAAGGCGCATCGCCCAGCACGGAATCAAATTCCTGCCGCACCTTTTCGAGACAATCGGGACGCGAACTCAATAGATAGAACATCCACGACAGTGCGTTCGACGATGTTTCATGGCCGGCAACCAGCAATTGCATACTCTCGCTCAGGACCAGCTGATCGCTCATGCCTTCGCCGTCGCTGTAACGGGCGTCCATCAATGTCTGCAGCAAATCGTGGCCGGGTTCCTGGTGGCGGCGCTGCTTGATGTAAGCCATCAGGATGCTGTCGGCACGGGCACGCATCTCTTCGTGTTTGCGCAACTCACCCGAGACGGCAAACCAGGGATTCATGTAAGGTTGCAGGGTCTGCCGAACGATAAACTCCTGGACGGTGCAGATGGTATGGCTGACCAGGTCGATGTCTTCGTCTTTCAACTTTGCGCCGAACAGCGATCGGGCAACCATCGTGAAGGTCATTTTCATCAGGTGCGGGTAAATATCGACGGAACCAACACGGACTTGTCTTTCGAATTGCTGCAGAGACTCTGCGAGCGAGTCCTGCATGATGGAAGACAAGGCCTCAAGCTGTTTGCGATCGAAGCCCTTCTGGATAAGACGCCGCTGCGTGCGCCAAGCTTCACCGTGGGTGGTGAGAAGACCTTTGCCTAGAAAATGGCCCATCCGCTTTACTTGAATTTCAGATTTCTGGTAGTTTTCCGCGTTGGTCTTCAAGACGTGCTGAATAACGTCGGGATTGGTCGTAACGATGGCTTCTTTTAAGCCACCTATATAAAACCGGAATGTGTCGCCGTAGAGTTCGGTGTACCTGGTTAAAACCTGGACGGGATTACGAACCATTGCAGGCGAGTCGGTAAAGCAACGAATTCGAGAAACAACGGGTATGGGAGTGGGCAACGTTATACCTCGCCCCGATACTTTCTTTGAAAGCTGGGGAATCTCATGGTGTCTACCTGACGCAGTTGGGCAATCCAGAAAAGTCGGCCGGTAGAGGAATTGTGTCGCGCAACCGGCATCAGTCTTCGCTTCCCAGCTGCTTCAAAAGTATCAGATGATGCACGATGGCCCGCGTCATGGTGGGATGTTGCCGATAGGGAACTCCAAACTCCTCGGCGGTCTGCTTCACAATCCGGGTCAGCGGAGCGTAGTGAGTGTGACACACGGCAGGGCACAGATGATGGGTGATGTGGTGATTGAGTCCGCCGGTCAGCCAAGCAACGAGTGGGTTCTCCGTCGCATAATCGGCCGTGGTGGCAAAGATATGGTACACGCTACTGTCAAACTCGCCGCGCGCCGAAGGGAAGTGAGTGCTGTCGACGGTGTGCGAAGTCTGGAAGACCAGCGATACGGTCAAACCGATGATCAAATGGACCAGGACGAACGCCAGAGCGACCACCAGAAGCGGCTTACCCAGCACTATCACCGGCAAAACGAGCATATAGGTAACGTAGAGCGCCTTGCCCGCAAATAAGATAGTGTATTCTCGCAGCCGATGCCTGGCGCCTTTCAAATAATCGTGGGACGGGAAGAAAAAGGCTTCGAAGTCCCTGATGAAAATATAGTCGAGGGAGAACAGCGCGTAA
Organism: Occallatibacter sp.; assembly: GCA_049521075.1. Taxonomy (GTDB): domain Bacteria; phylum Acidobacteriota; class Terriglobia; order Terriglobales; family Acidobacteriaceae; genus Telmatobacter. The sequence goes on from JBEKPD010000029.1 coordinate 4,679, forward strand.
AAAAACAGCGCATAGATGTGCTGGAACCGGTGCATGCGTGTGCGCGGTTCATGGGGTGTAAACCTAAAGATGCCGCGCCCCGTAAGCGCATCGTCTTCGCCCTGGAGATTAATGCAGGAGTGGTGGCCGCGATGATGGAGAATGCGCCACATGTAGGAGCTGATTCCGCAAACATCGAAGACATAATTCAGGAGTTTGTTGACGGCCGGCACCGTTGAGATGGCGTTGTGGTTGCTATCGTGGGCGATGTTCAGCAAAAGGAAGGTCTGGGCAAGTCCGCTCAGAAGGTAGAGAGCGACAAACCTCCATGAATCCGGCCGCAGCGTGTAGATGGCAACCCAGCTACCCAGTAGCACTGAAAGACCCACGGCAATTTTGAGCCACATCGAGCGGTTGGCTTTGGGAGAGATTTTCTGGTCGGTGAAAAAGTTGTCGAGGCGGCGGCGTAAGACTTTCGGGAAAGAAGACACGCTTGCCGAGTCGCCGATGGGCTGGGACGGCAAAGCCTCGGGGGGGACAAGGTCACCCACATCCGGCCGTAAAGTGATCATCGCTTCGGTCCCGGACATCACGGGCGCCTCCATTGTTTTAAGCCGGTTCCGGCGCACTGTGACCGGCGGCATCGGCCGCCCGGGTAGCAGGGGCTTTAACCGTACACCTTCGACAGCTCCGAAGGCTGAATGTTAGCGCGAAAGTTCATAAGGAATCAAGGAAATTCGGGTCGGACGGAGCCGCGCATGGTGACTTATTAGTGGATAATATGAGTCCAATTTCCTTCCGGCTCTGCTACGATGTAGCAACAGATTGTATGACAATCCGTTGAATGGGCGTTGGAGGCCCGGCGGATACTGCAAGACTTCCCCGCTGCCCGAGATGGCCGTCAGGGTGATTCACCCTCGACCGGACCGAGCAGCACTTGAGCAAAGACCAACTATTCCCTCTGGTCTCAAGGTCGGCCAACGCTGGAGTTACGCACCCCGAGACTCAAGCGAACTTCACCGGATCATGGTTTGTGCGGCAACAAAATTGTAAGTATTTCCCCACGTGCTGAGGTCTTCAAATTCACTTTGAAGGGTATGTCTGATCGAATATGGCGTCGATTTTGGACCAACTGGACAGGCTCGGGGATAAGCACCCGAGCAAACTCCTCTATTCGTATCTTGATCTGAACGGCAATCCAATCGAATGCTACACCTACGCGTCGTTTCTCTTGAGGACGAAGGCGATCGCCGGACACTTGCGGGAAGAACATGGCTTCGCGCCAGGAGAGCGGCTGTTGCTCGCCTACCCGCCAGGCCTGGAGATGATCTGCGCGTTTTTCGGTTGTGTGCGCGCGGGACTGATCCCGGTGCCCGTGTATCCTCCGGGCTCTCGCGGCTTCCAGAGCGCTTTGTACAAAATGGTCCACATCGCAAAGGATTGTCAGGCGGCTGGGATCTTGACGAGCAGCGACTACCGCGCATCTTTGAAGACAAATCTCACCAGGAGTGGAGTCTCGGCATCCGGCGTAGACATCGACTACATCTCCAATCTTCCCTGGATTGCGACGGAAGACTTCGTAGACACGATCTCCGACAAACCTTTCCTTGAGACTTCGAAGATTCTGTTTCTCCAATACACATCAGGGTCCACGACGGAGCCCAAGGGTGTGATCGTTTCGCACGAGAACATCCTGGACACCTACCCGCTCGTGATCGACCATCCTTCCCCGGTAGTTGTCTCTTGGCTTCCGCAGTATCACGATATGGGGCTGATCGGTTGCTACCTGTATCCCGCACTGAAGGGTGGCACCACCTACGGGTTCGCTCCCGTGGATTTCATCCAGCGGCCTGCGCTGTGGTTTGACGCAATCAAAACCTATAGGGCTACTGCGACTGCTGCACCCAACTTCGCTTTTGATTATTGCCTGCGCGCCGGAAGGCTCTCGAAGGAGAGCCTCGAGGATTGCGACCTGAGTTCGCTCGAAGTGCTGATGGTGGCTGCAGAACCCGTCAAACCGGATACTTACACGCGGTTTCTTGAGGCATTTCAGCCGTACGGGCTCAGGTCGGAGAGCTTTTACGCCGCTTACGGGCTGGCTGAGAATACGCTGGCGGTTTCGCTCTGCGGCCGCAATATTGTTTCTGTCAATAAGCGTGCCCTCGCGCTGGGCAAAGCTCGCATGACGACCGAGGTCTCAGAGATCGACGCGGCCACGCAAATTGTCAGCTGCGGAACACCGCTTCCCGGTTTCGATGTCAAGATCGTGGATCCCGAGCGGCACTTCGCACTGAAAGAAGGTCTCGTCGGCGAAATCTGGATCGCCGGAAACGGCAAGTGCCAGGGCTACTGGAAAAATCCGGAATTGACGCTGAAGCAGTTTCGCGCGCGACTCGTAGACGACAGCCCATATGACGATGGGTACCTGAAAACCGGCGACATGGGCTTCTTCCACAACGGCGAACTCTACGTTTGCGGCCGCATCAAAGACATGATTATTCTCCGCGGACAAAACTACTACCCGCAGGATATCGAGAATGTTGTGGAGCGAGCGTCAGGATTTATCCGGGGCAATTGCGTGGCCGCTTTCCAGATTCACGAAGACAGCGAGCCCGCGCTGGCAATTGTGGCCGAAGTGAAAAACCCCAAGTTGCTTCCGGATGCGCGCAAGATTGCCACTGCGGTAAGGAATTATCTCAATGTCGAAACGGCGTTGATTTCCTTTATCGCGCCTCGTGCGATTCCTAGAACCAGTTCGGGCAAGATCATGCGCCACAAGGCCAAGCACATGTGGCTGGCTGGCGAGTTTACCGTTCTCTCAGAGTTTTCGCGGGAGAAGGACGCCGGGACCTCGGAGCCCTGTTCCGAGATCCAGACTTCTTTCGACGCGCTGAAAGCCAAGTACAACCTGACCGGGCAGGAATCGTACAACCTCGTCGAGGCCGGGCTCGATTCGCTGGACCTTGTCGTGTTTATGCATGAGCTCAAGGAGCTTTTGAAGGATAAGGGCGCCGATATGCTGGCGAGGCAGGTAGACATCGGCGTGATTCAACGCGTGAGCGTAGCCGAACTGTTTCAATTGGCCGAGCAGTTGGAGCGCGCTCCCGAGGAAGCACTGACTTTGCTGCGTCATTCGCTGGCTGCATTCCGTGAAGAGCAGCGCGCAGCGGAAAAGCTGATGATGAGCAACGACAGAAAGCTCATCTTCGCTCCCCCGGCGCCTGCACCCGTGCCGGCGCGACCGCTCCTGAATCATGTACTGCTCACGGGAGGCACCGGTTTCATCGGACCATTCCTAATGAAAAGCCTTCTGGAGCAGACGCGGGCGAAGATATATGTTCTCGTCAGGGCATCGGACGAAGAGCAGGGCCGGCAAAGATTGAGGGCGGCGATGGCATCGATGGGACCCTGCGGTGCCGGACTGATGTCGATGTTTGAAGCGCGCGTGATTCCCATATGCGGCGATCTCGGACAGCAGAATCTGGGCCTGACGCAGGATGTGTGGGATTTCCTCGCCAACGAAATGGATACGGTGTTCCACAACGGCGCGACCGTGAATTATCTGTTCAATTACGATCGCATGCGGGAAGCGAACGTGCTGGGGACCAACGAGGTCTTGAGACTGGCTTTCGAAGGACGGCCCAAGACCCTGAATTACGTCTCGACGACTTTTGTGTTTGGCTGGGCCGTAAAGAGTGTGTTGTACGAGACCGACCAGAACGAGGATATGGAACTGCTCGACTTCGGATACAGCCAGTCTAAGTGGGTGGCGGAACAGGTGGTGGATGACGCGCGCAGCAAGGGGCTTTGCGTCAGGATATTCCGGCCCGCGCTGGTGAGCCCTTCAGTTACGGGCGGCGGCAACAACTTCGATATTGCGGTTCGCCTGGTTGCATTCATGGTGAATCACGGCATTGGAGTGGACGCACTGAACCAGGTGAGTTTTGTGCCCGCTGACATTGCAGCAAACAACATTGTTGCCATCTCCACCACTCCCGGAACGGAGAACAAAACTTATCATGTTGTGCGGGACGACTACGCGAACATGATGGATATTACCGACCTGATTACCAAGGCAACCGGGCGCCAATTCGAAATATTCAGCGTTGCCGATTTTGTTCCTGAATTGATCAGGAGATGCCGGAAAGAAGATCTTCTCTTTCCGCTGCTCGATTTCCTGGTGGGCTCAGTGGATAACATCACCGCGATGGAATTCAAGCGCTACGACAGCTCCACGTATCAAGAGGCGCGGAATGCCTCGGAGTGGGGCAAGGCCGATCCATCGCTCGAAGATACGGTCAACGGCATCCTGAAATTCATGTACCGCAAGGGCATCATTTCAGTCGAGACTCGTGAGGCCAAAGCTGTGCCGGCGCCAGCGCCGGCAGCCAGCGGTCGATTGGCTTGGTCTGATGCGTAACGCAGAGAGACAATCCTCTATTGCTTTTTGAATACCAGCTTCTCGAATATGCGCTGGCCGGTTTCGTACGTGCCGGAGGTGGTCTGCGTCATCTGCTGGCCGTCGGCAGAAACGACCCACCTGTCTTTTTGCGTCACTTGATCGTCTCGCCGGTAAATTGACTCCACCGTGTGGGAATCGACCAGTTGAAGCGTCACGGTGTCGTTGCGGGAGTTCCTGAGGTCGTACGGCTTGCCGTCGAAATGGGCAATGTAGCTGAATTCCCCTGAGAATCTGACCCCATCATTTCCGTCAGCCTCGATCCTGAGCGGCAATCCTTGCCGCATACGGGTCTTGCTGAGATCCTCTGTCCACTCGCCGGCAAACAGGTCGCGAGTGACCTTGGCTCCGCCGCTTCGCGCCCACACAGTGATTTGGTCGGCATGGCCCACGCTCACGGTCGTGATCGTCAGTTGCTTGCCATCGGCCGAAAGTTGTTCGCGAACGGTTGCCACCAGCGCTCCGTCCTTCTTTTCCTTCACCTCGGCGTGCCTCTTGTCGATTCTGTGAAGCTCGACTTGATTGAATGCCGGGTTGTCTGGAACCGCCGTTTCGTGCCCCTTCCCGCCCGCCGTGAAATCCAATCGCTTGTCGCCAGACATGACGACGTGCACCTCGTCATGAAGGTCGGTGATGGAAAGTTTGTTGGGGGGATCGAGGGCCGACTGCGCGGAGATGAGCTTCCATGAGCCAATGCGAGGATCGGCCGCCCACACTGGCACGGCGCAAAGCAACGCGAGCATGACGAATATACGAATAGGTCCTCCTCGACCGCCAAGGTCAACCAATCCAGGCAAATCGCATAGGCCGGGTAGCTGGACGCTCTCAAGCTGCATCCTTATTACTATACGAAGTGATTAGGCACCGGGGCGCGTCATGGGCGTCCAATGTCACCTAAGAAATCGAATAGTACTTAACGATTGGCAATCTGGTCTGAAATCATGGGTCTCATGCATGTGCGCCGTTTCTGGGTGGCCGGGATCGTATTTGTCGCCGTCATCGCGCTTCTTCCATTTTCATTTCACGCCGAGCGCCATCTGGAGACGGCGACCCGCGTGGAAGGGAGCCAGGCGGAGACCGTTCGGCAGGAGCTGAGCACCCGTTTTCATTCGCCATTTGTCGATCGGGTGGTGCTGGTGGTTGAGGGATTGCCCGCCGCGGATTCGGATGAAGGCGAACAGGCGCTAGGCGCCATTGAGGCGGGGTTGAAAGACGAACCAGGCGTGTCGGGAATCGTTTCCTACCTCGACTTGCGCGATCCGGTTTTCCTGGGCAACGGTGGTGGAACGTTTGTTCTGATAGGGCTCGCGTCGGCCGATGGGCCAGTTGAATCGCTCGTTCCCGCGCTTCACCAACGGGCACACTCTCTTGAAGATCAATTGCGGAGTTGTTATCCCGGCGTAAAGCTCGAATTGACGGGCGAGATTCCGTTGAATTTCGACATTCGGAAGGCCAGCGCCGACGAGGTCGAACGCAGTGAGAGTCTGGCGATTCCCGCGACCCTCGCGCTCTTGCTCGTGGCATTCGGAAGCGTCATCGCCGCCCTGATTCCATTGGCCGTTGGCGAGCTCGCCATTGCGGCGACTCTGGCCATTACCGGGCTCCTGGCTTCGCGCTTTCACTTGTCCATCCTGGTGCAGAATCTGGCCACCATGCTGGGGTTGGGCCTGGGGATCGACTATGCGCTCCTCATGGTGAGCCGCTTCAGAGAGGCACTCTGCCAAGGAAACGACGGACCCTCGGCCTCGTTGATCGCGGCACGCCAGGCGGGACATACACTCTTAATTTCGGCCTCGACGGTCGCCATCGGATTTCTGGCTCTCCTGACGGTTCCGATCAGCGAGATTCGTTCCATCGGCGTGGCTGGATTTCTTGTGGCGGGAATGAGCCTACTGCTAACAAATACCCTCGTACCTGCGGTGCTGGCGCTGCTCTGCCATCGCATCGATGCCGGTCGGCTGCCTTTTACTCCAAAGCTCGATGCACGATGGGCCGCACGCGCGGGAAATCGATGGAGGCGATGGGGAACGATCATTGTTGCCCATCCCTGGCTTGCCCTCTTTCTGGCCGGCGCACCTTTGCTTCTGCTCGCCAGGCAAGCCACGCGTCTCGATACCAGCGTCCCTCAAGGGAATTGGCTTCCAGAGGCAGCGGAATCGGTGCATGCGCTTAACACCCTGGGAAAAATGGGCCGGAGCGGCGTTGTTGAATCGTTGCGTGTACTTGTCGAACTGCCAGTGGATTCAATTTCGCAAACCGACGAGGGGTGGAATGCCATCGATCGTCTCTCCAAGCGGATCGCGAGCGACCCTCGTTGCTTCCGCGTAATTTCAATCACGACGATTGCAGCGGGCAACCGGTCTGCGCTGGGCGACCTCTCGCGGGAGACTCGCCGCACGTTTTTGAGCAGCGATGGACGGGCCGCTCTGATTGAAGTGTTGCCGCGGGATTCAGTTTCACTGCGCCAACAGGTTGATTGGGTCAGAAAGCTCAGGAAGACCGGCGCAACAGCTCTTACCGGAGTGCCTGGCGCCACGCTGCTCGTTGGCGGCATTCCGGCGCTGAACGCCGATTACCAGACGATTGTCGCCGACCGTTTCGTGCCGGCAATGTCTCTGGTGGTGGTGGGAACGCTGCTGGCGCTGATCGGTGGATTTCGATCCCTCTTCGTCGCCGTAAAAGCCATCGCATTGAACCTGTTCTCGGTTGCCGCGTCATTCGGAGCATTGGTCCTGGTATTCCAGGATGGACACGGAAGCGCGTTGCTGGGAGTTCCCGGAGGAACGGGGAGCGTATTTCCCCTTGTTCCTATCGTCACCTTTGCCATCGTCTTCGGGCTCAGCATGGATTACGAAGTGTTCCTGGTGGCGCGCGTTCTCGAAGCCAGGAAGAGCGGAATGAGTGAAGTGAACGCAATCCCGGAGGGGATGGCCCGAACTGCGGGCCTGATTACGAGCGCCGCCGCAATCATGATCGTGGTATTCGCGGCATTCACCTTCGGAGATTTCCTCGTGGTCAAGATGATCGGATTTACTCTAGCGGTAGCCGTCCTGATTGATGCGACTCTGGTTCGCATTGTGATTGGGCCCGCGCTGCTCCGCATTGCAGGCGATTGGAACTGGTGGCCCGGCGGGCTCAACAAAGCTCGCAACTCATCTGCGATCGGGGATCACGAATGAAGCATATGCAGCCACTGCATGCAGCATTGAGAGCGAGACACAGAATTCCAGTCGGCGCAGAAAGGGCAGCGAAGTGCATCGAACACATCGCAACGATCCTAATAGACGGCTGTCTGGGCCCGAGTGGCCCCGAGATCGTAATCAGTAATTAGTGACGGCGCCTTGCAGTCGCCGGAAATTCTGCAGTTCAGTTCCATTTTGAGGGCCGGCCAGATGCGACAGGTTCGCTACGCAATCCCGAGTTGGAATGCGTGCCTCGCCAGATCGGGCGGCGATGCGCTCTGCATTTTGTTGGCGAAACAAACGCTTTTTAACTATTGCTCTCATCTAAGGGGCAGGCTTCCCCATTCCCCGGGGGGACAGCTCGCAAAGCCTTCGCTCGAAAGCCTGTTGCAATCCTAGGCCGCTGCTGTCATTGGAGACGATTGAAGCGAGGTCCTGATGAAAAGGCATTTCCTTTGCTCTGCACAGTTTGGATGCACGCTTGCGATGTGCATTTCCATTGCGTCTGGCCAGACCGTAACCGGTTCGATAGCGGGTGAGATAACGGATCCCAGCGGAGCGGTGGTTGCGAAGGCGCACGTTGTGGCCGTCAACCTGGATACCAACGTGACTACAGCCACTAGGACAAATGACGATGGTTTGTACCGCATCGACTTTCTGCCCATCGGTCATTACGAGGTGACCGTGGATGCGGCCGGGTTCACGGGTGCCACTGTGCCGGCGTTCGCATTAGAAGTGCAACAGACGGCGAATTTTGATGTAAAGCTGACAGTCGGCAACGCCACGGCCAACGTGAGTGTTTCCGCTGCAGCGCCGATTCTGAACACCGACAGCCCTACGCTTGAATCAACCTTTACAGCGAACACCATTTCCAACCTGCCGATGAACGGCCAGGATTTCTCGTCGCTGACTTTGTATGTGCCGGGCGCGGTGGATACCCAGGGCACTTCAGGCACGACGGTCTTCGAGCGCAGCACCTATTACACCGACACGCCAAACATGAATGGCAATCGCGCTCAGGCAAACAACTATACGCTCGACGGGATCGACTTGAACGAGACCTATAACAACCTGATCTCGTATAGCCCTGCGCCCGAGGCACTCGAGGAAGTTACGGTGGTCACGGCCGACTCAGCAACCGACAGTGGCAATGTGAACGGGGCAGCCGTAGTCAGCGTACTGAAAAGCGGTACGAATCAATTTCATGGTTCGGCATATGGCTACGTACAGGATTACCGGTTCAATGCAAATTCGTACCAGAACGGACAAACGTCTCCAGTTACGCCCATTAATTCCTACTCTTTTGCGCAGTTCGGCGGCAACATCGGCGGGCCGATCCTCCACGACAAGCTGTTCTTCTTTGCCGATTACCTGGGTGCGCGCTGGCACAAGGGTGGATACGGCACAGCCAGCGTTATTCCCGACGCCATGCGTCACGGCGACTTTTCGGCGCTGCTCAGCGGTGCAAATCCCATTCAGCTCTACGATCCGGAGAACAACTTCGCGCCCTACACCAACGATCAGAACGTTCCAATCGTCAATTCCGTCGCCAAGTTTCTCTTTGCCAACCCGAAATATTATCCCGATTGCGGCGGCTCAAGTCCCACGGTGCCTGCTGGTGGCAGGTGCCTGGCCCCTGAGGATGGCATCGCGGAGAACAATTATGAGGCTCCGAATCCGCAATACAAGGGCAACAACCAGGGCGACATAAAACTCGAATACGACTTCAGCACCAGGAACAAGCTGACCGGATTCTACTCGAACTCGCACGCTTACGACGGGAAGATCGCGGTGCTCGCAGTTACCTTTCCCGGTGTGAATCTGTATCCGACATGGCTGACGGGCGCGACGTGGGTCCACACTTTCTCGCCTTCGCTGGTGAACGAGGGGCGTGTTGGATTTACGCGCACCGACTGGAATCAAGGGTTTCCTCAAGATCCGACAGGTGCATTTGGAACTTCCGGCAACGCCAAGGTTGGCATCTCGTTTCCCGACCAGAGATTCAACGGCTTCAGCAATCAGTCCTTCAGCAATCCGAGTTACATCCCGGAGGGTACGCCCTCCGATGTGGGAACACCGGCTTACAACGACGGATTCATCGACAACACGTACACCTACACAGACATTCTGACGTGGCAGCAAGGGCAACATTTCCTGAGCATGGGAGTCGACGCGAAGCGCTATCAGAACAACTATCCAACCGGAAACAACGATGGCTATCTTGGTTCGCTCAACTACACGGGCACCTTCACGTCGAATGGTAAGGGCTCCGGTGGCTACGGCCCCGCGGATTTTGTGCTGGACCGCGTATCGTCCGGAGGAGTAACTCTGTCGAGCGTCAACGTGGGTCAGCGGCAGTGGCGGGCTGCCGGCTTTGTGCAGGATAACTTCAAAATCCTGTCCAACCTTACGCTGATTTACGGTGTGCGCTATGAGTACAACGAACCCTGGGTCGAGGTAGAAGACAGGACCGGCAATATCAACCTGGCGACTGGGCAGATTGAGTATGCCGGCCACCTTCCCACAGGCGCTCTCCCCGCGGCGGGAATCTGCAGCAACCCGGCATGCTACCAGCCGAATTTCCGGCAATGGATGCCGCATGTTGGATTCGCCCAACAGGTGACCGGCCGCTTTGTTCTGCGCGGCGGCTACGGAGCGGTTAGCTTCTTCGAAGGCAATTCATTTAATCAGCGGCTGACGGCGATTGCACCCTTTTTGCAGGCGGCCGGTTTCTCAGTAAGCACCCCAACCACAACATCGGTGACCACACCCAACACTGCCGAAAAAGGCTTTACCGGCTCCGACACTAGCGTTCAGTACAGCAGCTCCAACAATGGGTACACTGCCTATCCCGAGAACATTCAGCCTGCGTACGTGCAGGAGTGGAACCTGACGGTTGAGTGCGCGCTGACGAACACGGCCTCGCTGCAGGTGGGTTACATCGGCGAGCAAGGCCAGCACATTGAGGACTACGGCAACGTCAACCAGTGGACCGTCAACAATATTCAAACTTCGGCCCCGTTTTACAACAGCGCCTATATTGGCGTGAACGGAGTTGATTCGGCGCTTGGCGTTGGCGGCGACGGCGGACTGCTGATTACCGAGTCGCGCGCCATGATGAACTACAACGCGCTGCAGGCGGTATTGCGCCAGCGCCTGAGCCACGGCCTGGAATTCGCTGTGAACTACACGTGGGGCAAGGCGATGACCAACAGCCTCGGCAACTATGCGCTCAACGTGAACGGTTATAGCGGTGCCTTTCAGAATTACTACAACAGCGCCGCCGACTACGGCCCGGCCGGCTACGATGTGCATCACGACGTTTCGGTCATCGGTGTGTATGCGGTACCGGCGGGCCGCGGACAGCAGTTTCTCTCCGGAGCCAACCGGCTAATGGATGAGCTCGCAGGGGGCTGGAAGTTATCGACGGCCATTGTTGGCTATTCGGGTTTCCCGGAGGTAATTACAGGCGGCTCGAGCAATTCGCAGAGTTTTGGAAGCAACCGCGTGAACCAGTACCGTAAGCTGACGATCAAAGGCCGTAGCAACGCGAATTGGTTCGGCACCGATGTCTCGGCCCAGCCATGCACCGCCGGAGTAGATAACGGAGTCTGCGCCTTCGGTGTGCCGGCTAACAATACTTTCGGCACGGAAAGCAATGGCGCAGTGCGTGGACCCGGATTCTTCGACGCAGATTTCTCCGCATTCAAAGACTTCCACACTTTTAGAGAGGAGACCATCGGGTTCCGCTTCGATGCCTTCAATGCCTTCAACATCGTCAGCTACGGTAACCCGGACACCGGAATTAGCGACACTAACTTCGGCAATGTCTCTCTTCAAACTCCTCGCTCAACCGAGCGTCACCTGCAGTTCGCCTTGCATTACAACTTCTAGGAAATGGCTAGATCTCGCTGGTCCTCAGATGCAATGCATCGGACAGACCAACAACCGAACTCCAGACCGGCGAGCCAATCGCCGTTAAGGCAATGAAGAGTGTTATACAAACTAATGATTGTGCGTAGTAAGGTCACATATACGATGAACGCGTCGGAGGTCGAATGCAATGACGACGGAAAAGCTGGTACCGCCATTTACGCGTGAAACTGCGGCCGCAAAGGTACGGAGGGCCGAGGATGCATGGAATTCGAAAAATCCGGAGCAAGTGTCCCTCGCGTACACGCCTGATAGCGTTTGGCGAAATCGAGTTAGCTTCATTAAGGGACGACATGAGATTGTCCAATTTCTCACCCAGAAGTGGAAGAGAGAGCTGGAATACAGGCTTATCAAAGAACTGTGGGCTTTCGATGGCAATCGCATCGCGGTCCGATTTGCATATGAGTTCCACGATGATTCAGGGCAGTGGTATCGCGCATACGGAAACGAGAACTGGGAATTCGACGCAGACGGCATTATGCACCATCGGCATGCGAGCATTAACGACCTTCAGATCAGCGAGTCGGAGAGGTTGTTTCATTGGCCTCAAGGCCGGCGTCCCGACGAGCACCCAGGACTTAGCGACTTGGGCCTTTAAACGCACACATCATAAGCCGCCTTTGATTGAGGACTTACCCTGAACAAGTATGCGGAATGATCCCGATTCCACATCTTAGCGCGGTTCACTTGAAAATGGACCTGATGGATATGGAACGGGTGTATCTCATCTGTGTGGTTGGTAACTTTCAGAACTAAGGTCGAATTCCAGCTCGAATGGCGCGCGAAACGGACGGGGCGGCGAAAGAGATTTCCAATTGGCGGAACAATGGCACACACAAAGCGAAAGATCCAAACCGCAGGCCCCGACCTGACTGCCGGACAAAAGGAGAATTGAGATGACAGAGATTCGCAAAGAAAGCGATAGTCTCGGCGAAGTGGAAGTTGCCGCTGACAAACTCTGGGGCGCACAAACTCAGCGCTGCCTCCAACACTTCAGCATCGGGAAGGATTTGATTCCCCGCGAAATGATCACCGCCTATGCAGTTCTGAAAAAGGGCGCTGCTAATGCAAACCTCGCCGGCGAGCGCCTCGATCGGAAGCATCACGACCTGATCGTTCAGGTCTGCGACGAAATTATTACGGGTCAGCACCATGATATGTTCCCTCTGCACGTATGGATGACCGGCAGCGGCACCCAGTTCAACATGAACGTGAACGAAGTGATATCGAACCGCTGTTGCCAACTCGCGGGTACACCGCTGGGAAGCAAGACGCCGGTGCATCCGAACGATCATGTCAACATGTCGCAGTCGTCGAACGACTCCTTTCCCTCGGCCATGAACATCGCGGCCGCAGTCAATGTGAAGGAGCGCTTGGTCCCTGCGGTAAAGCAGCTGCACGATGCGATTGCCGCTAAGGCGGAAGAGTGGGACGACATCGTCAAGATCGGACGCACGCACATGCAGGACGCCACTCCCTTGACGCTTGGGCAAGAGTGGTCGGGCTATGCGGGAGTGCTCGCGGACGATCTCGAGCGGATCGACGATGCGCTGAAGAGTGTCTACCGCCTCGCGCTCGGCGGTACCGCAGTGGGCACCGGAATTAATTCAGCGCCCGGCTTTGCTGAGGCCGTTGCAGCCGAGATCGCCAAGCTCACCAGCTTGCCCTTCGTTACCGCGCCAAACAAATTCGCTGTGCAGGGCGCTCACGACGCACTGGTGCAGCTTTCCGGCACTCTGCGCACGTTGGCCGTCTCGCTCTACAAAATCGCCAACGACATCCGCCTCATGTCCTGCGGTCCGCGAGCAGGCTTTGCGGAACTGAATATTCCGGAGAACGAACCCGGCTCGTCGATCATGCCCGGGAAGGTTAACCCAACTCAGGCCGAAGCCCTCGCGATGGTCGCTGTGCAGGTGATGGCGAATGACACCGCAGTGGGCTTTGGCGGCGCGGGCGGTTACCTCGAGATGAATGTCTACAAGCCTCTCATCATCTTCAATGTGGCCCACTCCATCACCATCCTGATCGACTCGTGCACGAACTTCCGGAAATTCCTGGTGGAAGGTACCAGGCCCAATCTGAAGAAGATTAATCAATATGTGGAAGAGTCGCTGATGCTGGTCACGGCGCTTTCACCGGTAATCGGCTACGACAAGGCTTCGGAGATTGCCCATTACGCAATGGACAACGATCTTACGCTCAAGGCCGCGGCGCTCAAGCTCGGCTTCGTGACGGAAGCTGAGTTCGATCGTGTTGTCGATCCGAAGAAGATGGTTCGACCCTACGTAGCGTCGTCCCTCGCTGCCTAGGGCAGGGGCTAACTAAAGAGTCGGCGCGCCGTGGTTCCATCGGCTACGGGAAGCCGCGCTGAAATTAATTTTTGCAAGGCCGGAACATTTAGACCGCGAGCTTGATCGTATGAAAGTGGCTAGCCTTACGTCGCAGCATCCAATCGACAAATGGAGAAAATCGGATGGCAACCGTTACCTCGACAAACCAACCCGATGTCGTTCTGGTCGGTGCAGGCATTATGAGCGCCACCCTCGCCGTACTCCTGAAAGAACTTGATCCGAGCCTGAAGATACAGCTCCACGAAGTTCGGGGCAGCGCGGCCCAGGAAAGCTCAAATGCGTGGAACAACGCGGGGACTGGTCACGCTGCGCTTTGCGAGTTGAATTACACTCCCCAGGAACCTGACGGCAGCATCGACATCTCGAAGGCTTTGCAGGTGAACACCGAGTTCGATCTCTCCCGTCAATTCTGGACCTATTTGGTGAAGAAAGGAGCCATCAAGGACCCTCAATCGTTTATTCATTCAGTGCCCCACATGAGTTTCGTGCGCGGAGCGGAGAATCGCGCGTTCCTTAAGAAGCGCTTCGAGGCGCTCACTGCACATCCTCTTTATTGCGGCATGGAATACTCGGAGGACAAAAAGCAAATAGGCGAGTGGATTCCGCTGGTCATGGAGGGGAGGGATGCAGGCGACATTGTGACGGCGACGCGCATGGCGACGGGAACGGATGTTGACTACGGTGCTCTCACGGAGGAACTTCTTGCTTCACTGAAGGGCAAAGAAGGATTCTCAATTCATTTTTACAGCCGAGTGCAGGATTTGCGCCGCGATGGGGACCGTTGGAGCGTGCGGATTCGCAATGACGATACGGGAAACGAACAGGATGTCCAGGCCAAATTCGTTTTCATCGGGGCCGGCGGCGGGTCGTTGCCGCTTCTGCAAAAGTCGCGGATTCCGGAAGGGCAGGGCTACGCCGGGTTTCCAGTGAGCGGGGTCTGGCTGCGCTGCGACCAGCCCGAGATTGCTTCCCGGCACCGCGCGAAAGTGTACGGCAAAGCAGCAACAGGATCGCCTCCGATGTCGGTGCCTCATCTCGACACGCGACACATTCAAGGAAAAGTCTCTTTGCTTTTTGGGCCTTATGCGGGATTTTCCACAAAGTTTCTCAAGCATGGATCCTATCTCGATCTCTTCGGCTCCATCGATCCTGAAAATCTTCTGCCACTGATGGCGGTCGGCAAAGACAATTTCGCCCTCGAAGAATATCTCGTAGGCCAGGTTCTCGAGTCGGAGGAGAAGCGCCTCGCCACGCTCCGCGAGTTCTTTCCCAATGCCAGGCAAAAAGACTGGACGGTCGAAGTAGCTGGACAGCGCGTACAGATCATCAAGAAGGATCCCGTGCATGGCGGCATTTTGCAATTCGGCACAGAGCTTGTTATGGCATCCGATCGCTCGATTGTTGCCATGCTGGGCGCATCTCCCGGTGCTTCGACCGCAGTATGGATCATGCTGCGAGTGCTGGAGCGCAGCTTCCCGGAGAAATTGGAAACTGGAGGATGGTCTACCAGGCTGCAACAAATTATTCCCTCGTACGGCGAATCTCTCGCAGAGAACGTGGCCTTGTGCCAACAGTTACGGGCTGAGACGGCGGCCGTATTGAACCTGCATAACATCGCCTCGCTGGCAACAATGGCGAGGTCCTGAATCAGGTGACGAGCCGATCGAATGCGATGAGAAATGTGACGAGAGATATAAACAGAGAGGTTGAGATATGATCCGCGCATATCGTCTGTACACTGGCCCCGATGGAAATTCGCATGTAGTGAAAGGCAGTGTTGGCGAAGGCAAGTTGGTTGAAGCGGAGAATATCCACTTCAAGGAGACACCGGCCCATTCATCCTTTGACTGGCACAACGATCCAATCCCTCAGTACGTGATTACACTGGCCGGCGTGCTTGAGTTCACTACGTTGGGCGGCGAGACATTTACGATCCATCCCGGAGATGTCCTGGTGGCTGAAGATCACACCGGCTCAGGACACAAATGGCGGCTGATCAATGATGAGCCGTGGAAGCGGGCGTATGTCGTCTTCAAGAAAGGCGTCGATACCCAGTTTGTGCCTGATCCTGCATGAGCTTGTCTCTAGGCGAGGCCTCCCCGGCGCATCGAAAGGGGCGCTTTCTGCAGCCGGGGCCATTATCCCGTAAGCCTATCTGAGCGCCGCCTGTCTCCGCATCATTGCTGCGATCAAGGTCAACCCGCTAAGCACCAGGCCTACCGTGCCCGGCTCAGGTGTCGGCGCAGGCGGCGGTGGTGGCGGGGTGTACGGCGAGAAGGTCACCGGACCTTGAAGACTCTCGTTCTGCATGATGATCCCTTGCTGATATTCCAGTGAGAAGTCGCTGATATGGCTACCGGTATTCAAACCAAGATCGACGTCAATACTTGGAGGATTTGGCTCGAATGGCAGAGGGATAATCTCATCTTGGGCTTGAAAAAACGCGGATGTGATCACGCCGCCCATTTCTTCGAAATCGTTACTGTCTTGAAGACTCCAACTGGTGGCGTCATTCGTAAAATCGCAGCTCCCGCCGCCGCAGCTAAATGGGGGATACGAGGTGATCACGATCTCCGATGCGGGGCCCTCGGAGTTATTCGTCAGCCCGTAAATGATGCCCGTGACGGTGCCGTTGGTGTATCCGGGGTTGGTATTCGTAAATGAGAATGTGAAATCGTCGGCCATGGCTGTAGCGGCAAGAACGATTGCGCCGCATGCGAAGGCGATTTTTAGCAGCAGGGATTTCAACTGATGGCGGGGCATTGGGAAGTCCTCCTGATTGTTGCTTCCTCGCTTCACCGGTCAAATCTTTCGTCCTCCGAAGCCGAGGCAGATATCCCGGCAAATGTAAAGCGACTTCGCGGAGAAGACCATGGAATCCATGTGAAATCGACATGAAATCGGTATGACAGGCTAAGTAATTCATTCTGCGAAATTAAGCCCTTAACGAAGAGATAAATCCGCGGTTGCTATACTGGCTCCAAGCGGTAGTCGCCAATGAAGCTGAAGGCCAGCATCTTCCGGTTTGGTCCCTACCAATTCGATCGGGCGCAGCAGGAACTCCGCCGGCGCGATCGGCGATTGCCCCTGCCCGCATCCCAACTCAAACTGCTTACGCTCTTTCTCACGCGACGTGGCCAGCTCATCCCGCGCGAAGAAATTGCGCTGACTCTCTGGGCAGACAAAAACACTGTCGACGTGGAAATGGGAATCAATGCCGCAGTCCGGCGGCTGCGCGCACAGTTGGGAGACGAATCGGCTTCTCCGACCTACATTGAGACCATCATCGGCATCGGCTACCGGTTCATCGCCGAGGTGGAGGAGATCGCGGAGGCGGAGAAGATTGCCGAAGCGGCTGAAGTTGGCCAGATCGGAAGCCTGCCTGAAGCCGTGGGCCTGGCAAGCCAACGGCAGCCCGACACCGGATTGAACGAGCGGCCGATGGTCGCAACTTGGGCTGAGGCTCGAGTTGAGACGCTGAGGCCGCGACTGGCCGCTCCCGGTGAGGTGGCAATCGATGCCGCATCGGCTGAGGTGGGAAACGAAACTCTTAGGTCAGAAACATCCGGCCTGCGTCGCTCCCGTTTTCCCTGGCGAACGGCACTTGTGTCAGCGAGTATTCCAGCCTTGGTTCTGGTTCTGATTCTTGGCGCGATGATCGCCAAATGGAGACATCGATTGGTCACCTCTGCCTCCACTCGGCAGGAGACGCGATTTTTCAGCCGGCCTCCGCTTCAGATCACTTTCGATAACGAAGAGGACAGGATGACGGCAGAGGCAATTTCTCAGGATGGAAAGTCAGTGGCCTACAGCGACCGCTCCGGTGTATCCATCCATGCCATCGATAGTGGTTCCGATCGCTTGCTTGCCTCGCCGGCTCTCTTCACAGCGGAGCGGCTGGCCTGGTATCCCGATGAGCGCAACCTGCTGGTAAGCGGCACAGGCGCGGCCGGGCATCGAAGGCAGGTGTGGGTTGTCTCGTTAGAGGGAGATCCGCCCCGCTTGCTGCTCGACGATGCCGGCCTGGCTGTCCCCAGTCCGGACGGGACACGCGTTGCCTATACCCGCAAACAAGATACCGAAATTTGGGTCGCCGATGCGGATGGTAAAAACGCTCATGCATTGGTCGCCGCCCGGAATGGCGATAGCTTTACATTTCTGCTTTGGTCTCCGGACAGTCACAGGCTGGTCGACGACCGGCACAGTTCTCTCCCTCCACCGCGGAGCGATTCCTCCTCGACGGTTGCCTACCCATTCGACAAGCTGGATACGCAAAACCGATGGACGTATGAGTCAGTGGATGCAGCAACTGGGAAAATGCTCGCGCAGCAAGAGAATATTCGCTTCGATTCCGCTTTTCTGCTCAGGGATGGCAGACTGTTTTATCCCGTCAACGGGGAGCCGGGCGAATCGAGCCTGATGATGGCGCGAACCGATCCTCAATCGGGACGATTTCTTTCTTCTCCCGAGCCTCCCGTATCCGCACCGGATTGGGGCGCCTCGCGTGTCGATACCGCAATCAGCGTGTCGGCGTCGGCGAGCGGCGATCAGGTGGGGGCGGTCCTGGAACGGCGAATGGCGGACGTATATTTCGGAGAACTCCGCTTCCCCGGTCCCACGTTGGCCGGGATCACGCGCCTGACGGGCCATTCGCAAAGTAACTTTCCCCACGCGTGGACCCCCAATGGCGATGCGGTGATATTCGACAACAGCAACAGCGGCGGATCAACCGTCTCGAAACAACGGCTCGGGGATGCGCAGATGGAGGTCAAGGCACAACTGCCGGAGAAGGCCGCCATGGCTGAGTTCACTCCGGATGGCAAGTGGATGATGTTCATGGAGTTCACCGGTTGGCCGTCCCGTGCCATCGGAGTCTTCAGCGTTCCCTCCGGCGGAGGCAAGCCGCAGCAGCTTCACGTCACTGGCGCCATTGACGAGTTTCACTGCCCGGTGGCTTCCACAGGCACCTGCGTCATGCGAGAGACGATGGGGAACAAGCAGTTCGTCTTCTATGCGCTTGACCCGGTTCAAGGCATGGGGCAGGAACTCGGCCGCATGGACTGGGAGCCAACTACTCTCGGCGACTGGTCAATCTCTCCGGACAGCACCACTGTGGCTATGGCAAACCACGATCCGGTTCATCCCAGCATTCAACTTGTTTCGCTCTCCTCGCCATCCACTGCGCGGACATCGGAGCGGACCCCGGTGCGAACATCGACCATCCCGGTACTGGGTTTTGGAACCATCCTCGAACCGACATGGTCGCCGGATGGGAAGGCGTTCTTTGTCGAATCGAAGACAGCTACCGGTTTTGATCTCCTCTATGTGGACATGGTTGGCCACGCGAAACTTCTTCGCGAAAGCCCAATTCCAATTTGGGGTGTACCCTCTCGCGATGGCAGAAAGCTCGCCTTTCCCGGGCAGACCATCAGCATCAATACCTGGCTCGGCCACACTTCGCTCCCGTAAACAGAGCCCCGGCTATTGTTTGCTGCGACTGCCGAAAATGAAAAGACCGTCCCGGATTGAAATGAATACCGGCCCGCGGCTGCAAACCACAATACAATCCAGTGCGGTTGCTGATCGCCTGCTCCCATTCACGAGCGATCCCGATTCATGCGAGGTCCGGATGAATTCAAAAATCTTTCCCGCCGTGCTTCTCAGATGCGCGCTGGTACTGTGGAGGACAAACAAGCGGCGTGCGCGGATGCGAATCGTGAAGGAATTGCGAAAGCCGGACACGGAGAGGAGGCGCAGGGCCGAAAACCGGAAAAGGGACTTAAACCAGTAGACGAGAAAACGGCCTGAACAATGTGGCCCCAAACATTGAACGCAAGACGGGTAAGTTATTGATTTATTTGGCGTCCCCGACGGGATTTGAACCCGTGTTATCGCCGTGAAAGCGTACCATCAACTCGCAACACTAACGCACTGCTGAGAACCAGAATGCATCGGAAAGAATCCTAGCAACATTAACGAACAGCTTAAACGCTCCGCAACTGTCCGCAATCATGGTACGCCAAATTGATCGCTCGTAGAGCACGAGGGGCGGTCCCTGCTAAGACCGTGACCGGCAGTCAAGGTCCTGGCAGATCCGCGATCACGTGGCGAGCCACATCTGTCCTGAGATTGTGCTTTGGCCTTCCATCGAAGGACTTAATACGTTTCAGATCCCACCACTCTCGAAGCGCGCGTCGATGATTAATCACTCGTTGAAAAAGCCGCAGAGTGAGGGGCAACCCTCACTCGTCCGAGAAGCCGGTTTTACGGCCAGGTGGATCCCGCAATCGTCTTTCTTCATACAGCACGGGAAATCACTGGACCTGCTAACCCGCCTTTACGGCGCTGAGCACCGTGGCCACACCCCCGGCTGTGCCAGAAACTCCGAATGCTTTGGCAATCAAACCGAAATAGTCTGCAAAAGTTCCGAATGTGGGGGCATTCTGAGTGGAAACGTAGGCGGTGCCGGCCGCGAGAAGAAATGTAATCAATATCACGCTCCATTGCACGATCATGAACCGTTCAATCACACTCGCCGGAGGTTCGGTGAGAACAGTGAACTGCCGGGATTCCGGGTTCGCACCGTTGACAGAAACTGTAACCGTAAACGGTCCGCTTTCTTCGAATGTGTGGTCAAACCGTTTCAGTTCGACCCCCTCGCGTCTTTCAACTTCCGTTCCATCAGGCGTCGTCAGGATCCAAAGATAGGCTCCGCCATTTGCGGGCCAGTTTGGGTTCGGCTTACCGATCACAAAGGAGATTTTGCGCCCCGCGACAACGCACGAAGCGGGGTTAAGAATGCGAATGGCCTGCCCGCTTTGAGAGAGGGGAGTCGGCCCCGTGGCCGCCGACGTGAACAGTTGCTCGATCCGGCTGCCGGCTGAATCGAGGCTCTGCTTGGAGGCATCGAATTCGCCGGTCTTGTTTTCCACAATGGAATCGACGATGAGCTGGCGAACGAAAGTTACAGAACTATCATTCCCGAACGCGGGGTTGGCCGCAAGAAACTGAGCCAGGCGGCTCGTCACCTCGTCCCGCTCGTTGCGGTTGAGGATGCGACGGCGAATGGTGTTTGTCCACACAATCAGGAAGAGAGCAGGAATGGTTGCAAGAAGAGCCGCCACTGCGCGCCAGATCCAGTGATCTTTGACCCTCAGGTCGGCGGTGAAATCGACCGGACTCTTGATCGCGGAACTGTCGAGGTGGAAATTGGCTTTCAATTCCATGATTTGTCGAGGGATTGTTGTCTTGAAACACACCTGATTCTGCGTAAAATTCGCATCGATGCCGACTCCCTGTGGACGTGAAGCATCCGCGCCCACAACGAACGGATCCCCTTCCAAATCCGGAATTGAGGGCACCCCTAAGGAACCGGGCGAAAAGTAAATCCTCTGACAGGCCTTCTGATTCTCTGCCGTCAGTGTCAGAGGAGTGAACGGAATGTAGCGGATCAAATCGTTCGGACGGCTCGAAACTGTCAGAGCTGGTACCGCATGAATCAGCCCGAAAGCCCAGGCTGCCGACGGAATCAGTTTGGATGAGCCTCCAATCCGATACCAAAGAATCATGCTGCCCTTCGCCGATATAACCTGTGCAAGTTTCTGTTGGTCGAGCGGAAATGTTATGTCCCTCCATTGCTC
Source organism: Occallatibacter sp. (assembly GCA_049521075.1). Classification (GTDB taxonomy): domain Bacteria; phylum Acidobacteriota; class Terriglobia; order Terriglobales; family Acidobacteriaceae; genus Telmatobacter. The sequence goes on from JBEKPD010000029.1 coordinate 26,223, forward strand.
GGCCGAGATGGGAGACCCATCCTTAATTGCCTGCGGGAATGCATTGCTGAGATCACTGCCGGTGCCATCGTCGGTTATCTTGAACAACGCGCTGTCCAATGTAACCGGCGCATCGTGGCCTACAACTCTAATCACCAGCGGCCCATCGCGGTTCACGGTTGAATTACTCGCGTTCATGATCTCGAGATGCCCCACTTGAGGACTCGCCTGCGCGCCCGCCCGCGCATTCGCGGTAAAACAGACGACGATCATCTGAGCCAACGCGGCAATGCGCAGAGCAACTTGGGTGCGGGTTCGCATAGGTTAGCCTCCTCTTACTTTCCGCAATAACTACGGGCTCACTTCTCAACAGTGGGATTTGGAGACGAACTCCAAATCCACGTTACTTGCCGAGCAATGAATCGAAGCTGTAGTTTATTCCAATCTGCGGACGAACCTGGATCGTGCTGTTGTCAACAAGCTCAGTGCGGTTCGAGACCGTTACTGAGACCGGGAAGCTAAATCCAGAGCTCGAACTGCCCAGGGTCAGTTTGACCTGGCCCAGGTGGATGTTGCCTGCCTGCGTGAAAACCTGCGTCGCCGTTGATGACAAGCCCGTGAAGCTGATTCCGCTCAGAGGTGAGCTCGGGGTTACGTTCAAGATCGAAGGACTCGTTTGATCCTGGAAGTAATACGCCAGGCTCAAAGCTGAGGTGTCCAGCTTTCCAATCGCAGGAATCGTATAGTCCCCTTCGGCTCCGACCTGCGCATATCTCAATCTGCCAGCGCCGGGGATCGACGAGGATGGAGGTGAGTTGTAAATGGACGCACCGCCATTGAATGTGACCTTCCACTGCTTAAACGATTGACCGTAGATGAGATTGAACACTGAATTTGTAGGCTGGTTTGCTGGAGTATTAAAGTCATACTCCAGGCTTACTAATGGCTTTTTCCAAAGAGCCTTGTCGTAGACCGACCTGGCAGAGGCTGCGTCACTCGCCTCACCGGCGGCGACCGCCAAGGCGGCCGAAATGACCGCCGGTCTTCCTCCAGTATTCCCCTTGGCATTTTCGAGCATCGTGACCAAGTCATCAATCTGGCTGTCGAAGGCAGACTCCTGACCTTCAATCTGGCTCTCGTCCGAATCCAGAATTAAGTGCACGGTCTTCTCAAGCCAATTCTCCCACTCTTTCGGATCTTTACTACCCTGATCGATTCCGACCTGAAGATTCCGTAGCGCCTGAACCTTAGAAAACGCCGCCGAAGTGAATTTGTCACTGTTTGCTTCATAAAGCATGTCATTTGCGCTGGGCTGGGCTGCATAAACGAGATACTTTGCAGTGAATTGGCTCAGACCGAGACTATTTCCCCCCTGAGCACCTGTAATCTGTTGCGCCCCGCCTGTCGCCTGCCCGGTAGCGGTCCCCGTAATCGTTGAGGGTTGATTAAGATCCAGTGCGGCACTGTATGAAACCCTTCCCAGGACGCCAAGCAAGTTGGAGTTCACACACACAGCCTTTGCAACGAGGGCGACAGCACATTCCGAAAACAGCCCGTCTGAATGCTTTTCGAGCGGAAAAACCAGTTGGTCGAGAGTTCCACTTACGGTAGTAGTTTGCCCGCTTGTGGAACTCGTCAGCGCCCCATACTCATTGGACAGCGAGAGGAGGGTCGAGGTAAGGTTCTTGGAGATAACATTCGTCGTCCCCGAACTGCTCACCGCAGACCCAGCTTGCTTTTCGACTGCCGAAACAAACTGGGAAGTAAGGTTGCTGACAATTTGTTTACTGGCAAACTTATCGCGCCTTGAATCCGATCGAAGGATGAGGTCCGCGACGCACCCTACCTGCTGGTTTGCGTCAAGGTAGTACGTCAGTAGCCGTTTGAAAGTCTCCGTATTATTGTCAAGGTCCTTCAGATGATTCTGGTCACTCTCACTATCCGGATTCATCATTTTCTTGAATCCGTTTTCGGCTACCAAGGCTTTCCTGTAGTCTTGCCAGAGAGCTGCAAAGCCGCTTGCGGCGTCAGATGATGGGTCTCCCGTCGCATTCCCAACCTTCCCTTGACAATATGCGTTGGTAAACAGAGTGGGGAACTTCGGCTCCTGGGCAAGCATAGTTCCCGCACACGACGGCAGAAGAACAAGCAAACTGAGACGAAATATCGGTCCGATTTTCAGCATTTTCATATCTCCTATGCCCTTAGCGTGAAGACCTGGCTGTTGGTCGAAGGGAGAATGCCCTCGAAAACAATCCCACCCGCATCTTCCGCCAGGAAACCAGTTGAGTTCGGAGGGAAGCAGCTATAGGCGGCGACGAATTGATAGCTGCCGCTGGCCGGCAATGAGAATTGGAGTCGGTCAGGGGAGGGGAAAGACGTACCCGCAATCGCCTTGCCGGAAGAGTCCGTGATGCTGGTGTTGGTCTGGTCGAAGATGACCGTCCCGGTTTTGGACTTGATTACGAGCTGGGCGGGTCCGGCTGGAGACTCGATGAACGTTGTGCCCGTGGGATCTGAACTGTCAACTACGAATACTGACATATATCGCTCCTCGGCTCCCAGTTGGAGCCTTCACACTCATATGTCAAAAAGCAAAAAAGTATTTCCAGAGTTTCGAAGGGAAGTTTTCAACAGGCACTGTTGGCGCAAGTGCGCTGAGCGCAGACTCATCGTCCAGGCTCGCGTATATTGCCGCGACAGAATGGGAAAGATTTTTGGGTTTTCGATGAGGGCTATCGTTTTGATCGATAGAGCTGTACGGCCGGCTCGTTCGTAGCTAACTCAGGTCGATGACACTGCGGGCAGGAGCGGAGATATTGCGTGTCACTGGCGATATCTCGAATTCGTAGATCAATTATTGCCCAATGGAAGTTAACTCGAATCCGGCCCAGTAGTACGGAGCCGACGCGTCCGGGCGGCGCATCAATGTGAGCTGGGCTTTGCGCAGAGCGGTGGCGGTGTCGCCTCTGTTCTGCATCAGCTCTTTGTAAAAGGCGACCATTAGATCCTTAGAGCTGGCGTCGTCGACGCTCCACAATGTGGAGATGACCTGCGTGGCCCCGGCGCGAAGAAAAGCGTAGCTGAGCCCCATGACGCCTTCGCCGCTAAGAATCTCTCCCGCCCCGGAGTCGCAGGCGTCGAGCACAACAAGTTCCGCGCGCACGTCGAGGTCCGCAATATCATAGGTATTCAGAAAGCCGGATCGCGGACGGCCATCCGGTGAGAGTCGCGAGAACACAAGGCCGGATAACTCAGGCATCGATTGATCGTAGAAGCCATGAGTAGCCAGATGCCAGACGCGGTAATTCCGCATATTCGGATCGATCACCGTGTCGACGTTCGCTTTGAAGCCGCTGGCGACCATTATTTGCCCTGTGCCGGGTGAGTTGCCCACGATGTGCTCGATCGCTTTGGCCTCGTAACCGGTGTTTATAAGTCGCGAGATAGGTACCACCTGCTGGGCCGAAGCACGGCGGTCTTTGAGCTGCCTCAATATGTGCGTGCTCTCGTTCCAACGCGAATCGTCCGCGTCGAAGACGGGATCGGCAACAATGGCTAGTTCGCCGAGGTAAGATGTTTTTTCACTTTGATGTTTACCGGAATAGAAAACCGACAGAGATGGAGCTTCCACGATCTCATGCCCCACAATAAGGGGTTCTTCTCGCATGGGCGGGCAACCGTGTTCGGGCAGCGCCTCAAAGGGCAGCATTGCCAGGCTGCCGTCGGGAACAATCAGTATCCGAGTCATGCCGGGCTTTACGGCGTCGGCAAGCACGTCACACGACAGCCGAGCGGAGATGCTCCGGAGTTTATCACTCGCATCGGGTGTAGAGCGCCCGGCGCCCGCAGCGAGAAACCGCCATTTGTCGATCTTACGCTGTAGTTCATCGCGCGCCGGCAATGTGTAGCTATCGATTTTTCCTCCGTAGACGACCCAAAGATAGCTTCGATCTGTGCCGAGCTCATATTCAAAAAATGCAGTGTGGGAGTTGCGGCTGGCTTCGCGAATAGCATCCGCGGTCATCGTTGAAGCGTGTGGCGGAGTTGCCTGTTCGTCGGCCCGCTCTACCGCCGCAATTGCTTCGGTCATCTCGTCATTGCTGTTTTGAAACTCGCGAGAGTCTCCGCCCTCAACCAGTAGCCTAAGCCGGTGGTCAAAGGCGCGATTCAACGAGTTGCTCGACAGCGTGCGTTCTTTCTCAACATCGGTTTGCGCGTGCGCGGTCTCCGGGGACTTGGCGCTGAGAGCGTCGAGAAGCCCGCGCGCGTGGCTCTGCTCGCTTAGCCCAAGAGCCCGCCATTCGTAATCTTCGTTATTTTGCTTATGGAACTGCTGCATCGATAGGTCGACGCCGAGCTCGTAGAACCTTTGCTCGGCGGCGAAGTATGAGGCTTGCAAGGCCCTGCTGCCCACCGAACTGCGCCTATCCTCGATCTTATCGAGCGCCGCCCTGAGTTCCGTGGCGGCGGTCTCGTATTCACCAACTCGCAGACGCCATTGAGCCACCGCGTAGTGTGCATCCACAAGGCTAGCTGGATCGGCGATGGTTTCGCTGAGCCCCTTTGCCTTCGTGAACTCCTCGAGCGCTGCGTCAGCTTTGCCACTTTTTTGAAGAATTTCGCCCAGCTGAATGTGCTCGGTTGACTCTACGCGCCGGTCCTGCGCGCTGCTGCTGTCTGCGACTGCGGCTTCGATAATGGGAAGAGCTGTGCGATCTCCCGCGGATCTGCGTTCCGCGATCCCTAAATCGCACTTGGCTTGGCCTATATAGCCGGAATAGCCTACCTTCTGCGCGGCAGTAAGCGCGATTGTGCATTGCGCGACTGCGCCGATTCCCTTGGCTCCATCCAGTTCGGCCTCACACAGGTCTATAAGATTCTGCGCACGCCCACGCCAGAAGCCAGTGCTAAAGAAGATAGCTACGGTTCTCTTGTAGTAGCCGGCGGCCGTTTGCGGTTTGCCCAGCTGACGGTATATGTCGCCCATGTTTCCGAGCACCAAACCATGCAACACGAGGTTGCCCATCTTCTTGGTAATCGTATCCAACTCTTGAAACTTCAAGAGCGCGGAGTAGTGGTCACCTTCAATTGTGGTCGCGGAGGCAATCTCCAACTCGCCCTGCACCGCAGCCCGTGGATCTCCGGCCTGCTGAAAGGCGGCCTCGGATTCGTTCAGCGCGGACAGAGTGCCGGAATGGTCCTCAGCTAATTCATCGATCCAGCCCATCCACTTTCCTTCAAGGCCCAGTGCCTCCGGCACTCCGTTTGCCACCGCTTCGGTGCGCGCCTGTTTGGCGGCGTAAGCGGACTTCTGGAAATCGGTCCAGAATGACACTCCGGCCAGGTCCGCATCCGCCAGAGCAATCAGCCCGTCATCCTGAATCTGCCGGCCCAGGCGCAGCTCTTCCTGCGCGGGGACTGAAGCCTTTTCTCCCTCCCACAGATCGAGATAAATATTGGCGGCGGCGTGCAGAAGCATTCCACGCAGATAGATGTGATCGGCGGCGAGCTTCGAAGCCTGAGCCAGTGTTTCGAGAGCTTCGTCATAGCGGCTCAGGGCCGTCTGCGATTCCGCCTTGCCGCTCAGAGCCAGCGCTGCGGCATAGAGGTCGCCGCATGCGCGCCACTCGCCGGATGCCTGTTGATAGAAGTCGATTGCTCGACCAAGATCCTCGGCGTGCAGGGACCGATGCAGGGCCTGAGCCGAGGCGAACAAACCCGAAGCCCGGGTTTCAGCAGACATGGAGACAAGCGAAACTGCGCGAAGCTCGACTCGGACTCGCAAGCCGGGGAGGTCCTCCGTTGCATCTTCCACGCTGAGCTGCAGGTGAACCTGCCGGAGCCCGGCTGCGGCAAAAGAAATCACTGTCCATCCGGAGGTTGCGAGATGTCCAGAAGAAATCTCGGAATCATCGCCGGTCAGCAATTTGTAGTCGATGTCTGGAACGGCAGCGTCCACGATGATGGATCCTGCCTCCAGGTTTGCGAGATTCAGGCTCAGGTGAGCAGAACGCTCCGGAAACAGCAGGAAGGATTGAGATTGCCCGGGAGCAATATTCAGCGCATCGACCGGCGCCTGGGCACGGCCGAACGCCAGAACGGAGAAAAGCAAGAACAGAAATATCGTGATTCGTCGCATGGAAGGCAAAGGCAACTCAGCCACGCACAGCAAGATTGCAGGAAACAATGCAATCTGAGTTGCTCGAAACCGGAAACTCCTCAAATTGGTTGTGACGGCTTCAATCGAGTCAGTGGATGCACGACAGAAGCGTGGCTCGAAGCTCCGCTCTACGGCTTTTTCTTTTGCGGCTCAGCGTGCTGGCCGGCTCCTGTGCCGGAATATTTTGCCGTCCCCTTCTCGTTCTCTTTCGCCGTCCCCTTTTTGTTCTCAGCACCTTGTTGCGCGGAAGCGTTCTGATTGCCTTCAAACAAAATGTAGGATCCCGGTCCGTTTCCGGTTCCTCGCACTGTCTGAGAATCCTGTCCTCCGGATGTTGGGGTGTCCGCACAGACAGGGACGCAGAAACTCGACGCGGGCCATTTGACGTTCACCGTCATCTCGGTATCTCCGGCCAGTCCGATGTGCTCGACGCTCGCCCGGATAATCACAGTGCCGCGGCGGGATGTACATTGCGTCGTAACACCGTTTCCGCCGGGCTGCTGGTCCCCTTCGCCTCTTCCCATGCCCTGGGTCTTGGTAACATCCAGCTGATTGTCGCTGGCCCCGAAGTCCCTGCCCATGCCCTGGGTCTTGGTAGAATCCTGCTCATTGAAACTCATGGCTTCTCCCTGATTGCTACTGAAGTTGTGTGACGGAATAAAGCTTCAGAAGAAACCGATCCCAGTTGGTGACCTGCGCAAAGCGGGTCTGCGGGTAACCATTAAAGAGATAGGCTCTGGATCGATCGATCTGTGGATAGCGAACCCCTGGAAAACGAATCCATGGCGGAAACCAGATCGACATTCCCGTGGCGAGCGCGATCTTCATCCTCGGGTCGTTCGGCGCAAACCGGCAGCGCATAACGACATTGTTCAGCGCTTCCAGAACCGCGTTCACGGCATTGCGGATGCCCTCTTCATCGATCATCTCAGCCAGAAAGCTGCAGAAGGTGCCGAGATCGATGAATCCGTCGACGAGAAAGCTGACATCGCTCAGATAGGCCCGGTCGATGGCGTCACGGTTCTCAGGCGTGTCGATGGCCTCGATCAGTACCTCGGTCAGACCCTTCATCGCCTGCTCCAAAGCCGGGAATTGAGACAGCTCGAACGCCGAAAGTTCGATATACGGATCCGTCTCCGGGTCGTAGCTGTCGATAAACATGTCAACCGCTCCCACACTGAACTGTTCCGGCGCAAGGGTACTGCCTCGTTCGAGGAATTCGGTCAGAGCGTCCTCGCTGAGCCACGAACGAAACGGCAGCAGAGATTCGGCGGCAACCACGCATTGGGCATAGTCCTGCAGCTCGCTCAGCACCTCGGCCATGGCCATATTGCAGCAATCGAGGCCCAGCACCTGGATTCTCAACTGCGGTCGCAGGCCTGCGTTAAACGTGCGCAGCAGATTGCCGAAGTCCCGGTTGTTGAGCACAGCGTCGTGTGTGGAATCGAAGAGCAGACTCAGTTCGTGACCGCGGGCCCCTGAAATTCCCGGGATCGCACGTTGGCCCTCTCGTCCCTTGCCCGAGACGCCGGTCGGACTGCCGGGCTGCAAAGTCGGATCGAAATCGTCGATCGCGTAACCATGTCCCCAGAAGACCAGTGCGACATTCTCCGCGGGGCAGTTGACAGTCGACCACTGCAGAAAATCGGCCAGTGTCTCGATGCTCGCGGAATTGACGTTGGGCAGAAAACGATCGGGATATACAGGCTGCTTTATCCGGCCCGCCGGCTGCGGAGGCATCACATAATATGCGGTGTCGCGCACAGGCAGGTCGATCATGGCTGTTATGCCGATGTCGTTCGTAGAGCCTGCCGAAGCCAGGGATTGCAGGCTTTGCCACGCAGCCTGCTGCATCTGCCGGGATTCGACATCGGCAGCGTAGTAAACATAGATGCCCCATTTCCTGCCTGGCATTGAAACCTCGCGGGAAATTGTCTATAGGGAAAGACAAGCGAATCATAACATGAGATTAGCTTTGGAGAGAGATTCTTTGAGCAGTTGACCGATTCAAAGACCTGTGAAACGATAACCTTCAAAATCCGGAGCGTATTCTTCGAAACGCCTTTTCCCCGAACCGGGTTTTCTCGTCTGCGTATTGGGTTGCACGATCGGCTGCTCCATCGGGCGAATCGCCCGTGTCACAATTGCCGCGTCCACCAATCGTTTTTGCATGCGTCGATTTTTTTGAGGAGGCAGGTCGCGCAATGGAAAGTCCGGAGAGCATGCGGGCCTTTCTCATCTGGCTTGGCGGTGACACGGCTTCCGGGGCACGGAGATACGAGGAAATCCGGCAAAGGCTGATCCTGTTATTCCGCTATCGCGGCTGCCACGTTGCCGAGGAGCTCGCTGATGAAACCATTGACCGCACCGCGCGCGCCGTGTTGAAAACGGATTTTCAATTTGAGGGAGACCTGCTGGCGTATTTTCGCGGTGTTGCCAGGAACATTTATCTGGAATGGGTGCGGAAAGAGCAGCGAACGCGCATCGAACCGATTCCCGAGTCAGGCCTTGAAGCGCCGGCCGAAAACCCGGACACGGAAATCGAGGACGCTCCGCAGTTTTGCCTGGATCAATGTCTGAACCGGCTTCCATCCGCGAGAAAGACGCTGTTGATTCGCTACTATCAAAGCGACAAACGCGCGAAAATCGACGGCAGGCAGATTCTTGCCCAGGAGATGGGAGTCGGTCTTAATGCGCTCCGGATTCAGGTGTTTCGATTGCGGAACTCCCTGCGCAAATGCGTGAACGGATGCAGGGCTAGGCGAGAAACAAAAGGCTCGTTTTAGTCATATAGATGTGAGGGCGAGTTGAGCGTTTCGAACGAGATGATAGTCCGCCGTTACCTGCTGGGTATCGCCGGCGAAGCCGAGCAGCGCGAAGTCGACGACGCTGTTCTGGCCGGAAGACTGGATGCCGCATTTTTGGCCGAGTCCGAGGATGCGCTCATCGATGAGTATTGTTCCGACAGGTTGAGCGCCGAGGAGCACCGGGGATATATCGATAACTTCCTCGTATCGCCGCAACGCCGTGAGCGGCACGCCTTTGGCGTTGCGTTAACCAGGTACCTGCGGAATCAGCCGCTCAAGGGAACGGCACGCGGCGAAGAGCCGGCGGGCGCCGGACATTCCGTGTTCGAGACATTCCGGAAGCCATCTGCCTGGAAGCCATTCGCATTGGCGTCGGCAGCAGCCTGCGTGCTTCTTGCCTCATTGGTTGTCTTCGGGTTCACAGAGATCCGCCGCGACCGCCAGACGATCGCGGAATCGAGAAATGAGCTCGCACGAATGCGGGCCGGATTGGTCTCCGGTCCCACTGGAACAGCGCAGCCAAAAGAAGGACCTCGGATCGCGCCCGATGACGAGACTGCGCGAGTCGAGCAGATGCCGGTCTTCGAGATCGCATCTGCCACTCGAAGTATCGAGCCGGTTGTGATAAACATCCCTGCCGGCGCGCACAATGTCGGGTTTGAGGTAAGCCTCCCTTCCCGGCCGTCAGAAGAATATGTCGCCCGAATCACCCAGGCCGGAACGCAGTTGTGGGCTCAGCAATTTTCCGAATCGGACATTCATGCGTCCGGCAAATATATAAGTGTGGTGCCGGCCTCTGTTCTGCTTCCCGGTGTGTACCATTTCAAGTTCGAAAAGGCAGGCACTTCCGAGCCTTTAATCGATCAGGTGCTTCGAGTAAAAAGATAAAAATGCTCGATTTTTCTCCGAAAAAAACAATGATCCTCAGCTCCGGGAAGAGGTGGAAGAGTGATATCGTTCCTCGTTCCCGAAGGACAATAGTCAGCTGATCACGATCTTTTCCTGCCCCTTCGCCCGTATTTGAATTAGACTCTGTTGAAATCGGAGGATTACCTCACATTGACCTTCCTCAATCTCCGCGAATACATTGCAGTTCTCCAGGCAATTCGAGGGGTTCAGCAATCAGCTCAGAATTCCGAAAGTGGTGGAAGAGTCCACCTTTCACGCGCTTGGGATGTCATCTAGACGTTCTGCATTAATGGCAAGCCGGTGGACTACGGGTATGGTGACTTGTGCCTGCCTCGGGCAGGTCGGATGTGCGGTGAATCGACAATTCACTCACCGACAAATGGCATGCTAACCACCTGGCCGTAAAGTCGTTAGCCTTGATCGGAAATGCCTCGGGGCGAGTCGTCGCAGCCACCCCTCCTGTTCGCATAGCTGCCCCGGGGCATTTTCGATAAGGAGACTAGAAGGAAGGCGGTGGCAGTGGTGGGCGCTGCTATGGAGCTAGGGTCGCCAATTGGCCCGCATGGGTAGGGCAAAGGGGCTGGAAGGGCCACGCTGGACAAGACGGGAAGGCCGATACATCGCTCAGGACGGAGCGATTTTGTGAACCGCACATAAGCAGGAGTGAGTCATGAGTTCGCAAGATCGCACTCAGGACGCAGGTGCCCCAAGACGTGGGGTCACATCTTCGCGGGCCGTTGGATGAAGTTGGAATCATGAAGTGTCGGGACATCGAAAAACCAGTTGTTGCGCGGTGAGGTTGGGCCCGATGTTCATGTTGGCTCCGCAGCGTGGGCAACGCCAGGAAGCTAACGAGGAGTTGGCCTGTAGCGAACTAATCGGAGGCTGACAGCCAAGCTGTTGGCGAGCGAGCGCGATGAGAGCAGCCCGGCGTGCGTTGGCGAGATAGCCGAAGTGGCGGATGCGAACGAAGCCTCTGGGCAGCACATGCTGGCAGAAGCGGCGCAAGAACTCGCTTGCGGTGAGCGTCATGATGCGCTGCTTGTTGCCGTGTGCGTAGTCTTTCCATCGGAAGCGTACGTGGTGACCATCGAAGCTGAGCAGGCGCCGATTGCTGATGGCGACGCGGTGGGTGTAGCGGCCGAGATAGCGCAGCACGCGAACGGGATCTCCGAATGCAGGCTTGGCATAGACCACCCAGTCATCCTTGAGCAGCGCGCGCACGAGTGTTGAAGGACAGTCGATGCGGCGCTGCCGGAGCGCGCGCTGGAGCAGAGCGAGATACTTGCCTCGGAAGACACGGCTCAGCACCTTCACGGGCAGGAAGAAGGCATACTTGGGATGAACCCAGCGCGAGTGGTCTTGATCGAAACCGCCGGCAGGAATCACGCAGTGGAGGGGAGAATGCATCGGTAAGAATCCTAGCAACATTAACGAACAGCCTAAATGCTCCGCAACTGTCCGCGAACCAGGCTCCGGGCCGTGAGCGCCCGCGAAGCCTAGCCCAAAGGCGCCGTGATGTAGCCGAGGGTTAAAATCCGGACAACCGGACATCAGGCTGTCCTTCGGAAACTCGGAAATTCGGAGAAGGCAATGAGAGTCGAAAAGCCGGTTCACTTGTATTGGGTCACTGCCGAACAGCTGCATAACGCTCAACCCAAGTTCAAAACTTTGCGCGGAGCCAGCAAGACCGACTTCGCATTTCTATGTCCGCCTCTGCCTCTCTGCCCACCCTCTCGCGATGCGCCCGCCATTCATCAATTGCCAGCTTTCGGCCTTCTGGATCGGCGTAATAGTGGAGCCGGCACAAATAGCTTGTGAACATCAGGAAATCATACTGCCTCATCGCGTTCGGCATGATCCCCGTCAACTATCAGATTGAGGAGCTGTGAATATAAGTCGTCTCCGTATAGGACCTCGATATTGTGCGTTCGCTTGAGGCGCTTTAGGCTTTTTTCAACTGCTTCCCCCAGCTCGTCAGCGAAGCTTACCAACAAACACGCGTCTACCTCATGCTCTGCGAGCGCGCGCTCGAGTTGATCGAGGCCAGTCGTGTCATTCTCGACTCCCCGGTGCATCTTCACTTGAACCGCAACACTGTAATCTAGACTCCCCAACGATGCAAACGATGCAGTCCCCAACGTGTCCGCCCCTCGCTCATTTCGACCCGCTGTGAAATTAACTGAAATGCCCCTTTGCTCCAATAACAGCTTAATGAGTCGTTCTGCGCTTTTGTGGCGCAGTCCCTTACGAACGACCTCCTTCAGAGGTGGAATTAAAGCCTTCCGCCACGAGCGGATTCTGCTCCGCAATTCTTCCGGTTCATTATCGGAATCCGCGTGCTTTCGCTCGTACAATGTGACGACACTGTCAGCATGGTTGTAGGTAGATATAATTCGGCTGCGAGCTCTGTCCAGAGCACTCGCAAATGGGGCAGGTACATTGCCCGATAGCTTGTTGTATTCGCGTAGCCCAGTTACAGGAAGAAGGTGCCCGAAATCGCCCACTTTAGAATCCATGCGAAAATCATAGGGTCCGTTGATCTTCACTATAGTGAACATCTCGTGCGCTGGGACGTGCTTTACCACCACGAGATCGCCCTCTTCTATCGAATGAAGCATGGGACTACAGCCTTTCCAGCACTTTTGCTCTGCGTCGTCCAACGCCTTCTCGTTGTCGACCTTTTGCTTCAGCTTACGAAGATCGAGGCGTGGTTCGTAACCCCATCCCTGCCTGAGGCGGCCGGCTTTTAGCTCCATCGCAAAATACTTTTGATGCCGAACATCTATGTTCCAGAACCAGCAACGCATTGCCCTCTCCTTGTTCGGAACTTCCTAGCGAGATCGGTAGGGTTCTTCATGAATCGCTCAATCGGCAACTGCCACGTGTCCAACCTGTCTCTGTGTTACCGAATCTGAAGAACTCTTTCGATCACATCCAAGCTCTTCCCGGTGGGCTGATGCCGCCCCGCCTCCCAGCCCAGAAGCGTCGCCGGATCGACCCCTAACTTCTCGGCCATCTTCCACTGCGACAGAGTTGGCTGGCTTCTGTTTATCAGTTTGTTACCGTGGCCGCAGGCGGTGAGCGACGGTTATATCCGCCAGCACGATGCCCTTGCTTTGGAGATCGAGACGCATCTCTTCGCGCACCGCCTCCTTCGCTTCGAGGTCGGAAATCGTCAGCATTAGCGTGAACTTCACGCCGTCCTTTGGGAACGGCACCGCAGCCCGCACCAGGCTTTCAAGTGAAACACGCCAGTTCGAGGTGTTGCCGCGGCCTTGAGGCATCGCCACCTGATAACGCTTGATGGGAGACCATTTGAGCCCGGTCTTTATCAGGTAGCTCTCGGTTTTTTGCATGCCCTGCGGCACATCAGCGGCGTCTTGATTCAGGCGGCTTTCCCAGGTCAGTTCACCCGTTTTCTCATCGAGCTTTTCCTGATGCAGATGGGCTTCCAACTGCACTCGGATGGCCTCTTCCCTATGGTCAGGATCAATAGGCGGGGTGTAGCAGAGCGTTATCTCTGCGTGGCCGCGGCATGAGCCGTCGGCACCGACCAGAGACTTCGGCCAGACAAAGGGAAATTCAAGACGTTGTTTGGCAAGTAGGCTGTCGCTGAATACGAGCGTCACCGAATGAGGCTCATCGTTCAAGAGGGCATCGGCCGCCGGCGCCATGCCAAAGCCCACGAACTCGCGAGAGACATGCCGCAAAGCCTTGCTGTTGAGGGACTTTGGCCGCTTTGCCCGATGTACTGGCAATGCGAGCAGCGTTTCCCGTGGCGACTGGCGTTCCAACCGCTGATCCAGTGTGGCTATCGTGGCTGCGGTCAAGGGGGCGGCAAAGCTGGTCCCGCAATTGTGCACGGCATCGCCGCCAGGCGTCAGGGACACAAGGCCGGTCTGACTACTTCCTGCCACATTCGCGCCGCCGTAATTGGAAAGATCCGGCTTGCGCGCACCACCAACGCCAGGCCCCCGCCTCGTATACGTGGTAGGCAGCAAATGCACATGCCCAGTCACGCCAGGAGGGTTTACGGCCCCCACGGTGATGCCGAGAACATGCTCGGACGGTGCGGTGATTTGCTGATCCTGCGTTCCGAAGCCGGCAAGCATTGTGGCCGCGTCTTCGCCTTTTTCGGGCCAGGGCGGGCGACCGGCCGACGGCGGAAGATTCCCCGCGGCAACCACAAAAATCACGTCGTTTGTCCTTGCGATCCGGTCCAGTCGGTCGGCAGCAAGCGAGTAGGCAAGACGCGAGGAACGCTGGCCAATCGAGAAGCTTAGGTTAAACACGCGCACGCCGTAGTCGCCTTTCGCAACCTTTACCTTCTCGTCCAGAATGTCGAAGAGTTCCTCAATGTCACTGTAGTAGGTGCTGCGCAGTTCACGCCGCGGGAAAAGATCAAGGTCATAGAACTTGCACCCGGTTGGTTCGAGAGCCGCGCTCAATGTGGGGTTCAGCGCGCTTCCCGCGCTGATGAGCCCGGCGATGAAAGTACCGTGCGCTTCATCGCGGTCACTCTCTGGCACCAAGCCCGCATCGCCAATCTTCCAGAGATTGAGAGCGGCACTCTGGGTCACGCCGCCGTCGATGATTGCTACTACCGGGTAATCGACACCCGTTCCAGGCTCTGGCACGACAGCGACCCCCAGATTGGCACCCCCGACCATTGGCGTAGTCTCAAGTACCGGCGGCAATTCAACCGACCTCACCAGAGCTTGTTCGCCTAGGAATGCCAGGAGCTCTGCATGACGGCCAGGCGTCAAGTCACTGTGCACGCCCCGCATTTCCGATGGCAGTGCAGCTTCAGACATTTCCGCCGAGCGCCCATCGACCAGGAACGGCAGATCGATCAGCCGGCGCTTCTCATCGGAGATCAACTGGACGGAAAGGGCGAGGCTCGGTTCCCCAAATTGCGTCGTTGATGTTGATGGCAGGAATGGCCGCACCAGCAAACCACCGTGCAGCCGTTGCATTCCTTGTCGGAAATTTGCGATGAGGGCGTCAATCGTGTCTGGGCTAATGCTCCGGTCTGGCCGAAACAGCTCGACAATATAGCCCCCGATGACGTTCGGCTGCTGCATCCAGCGCACCGCCTCCTCACTGGAAAATTTCACCCTGTCTGTGGCCCCGTGTAGCCGGATATCCTCGATTCCGCCTACCTCGCTTCGGTAGCTGGACACGCGCGGCTCTTCCCGCCCTGTCTTCTTGTTCAGCGCCATGCGCGGCGTCAGTTCAGCCTTGGACTCGATGATGTTGGCCAGCCGGTCGAGCGCCGCCGGAGTCGTCTGGAACAGCAACTCACCAACGCGCTCAGCCCCTACCAGGGCGAACCGGTTGGATGGGGTGAACAGGCTACCCAGCGGTCGATGACTCTTTGCAAGGGCTTCCTCGCGCTGCTGGACCTTGATAAAGCCGCCTGGTTGGTTGGTCCGCCGCAAGCCCTCGGCGACGCTCGCGACGCGCTTCTTGATCTGCGCTTTGTGCGCGGCGAAGCCCCTATTGTTATCCGCAAAGAAGTCCTTTGAGCCGCCGCCGAAGGGCTGGGGTTCCTCCATTTCAATGAAGCGCTTTGTATCCAGGAATACCTGGATAGGTCGTAGATCAAGTTTCTTGTCAGGCATTCGTAGTGGCGTCCTTCAGCGCCTCTCCCGTTTCGCCGCGCTTTCTGAGCCGCGAGACGGCACTTTGAGAAAGGCCGAGGACTGCGCCGCGGTCGGCCTGGGTCAATCCAACATGCTTCAGTGCCTCGTCAAGTGCTTCGGCTTGGCCATTTAACAAAGCTGCACGGTCGGCAGAAAAGAGCCGTGCATTGAGCGCCGCTTGGCGGCGCAATCCTTCAAGAACAATTGAGGGGCGACTTGTCTTCGAGGGGTCAGATTTGTCCTCCTCCTCGTTTTCCGAGGGACCGTGAAGGACGAAGAAACGCTTGCCAGCATCAACCAGCATTTCAATATCAGCGCCGCTCATTCCCTCCGTAGCCCAGATTAGGAACTGCAGCTCACCAGACCGGAGGTGCATTGGCCTAATGAAGTTTTTCAGCAGTTGCTCGCGCGCGTCGGGCTCGGGTTTCAGCAGCTCTATGCGCGCGTCGAATCGCCGCCAAACAGCCATATCGAGGAGGTGCTCGTGATTGGTTGCGGCTAATGTGATGCCCAGGCCGTTACGGCCGTCGATTGATTGCAGCAACGTGTTGACCACGCGCTTGATTTCACCTATTTCCTGCGCGTCATCTCGCGCCTTCGCCACAGCGTCAAACTCGTCAAGAAAAAGCACGCAGCGATAGCGATTGGCATAATCGAACAGCGCCCCAATATTTCGGGCCGTCGTGCCCAGGAACGATGACACCAGCCCGTCAAGACGCGCTTCAACACACGGGAGGCCGAGCTGCTGCGCTAGATAGCGGGCGAGCTTGGTTTTCCCCACGCCAGGCGGGCCGTAAATCAAGCACCGCATGTGCGGCTTCGCGCCTACGCGGGCCAGATCGTCGCCGCGGCGCCATTCTCCCAGCAGATCTGTGATTGCCGCAGCCAAGCTGGCGTTTAGAATCGGTGCTTGCACAATGCTGCTGGACGGGAAAATCACGCGTGCCAGCGGCGTTCCGGTTTCACGATCCGTAGGGAGTGGGGTTGACGGCGACAGTGTTTCCCCAGGGAGTTGACGGCGTGCAGCTTCCGCCATCGTGCGCATTTCCTCCATAGCCAGAGGGGCCATGGTCTGACGCCGTCCGGCGCGAGAGAGGAGCCTCCCAATTTTTCCGGCCTGGTCTGCGTCGGTTTTTGCCAACACATCCCTAAGCCGTTCAATTTGCTGCTTGGCCCGTGGCTCATCCGCATCGAGCGCGATGCGAGCCAGGGTCAGGATTATGTCAAAATGTTCCATCTGATGCACCTGTCCTGTGAGCCTATGCGTTTCACATTGCCTATTATGCTTATTTAGCGATATAGATGCAAGTGGGTGCCGTGACTATGCTGATTCTCCCTGGAATGATGCATCTTGGTATCCTCACTATGCGCAGGGAGCAGGACCGAGCGGCTTCCGCCTGGGCGCAGCTGCGCCGAGTGGCCAACGGGTGGGGAATCGGGTCCTTCCGGGGTCGAACACTTTAGCGGCAATGAGTAGTAGGCCTGTCAGACGGTGGCTCTGCAGACTCCGCCTGCGCTCCACACATTTTGATTGCAGGCGGTCTCGAAAATTCGGTCTCACCCTGCAAAAGCACTACAAGCACCCATCAATCTACCCGAGGGAAGATCTACAGCGTATTTTTAGGGCGCTGGTGACCTCAAATGGCAGAAAGATCGCGGACTTCCGACCAAGTTTTACCAGATAAAACACGAGCGAGATGTTCCGCACCATTCACCTTGAGAGGGCCAACATCGAAGTATTGCTTGCTGTTATACATCCCTCCTGGGCTGTCTTTGGGGCAGTCCGTCTTATACAACGGACCTAACAGAAAGACCCGTTTGGGAAAGTCCTCCGGGCGGAGCTTTTGAACCTTCGCTTCGGCTAGTTTCTTCAGCTCCTCGTTGGTGTGTTCCCCTTGCTGCCACTTGACCGTCGCACTACCGGCCGCCTCTACATCAACGACCGCTTCGATGAGGGCAACTTGCTCTATCCGCTTGTTCCTGTACATCCCGAAATACTTGCAACGATAGTGGGTGTAGGCCCCACCCGTCGCTGGGCACATATAGACACTCTCAACCAAAACGTCGTCGGGCATACCGGCACAATTAACTACATCGAGCCACCGCTCCCAGGATGGCAGCATGTTCTGTTCATCGAGATACGCCCTAAACTCGACGACTGCATCAGCCAAGTTCTTAGGTAAATGCGGGAGGTCCAATGCTTTTACAAAATCTTCGAAGGATACAGCTTCAAATGTCATCGACCCTTTATACTGAGTGGCGCATAATTGCCGGATCCGAGTGAATCCCGCTCGATCATCACTCTCGAATTTCGAAAGGGCAAGCAGCGCCTTGAAGCCAGGACTCTCTTTGTCGAGGGCTGCAAGATGATTTTCAAGCTGGTCGTCGTGAAACCAGTCCCAGTTCTTCGTCTCGATGTAAATGGTAAACGCAGACTGAAGAATGAGCCCGTCTGGAACGCTCGAACCCTTGTGTTTTTGCTGATGAAAGTTCACGCCGATTCGGTCTCCCAATTCCTCGCCGACCAATTCATTCATCACTTCGGCTAGGAACTTCGGGTTCTCCTCATATAGCATCTTCAAAAGTAAGAGGCAATAGTTCGTTGTACGGTTCTCGCGCTGGGAGTAGCCAGAAAAGAGGCTGATTGGTCGGCTCACTTTTTCGATCCTTTCTTGCGGCCAGTCCAGAAACCACCCAGCCTCATGGAAATCAATATCTCATCCCGCATGGAAGCGGAAAGGGCTATTGGTAGGTCTTGCCTCGAATTCAACGTTGAGAAGCTACTCTAAACCTAGCGAGCCTGATATCCGTACCTCAGTCTGCAGGTAGTTCCTCGGCCGCAGGCCAGGGAAACATCGGATTGCCTGGCGACCATAGTTCTACATCTTCGAGGTGGTCTTCATAGTAGTCGGGGTTCACAGTCACCCGGATTGGGCTGGTCATGCCTTGAGTTTGATAGAAGGCTTCCTTTTCCGAGCGGCGTTGAATACTGGCTTCTGGAATCATTCGTTCGTGATCCTCAAGCACCCGTCCAAGATAGCCCAAGTCGTACAAAGCTGGAGTCAGTGGCGCCTCGATATCCCCTCCGGCGAGCAAACTATCTAAATCGAAGGCCGCTTCCTCTGCTTCTACCACTCCATGTTGGATGTCTTCCAGAATGCTCGCTGCGGCCGCAGTTTCGTTCTTGACAAGTACGGCCCGCGTAATTTGACCAGCTATCCTCGAAAGAATCGGTTGCAGCTTCCCAACCACTTTGTTGAACATTCCAATCCGATCACGCAGCACCTTGTATACGTTCGCTTCCACGGTGTCTTCATAGTGAAGATTCACGATTCTGATATTCGGATATTTCTGTCCAAGCCGATCAATCCGTCCAATCCTCTGTTCAACGCGCATTGGGTTCCAGGGCAGGTCGTAGTTGATAAGTGCACCACAGAATTGGAAATTCAGTCCTTCAGCGGCTGCATCCGTGCAGAGCAGGACATCCGCTTCACCACGCGAAAATCGGCGCCGAACATCCTCTCTGCTAACCGTGCTCCATCGGCCTTGACCTAACGGAACCTCTCCACCGCGACCTGAAAAACAAAGAATCTTCAGGTCTGTTTCCCTTTGCAGTTCGCCTCTCAGATAATCGGGCGTATCCGTGAACTGGGTAAAGATCATGACCTGTTTGTATCCCGCGCTCCTAATGTCCCCGAGTACCCCGCGCAAGGCTTTGGACTTTGTGTCCTCTGGAAGCCATTCGATTTGACGCAGCAGATCCTCCACAGCAGAGCGATCATTTAGGAATAGAGCTGCGCGTTCCATTTCTGTGAGATCGTCCTGCTCACCGGCATTTTCGTCCAACTCGTCTTCGGGCAAGTCTTCATCCGAAAATAAAGTGACTGTGGAGTTCGCCCTGAGCATCGACTCCCGGCGTTTCGTCAGGGTTTGCTTCAAGGCATAGAAACTGCTAGCCAAACGCTTCCGATAGATCGTCATTACGAAGCCAACCGCATTCCGCTGGTCAAGAGACGCTTGATTGTATGTGTCGCGTATATATCGTTCGACTGCTTCGTATGCCGCCCGTTCGTCCCCGGTCATCTGGAGAAACACATCTTCGACCTCACGCGTGGCTAGCTGCCCCCGCTTGCCGTCAATGACGCTGTTTTGGCTCCCCCATGCCCTGCGGTCACGGTCCTCCCAAAAAGCTATGACTGCTGCGCTTTGCCGGGCAGCATATTTGTGCCTCTCTTGCCCCGCCGTTGGGGTCACTTCAAGGAAAAGAGGCATAACATGACGAACACAGCATCACTCTCCGAATCGCAACTCCGCCAGTTCACCGGCTCCGAGAACTGGTATCGCCACGGCATCAATCGCGCAGTCCTGTATACCGACGGCGCTAAGTTCCTTGCCGACCAGGGCGGCGCTTACTGGCTGCTCGACATCATTGCTATCGCACAGCAGCATGACAAGTCAGTGTCAGCGGAGGAATTCCAGGTCTGGAACTTGAAGGTTCACTCCGACCGTAGCGCGACCGTATTCTGCGACGACGGCAATGGAAATCCCGTCTACACGCAGGAGATCCCCTTCACGGACTTCCCGCTTGACGAAGTGAAACTCTACTTCGCCAACAACGTGATTAACCTGCCCAGCGAGTATTAGCTGGGCACGCCCGCGCCGGCAATCGCCGACGCGGGCTTTTCAAATTGGCCGTAGCGGCCTTGCCGCCGACAACTCCTCCGAGGCCCGACAGGGCAGATGCAGCAGTTCGCCGATGCAATCCACATCCAGGCGTGAATCCCGGGAGTTTTCCACGCATAAACGGGGTATCCATTTGCGCATAAACGGGGTATCTTCGACGATTTTCCACGCATGAACGGGGTACATTTGCGCATAAATGGGGTACGGACTGTCTGCATCGCATTGATTACAAAAGGATTCCAAGACGCCCTGTAGTACCTTTATGTGAACCTATATGGATAGCCTGTAGTAGCAACCGCGTTCTGTGGAAATGCGCGGGTGCGCGGCAAAACAAAGCGAGAACCTCCGCCCCCTCACCGGGGGAAAGAACAACTCCCGCACAAATCGACAAAGAGATCGACCTCACCAAGCAAGTCCTCTCCAAACACCTCCGTCACGGCTATGCCTCAGGAATTTCGTCGGGCAATGTCAGGATAGGAACCTACGCCAACATCCCTACAGTTCTCCGTCTGAGGGGCCTTACACTTTCTCGGCACACTTCCCGCACACTGACCTGCGCACGAGATGGCGAAGGTTGCGATCGAACTCCCCTGTCTGGCTGATGCCGGATCAGAAGCCCCGCCCGATAGCTCGTCCATCTACCATCGTTTGAGGAGTGATTCCATGAACGAGCTTCCACAATCGATTCCAGATGCTCAGGTCCTGCTCAGTTTGGAGCCAGAAGAACTGGCCGGAAAGCTGCTTCTCATTCTGCGTAAGCGCAACCAAGGCGGGAACACTGCAGGTCAGGCGTTCATACTCTCGAACCTGCTCAATGACCTGTGGCCGACAAACTACATGCCGAATTACCACCCACCCTACCCTGCTGAGTTGCAAAATGAAATCAATCTCCTGATTGCGGAATCGTGGGGATGGCTGATCGCTCAGGGACTGCTCGTTCCGGTCGGTACGACGGGTAACGCGGAAAGCTACGTACTCGGCCGTCGCGCTCTCAAGTTTCAGGACGAGTCCCAATTTGCTGCCTTTATTGTCAGCCGGATGCTGCCAAAAGACAGCCTGCACCCTCGGCTTGCGGATAAAGTCTGGTCTGCATTCTTACGCGGTGAATACGATGTTGCCGCGTTTCAGGCGATGAAGGGGGTGGAGGTCTACGTGCGGGAAGCTGCGGGACTTCCAGATGGCATTATAGGTGTCCCTCTTATGCGGACAGCGTTCCATCCGACCACCGGAGCGCTCACTGACTCGCTTGCAGAGTCGGGCGAGAAGGAAGCGCGCATGGCGTTATTTGCCGGAGCCATAGGCTGCTACAAAAACCCGCATTCCCATCGCGACGTCAACCTTTCAGATCCGAAGGAAGCTGTCGAGATCATCATGCTCGCGAACCATCTGCTACGCATCGTTGATGCCAGGAAGCCCTGAAAACTAGCACACCATTAACGATTGTCAACATCAGTGAATATCACTTGCTGATTGAGTTGGAGACCGTATACTTCGGCAATCAACATTAGGATGAATCCGGCCAATGGAAGCAGGGCGGAAGCTTTGGTCCCATGACCTTCTCGACTTGCCTGAAACATCCCGCTAGGCCGCGACCAAAATCCGCGATCTCTCCAAGTCCCGCGCAGAAGCACTTTCTCGCTAATCCTGACGCGAAGCCGCCGTCGGACATAATGACGTTCGGTTGCGGCCACTAATTCGACTGCATCTCCGCTGTGTGACAACCACCCCTTAATCGTCTCTCGACACTTTCGCATGGAAGCAATCGGGGCAGATATGACATCCGGCCTCGCCGCCATGGTCGTAATATTCTCCACAGTCATGACAGAGCTCCATCTGGTCTGAGCTGTTTTCATAACCGCAGTTAAAGCAATAAAAATCGCGCGAATCATATCTGCCAGGCACTCCCGTAACGAAAGTGTCATGGCCGCATTCTGGACAACTGCGGACCGGCCACTCACCGCCATCCTTTTCCAGTTCGAATCTGCCGGGATACCCGAGCACATTCGTAACATACTCTTCGGCAGCATCAGAGGGATCGAGAGCGGAGAAACAAAACAGACACCTCACTGTCCCGCCGTCGGCATTCATCGCCATTTGGAGGCATGATGGGCATCGGATGACCGAGGGAAGCGCCCTTACTTCTGGTTCGATAAGTGCCACCCGCGCGTGCACAACGGCTGCGCAGCTGCCAAGGTTATTCCGAATGTCTGTCAGAAGCTCTTGTTCTTCCTCTTCAAACTCATCGACCTCGAAATTCTGATCGATGAAGTCCACTAGGAAGCTAACCATTTTGGCCGTACTCGACTGCATTGCGAACAGCGTATCTACGACGTTGAAGTGCTCCACCTTATTACGACGGCTGCGGAAGCTCTTCAGGTCGGCCTTTTGTTCCGATGTCAGGACGATGCCGCAATCATCTCCCAGTCGATTCTGCAAAGCCTTGAAATCGACGCTGAAGAATTCGCCCGTTTCATATGCTTCCTCGGTTGCGTCTTCCTGGTTTTGGAACACAAGCCTCCAGTCTTCCTGGCGGAGGCGTTCTTTTAAGACCAACTCGACACCCGAGCAAAGGTGGATGAGGGCATATTTCAGATGGCGTTTCTGGCCTGCATTGTCCGTATCTCCCTGGGCCGCAGTAAGGTGCTCAAGGCTGGAGCGCACAAAGTCCAAGCCGTTTTCGAGAAGTGTGAAGTGAAAATCGGTATCCATTCCGCTCCGTAGCTGCTTTGCGCCTCAGAAACGGCCTCAGCTGCAGAAAGAGTGATTTTACAGGATGGATTGCACAGGAGATTAGGCCTAGCGAGGGCGTGCGGCGGATAATGTCGAAATGGCTTCCCGGGTAAGGGCCACCCAGGAGAAGTACGCGGAGAAGGTGTATGCCACAGAAACTGAGCAGGAAGGTGCGTTTCCTCAAGGAGCATTCGCTCTGTTGCTTTTGCGGCGGAACGAGACCGGCAACGACTCTGGATCATGTGCCGCCCAAAGCATGCTTCCCCCTCGGCTTCTGGCCAGACAAATTCGAATTCCCGTCGTGCAATCCGTGCAACAACGGAACCTCAAAGCACGACACGATTTTTGGCCTTTACTCTATGCTTCTAGACTTCAACGAGGACAATCGCACGCCTGCCGACCGCGAAAGGCTCAAGAAACTCAACGAGCAAGTTGCGAAGCGTTATCCCGATGCGTTGCCTGACCCTGCGACGCAAGAACCCATATATCAGGTAGGTCACATTTTAGCCCCTACACCCGTTGCGATTTCAGTGGGCACAAAGCCTGCGGTGCGTGAGGCCATGAAGGTGATCGGGGATAAGCTGGCGCACGCTCTCTATTACCGCGAAATGAAACGCATCGTGAAGTCGGACCAACGGTTTTTCTCTTCCATCTACCAGTTACATCGTGCCGGAACCGAGGATCTGACCGGGTTCTTCAAGCGTATGCTGCCCAATCTGAAAATTGGCAACCGTCCGAACATCAAGAAATATGGGGCTAGGTTTGCATATATGTCCGGTTGCAAGCCGAAAGAAGACTTCTTCATGTTCGCGGCTCAGTTCGGTTATGGGCTGATCTGTTGGGGTATGGTTCTCGGAGCCAATATGCAGTTGACTCCGTCGAATGACGCGCTCCAGAAAATGGACTGGCGGAGGGGTGGACGCGGTCTGGGGAGCCTGACCGGCGACAATTAGAAATTCCGAGGGGAAAGAACAGTTCCCCGTCGCCGCAAACTGCAGCTCCCACAGGCGCCAAAAACTAGCGCAGAAGTTTGGGGATGTGCGGGCTGGAGGGGCGAAGCAACAGACCATTTTCCTGAATTTCGACTTTCAGTTCACAGTAGGCCATGAGCACCCTGCGGAAAGATTCGATGGCATGACCGCGAAAGCGTGATCGGCCTTGCGGTGTATCGGCGTACCCGGCTCCGAAGCTCCGGCGCAGCGACTCCCAGGTAATCAACGTGGGCCGCGGCAGGTAGCTGACCCGGCGCGTCGCCCAGGCGTAGAGGTCGAGCGCAAGAGGCGACTTCTTGAGAGCCCTCACGGCCCTCAAGTCGAGCGGCACCGGTGCGGCAACGAGTTGTTCAAAGAAGTTTGCCGACAGGGTCACTGAAGATTTTTCCGGACGTTCGATCGGCAACTTTTGCGGCGTCCACCAAAGATGGAACCTGTCCGCGATGAGGAGATTCTCTCCGCCTGTGTGATTTTGCCCGTTGGCCTCACTCGACCAGCGAGTCGATATTGCGGCGCCGACCAGGCGTTGCATCTGATCGCGGAAGCGCGGGATGGTTCCCCAGTGGCCGCCTGTTGCTTGGAGTCCGAGTTGCGCCATGAAGCTCGAAAGCGAGGAGCCAAATTCCAGCTCTCGATTCCCGGTTCGGACGGCTTCCGTTGTCATCCAGATGAGGATCAGGCGTGGATAGCTGCCATAGGGCAAGCCGGTCCCGCCGACATCGGTGATGCGCAAGGTGACATTGCCGTCTGCCCGCATGTATTGCGTGCCGGATTGCTCGCTGTGCGGAAGCGTAGTTTGGACCAGGAACTTTGCCATGAAGCCGAGCGCGCCGGCATCGAGGGCACTCTCGGTGGGAATGACCTGCGCGATGGATAGCAGGGGGTGTGGTTGCCGGGAGGCAATCGAACCTTTTCGCGAGCCAACCGGGTTGAACCGCGGGGCTGACGCCCGCTTGTCGGCAGCCGAAATCGAATTCAGGCCGAGTATCGCGCTTACGGAAGTGAGTTCGGGACTCACTCGTCTGTTTACCGGATTCCAAGAACATTGGTAACTTCGACCGTGCGGAGATACAAACCGCGGCCTGATCTCAAGCGGTTTGCGTTGATCTTGTTGACCCACCCGCCGGAGGATCGAAGCGCAGTACGCAAACTGTCTGGGGAACGATCAAGGATGCCTGCAAATTGGTTGATACTGAGCAACGGTCCGTACTGCTCAATCAGAGTCCCCTCTGTCGTCATTGGTCCTTAGATCCTCTCTGTGCCGCTCCTATCGCCTTCAAAATGCACTTGCTTTTCAATGAGCGGTTCCATATCCCCATCATACAGAAATGTACATTTCAATAATAGCGCCTTCTTTTCTCTTAGCTCGCCCAGACAAAAGTAATTTCGCTTTCCATCCAGATTCCTCATCATCACAGCTCAATCCTGTCGAACTGCCCGCATACGATGCTTCCGGATTTACGAAATGCCGTTTTTGTCGGGCGGAAGTATCCTCCCTGTCTGCGGCCTGCTTTGCAGTCCTCCGCCACCCTCCTCAGCGGTGCCGTTCCTTCCCCGCACGCCCCTCCCTGATTGCCTGAAGTGCAACAGCAACAACAAAAGCAAGAGCAGCTAAAGGAAGCTCCGCCCCTCGCGCCCGCAAGACCGCCGGGCAGGTACTCCGCGACGCCGCCACCGCATTGGACGCAATCAGCCTCAAGGTCAAGCATGAGTTTGCCGCGAAGGAGAAGGCCAAATTGGCACCGAAGCCGGCAGCGAAAACCACACCGCCAAAGGCCAGAAAAGCGGCTTGAGGTCAGGAACAGATTCCGGGTCTGCTTCGGCAGGTCCCATTTTTTCGTGCGCCCGTCTTCCCACCCTGAAGGTCGCCCAGGAGTCTGGAGCGCCATGATTTGCCCGACGGGCTTGAAGAAGAACTGACCGCCCCAAGTTCCCAAAGCCGGTTTCAGTGTGAACTGCCGTCTGAGGATGCGGGGATTTGCCATCTTCATCTCGACGAAGGGTGATCCTTGTCTCAAAGGCCCAGAATTGTGCCCGCTTCAATTGGCTAGCGTCTATGAGGTTGACGTATGTGGCAAAATACCTGGGCGAAACTCATGTCCTTTTGAGAGCGTTGCCACTATGAACGTCGCTCAATATTACCTGTCGACGTCATCGAAGACAGAACGACTTGCCTGTTGTTCAACATGGCTATCTTTGATCGTGCTCTCTCTTGAAACCGAGGACATGTAACTCCATTCTGAAGAATGATCCTGCTTTCCCTTTGCTTCTTTTCTTTCCGCCACTCCGTCAATAGCAGAAGCTACTGCGAGTCTCACTTCCTTGATCAAGTCTACCGTTGTGTCATCAATGTCAGGAAGCTCCTCCAATATGTCGAGGCCTTTCGTAAAGTGCTCGAAATGGCTTTCTGGATCATCGCTGAGATCAGCTTCCTTCGCAATGTCTTTAATGCGATCTGGCGCCCCGACCAAAGTATCAACGCGTAGTCGGATACCAAGTGTGAGAAGCCGCGTCGGCGGAATCAGCCGAAGGATGCTTTCATCCTCAAAAAATGACAGGTCAAAAGTAAGAGTCGCGGCTTCTTCCAGGTTTGAGGCTGTCTCGTCCTGAAGATATTCATTCAGGATTCCGAGAGTATGCGCACGAGCGTGCGTCAGTATTTTTGGATCGCGATCTACGCGATGGTTACGCCATGCCAGACGGCCAAGAATGTCTGGATCAGCAGCAATCACGCGTTTAAACACATGGTCGCTTGCTCGTTCCGCTAGAAATCGAAACAGAGACCTATTAGTTGATTCCTGGTCGGGGACATGAGCCAGCCGCCCGATCAGTATTTCGTCCAGCGCAGGGGGGATCGTCGGTGCGTCCCTGATGGAAGGGGCACCCTCGCCACAGACAAAGCTCCCCAGGATAGTGTCAATTGTGGCGCCACGGAGTAAGGCTGCCATCATTTGCGGTCGTTCTTTCAATATGTCGGTCAATGCGTCACCGATGGTTGGATGTGCAAATGCCCAAGTCTCACGACTATTAAGAGTCGCGACCCGGAGAAACGACCCTTTCAATTGTCTCAAGGCGTCGATAATTCGTGGTAGCGGCACTCCCATCAACTCGCTTACTACCTGTGCTGCCGACTGGTCCCACGTGTTGTTTACCATAGAACCCTGATGAACGTAGACAAGAACGAGAGCTGCTCGGAGCGCATCCTCCAACGCATTGATCGTATAGATCAAATGTTCCCGTGGTTCTTGCATGAATCGCAGAAGTTCGGCTTGTGTGGTCGCGAGACTCTTCGTGAACGCGGGATCACCCAACCGCTCTGCGATCCCCGGAAGAAAATCATCGACTGCTGCAACCGCAGGTAGGTGCGGCTTCACGCTTCTTTTCCAGCTTTGAGTCTGGCTGCCGAAATTGATGTGGTTGTAAAGAATCTGAGTCTTTTCTGTAATGCTCAGATCCCCTACGTCAACAACAGCTCGACCGTCGATAAATTCTGGCAGATTGCGTTGTCCAAGTGCAATTTTGGCGGCCTCGTATATGTGGCGACGAGAAGTTAGAAGAAATCGATTTCCGCAGCTGATCGCCGCCTGAACCTTTCTAAAAGTTGACGTCCAATCTTGTACATACTCATCACGCACGACGTTCGACCCGAATGCATCGTCGATCCAAAAAAAGCGGCCAGGATCGTACGGGTTCCACCCAGCCTCGAAGTCGCGTGGGCTCGTCAAATTGAGGACAGTATGTTGTAAGTTCTCCGATGCGATGGTCGATAAGATTGCGCCAATTGCCGACTTTCCAGACGATGGATTACCAAGAAGCAACACAACGCCGTGTTCAGTCAGTGATTTAACAGCTTTGCGGTGAGCTGCGGTCGGCACGTACACCTTTAACCTTGGTATCCATTGGTCGAGGAGTGCGCGAGTCTGTTGTAGCAAACGCTGGTCGAGAATAGTCGATAGATCGCCAAGGCCGTAGACTTGAGGAACCAGTGCGCGCAAGCGCGCACTGGTTCTGATCGCTCGGATCAGAAATTGCTTGCCGAGTATATGCGGCTTTCGTACACCGAGTTCGCTCAAGCGTTTGCGAATTGCCCCGGCAATTGGAGCATCAACGCTCATGCTAGTCATAAGAACATAGGTATGAGCCTGGCCTGATTGCACAAGCTCTTCAACATGCTTGAGTTCCGCTGTCAGGTCTCCAAGACGGAGCCGCTTTTGAGGGTCGCATGAGTGCTTGCACTGGACGCTTCCAACATCAAGAGGATTACCCGGCCGCGACGGAATCAGAAAAACCGCATCTTGGCCACCATCCTGCGCTTCGCGGAATATCTCAACCGGGCGATGAAGAACTTCCTCGCAGACCTGAGAACACAGATCCTGAAACGCTTTCCAGCCGATACTATAGAGCGCAAGGTCCGACCACGGACCTTCAGCCCGAGCCCTTACATCGCTGCCGCAATTGGTCCCCTCCGTTTTCGAGGCGTTAGTCATGAAGGCCGTCCCTCAATGTCAATGCTGTTCGCATTTGACGAAACTGTTACAGCAGTATTCCCAGACCGAAGTGACAATTGTAAGAGGGTCACCCGTTCTTGAGTGTGAGCGCATCAATTCTCTTCTACGCCGTGTCCGGCGAGCAGCCGCACAGTAAACCGTTCGTCTTCCTCCAGGAGCACGGGGTCCGTTCCATTGTGCTGGAGCATACACTTCACGATCTTGCGCGGAACGCCCAGTCCCATATGCTCCAGATACCCGTAATCTCGCATAATGTCTTTGATGAGCTGGTTACGGGCTGCCCGGCAACCGGCTCGCATACGGGTTGGCGTGATGCCGTTCGGCAGACGACCGGGAGAAATCACCTCAATACGATCTGAGTAGACGCCTAGCTCAATATCAGTGGCGGCTAGCAGATAATCCCGGTGTATCAGGGCATTGACCAAGACTTCGCGAATTGCTTCAGGGGGATAGACGGGACGTTCTTTACGCCGCACTCCATCTTCGAGAATGGCTGTGGTGCCTGTGTTCCGGCGCACGAAGTCAAAGGACTGTTCAACCAGGCCTGCTTCTACCAGCTCATCCCGCTGATTCATTAAAGGTGTCATTGGCCCACGCAGCTGTATCCGCTCGACAGCAGCGTAGTCTTTTTCTGTGCCGGGGAAGGCGGCGGCGTCGATTCCCGCTTGCGGCAAGAAACGATTGGGATTGCGACCAAATAGCAGGACCGCTGACAGCGTAACGCCGTCCTCTGCCATCAATTCAGTGTTGAGTAGAAGCGTCTGCCAGCCCGTCAGATCGTCATCCGCAGGTATGTCATCCTGTTTGCGCACACGGCCAAAGTAATCCTTCAGCCTTCGCTGATCGAGGTCGTTGAAAGTCGCTCCTGAGACCGGCCGCAGCTCAGCGCGAAATGTGCCACGCTGTTGAAATAATCGGCTCAATTCATCTGTCGTTGGCTCACGGCTTTGGGTTCCAACGCGAATGTAGTAGATGTTCCGGTTGTTATGCCAGACGCTTTGCACGTTGAAGCCGGTTGGTACACGCACAACCGCGACATCTTTTCCCGGTTCCACCTCTCGGAGCACTTCATAGAAGGGGATGATTGCGGGACGTATCTTGTCCCGGCAGGTGGTCATTACCCATTCTTCCAATTTAGGGCGCGTTATCCCGCTGATGCTACCGTCGTCTTCGACGCCGAGCAGCACCATGCCGCCTTCGAAATTGGAGAAGGCAACCAATTCTTTTGCAAGTTGTTCAACAAGAATATCGTCGCGTTTGAACTCGACGGCAGAGTTTTCGCCGTTGCGGAGAATATCCAGAAGTTCGGTGTGTGTGATCGGCATGGAATACCTCTAAAATCCGTATTTGAGTCGGCGCATTTCAAAAGCGGTTTTGCCGCCTTCAAGGATTTCTTCGACCAACTCCCGAACCGGACCGGTATCAATTGCCCCCATGTATGCAGGATCGGTTCGGCCATGGACCGCGCTATCTTGAACGGCAGTGGCCAAGCCGACAATAAGCTCAGCATCGCCTAGCACTGGGATATTGGCGTTATGGGTCGAGAAGATGAACTGCCGGAGCTGCTTTTCCCGGCGCATGGTTGGTACCACGCCCTCGGTGATAAAGCGGTTATCGAGATCGTCTTCCGGCTGATCGACAATGAGCGGCGCTTCTGATTCCAAGAGCAAAAGGAGCAACACTGCTGTGGCCTTCTGGCCGGTCGAGAGGGAGTCCAATCCCTGCCAGGATGGTGTCTCTTTTTCCGGGGCTGTGTTTAGCTCGATTTTCGTTGTTGAGGGAAGCTCTAGTTCCTCGATCTTCATGAACAGGTCATCTCCGCCCTGTATCAACCGGTCAGCGGAAACGGCGGACAGTCCATACTGCTTGACTAGGGATTCCCGGCCCTCACGGCAGCGGGCGGCCAAGTCCGGCAGCGAGAGGTCAGAACGGCGTAGCCGCTCAAATGTCGCGCTCAGATTCCCGCCAATCGCCTCCCTCAAAAGCTTCTCCAGCGGCTCACGTGCACCCGCCATTAAGACATCAACGCGTACGCGGTTTTTCAAACTCCGCGAGACTTTGCGGGCTGCGGTTTCCAGGGCGCGGTACTCGGCTGACTTAATGTTTTCCCATTCATCCAGCAGTTTGCGGCGCTGTTCCTGATATGCCGCAAAATCGCGCGTCAGCGTCTCGCGGCTTTCCCGGAGCGGGCGCAATTCCTCAATCTGGCGCTTCAGGCGGATGAACTCTTCGCCGTCGATTTTGGACTTTTGTAGTTCGCGCAGCAAGCTTTCGTAATGAGCCTCCACTGAGGCCTTGCGCTGGTTCCAGGTTGTTCGGAGCGCCAAGAGTTCCTGTTCCGTGGAGATAATTTCGCCAGAAATTTGCTCCGCTGCGAGCCGCAGCCGTTCAGTCAGGCGGTTCAAGATACCTTCCGCCTGCTGCAGCAGCTCAGCATTCGGCAGTCCTTCAACGGCCTTTGCCGAGGAGAAGGCCGTGTCGATTGGCACCACTCCGACCAATTCCTGATGAACAGACCGAACTGGGTCCAATCGTTCGCCGGCTGTCGTCAATACACGTTCTTCCCGGACAAGCTGGCTTTTTTCCTTGAGCCGTTCTTCCAGGCCAGCTTCCTGAAATCGCTTCAACGTTTCTTCCAGGCTTGGCAGTGCCGCTAAGCGTTCATCGACGAGTTTTATTTCCCTCTGTACGTTCTCAATCCCCGCGCGTGAGCGTTCAAGATCTGCCCGTAGTCGGGATTTACGGGATGCCGTGTTGGAGTCACGCTCAACAAAACGGTCAAGAAGCAGCGTCAACTTTTCCGGGCTTTTGGTCAGTTCAGAAATCTCATGCTGGCCAAATACCTCGACCCCGCGGACCACGTCGCGCGGTGCCAGTATCATCACCTTTCCGGTCTCATCCTTCACGACAGACGGATTCGGAATTGTGCGTTCGATTGTGTAGCAGCGTTCGCTCGGATGGTGCGACCGTACTAACAGTGAAATTTTTGTGCCCGGCTTTAGCACCTGTTTGATAACGCTCTCATGTGCCTTGCGGGCATCCTCTCCCAGCGGTTCTAGCGCCAGCACATAACGAAGGCTCTCAATAATGGTTGATTTGCCAGTACCGCGGCCTCCTACCAATACGTTCAGATTGTTATTGAAATGAACCCTCGTTCCATCAAGGAAGCCGCCTTCCCACGCCATCCCCAGGAACTCTGAGTGCGGAACGGGTCGGGGGTCACTGTTCAACCGGATACGCGATTCAGCATCAAGAAAGGCCTGGCGCAGGGCCTCGACGGAAATTTTCGACATCTTGATGAGGCAGGTTGAACCGGCCTTTTCGAGGTCATCGGGGCTGTTCGCATCCTGAGCGTTGATGACGGCCAGCGGCCTGTCGCGGCGATGCTGGGCATTCGAGTTGTCAAGAATGTCACGGAGGTTGTCGGGGGCCGCACTGATAGGTCCAGCCAGCGCACATGCCAGGAGGTCATTTGCCTGCCAAACATTGACGCGCGGTTGCCCTTTCAGCGTAACGAGCAGACCGCCGTTGCCGGCGACATGGGCCGCAATGCAGATTCCGCCCCAGTTCCGGGCGCAGTCCAACAACTCCAGGCAATCCTTGCTGCCTGTCGGCGAAAGTTCGTCATCCCTGTGAATGCCACATTCTCCGATGAACCGTTCTAGGCTGCTGTCCTTGTCAGGATCAAACAGACAGAGAAAATGAACACCGTCCTTGGTGGAGGCCTCAAATCCACCAAAAGCGAATACGCCCGCAGCGCGCGCCGCCTGGACAAGACCTGTGGAGTGCTTGGCCCGGTAGTGATCGGTGACCGCGATTATCTCGATTCCAAGATCACGGCACTTTTGGACGACGGCCGTGTTGTAGTCGGCTTCATTTGTAAAGGTTGTTTGCTTGTTATGACGGCCCAGATAGGCAAAGGGGTTCACCTGCAATGCACAGCGATAGAAGCGCGCACCATCGGGCAGGCGAAGGGCCTCATTGAGGGCTATTGATGTTGTCAATCCACCCACCACGGGCATCTCGCCCCCGCGCGGCGACACGCGCTGATTCATCGCGACCCCTCCTTCGAATAGTCTTTCCCTTGCACCGGGAGCCGTTGCTGTTCGGAGTGCCCGCTACGTTCCAGAAACTCGCTTACAGCACGCCTTACCAGCCAGGAGACAGGGGCGCTGTTGCTGGTCGCAAGTTCTTCGAGAGCTGCGAGTTGGTCGCTTGTCAAGGCGACTGAAACCCGGTGCGGAAGCTGACGTCCTTTAGGTCGTGGCATGGGCTAGCCCTTCGATGGCGCAATTTAGCTGCACAAAACACCATAAAACAGTCTAAATGATGCTGTCCACTTCGAGGAGTCTGGCGGGAAAATGCAAAGCACAAAAAGTGACCGTTCCGTGCGCACAATAGAATCCGGGGAGAAGGGAAGCGGTCGTGGGGACAATCCTGGCACAATAGCCACTGCCCCTATTGTGTCGTCACTAGAGAGCCGCACCTCTGCTGTTCAGCGGAAGAGGTGGGGAAAAACCGACGACCTCTGCCTCGTTTGGGCAGAGGTTGCGGTCAAATGAAGCAAAAAACCGCAGGCACGTTAAGGACACAATAACGATTTCCAAGGGTGTCTCAGGGCGCTAAGAGTGGCCATCCATTGCCCCTTCTTTCTATAAGTTACGGGGTTATCGACTCACTGGCAAACCATTACCCACTTTGAAGCTTCCATCGCTATGCCTTTACCCCATGCACTCCAAGGTTGATGTCTGTTTGGACCCAACCCTCTTTCCAAGGTGCCGTTCGCTCGTCGTCGAAGGGGATGCCGTTAGCTCGCGCATCGCTGCCGGCGTCGAATAGGAGGCCCCAGGTCTCCGGATAGTCGTCTGCGCCGCCTTCTGCCAGAGCCTTCCTGTGGTGGGCCAGCTCCAGCATCTCCGTGTTGGCGTCTTCCCAACCGACGCGCCAGCAGTGATGCGATCCGTCGGAGTCAGGAATGGCTGTGAGACGCGCCCGATAGCCAGCGGCGTACTCGTCTTTGTTCCATTGTCCGTTGAGTGCTGCCAGTCCCGGATGGATCATCATTCGTGTCTCCTCTGTCGGTTCCCTGCTGTAGTTCTGACTAAATCATTGCGCTTCTTTCGACGCGCTACCTTGATGTCCAAGCATTCTGCGTGACGAGCAATATGGCCGCACGGATGTTTTATTGCAGGTCCATTATGTCACGGCGCCTTCGAGATCATTGAGGTATTTCCACGTGCGAAAACAGCATGTTTCAACGAGTCCATTAACTCTCACAAATACTCGCTCATAATTTCTCCCCGTTACAGTAAAGGCTCCTGCCCTACGCTCCAGCGGACCTGTGTCCTGTCCGCAACGCCTGCCCTTTAGAAACCCTTCCTAAGGGTTGAGAGTACCGGGACATCCTTTACGTTTTAGACCGGAGACATGGTTTACAACCCCCATGCGGTGAAAGCGGCTCCGATTGCGGGTTTTCGGCGGGGTTTGCCGGTCCAGATACATATTACA
>JBEKPD010000030.1:0-59784 GCA_049521075.1 Occallatibacter sp.
GATCTCAAACAATGGCGCGGAATTGCCACTCGTTACGCCAAGCGCGCAGACTCCTTCCTCGCCGCCGTGCACATTCGATGCCTCATGTTGTGGATTAGAGTCTCGTGACGACAACGCCTAGGTCTCGGTCGCGCGCTGGGCGAGGAAACGCTCGATGCCGTTTGTGCGCAATTGCATGAGTGGGGCGAGATCTTGCTCGAGCGGAATCTGTGCCTGTCCGTCAACCTGACGCGCCGGCAACTTTTCAATCTCGAGTTGATTCCCCGAATGGCAAAGTCTCTTGCGGCAAGCGACGCCGATCCCTCGCGCCTCGCGTTCGAGGTTCCTGAAACCGCGCTCAACGAGGCTCCCGATGCTGCAGTCGCCGCGCTACAGCGCCTAGCCGACTGTTAGGTGCGGGTGGCCATTGGCGACTTTGGCAGCAGCCTCGCGCCCTTGAATCATCTGCTGCAACTGCCTGTTACCATGGTCAAGCTCGCTTCAAGGGTTACGGCCGCTGCCGTTGCTTCAGCCCGTCAGCAGGCCGTGCTGGAGTCGCTTCTTCACCACGCCGATGCTCTGGGTCTTCCCGTCGTTGCCCAGGGAATCGAGGCGCGTGAACAGGTTGCCTCTCTCGTACGCTTGGGCTGCAAACTGGGTCAGGGGCCGCTCATGTCGCGCGCTCTCGATCCGGAGCATGCGCTTGAACTGGCGCAAACCGGCTCGCGGACGACTGCCTCCTGAGCCTGAATCGATGCGGTAAGATTTCGCGAGGAGTTTGACGGGCCGTCCCGTGAAGAGTTGGTGCCCTATGTCCCGATTTTGGGACGCGGGATCGCACGCCCCACCAACCTGCTTCGCCCTCGAATTTAAGATTTGAACGAGTGATGCAATGACGGCCACTCCGGTGTAGCATGAACCCATGACGCCCCCAGGGCCCGCGCGCAAACCAGGCAAGCCGCGAGTCACCACTCGCCGTCAAAAGCGAGCTGCAAAGCAATTGGTCATCGTCACCGGAATCTCCGGCTCGGGAAAGGCTTCGGCGCTCAAGGCCTTTGAGGATCTTGGGTTTCACTGCGTCGACAATCTCCCGCTCGAACTTCTGCCTGATTTTGCCGGCCTCGTCAGTGCGTCCACCGAGGTAGCGCGCGCGGCGATCGTGGTCGACGTGCGCGAAGGCGCAACCCTCGACCGCCTGCCCGAAATCCTGAAGAGCATCAAAAAGCTGGTCGAAACGCGCGTGGTGTTTCTCGATGCCCAGGACGCCGCCCTCGTCCGCCGCTACTCTGAGACGCGCCGTCCGCACCCGCTCGGTCAGTCTGACACCGTGTGGCGCTCCATCGTGGAAGAGCGTCAGTTGCTCGATCCCATCCGCAACGTCGCCGACACCCTTATCGACACCTCCAACTTCAACGTGCATGAGCTGCGCGCCGACATTCTTGCCCGCTTCGGCCAGAAGGAAGAAACCAAGCGCCTGCTCGTCTCCTGCCTTAGCTTCGGTTTCAAGAACGGCGTGCCGCTCGACGCGGACATGGTCTTCGACGTGCGCTTCCTGCCCAACCCGCACTTTGTGCCGGAGTTTCGCAAAAAGACCGGCCTCGATCCCAAGGTTGCCGCCTACGTGCGCGGCTTTCCGCAGACCAAAGAGTTTCTCGATCGCGTGACCAAGCTGATGCTCTACCTGCTGCCGCACTACGTGGAGGAGGGCAAGAGCTACCTGACCGTAGCCTTCGGTTGCACCGGCGGCCAGCATCGCAGCGTGATGATGGCAGAAGAGATCGCCAAGCGCATTGCGAAAGCCGGCTATCAGGTGAAAGCTCTGCACCGCGACATTGTGCGCTAGCGATTTCGTCTTGCTTCGGGAAGGATCTCCTATCGCAAATCATGATCCACTTCCGGTATCGGTCAAGGGAGTCTTGCTCCGAACAAACGACGGAGCAGCCGAAGTGCTTCTCTTGCGCAACGACAGAAACGAGTGGGAGCTACCGGGCGGACGGCCCGAAGCGGGTGAGACTCCGGAAGAGTGTCTCTCTCGAGAGATCCTGGAAGAAACGGGGCTCTCGATTGGGGTGGGCCCATGCATCGCGAACGG
Organism: Occallatibacter sp.; assembly: GCA_049521075.1. Lineage (GTDB taxonomy): Bacteria > Acidobacteriota > Terriglobia > Terriglobales > Acidobacteriaceae > Telmatobacter. Next base: position 2,072 of record JBEKPD010000030.1, read on the forward strand.
TGTGCTCACGATCCATCTGCGTCATGCTCCAGCTGCAAAGGATGTTTTGATATCGGCCTACGGGTGCCACCTGAAGGGCCCCTACGACGCGAGCGCTTCCATTGCGCTTAGCAGCGAACACGAGGGCGCCGGATGGATTCGCGTTGAGAACCTGAGCGCCATGAGCGATGTGCCCGAAATCTATAAGGCGGCCGTGTTGGGCTGGAACGAGATTGATCTATAAACCCGCGAAGTCGGGACATGCCAGATACACACGAGGCCGCGTGAGTCACGAGTTCATCGCGTCGGGAGTTCATCCAGCCACCGTGCCAGCGCATCTTCAAATGATTTGTCGCTGTTGGCTGAAGGCAGCCACACCAGCATCCTGCGACCGGCAACCTTCTCATACGCCTTCGGCTCATGCGGCAAGACGCCGGCCTTCGACCGCTCGTCCGATGCGAACCACAGAACCGGCACGCGCACTTTTGCTGCGGCCGCGTTCAAATCGTAACGGTCGTGCACCAGCAGCCGCGCGGGAACCAGACGCGCACGTGCATCGCTGAAAAAAGCACTCGTCGGATCTGCGAGCGGCGATTCCACAATCACTCCCACTAGCTCGGGATGTGCGGCGGCTTCTTCGAGAGCCAGATTTGCGCCCACGGCTGTGCCATCGAGCACAATGGCTCCGGGAGCGACGTGCCTGGTTGCAGTCAAATATTGGAGCGCCGACTCGGCATCTTCGCGCCAGTGTACCTCGCTGGGGCGCGCAAACTGGCTCTGCCCGTAGCCGCGATAGTCGAAGGCCAGCACGTTCACGCCTGCCGCGTGCAGCCGGGCGAGCGCGTCCACGGTGTCTCCTAAATTGCCGTCCTGCCCGTGCAGGTCGAGAACCGTGAGACGGCAGAATCTTGTGTCTGGCGCGGCGGCGATCCACCAGCCCGTGAGCTGCGGCGTGCCTGCGTCAGTCGCTGCGAATCCCACTGCATCGAAGGCCAGTCCCGCGCTTGCAGGCGTGCGTGCAACCGTCGCTGCCGGATGGTAGAGCAGTTGCCAACTCCCCTGCCAAAAAAGAAGACACAATGCGCCCCACACGCACAAGATCGCCGCGCCTACCGTGAGGGCGACGGCGCCGAGGAGCCAACGCCCTGAGACCGTGGCGGGCTCCGATCCTGAGCGCGACTCGGCTTGGCCGCGTCTGCCGGTATCCAGTTCTTCGTCGCTCCGCGGGTGCGTGCGCGACGCAATCTCTACTCTCTCTTTCTTTCTGGCCATATGTGCCGTGTCTTTTCTCCCAGTCCCGAGTCGCGGAATCAAATTCCATGCTAATTCGCTGCCCTGTAAGCGGGTTTTCGGCTCTCGGGTGTATAGTTTTTCTTGGTTTCCGAAATCGTTTACGGAGAGTTCGAAAAATGCTGCAAAACAGCCAGGAAATAACGAAACCCGCCGCCAATGAAGTGCTGCTCGTCACCAGTGGAGATCTGCGCCAATCGGCCAACCAGGTGTGCTGGCCCGCGCAGCGCGACATGGAAGAGAAGCTTACTGCAGCCTTTGCGCAAAAGGGCTACAAGCTCATCCGCGCCCACGCTTACGACGAGAAGACGGAGCACGGCTTCATCTCTTCGCAGCGCCAGGGCATGGACGTCTTCATGAAGATTCATCCCGATGCGAAGCTGGTGTTTGCCACCGCGGCTTGGCAGTACTCGCATCACGTGCTGCCCGGCCTGCGCAGCCACCGCGGCCCCATTCTTACGGCCGCCAACTGGTCGGGCCAATGGCCGGGCCTCGTGGGCCTGCTCAATCTGAATGGCTCGCTCATCAAGGCCGGCAAGCCCTTCTCATCCATCTGGAGCAAGGATTTTACCGACGCCTACTTCCAAAACGCTCTCGGCGAGTGGCTCAAAAACGGCAAGATCACCCACGACCTCTCGCACGTGCATGCGCTCGACAAGAACAAGTTGCCCGCCGAGAGCGCGAAGCTCGGCGCCGAGCTTGCCGCCGCGCTCAAGCATCACAAAGCCATCATGGGCATCTTCGACGAAGGCTGCATGGGCATGTATAACGCCATCATCGACGATGAGCTGCTCAATCCCGCGGGCATCTTCAAAGAGCGGCTGAGCCAGTCGGCGCTCGTGGCCAAAATGCGCACCGTCAGCGATGCCGAGGCGAAAGCAGTTTATGACTGGCTGGTTGCGAAAGGCGTCAAATTCGACTTCGGCAAGGACGAAGCCACCGAACTTACCCTCGATCAGGTGCTCGGCCAATCGAAGATGTACATCGCCGCGGTGCGCATCGCGCATGAGTACGGCTGCGACGCCGTCGGCATCCAGTATCAGCAGGGGCTCAAGGACATGGCGCCCGCCTCCGACTTGGCCGAAGGCATGTTGAACAACGCCGATCGTCCGCCTGTCTTTGCCGAAGGCACGAAGGACGAACTGTTCGCGGGCGGCCCGCTCCCCCACTTCAACGAAGTGGACGAGTGCGCCGGCGTCGACATTATGATCACCAACCAGTGCTGGAAAGCGCTCGGCCTCGACCCCTCCACCACGCTACACGATGTGCGCTGGGGCGAGCACTACAAGGGCGACGGCAACGGCTCTGGCAATATCGACGATTTTGTCTGGCTGCTGCAGATCTCCGGCGCCGCGCCGGCTAATCACTTTGTGGGAGGCTACGCGGGCGCAATCAGCGAACGCCAGCCGGCCATGTACTTCCCGCTCGGCGGAGGATCACTCAAAGGCGTTGGCAAGCCTGGCGAAATTGTCTGGAGCCGCGCGTTCGTCGAGGGCGGGGCTTTGCATTGCGACATGGGACGGGGCACGGTTGTGACTCTGCCTGCGGCGGAAACCGAGCGCCGCTGGCACGAAGTTACGCCCCAATGGCCCATTGTGCATACCATTCTGCACGGCATGAGCCAGAACCAATTCATGGCCCGCCACCGCGCCAATCACATCAACGTGGCCTACGCGCCATCAGCGGATGCCGCCAACAAGGCGCTCGCCACCAAAGCCGCCATGCTTGCGGAGCTTGGCATTCACGTGCATCTCTGTGGGGTGACGCCCTAATAGCAGAGAGCTGCAACAAATCTTCCGTTTCCGCGTCCTAAAGAGGACAGTCCAAACTGTCCTCGACGGGAGGTTTCGTTGCTACGGAGAACGTTTGTGGGAGGGCTTGCATCGGTAGCCGCTTATACTTTGGCTGCAAAAGCAGCATCTATTGCAGAGTTAACCCCAATCGAGATGCGTGTGAAAGCTCAGCTTGACCTGAACGTGATTGACGAGCTGACGGTAGGGGCCGTCATGATGGCTGTGCAGCATGGCAAGGTATTAGTGCTCGAAGCTGCGGGGTATATGGACAGTGCAACCAAGATACCGATGCCCGCTGACGCCATCTTCGATATTCGCTCTGTCAGCAAACCAATCACTGTTTTTGCCGGATTGCAGTTAGTGGACGCAGGCAAGCTCGCTCTCGACGATCCAATCTCCAGGTTCCTTCCTGAATTCGCAGATGCAACGGTCAAGGGCGAACAGTATCCTGCCAAAGCTCCGATCACCATCCGTCAGCTCATGACGCACACCTCTGGAATTTCAGACCAACGTCCTCCTCAACTCGAGAACATAACCCGGACCTTCGACCGCACGCTTGCGGAGGATGTAGCTCTTGTAGCACAGCAGCCTTTGGACTTCACGCCGGGAACCAAATGGGCTTATAGCAGTTCTGGAATTGCCGTCTTGGGGAGGATCGTTGAGGTCGTCTCGGGCGAGCCATTTGAAAAGTTTATGCAAGAGCGTACCTTTGCGCCACTCGATATGGAGGACAGCTCGTTTTTTACGAACCCTGCGAAGGTAGCGCGAATTCCTACGATGTATAACCTCGTCAACGGCCATCTGGTCAAAGATGCGATGGACGTAACCCGGCCTCATCAGAAATATTCTGCTCCCGATTTTGGGATGTTTTCAACGGCTGAGGATCTTCGTCACTTCGGGCAGATGATGTTGGACCGGGGAACGTGGAGAGGCCGGCGTTTGTTATCTGAAGGCTTGGTCGGCTCAATGACGACTGCTGTATGGCAGACCGCGGTGCCCAAGTACCACGCCGGGCTAGGATGGGCAATTCATACTGGTAGAGAGGCCCAGGCGATGAGCTACGCGGTGACCGATGGCAGTTACGGAGCGAACGGGGCGAGCGGTTGTATCGTGTGGCTTGACCCAGGTATTCAGCTTATCCGCATTTACCTGACTCACTACTTCCTCGGAGACTTCCGCGAAGGAAACCTTGTGATGAATGCTGCTTTTCCCGGTTGAGTGCTGCTGGAAACTCTGTGTGCGTGTGAAGCACGGAGCTGACGGCAGACAACTGCTTCTCACTGTTCTGCCGCTATCTCCTGCGCCGCGGGAATGATCCCCATCTCCTGATAAATAGGCCGCACCACCACGCGCAGCGCCGGCAGCCGCGTGAAGAACCAAATCGCGCCGAGCACGACGACTAGCCCATTAATGATGACGGTCCATTGCGCGCCGGTCAGCACCATTCCGCTAACAATCCACACCGGCGTTGAAGGAATTGCATGCGCCATCAGCCCCGCCAGCAGGCTGCCGAACGGCGCCATGCCCATGAAGGCCATGGTGTAGTAGCTCATCACGCGGCCACGCTTGTCTTCATCAACCAGTGTCTGGATGATGGTGTTGCTTGACGCCATGCCCTGCATCATGCCCGCACCCGCTATCATCACGGTCACCATCGAAAGCCAGAAGACGTGCGACAGCCCGAACCCGATCAGCCCCACCCCGAAGACCCCAGCCGCAAACGGAATCATGCGAATGAGCCCGCGCACGTTTCTGCGCGCAGCCAGTGAAAGCGCGGAAGCGAGCGCGCCTACGCCCATTGCACCCATCAGGAACCCGAGCGTATGCGGGCCGCCATTAAGCACCGTGGCCGCAAACACCGGCATCAGTACCACGAATGGCATCCCCATCAGGCTCACCACGGCAAAAAGCATCAGGATGGTTCGGATGGGCAGGAACCCCGAGACGTAGCTCCAGCCCTCCTTCATCTCGTGGAAGGTTGAGGTCGCCTTGCGCATCACCGCCGGCACGTCTACGCGCATCATGAGCAGTGACGCGATGACCGCGATGTAGCTGATGCCATCGATGAGGAAGCACCACGCCTCGCTCGTTACCGCGATCAGCATTCCGGCCAGTGACGGGCCGATCAGGCGCGCCACATTGACCATCGAAGAATTGATCGCGATGGCGTTGCCCAGGTCGGCGCGGTCCTCCACCATTTGCACCATGAAGGACTGGCGTCCGGGCATGTCAAAGGCGTTGATAATGCCCTGCATCACACCCAGAAACAGAATCCAATGGATGGTGATGTGCCCGGAAAACGTGAGCCCGGCCAACGTGAACGACTGCACCATGGCGAGGGTCTGCGTCCACACCAGCACCTTGCGGCGGTTTAGCCGATCAATCCACACGCCCGCGAACGGCGCAAAGAGAAATGTGGGAATCTGCCCTGCGAAGCTCACCGTTCCCAGCAGCAGCGCCGAATGCGTGAGCCGGTACACCAGCCACGAGGTAGCGATGCGCGTCATCCAGCTGCCGATGAGCGAAATCGTCTGCCCGCCGAAGAACAGCCGGAAGTTACGGTGCCGCAACGCTCGCCATGCGTGAGATATGCCCGCCGATTCCTTTTGCTCTGTCGGTTTAGTGGTCAAACATACTCCTCACCTACGGGATGCGCGTTGTCGATTCGGATTTTGCACGTTCTTCTCATCTTCTACTCTAAAGAACCCCGCGCGTGTTGTGAATTCTCCGGCAGCCGGCGCTCTGCGAAAATAGGAAGTAAAGGAAAAAGTTTTTGCGGCTGGGCCGCCTGACTCTTCTTGACGGATTCTTCCAACGCGGACGCACTATGCGGGCTCCTTAAGTCCGTATTCGGCTTTGCCGGCTTCCGCGCGAATCAGGAAGATGTTTGTCGCGCGGCCATTTCCGGCCGTGACCTGTTGCTCGTGATGCCGACCGGGGCAGGGAAGTCGCTCTGCTACCAGTTGCCCGCCATTGCGCGCGGCGGAACCGCGCTGGTGATTTCGCCTTTGATCTCGCTCATGGAGGATCAGGCTGCAAAATTGACCGCGATCGGTCTGCGTGTCGGACGAATTCACTCCGGGCTGGAACGCGGCGCGGCCCGTCAGGTTTGCGTCGAGTATCTGCGGGGCGGGTTGCAGTTTCTTTTTATTGCACCGGAGCGGTTGCGCGTTTCTGGATTTCCCGAAATGTTGGCAAAACAAAGACTCGCGTTGATCGCCATCGACGAGGCACACTGCATCTCGCAATGGGGCCACGATTTCCGTCCCGACTACCGGATGCTCGGTCAATATTTGCCGGGGTTGCGCGAATCGGAAGACCCCGCACCGGTGATTGCGCTGACGGCAACTGCCACGCCGCGCGTGCAGGCCGACATTCTCACGCAACTGGGCATGATCGACCCGCTCAAGTTTATCCACGGCTTCCGCCGAGAGAATCTCGCCATTGAAGTGGTCGAGGTTTCGATTCCGGCGCGGGCCGGCGTCATCTGCCGCTTGCTGGCTGATGCCTCGCGGCGGCCGGCCATTGTGTACGCCACGTCGAGAAAGCAGTCCGAAAGCCTGGCTGCGGAGCTGTCCTCGATGCTTCCGGCTGCTGCCTATCATGCCGGTCTCGACGCGGAGACGCGCGACCGCGTGCAGAAGGCTTTCCAGGCTGGTGAATTGGAAGTTGTGGTGGCGACCATTGCATTCGGAATGGGGATCGACAAGGCCAATATCAGGACCGTGATTCACGCCGGATTGTCGGCCACTCTTGAGGGCTTCTATCAGGAGATCGGCCGCGCCGGACGCGATGGCGCACTCAGCCGGACTTACCTGATGCACTCCTATGCCGACCAGCGCACGCACGACTTCTTCCTCAATCGCGATTATCCTCCGGTCGAGCACTTGAACAAAGTCTTCGCGGCGCTTCGCACGGAGCCGCATCTAGTCGAAGAGTTGCGCGCTACCACGGACCTTGCCGAGGAAGAATTCGACAAGGCTCTGGAGAAGCTGGAGATTCACGGTGGTGCGCGCGTCGATTTCGGGGGAACGGTGACCAAAGGCGCTGCCGGGTGGCAGAAAACCTACACGGTGCAAGCCCAGCATCGCACCGAGCAGTTCGAAAAGGTGGTGCAATTCACGGATTCGAGCGCTTGCCGGATGTCGCAGCTGGTGCGGCATTTCGGAGATGTGAAAGATGCGGGCCGAGCGTGCGGAATCTGCGACATCTGCGATCCGGCGGGTGCGGTGCTGCGCCGCTTCCGGCACGCTGCGCCTGCCGAGCGAGTCATTGTCCAGGCAATGGTGGACGAACTGCGGCCAGTAGCGTACGTCGCGGCGGGAACGCTGCAGCGGAAACTTGAACTGGTCGGTAGAATGAGCCGCGACGAGTACGACGCACTACTCGGTGCAATGGCGTGCGCCGGACTCATTGAGATTGAGGAGGCGGCCTTTGAGAAGAACGGCGAGGTTCTGCATTTCCGCAAGGTGATGCTGACCGATGCGGGAGGCAACGTAAGGCCGACAACACCGCTTGAGCTGCTGATTGCCGATGGGATTGTCGAGGAGTTTGATGCCGGCGGCCCTACTCCGCGACGGACGAAGCAAACTAAATCCGCTGCGCGAAAAACGGACGACGCAGCAGCAATTTTGCCGCAGGCGACTCCCGCTTCCGAGGCTTTGACGGCGCGGCTCAAGGAGTGGCGCACCATCGAAGCGAAACGTCTTGGCGTTCCGGCGTACGTGGTGCTCCACGACCGCACATTGCAAGCTGTTGCCATTGCTCGGCCCGCTAATCCTGCACAATTGCTCGCCATCGACGGCATTGGCCCGGCCAAGGTCGAGCGGTTCGGCGACGAAATTCTGAAAATGTGCGCTTCGTCTTTGGAGTGATTGGCTCGCAGCTTTTGCTACTCAGCTGCTTTGGCCGCGAGGGCTTCGACGGCGGAGAGGTTCTGCAATAGGTTAGCGGGAACGTTGTGGCGTTCGCGCAGATACTCAATGGAGTTGTATGAGATCCACACTTTCCCTGCCTGGTCCTGCCACACAAGAATCTTCAGCGGCAGATCGATGGCAATGCTTGGAGCGGCCAGCATCACAGGCGTGCCCGCCTTCGGACTGCCGAAAATCAGCAGCTTCGTGGGCGGCATCTCCATTCCCGCCTTGGCCGCCTCACCGCTGTGATCCACGAGCGCAAACAGGGTTATGCCCTTCGCTTCCAGAAATGCACGCACGCCGACCACGGTTTCATCCACCGAGCGTTGGCTCGGCACATCGACGATTCCTCGATCGTTTGCTGTCATATGCGCCTCCATGTCATTGGGAATAAGTCGATACCTGGGGATAAGTCGAAACCTTACACACGAAGCAATACAAGATATATTGCCATCGCCAGCCCAACCATGGCGAGGAAGATTGCCAATGCCATCGCTTGTGCCGTGGGATGACTGCGCGGAATCTCGCCGCTGTCTAGCTTGCGCACCAAGCCTAAGTGATGAACGCCGGCGAAGACGTTCACGATGACCCCCACCAGAATCAGCACTGTGCCAAACCAGAGCGAGAATCCCTGGCCATGTTGCGGAATCGCTGCGCGAAACGCCTGTACCTGTTGGAGAAATAGTCCAAAACGCGCCACAACAAAGCCAAACCCCATCAGAGCTAGCCCGGTGCGAATCCACGCAAGAAAGGTGCGCTCAGCGGCAAGGTAGTCGCTGAGCGCCGCCTTCTGGTTCGACTCCGTGGGCTTCTCCATCGTGTGCTGCCGTGTTGATTACGCGACCCGCTCGATCGTCAGTGATTCCAGCACTACGGGCTTGTGCGGCTTGTCCTGCGCGTTGCGTGCGACTTTGGAGATCGCCACAACAACTTCCTGGCCTTCGACGACTTCGCCGAAGATCGTGTGGTTGCCGGTCAGGTGTGGTGTGGGCGCAACGGTGATAAAGAACTGGCTGCCGTTGGTGTTCGGGCCCGCATTGGCCATGGCCAGCTTGCCTGCCTTGTCGAACTTGTACGGCGAGCCCTTGGTCTCATCTTGAAAGCGGTAGCCTGGCCCTCCCATGCCGTTGCCGGCCGGGTCGCCGCCCTGGATCATGAAATCGGGAATGACGCGATGAAAGATGGTGCCGTCGTAGAGCTTGTTCTTCGACTTGGCGCGCGTCGTGGGATGCGTCCACTCTTTGGCGCCTTCTGCTAGCTCGATAAAGTTCTTTACGGTGACGGGCGCTTCGGTCTCGAAAAGGCGCACGGTAATCTTGCCTTCCGTGGTGCCGAAGACCGCATAAACTCCAGGTGTTTTGCTCATGTAAAACTCCTCTTTGAATGGGTTCGACTGCAATACGAAACAAAACTAACTCGACTCAGTCTACTCCTGAGTCGCGCGGTTCAAATCCCGCGCACTGGCGCCGTCTCCGGCCGGCAGCAGCAACTTCGCTGCGCCTACGGAAACGATAGCCAGCACAATTCCTCCAATGACATCGACAAGATAGTGCCAGCCTGTGGTGAGCGTCGAAAGCCCTACCAGTACCGCCATAGCCCATGCCGGCGCGCGCAGCCAACGAATTGCGCTAAGCGCCACCGCGGTCAGAATCGCCAGCAAAACGTGAAACGACGGGAACGCGACAATTCCCGCGTCTTCCATATCCAGCGTCACGGGCCCAGGCATTTTGAGCCGCTCAAGGTACGCGGTTACCACCGCCTGTTCTTTCGCCGGCGCGTAGCCCTCAGTCGTCCAGGGCCCCGCCGCCGGCCAAATCGCAAACGCCGACGCCGTCAGAATCCCCGCCAGCACAATGCCCAGCATGTATCGCCGCGATGCATTTATGTGCCCACACATCGCCGGCAACAACACCGCGACAATCATTAACGGACCAGACATGGCGTACGAAAGCGTGAGGGAGATCCTCAGCGCCGGCATCCGCGCCGCTATCGCGACTGCCGAGGCCGTTGCGAAATGCATTCGCGCATCCAGCCGCGCCAGCTCCTGATCGACCAGAGGATACGGACTTCTTGCTGCAAGCTGGATCAGCACCGATAACACGTTGGTAAATACCACGATCCAGATTCCCGACTCGCAGGCATCCACCAACCTCGGCAGCGGCCGCGACCTGCAATACCAGAGCGCGAACGCCAGCAGCACCAGCGAATACAAAGGGCCAAGAAAATAGTCCTTTGTTCCTACATGCGCCAGCCGTGCCACCACCAGGTCGAACGCCGTCAGCGTCACCGCCAGCGCCGCCATCAGCACACTGAACCGCCGCGCGGAAGTTTGCTGTGCACGGAGCGCGGTCTGCGCTTGAGCCGCCGATATCTGTGTGGCAGCGCTCATGGATTCCGTGGCGCGGGCGCTTGGCCCGGAAGCGGCGGCATCGGTTGACCTTCGCGTACGATCGTCACCTTTTGCAGCACCACCGACGTCTGCGGTTTATCGTTCGCATCGCGTGGCACGCGTGCAATGGCCTTCACCACGGCAACGCTTGCGTCGTCGCATTGGCCAAAGAGCGTGTAGTGCTGGTTGAGCGAGTCGTAACCCTGTTCGGTGATGAAAAACTGACTACCGTTTGTGTTGGGTCCGCTGTTGGCCATCGCCAGCCGCCCTGGCTGGTCAAAATTCAGGTTGGGATCGAACTCGTCGTCGAACTTGTAGCCCGGATCTCCCATTCCCGTGCCTGTCGGATCGCCACCCTGAATCATGAACTCAGGAATCACGCGATGGAAGATGGTGCCGTCGTAATAGCGCTTGTGGTGCTGCACCTTTTGGGTCGTGGGATCGGTCCAGTCCTTGGTGCCTTCTGCCAAGCCGATGAAGTTTGCCACGGCCTTCGGCGCCTGCTTCTGGTAGAACTGGCAGGTGATGCGGCCCATCGAAGTGTCCATCACCACATACGGCCCGTTGGGAACGGTCATTGCCGCGGCAGTTGCCTGCGGAGCGTCGGGAATCTGCTGGCTTGCCGGTGTGGACTGTCGCGCAAAGACAAGCAGAGCCGCGCCTGCGATGCAACACGCGGCCAGGGCAGAGAAGAGAACTACGCGCTGAGTTTTCATGCCGACTTCGAGGGTAAATCATGCACCGGGCAGCGTGCCAGTAACGTTGGTTTCCCGACCCGCACAAGTCAGGGGGCAATGAACCTCTCTGTGCCCTGCGCGCTAGTTTTCCGTCGGCGTCTTCTCGATGTGATCGATCACCAGCCGATCCACGGTGGCTTTGCTGTCTTCCAACTTCAGCCCCATTTGCTTGACGGAGTCGAAAACACTCGACCCGCCGCCTGGGTCTGAGGCTTCAGGAACTGTGTTCGCGCCAGCGCCGCCGCTCGACGGGCTTGCCGGCATTCCCATACCTTGCGTGCGGGCCGTAGCCATCAAATCCGCCATAGAAAGCTCAACATCCACCTGGTAGTAGCCTTTGAGTCCGGTCATGTCGACCACCTGACGGCTGTTGGCGCCGCCCATCTGCATCAAGATGGTCGAAAGCAACCGCGCGAATCCGTCCATGGTCACGCCGCTCGATTTTATGTCGAACGTCATGCTTTGCCTGTCGATCTTCTCGACGATCGTGCCCCTGGCGCCCATGTTCACGGTGATCGTGCCGTCGGTGTTCATCTTGATGCGCATAGGCCCACCGACGTCATCCACTTGCCGTTCGCCGGGCTGGAGCGGTGAGTTGGGGTCGAACGCTTGCGGTGTGGTCGCGGATTCTTTCATCTTCGGCCCGCCCTTGCCGACTACGAGCGCCAGCACCTTGTGCTCCTCCTGGGTCCGGTGCGCCACCAGCTTGAACCGCTCCCCGAGCAACGCCTGCAACATGACGGGAACGTCGTCCTTTGTCGCACCCTCAGGAATCGTGGCCTCGATATCGAAGCGCGTTTGCGACAGCCATGCCGGGCCGCTGATCTGATAGGACCGCAAGTTATAGGCTAGGGCAATCAGCTGATCGAGCGGCTCGTAGGTATACGTTGCCCGCGTGGCGTCGACCTGCGGGCCGACCTTCGGCATCCGGCCCGCCTGCATATCGGCAGCCATTCGTTGCATATCGAGCGGTGCGGCCGGTTTGACAGTGGCCACGTCGAATGAGAGTTTGCTCTGCGGTGCCTGTCCGGATGCTGGTTTGCTCTGCGGCGTCTGCCCAGATACGGCGTCCGATGCAACGAGAAGAAGGATGAGTGCGGTGGGAATACAGCGATGGAATTTCATACAGGCTCTTTCTGTGGGGTGAAATCTGGTGCGATTATACGTCTTACGCGCTCAAGAGCCTTTTGGTTCCCGTTACGCTAAATGAGCTTCAAAAAGCTTCCGCGACTGAGCCTCGCACCCGGGAAGACCGTCTCCAGATTCTCCGCGCTCAGCGTCTGCGTGACCACTTCGCCAAGCACTTGCCGAAAGTCAGTGGTCAACGCCAAGTCGCGGCCTTCGTTCAGTTGCTCGTTCTCCAAGCCTGGCCAGCGGCCGTAGACCTTGCCGCCCTTAACGTTCGCGCCCAGCACAAACATTGCATTGGCGTGGCCGTGATCGGTGCCGCCGGTTCCGTTTTCATGTGCCGTGCGCCCGAACTCCGACATCGTCACCAGCGTCACGTTGGCCGCATCGTCACCCATGTCGCGCCAGAAGGCCGCGATGCTCGCCGAGAAATCGCTCAACCGATTGGCGAGTTGGCCGTTCACGCTGCCTTGGTTCTGATGCGTGTCCCACCCGTTCACATCGGTGAACGCGGCCTCCACGCCTAGGTTCGCTTTCAGCAGTTGCGCAATCTGCTTCATGTTGTTGCCGAATTCGCTGTTGGGATAATTCGCGCCGGTCGCGGGTTGATACTGCGCGGGATTAGCGTCACGCAACATCTTTACCGCTTCAAAGGTCTCGTCGCCCGCGGCATGAAAGATGCGGTCGCCCGAGCCGGCGTACATGGCCTCGAATGCATCGGCTGCCGGAGATGGCGCCGGCCCGCGTCCTGCCACGGTAAAGTTGTTCACATTGCTGATGGCGATCGCCGGAATTTTGCCAGCGAGCGTGCGCGGCACATCGGCGCCGAGGGCCAGCGCGCGAAACGCGGTGTGCGCCTCGCAGGTGCCGGCGCAGCGATGCCGAATGGCTTCCTGCGAGTCTTGCGCCTGCAATGCGCGGTTCAGCCAGCCGTCGTCGGTGCTCTTTACGCCGGGCGTTCCTGACTCCATGTAATCCTGCGCGTCAAAGTGAGACCGGCTCATATCCGGCGAGCCGCACGCGTGCACAATTGCGAGCTGCCCCTGAGCGTAGAGCGGTTTGAAATCCGCGAGCGAGGGATGCAGCCCGAAGAATCCGTCGAGATCGAGAACCTGGGTTTGTGGAATCGCAATGGTCGGCCGCAGCTTGTAGTAGTTCTTCTCCTGGTAGGGAACCACTACGTTCAATCCGTCGGCCGCGCCGCGTTGGAAGATCACGACCATGCGCTGATTCGGCTTTCCACTTGTCTGCGCCAGTACACTGCGCACCAGAAAGTTCGGCATTGCTGCAGTGCCCGCTACGGCCAACGCGCCCTTGTGTAGAAAGAATCGCCGGTTCATGTGTGTCTCCTGGGCTGGCAGCCCGTTCCAAATTCGCGCCGCCCCTACGGGGCTGCCGTCATTTTTTGTGCACTCTACCCAGGACTGCGTTCGCTGCCGCGAACTTGTCCTGGGCTATTTTCGTAGCCTCCCTACAGGAGGCAGTCCCGACGCATTTCGGCGCTTCAGCGCCGTTGAAACTCCGGCGAACCCAGTAGTAATCCGGCCAGCAGTTGATCTTCGCGCTCGTACTGATCGGCTGCAGGAGTGCGATTGGGCTTGCGATTAGCGACCGGCGCAACCACCGGGCGATTTTGTTGGGTTTGCGTCGGGCTCTGAGTCTGCCCGATCTGCGCCTGGAACTGTTCCAGGGCTGCCTTCCGCGTGGCGTCGCTTACGCCGCCGGCTATCAGCATCGGCTCTAGCCGCATCTCCTCCGACTCCGGCGTGGGAATCACCTGCCGCGCTGGTGCATCGCTGTCAAGCACGCTCATGTCCAGTTCCGGCGCCCATTCAACGGTGATGCCCTGAAGCCGGTTGGCCGCGAGCGACAGCGCAAAGTTCATGCGATCCACGAGCGCGCCCGTGCTTACCCAGTCGCCTGCGTCCCACTTGTACCCTGTCGGCGGCATGCATCCATAGAGCGGCATGCCCATCTGCCGCAGCGCATTCACGAGCGGTTGAAAGTTCTGGATATTTGCGTTGCTCGCCCGCGCCGCGCTCACCACAAATTCCAGCGGCGTCTTCACCTTGGCGCGGTAGTCGCTCGCGGCCCAGAACTCCGGCGAGCGGAAGAGCGTCTTCAGCACCGTTGGAATGTCGCCCTCGCTTTGGAGATACGCCTTCGCCAGGCGGTCCACGAGCGCCGGCGGCGGATCGTCGCTCACGAACCGGATGGCCAGCTTGCGCGAGATGAATTGCGCCGTGGCCGGCCGCATAGCCAGCATATGCAGAAGCTGCTGGCCCTCCATCTCGCCGTTCTCTTTGATCTTTGTGCCCATCACGGTCTTCGTGCCCGACTCGTGGCGCATGGGCGCGTACATGAAGCCTCCGCCAAACTGTGGCCGGTCGACCGTCCATCCGGTGAGCACGCGCGCCACCTGGATTACGTCGGCCTGCGTGTAGCCACCGTTCACGCCCAGCGTATGCAGTTCCATCAGCTCGCGCGCGTAGTTCTCATTCAAGCCCTGCCGGGCGGCAGCTTTTTGGTTTGGGTTCCTCGCCGCGCGCTCGGCTGCGGGCGAATCCGGTCCCGTGCTTTGAGCGTTGTCGAGATAGAGCATCATCGCCGGGCTGTGCGCTACCGCTTCGAGCAGATCCTCAAACTTGCCGAGTGCTCGCGGCCGGATCACGTCCCTCTCGTAGCTCACCAGGTAATACGGCATCTGCTCGTTCTTGCGCAGGTATACGTTGAAGTGATTGAGCCAGAAATCGGTCATCACTTCCTGAAGTTGGGCCTTTGAATAGATGTCGCGCGTGAGGCGCTCGGCAAAGAGCTCTTGCGCGACGGTTTGTTCGGGATTTTCGAGAGCCCCAAGGGCTTCTTTCAGGTCCGGGTTCATGCCTGCTATCAATGCCTGACGCTCGACTGGCCGCAGGGATTTGATGAAGCTGTCGAACTCCGCCGGCTGCATCGATTGCAAACGCAGTACGCGCTGCTGCGGAGGCAAGGCGAGGATGCGCTGGATGAGGGCTTCGTCTTGAGCTGGTGCGGGAGCCGGAGCCTGATCGGATTTGGTATTCGCTGCGGCGGGCGTCATGGCATTCATCTCCGGGGCTTGGGAGGTTGCTCCCGACTGCGCCATTTCCGGAGGAGCTGATTGTGTCTGGCCCGTTTGTGTCGGGCTCATCGCCTGCGCATTCGGCGTCATGGCGTCAGTCGCTTCGGCGTTCATGCTTTGATTTACGGCGCCGTTCGCCAGACCTGGTGCCGCGTTGGCCGCTACGGCTTGCTTCTCGGCCCGCGCTTCCTTCCGCGCCTGGATGCGATAGATCTGATCCTCATACACCGCGTGCAGCGTACCGCTCTCGGGAATCTCCACCTTTCCGTTGGCCGCCTGGCGGATGATGGGATTGCTGGGCAAACGGAAAAAGAGGTCTTGCATGCTCCACTGCATCGCGGGGAATTGCGCGAGGCGCGCGTTAAGGTCTGTATCGTCGATGCTTGCGGGGCGCAGTTGCTCGTCGAACCAATTGTCGAGACCCATCGTGCGCACGGCCTCGAGATCGCCAGGCCGCGGGCCGAAGGTGAAGCGGTTCAGCACATGCAGAATGCGATCGTCGCCGTGCAGTTGCGTTGACACGTAATTTGGTCTGGATTTGGATTTCGCTGCTGGCTGGCTGACGTCTGCCGCCTGTTGAGCTGCACTGACGGGCGCGGGCAGGCAAAGGCTACAACAAAGGAAGATGGCCGTCAGACCGTGCGAAGACTCCATCGTATGTGCTCCTGGCAGGGAAGTGGCCGCGTTCATCGACGGCGCGAACTGCCTGTTGGGTCAGACGCTATCTTATAGGGAAAGTTGTGGTCAGCGGGGCTTTGCGGGCGGAGAAGCAGGGAGCGAGGGAGCAAGGGAGCGAGTGAGCAAAGGAGCGATGCTGTGCGAAGCTGAGGTTTTGGCGGATCTGTCAATGGTCCACAGTTTCACAGTTTCTGTGTTGATACGCGGTTGTGGATGTAAGTTGCTAGCTATTAGTTAGTTACAAGCCTCACAGTTTCACAGCCCGTTTTTTCAAAAGAAGCTTCTAGCCTCTAGCTCCTAGTTTGTACCAGGGGTAGTGGTGGTAGAGGATGGCGGCACAAGTGAGGGGTAGGGGGAGGGGGTGGGGGTACAGACCGGGCAGATACCTGACAGAACAGACCGGGGATACGTCTCACACTGCGACGAGGATGGGATGCACTGCTCATGGAATGATTGTGCGACAAAGCGGGGAAATTTTCGGCAATCTTAGTGCGCGGATTTGGTGTGGGATTTCAGTGGCTTGAGGCGGCGGTGAAGGCGAGGGGCTTGACGGCGAGAGGCAGCGAATCCGGAACTCGTTGTGCGCGGCTACCAGGGTTTATTGGGGATATGCGATGGGAGTGGAGCGAGATCGCTGAGCGGTTGAAGCGGAAGGAAGACGGGCTCCGGTGATCCAAACGGAATGTCGGGGAAAAGGGGCATCACGGTTGTGGGTCCATATTCGGCTATTGCCAATATGACCCCGATCGTTTGTTCAGATTCGCCATGCATATAGATCTTCTGGGTCCATCTCTTGAAGCCAGAAGCAATGATCGAGAGTGTATATGTTCCCGCAGGAAGGTTAAGTGTGGCTTGTCCTTGACTGTCCGCCGTCAGAACAGATCCCGAACCGACGGGCGGAGGATCAACTGCAATGCGCGCGCCGCTGACGAATGCACCTGTCACGTCGGTGACCTGAACGGTGAGTCGGGTTTGGGACGATTGCTGCGCGCCTGCGACAGGCAGGAATGCGGCGAGAAATACGGCGGCAATGCGTGCAGCAGCCATGGAAGTGATTCTGGCCCTGACTGCGAGGGAAGTCAACTCGTGCGGTGAGTTCGAAGTTCGTTGAAAGACAAATGCAGGTCCTTCGACTCGTCCCGCCGGGACTCGCTCAGGATGACGTTCGATTGTCATTGCTCGGGATGACGGCGTGATGAGGTTCGTGCTATCCCACATCTCAAAATCGAGATGTGGGGCACCCTATTTCGTGCTGGGTTGAATGCGCGAAAGGTAACCGCAGATCCTTGAAGGGCTGTTACTTGGTTTTCTTGCAGCGCTCAATGATGGCGGTGTGGAGGCGCTGGCTTACTTCGGTGGGGAGCTCGTAGATTTCGTGGCAGCGGTAGATCTCGATAGTTTTGCGGGTGGTGTCGAGGACGACTTCGCAGTGGCCGCACTTGCGCAGGTGGACTTCGATCTCGGCGCGCGTCTCGGCGGCAATGGATTGGTCGATCACGTCGTCGAGCATGGAGAGAAACTCAGTGCAGGTCATGCGTCAGCCTCGGTTTCCCTGGGCCCGTCTCCCCTGGGCTCCGCTCCCAGTGGCCCATTCCCCTTGGGTCTGTTTGCACCGGGCTCGTTTGTACCGGGCTCGCTTTCCCTGGGCCCGTTTCCCTTGGGTGCCGAATTCGCTTGCGAAACTGCCGAAGCCTTTTTCTTGAAGTAGCGGGTCAAGCGCTCGCGCAGTTGCAGCCGCGCCCGCAAGAGGCGCGATTTCACGGCCGGCACACTCAAGCCCAGCGCCTCGGCGGTCTCTTCGGTCGAGAGGCCATCGACGTCGCGCAGCGCGAAGACCACACGGAAGCCCTGCGGCAGGCCCTGAATGGTTTTCTTGAGGATCTCGGACAACTCGGACTGGTTGTAGTTTTGCTCGGGATTCGGCGCCCAGTCGGCGAAGTCGCGGGGCACGCTGCCCTCTTCGGTCGCTATATCCTCGTCGATCGAGACCATTTTGCCGGTGCGCCGCTTGCGCAGCCGCATCAGGCTCTCGTTGACCGCGATTCGCACCAGCCATGTGTAGAATTTCGAATTCCCCTGAAACTGATCGAGCTTCTCATAGGCCTTGAGAAACGCATCCTGCATTACGTCTTCGGCGTCTTCGCGATTTTGCGTGATGTGCTGCGCGATCCTGAAGAGCTGCCGCTCGTACTTGCGGACTAACGTATCGTAGGCCGAGAGATCCCCGGCGCGAACCCTCTCTACCAAGGCGACGTCAGGGTGCTCTTCGTTTTGTCCTGCTACAGTTTGGATGGTCGACATGAGGTTCGGATTCAAAAATGCCGGGCATTGGACAGGCCGGGAACGACCGGAGTGAGCCTGTAAAGCTTGAGTGTAATGGACGCAGGGGCGGGGAACCAAGTCCGGGTTGTGAGTGAGTTTGAGGGAAACTCTGCCGCAGGGGCTAGATGTCCGATTTTTTGTTGGCTGTTTGCGGCACGGTTAAAGCCGTGCCCTTTTAAAACTGAGTTATGAAACAGCTTCTAGTCTGGTGTCTCCGAGGTTCGTAGCATAAGTAGAAGCTGCGAAATACAGGTCCTTCGACTCGTCCCGGCACGCCGGGACTTGCTCAAGATAACATCCGACTTTTGTTGCTCAGGATGACAGCTCGATTTATGTTGCGAATTTTAGAGACGGCACACTAGGCTGCGAAGCCGCGCTCGTTGAAGGCGGATTCAAACCGGGCCATCGTCTCCAACTTGGTTCTCCGCATCTCCGTCGTTACGTCTGTGATTCCTCTTTGGTCCCCGTTGCGTCCAAGTCGGCATAGAGTGGAATTATGCATGATTTCTCTTCTTCGCGGCCTCTCTTACGGCGCTACTCCGGCCGCATTGCAGTTCTGGTTGCATGGTTGATGGTTGCGCGCGCGGGCGTTGCGCAAACTTCGGCGACGCCTGCTGCAGGCGCGTCCAACTCGAACTCTGCACAGTCGAAGCCGGCCCCGGCCACGCTCTCGGCCACGAAGAAACACACTGCGAAGCACAAATCCATTCACCGGGCGAGCCACGCTTCGCGGGTGGCGCGTACCCACCGCATCAAGCTGGCTTTTGTCGCGTCGAAAGAGTTGGAGCCGATGGCCCAGCAACTGGCCACACTGCGCACGCCGGAGGCTTACGCGGCAGTGGCAGCTTACGCGCATAGCCACTCAGAGGATGCCGCTGCTGCGGCGTATCTGGCTTTGGGCCACGCCTACCTGCTGGATCAGCGCTTTGCCGACGCACATGCGGCGCTGGCACAGGCGCGGCGCGCCGATGGCGAACTGGCCGATTACGCGGATTTTCTCGACGCTGAAGCAAGCCACCAATCAGGTCAGGATGCGGTTGCTGAAGACATTCTTCACGGGTTCACCGAGCGCTATCCCGACAGCATCTTCAACGTCCAGGAGCCGGAGCTCGAAGCCAATGTTCTGTTGACTGCGGGGAACCGCGCCGGCGCGCGCGAAGTGCTGGCTGCAGCCGCCGGAACCGATGCGGCGGGCCGGCCCGGCTTTCAACTTGCCGAGGGGCAGGTGGAGCTGGCGCTGGGCGAACAGCAGACCGCGGAAGCCACTTTCAAGCAGCTCCTGCTGGGCCATCCCTTGAGCCCCGAGGCGCTGACGGCGCGGGCCAAGCTGACGGAGTTGGGAGCCGAGACGCTGCTGACCACGAGCGACCTGCGCAGCCTGGCAGAGGCTTATTACAACGCCGGCCGCTATGCCGAAGCCGCAGAGCAGTTCCGCGTTCTGGAACGCGCGCCGGGGCTCGATGCCGAGACCCGCAACGGGTTCGCGGTCTCCGAGACCGCCTGCCAGTTGAAGTTGAAGCACCTGACCCCGGCGGAAGTCCAGGCTTTGCCGGACACGGCGGACGAAAACGGCGCTCATCGGCTTGATCTTCTGATGGAGCTGGCCCGCGACCGCGACGACTCTGCCGACTTGGCGCGAATTGTCGGCGAGATGGAATCGCGGTTTCCGCACAGCCCGTGGCTGGCGGATGCGCTTTTCTCTGCCGGCAACATGTACATGCTCAAGCGCGATTACCCGACGGCCATTGAGTACTACGGCCAACTGGCTTCGCGCTTTCCCAGCGACAAGAACGCATCGGCGGCTCACTGGCGCTCGGGCTGGCTCAGCTATCGGATGGGACTTTACCCCGCTGCGGAGCATATCTTCGACGAACAGATCCGGCTTTATCCCGCCGCCACAGAGACCGTGTCCGCGCTCTACTGGCGCGGGCGGTTGTATGAGACACAGGATCACGATGCCTCGTTGGCAGCGGCAAATTACCGCGCGATTGCCCGCGCCTACCAGCACTTTTTCTATGCGCAGATGGCGCGGCGGCGGCTGGCTGCACTCGAAGCGGGCAAAGACGACTTGCCGGCGGCCGCGGCGTTCGGCAACGCGCAGGCCGTGTCGGATCCGCAAGGCATTCAGCAGGCGCCGTCGCCGCACCTGGTCGATACGTTTCCAGAAGACAGTCCGCACCTAGCCAAAGCGCGCCTCTTGGCCAATGCCGGCTTGAACGAATACATTGTGACCGAAATCAAGGCCGATCCCGATTTTGCGGCGATGAGTGGGCTGGCCGAAGCGCAGATCTACTCATCCTATGGCGAGACCTATAGGGCGATTCGTGCCGCCAAGCGGGGGTTGCCGAGTGCTGCTTCCACGTCGATCCAGTCCATTCCGCTGGTGTACTGGCGGATTCTGTTTCCGGAGCCGTGGTGGAGTACGATCCAGGCCGAGGCCGCAAAAAATAATCTCGATCCCTATCTGGTGGTTTCGCTCATCCGGCAGGAATCGGAGTTCGATGAATCCGTGATCTCGTACGCCAACGCTTACGGCTTGATGCAACTGCTGCCGTCGGTGGGCCGCTCGATGGCGCGGGAGGAGGGAATCGCGCATTTTCAGACCTTCCAGTTGCTCGATCCCAACATGAACATCCGGCTGGGAACGCGCTATCTGCGCGAGATGCTGGACAGATTTGGCGGGGTGCAGGAGTACGCGCTGGCCGCCTATAACGCCGGCGACTACCGCGTTGCGGAATGGCAGGCTGCCGGTCCGTATTCGGGAATCGACGAGTTTGTTGAGTCCATCCCTTTCACGCAGACGCGCGAGTATGTGGAGGCCATTGTGCGCAACGAGGAAACCTACAGGGCGATCGATGATTTTGCTCGCGCGCAGGGCGTGGCATCGGCATCCCACTAGGGAGAGTGTTTTCCAATATGGCAGGGGAATCCTATTTGCCACTCCCGTGTGATGATTGGCATTGACATCATCGCACGTGCGTGGCGACACTGAGCTTAACCGGACGCATTTCAATCCGGGGATTGTTTCGCAGCCTGTTTTTCTCGAAAGACAGAGCCCGGCGGGAACAGACGCGCGGCTCGGAACCATCAAACCAGCGTGGGCCAGTATGAGCCATGCATGGACCAGGATGGACCCGGAAGGGTCCGGAGGGAACGATGGCAGCCGACTTACAGTTTATGGAAGAGTGGATCCCCGAACGAATGGATCCAGGAACGGTTTTTGTGCTGGAGAACCAGACCAAGATGGGCCAGGCACAGAATCCTTATGTAGCCGTGATGTCGTGCCCGCGTTGCGGGACGTTGGGGCTGATTACCCGCCGGCAACTCTACGGCGGCGAGACCATGATTTGCGGAGGCGACGCCTGCTCGGCGGAGTACCGGCTTGATGAGGATGCGATCTGCTACCGGCCGGTGCAGTAGGGCAGCGGTGGAGAGAGTCCTGCGGGACGGCGGGTGGTGCGTGTCTTGCGCCAACAGGTATTGCTCAGACTCATAAGTAGCTGCACATTTCCCACCCATTTCCGCAAAAAACGCGGAAATGGGTGGGGCACGGTGGCAGTATTTAGAGGCCGGATGAATAAAGGCTGAGACCTGGAAGCTACTTTTGCAGGGTGTAGTCGGCGTTGATGGTTTTGGCGCCGGCTTGCTCGGGTGTGGGAAGTTGAGTGCGGTCCCATCCTCCGCCTAGCGCTTGCACCAACTCGACTGCCGACGTCATCTCCTCAACTTGAAGTGAATTCAAAGTCTCCTGGTTCGTGAGCAGTGTGGTCTGGGCGATGACGACGTCTACATACGGATCGACGCCAGTGTTGTAGCGCACCAGTTCCAGACTCAGATAATCCTGGGCGTCTTTGACAGCTTGCTGCTGACGCAGGATCTGCTGCGAGTAGATGCGCGTGGCCGACAGGCCGTCTTCAACCTGCTGGAAGGCGATGAGCGTGGTCTGGCGATAGGTGGCGAGATCGGCGTTGTACTGGGCAACGTACTGATGCAACTCGGCGCGGTACAGGAAGCCGTTGAAGAGGGTTTGGGAAACGGACGGGCCGAGGGACCAGACGCGGCTGGGCCAATTGAAGAGGCTGGTCAACGCGGAGCTCTCGAATCCTCCACTGGCGCTGATGGTGACCTGAGGGAAAAATGCGCCGTATCCGATGCCGATGGTGGCGTTGGCTTCGGCGAGGGTGCGCTCGGCGGCGGCTATGTCGGGGCGGCGTTCGATAAGTTGCGAAGGCATGCCGGTGGGAATCGCGGGGGGCGTATAGAGCATGGGCTTCACCGGGATGGAAAAATCGCTCGGAATTTTGCCCAGCAGCATGGCGATGGCGTGTTCATATTGCGCGCGCAACACGCCCACGTTGATGGCTGCTGACTGCGCGGCCTCGTACGTGGTTTTGGCTTCGGCCACGGAGATGTAATCGCCCACGCCGGTGTCGTACTGCGCCTGATTGTAGTCGAGCGACTTTTTGTCGGCCGCGACGGTTTCGTCGAGGATGCGTTGCAGCATATCCTGGCCGCGAATTTCGAAATAGAATTCAGCCAGGCTGGACTGCTCGGTAAGTTTTTCGACTTCAAGGTCGGCGGCGCTCACCTGGGCGGCGTATTGTGCTTCATGGACTTCGTTGCGGATCTTGCCCCAGAAATCAGGCGTCCACGAGGCCTCGATGGGCGTGCTCCAAAGGGTGGAGGTCTTGCCGACGTTAGCTTGCGAGGAGTTGTTCAGAGTTCCCGAACTCTTGGACCGGTTCCACGACGGGTTAGCGGTGATCGTAGGCCAGTATTGCGAACGCGCTTCGGCGATTTGGGCGCGCGCCGCCATGTAATTCTGGAAATACTCTTTCAGATTTTCGTTATTGATGTTGAGCTGTTCTTCGAGAGCATTGAGTTCGGGATCGTTGAAGACCTCCCACCAATTGCCGCGCAGCATGGCGTCTTGCGGGCTGGCCACCTTCCATCCGTCGGCGTCGTGAAAATTGACGGTCGACTCCTTGTAGTTGGGCGCGGTGACCGCCTGCGGCGTGGGCGCGTGATAGGCGGGGCCGACGTGGCAGCCGGAGACGAGCACAAGCAGGCTCACGGCGATTCCTGAGCAAATAACTTCTTTCCAAGGGAGTGCTATGTCGCCGACTCCCTGTTGGTCGCGTCGACCTGAGGTTGCTGGCTTCGACAGACAGCAGCTCAGGAATTGCGATAGTGTGCCGACGGCGAATGAAAGCGTGGGTCGAATTTTATACTCCGGCATGGTTTTCAGTTCAGGCATAGCGAACGTCCTTCACGTGTTACGACACGGCTTCTTGCGCGGTTGGAGGCAGCGTGTCGTGCGTCCGGCCGAGCGCGCGCAGACGCAGCCGGTCCATATAGAGATAAACCACAGGGGTGGTGTACAGCGTAAGCAACTGGCTCAAAACCAGTCCGCCCACAATGGTGATGCCCAGGGGCTTGCGCAGCTCCGAGCCGGTGCCGCTGCCGAAGGCCAGCGGCAGGGCTCCACAGATGGCGCACATGGTGGTCATCATGATGGGGCGGAAGCGCAGCATGCAGGCGCTGAAAATTGCGTCGTGCGTAGACTTGCCTTCCGTGCGCTCCGCCTGCAGCGCAAAATCGATCATCATGATGGCATTCTTCTTTACGATGCCGATGAGAAGAATGATTCCGATGATGGAGATCATGTTGAGATCGATGTGGAAGAGCATGAGCGCCAGCATGGCGCCGACGCTCGCCGAAGGCAGCGTGGAAATAATCGTAAGCGGGTGAATCAGGCTCTCATAGAGAATGCCGAGCACGATGAACACAGAAAGCAACGCGGTGATTACCAGAACCGGCAGCGTTGACATCGATTGCTGGTAGGCCTGGGCGGTTCCGGCAAAAGAGCCCCGTACTGTTCCGGGCAAACCCAGCCGCTGCTCCATCTGCGTCACTTCGGTGACTGCATCGCTTAGCGAGGCTCCGCTGCGCATGTTGAAGGAGACGGTAGCCGACGGAAAAAGACCGGTATGGGGCACCTGCAGCGGCGTCGTGTTGGTGTGCGCTCTGATGATCGAGGACAGTGGCGACACGGCATTGAGCCCTGCCGCCGATGAGCCCTTGCTCGGTGTGAAGTAGATGTTGTTCAGGCCCGACGGGTCCTGCCAGTACTGCGGAGCCACCTCCATCACCACGTAATACTGGTTGAGCTGCGTATAGATGACGGAGACTTCAGATTGGCAAAACGCGCTGCAAAGCGAACTGTCGATCGACTGCGGTGTCTGCCCCAGCCGCGCCGCGGTGACGCGGTCGTAATTGAGCAGTTCTTCCAGACCTCCGTTTTGCTGGTCGGTGTTCACGTCCTGAAGGTCGGGCAGTTTGGCCATATTCGCGAGCAGGATGGGGCCCCAATGCGTCAAATCGGCGACGTTGTCGGACTGGACGGTGTACTGAAACTGCGCGGCGCTGCCGCGGCCGCCGATGCGCAGATCCTGGGCTGGCTGCAAGAAGGCCGAAGCCACCGGCAGACTGTTCATTGGCCTGCGAAGGCGGGCGATCACGTCCATCGCAGACGTCTGCCGCACGCCGCACTTTGGGCCTTCCTTGCAATTCGTGCCCAGCGGCTTGAGAGCCATGAACATAAAGCCTGCGTTGCCGCCGCCGGTGTAAGCCAGAACGTGAGCCACGGCGGGATCACGTTTCACGACGTTCACCAGCGATACCATGGAGAAATTCATGAAGGGAAAGGATGCATCCTGCGGTCCCTGCACCTGGCCCATCACAATGCCTGTGTCCTGCTGCGGGAAAAAGCCCGTGGGAATCCTGAGGAGCACCAGAACGTTGAGCGCGACGGTGAGCAGAAGTACGACCAGCATCAGCCCTGGATTATCCAGCACCCAGGTCAGCGATCGCTGGTAGATCGACACCATGCCGTTGAAGGTTCTTTCGCTGGTCCGGTAAAACCAATTGTGTTTCTCGCCTGCCGTATGAACCTTGAGCACATACGCGCACATGCACGGCGTCGTGGTCAGGGAAATAATCATCGAGATGACGATGGCTGTTGAAAGCGTAACAGCGAACTCGCGGAAGAGGCGTCCGATGATACCGCCCATCAGAAGGATGGGAATGAAAACCGCAATCAGCGACATGCTGATGGAGAAGACCGTAAAGCCAATCTCCTGGGCGCCTTTCACGGCGGCGGCAAATGGCTCCATGCCGCCCTCAACGTGCCGTGTGATGTTTTCCATGACCACGATGGCGTCGTCCACCACAAATCCGGTGGCGATGGTGAGCGCCATCAGCGACAGGTTGTCGAGTGTATAGCCGAAGATATACATTGCCGCAAAGGTTCCGATGAGTGAAACCGGAACCGCGACAAAGGGGATCAGCGTAGCGCGCGGGCTGCGTAGAAACACGAAGACCACGAGGATGACGAGGCACACAGAACCGATCAGCGTCTTTTCTACGGTGCTTACTGAAGCCCGGATCGTCGTGGTCCGGTCCATATCTATCGTGGTCTTGATGCCCCCGGGCAGCACGGCCTCAAGGAACGGCAATTGCGCCTTCACGCGATCGACGGTTTGAATAATGTTGGCGCCGGGCTGGCGAAAGACGATGAGCACCACGCCGCGGGTTCCGTCGATGTAACCGGCGGCGCGGAGGGTCTGTGTCGAGTCCTCGACGTCGGCCACGTCGGAGAGCCGGACGGCCTGGCCATTGTGATACCCGATAACGAGAGGCCGGTAGTCGGCCGCCTCGGAGATCTGGTCGTTGGTGAGGATGTCTTCGCTGACGCCGTTGTCGGAGAGCTGACCGCGCGGCTCGTGCGAATTCTGCAGGCTGAGCACCGATTGCACGCTGCCGAGCGTGAGGCCGAAGCTTTCGAGCTTGGTGGGATTGACCTCGACACGCACCGAAGGCGTGCCGCCGCCCTGCGCGCCCACCTGCCCGACACCCTGAATCTGCGAGAGCTTTTGCTCGAGGATTGTGGAGGCCAGATCGTACAGCTTCGTCACCGGATACTTGTCCGATGTGAGGCTGATGATCATGATGGGCGAATCGGCTGGATTCACCTTGCGATAGGAGGGATTGGAAGGCAGGTTCGCCGGAAGATAGGTGCGCGCAGCGTTGATGGCGGCTTGCACGTCGCGTGCCGCGCCGTCGATGTTGCGGCTCAGATCGAATTGCAGGGTCACCTGGCTTGAGCCCAGCGAACTCGATGAAGTCATCTCGGTGATGCCTGCGATGTGGCTGAACTGGCGTTCAAGCGGCGTGGCTACTGAGGCAGCCATGATCTCTGCGCTGGCTCCGGGCAAGCTCGCCGAAACGCTGATGGTGGGAAAATCCACCTGCGGCAAAGGCGCCACCGGCAGGACAACAAACGCGATTGCGCCTGTGATGGCCACCGCGATGGTGAGCAACGTGGTGCCCACAGGCCTCTGGATGAATGGAGCCGAGAGGTTCATGCATTCTCCGCGCCGTGGGGCAGTTCGCTGCTGGGGGAAGCGTGGGAGAGACTGCGGCCCTTAACTCGCTGGCCGAGGCGGTCGAAGAAGATGTAAATCACCGGCGTGGTGTAGAAGGTGAGCAATTGGCTCAACAGCAAGCCACCGACCATGGCAATGCCGAGCGGCCGGCGCAATTCCGAGCCCAGGCCGGTTCCGACAGCCAGCGGAATGCCGGCCAGCAGCGCGGCCATCGTGGTCATGATGATGGGCCGGAAGCGCAGCAGGCTTGCCTGGTAAATAGCCTCCGTTGCATCCATTCCATGCTTGCGCTCGGCCTCCAGGGCGAAGTCCACAATCAGAATGCCGTTCTTCTTTACGATGCCGATGAGCAGGATGATGCCGATAATTCCCACCACGCTCAGATCCTGGCGGCAGAGCATGAGCGCCAGCAACGCACCCACACCGGCCGAGGGCAGCGTGGAAATAATGGTAATGGGATGGATGAAACTCTCATAAAGGACGCCAAGAACGATGTAGACAGAAACCAGAGCGGCGAGAATGAGCAGCGCTTCGTTGGACAGCGAATTGTGGAAGGACGCCGCCGTGCCTTGAAAGTCGGCTTGCAGGCTGGCAGGGAAATTAAGGTTCTTAGCCACCTTCTCGATGTCGGTGATCGCCGTTCCCAGTGAGGCATTCGGTGCAAGGTTGAACGACACCGTGACTGACGGGAACTGGCCTTGATGGTTGACGGAAAGCGCCTCGGTCGTATTGTGCATTTGCGTAAATGCGCTGAGCGGGATGGCATTGGCGCCGACCGAGGATGTGACCGCATTGGGCGTCGTTCCCGCAACCGAGCCGGCTGAGGACGAAGAAGCTCCGGCATTGCTCGTGGTACCGGCAAGCACCGAGGCCGGCGAACTCAGCGCCAGGGAAGAAGGCGTATAGCGCACCGACGTCGTCGTAGCGTTCGAGCCGGCCGATGCCGAGGCAGAGGAGGAGAAGGAAGTGGCGGCGCCGGCTCCGCTGGTGCCCGAGGATGCACTGCTCTGAATGTACATATCGCCGAGTTTGGTTGGGTTCTGCTGCCACTCGGGAGCTGTCTCCAGCACCACGTGATACTGGTTGAGCTGCGTATAAAGAGTGCTGATTTCGCGCTGCCCGTAGGAGTCGTAGAGCGTATTGTCGATGGTGGTTGGCGCGATGCCCAGCCGCGACGCGGTCACGCGGTCAATGTTCAACTGAACTGCCTTGGCGCCGGTCTGCTGATCCGTGGCCACGTCTTCCAGTTCGGGTAGCTTATCGAGTTGCGCAACGAATTTATTCGTCCAGGCATTCAGTTCGTCGGTATCCGGGTCTTCGAGCGTGTACTGATACTGCGTGCGGGTCACACGATCGTCGACCGTGATGTCCTGCACCGGCTGCATATAAAGACGGACGCCTTGCACGCTTTTGAGGCGGCGCTGCAGTCTGCGAATAACATCGGAGGCGCTAATGCGCTCGTTGATGGGTTTCAGATTGATGGAGATGCGGCCGCTATTCAGAGTGGTGTTGATGCCGTCGGCGCCGATGAAAGAGGAAAGGCTCTCGACCGCCGGATCCTGAAGGATGATGTTGGCAAGTTCCCGCTGCTTCTCGCTCATGGCGTCGAAGGAGATGGACTGCGAAGCCTGAGAGATGCCTTGAATGACACCGGTATCCTGCACCGGGAAGAAGCCCTTGGGAATGGCGATGTAGAGAACAACGGTGAGCACCAGTGTTGCGAGGGCTACCAACAGCGTGATGGTTTGAAGGCGCAGTACAACGCGTAACGTACGACCGTAAAAAGCAATCAGCCTGTTGAAGAAGTCCTCTGACCAGCGATAGAAACGGGTTTGCTTCTCCTCAGGATCGTGACGCAGAATCCGCGAGCACATCATGGGCGTCAAGGTGAGCGAAACCACGGCGGAGATGACGATGGTTACGGCCAGGGTGACTGCGAATTCGCGGAAGAGGCGGCCGACTACGTCGCCCATGAAGAGCAGCGGAATGAGCACAGCCACGAGCGAAACCGTGAGTGAAACAATGGTGAACCCGATTTGTCCCGCGCCGGTGAGAGCGGCTTCAAGCGGCGGCATGCCCTCTTCAATGAAGCGGCTGATGTTTTCGATCATTACGATGGCGTCGTCGACTACGAAGCCGGTGGAGATAGTGAGCGCCATGAGCGACAGGTTGTCGAGCGAGTAGCCGAGCAGGTACATCACGGCACAGGTGCCGATGAGCGACAGCGGTACAGCCACGAAGGGGATGAAGGTGGCGCGCAGGCTACGCAAGAAGAGGAAAATCACGATCACCACCAGGACAATGGTGAGCCCCAGCTCGAACTCGACGTCGTGCACTGACGCCTGGATACTGGTGGTCATGTCGGTCATGGTAGTCACTTTGATCGACGCCGGAAGGTTCGCTTCCAACTGCGGCAGAATCTTCTGGATGGAATTGACGACCGTGATGGTGTTCTGGCCCGGCTGGCGCTGAATATTGAGGATGACCGCGGGCGTGAGCGAAGGCCCGGAAGTTCCACCGGCCTGGCCACCCGCCTGCCCCATCCAGGCGGCCTGTTTTTCGTTCTCCACGCCGTTCACGACATTGGCCACGTCTTTCACGAAGACGGGCGCGCCATTGCTGTAGGAGATTACGACATTTCTGTAGTCGGCGGCCGTGGAGATTTGATCGTTGGCGTCGATCTGATAATCCTGGCGCGGCCCGTCGAAGTTGCCTTTTGCGGAGTTGACGCTGGACTGGACCAGAGCCGTGCGCACGTCCTCCATGTTGAGCCCGTGCGAGGAGAGCGCCACCGGGTTTACCTGAATGCGCACCGCGGGTTTTTGGCCACCACTGATACTCACGAGGCCTACACCATTCAACTGCGACAACTTTGGCGCGAGGCGCGTATCCACCATGTCCTCGACCTCGGACAGGGGTATGCTGTCAGAACTGATGGCCAGTGTGAGAATGGGTGCGTCAGCGGGGTTGGTCTTGTTGTAGACCGGAGGCACCGGCAAATCGGAGGGCAAAAACGTTTGTCCGCCGTTGATCGACGACTGCACTTCTTCCTCGGCGACGTCGAGCGAAAGCGAGAGGCTGAACTGCAGAACGATGACCGACACGCCACCGGCGCTGGTCGAGGTCATCTGGCTCAGGCCCTGCATTTCGCCGAACTGGCGCTCCAGCGGCGCAGTAATCGTGGTGGCCACTACGTCGGGGCTGGCGCCGGGATAGAAGGTGAGCACCTGGATCGTCGGGTAATCCACTTCCGGCAGCGCCGATACCGGCAACTGAAAGAATGCGACGATGCCCACCAGCAGAATTGCAGCCATCAGCAGCGACGTTGCCACTGGCCGCAGAATGAATGGGCCAGACGGATTCATGGTGCTGCCTCGGCGGTATCAGTGTCAGTGGACGGTATGATGACTGGTGATTGTGTGACCTGAGAGCCATCGGTCAACTTTTGGAAGCTGCTATTGGCGACGACATCGCCGGGCTTGAGGCCGGACGTCACGACCGTGTTGCCTTGATCGGAAATTCCAGACTTCACAGTGGTCATGACGGCCTTGCCGATCGGCTGGTTGCTCCCACCACTTCCGCCGTTGCCGCCGCTTCCGTGGCTTCCACCACCGCTACCACCACTGTGGTGTCCGCCGCCCTGACCGCTGTTCGACTGGCTGGTAGAATTGCCGGGCGCGTTGGGAGGGAGTCCCTGAATGAGATAGACAAAATCGGTGGCGCCGTTATGCTGAATCGCCGAGGAAGGAACCAGGATCTGATTGTCGAGAGTCTTCACGAGCAGGCGTGTGTTGACGAACTCATTGGGGAAGAGCTCGCCATTAGTGTTGTTGAACTCGGCACGAAGTTTTACGGTGCCCGTCACCGTGTCGATCTGATTATCGACGGTGATCAGCTTGCCCTTGGCCAACTGTTTCGTGTTGGTGCGGTCATAGGCGTCAACAGAGAGCGCTTTGCCGCCCCGCATCTGTGTCAGAACCTGTTGCAGGCTATCTTCGGCCAGCGTGAAGATCACGGTGACCGGCTGGATCTGCGTGACCACGAGCAGAGCAGTGCTCGAGTTGGCGGTCACCAAATTACCTGGATCGACCAGGCGAAGTCCGACGCGCCCGTTAAGCGGCGAAGTGATGTGGCAGAAAGCTACCTGGACCTTGTCGTACTGAACGTTGCCTTCATCGTTCTTTACGGTTCCCTGGTCCTGCAGAACGATTTTTTCCTGGTCCTCGAGCGTCTGGCGCGGGATAGCATTTTTCGCCCATGCATCCTGATAACGCTTCATGTCCATCTGGGCCTCAGCGAGCAGATTTTGATCGCGATCCAGCATGCCTTGCGCCTGTTCGAGTTGCGCCTCATAGGGCCGGGAATCGATATCGATGAGGGGATCGCCCTTGTGCACCGCTTGCCCCTCGCGGTAATGCACTGCCGTGATCACGCCCGTTACCTGGGACGTGATGGTGTCGGTATATATAGGAGTGACCGTTCCGATCGCGTCCAGGTACACGCCAATGCTGCCCTTTGCGGCAGTTGCCACGGTGACGGGCACGGGACCGGTCATTGCGCCGCGGCGGTTGCCCCCGCGCCCGGCAGGTGCGGACGCACTTGCGCTGTGCTGCCGGTATACCCAGAAAAACAGGAGCCCGAACAACAGCAGAATAATCACCCAGATCCAGCGGTGGCGGCGCTTTTTTGCAGAGCCTGCGGGCTCGAACCCGGATGCAGAATTTGAAACAGACAAAGGTCGGTCCATCGTCTTCTTCTTCTCGAATGTCAGAGTAGGAACATTCGGTTTGTTAGGAACATTTTCTCATATGCAAAATGGCGCACAGTAGCTCCAAGCCATCAGTTCCGGCACTTGGTTTGCCGGATCGCTGAAAACCAGTTCGACACTTTGATGTGCGCCTGGACACAAGTCGGAATTGGGTGGCCGATAAGCAAAATCCCACAGCCCAAGCGGCCTCGTGGGCACCTGGTGTTTGAAGGACGAAACCAGGAGGCAAATAGTTGCAGCGAATGTCTCACTGGTTGACATGAATCAAGGCTCTCAATGCACGTCTCAGGCCCTCCATCGGCGCTTTTTATGGAATCTCATTGGTTTGATGCAAACCGGCTCGTAATTGCCGTATGACTCGCTTGCAATTCTTAACTGTATTGCGAGACCGTGTGGCCTTTGCGGATGGCCAACATATTTATTGAGGTGTTGTGTGCGGATTTGACGGCCCACGGAAATGATGACCGAATAGGGCCGTGCAAGCCGGCTGGTTGCCGCGCAGCGGCCGGCTGCGCGGTCAGAGGCGCCCCTTTTGCTTCCGCAGGATCGCGCCGGCAGTCTGATGGCGGTAGACACCGCCATCCACGACCGCGTGGCCGTTGATAAAGACATGCTCGATTCCCTCGGGAAACTGCGCGGGATCGGCGAACGTGCCCTTATCTATGACCGTATCCGGATTGAAGACGACGATGTCGGCAAAATAACCGGGTTTGAGCAGACCGCGGTTCTTAAATCCGAAGATCTCCGCGGGCCGCGAGGTCATTTTTCGAATCGCATCTTCGAGCGTGAGAGCTTTCTCTTGGCGCACATATTTGCCGAGCACGCGCGGAAACGAACCGAAGGCGCGCGGATGCGGCCTGCCGCCCAGCAGGCCATCCGTGCATACATTCTGCTCGGGCCGCGTGAGAAAGCGGATCACATGTTCCTCCGTGCCGTAGAAATCCACCATACCGACGGCATTTTCTTCCTCGAGCAGCAGGTCGAACGCAGCTTCAAGAGGATCTTTGCCGCGCAATCGGCCGATCTCGGAAAGATTCTTGCCAACCAGGCCGAGGTTGGCCTCGGTTTTCACGCTGGTGACAAAAATGCCGTCGCAGCCGGCGAAGTCCACGAAGTTGTCCCAGCCGGGAATTCCGTGCCCGATGTCCTGGGCCATGCGCGTGCGGTCTTCAGAACTGCGCAGCCGTTGCAGCAGCTTGTCTGTTCCGCCATCGTGCGCCCACGGCGGAAGAATCACGCCCAGCATGGTGCTGCCCGCGACATACGGGTACTGATCGAAGGAGACGCGGATGCCTTCTGCCGTGGCTGTTTCGAGCAATTCGATCGTTTGATCGATGAGCGGCCAGTTCTTCTGTCCGCAGACTTTGAAATGCGAGAAGTGAACCCGGATGCCCGATTCGCGGCCGATGCGAATGACTTCTCTCATGGACTGGAGGATGGTATCGGCCTCGCTGCGCTGATGCACAACGAAGACGCCGTGAAACGCCGCGACGACTTTGCAGAGTTCGATCAACTCTTCGGTCTCCGCATAGGCGCAGGGCATGTAGATCAGGCCCGTCGAGAGGCCGAATGCACCCGATTCCATTTCGCGCCGCGTAATCTCGCGCATGCGTTCGAGCTCCTGCGCGGTGGGCTTACGATGGTCCAGCCCCATCGCCTCCATGCGCACGTTGCCATGTGGGACCAGATAGCTTTCGTTCAGGCCCACGCCCTTCTTGCCGAGCGCTTCGAGGTAGCCTTCAGTCGTTTCGTACTCCCAACTGAATGCGTCGCTTTCGCCGTCAAGCCCGGCCAGATTTTTTCGCCAAGGCGAGATGTATTTTTTGGGGAGCGGCGCCATGGAGATGCCATCCTGGCCGAGCAGTTCCGTCGTCACGCCCTGCCGAACTTTGGCCTCTATATATGGATTGACCAGCAGCTCGAGATCGGAGTGGCTGTGCGTGTCGATGAATCCTGGTGCGACTATCAGGTCTGTGGCATCGACGATGCGGTCGAATCCGCCGGCACGGCCAACGGCGCCGATTTCGGCGATACGATCGTCTTCTATAACAAGGTTTGCCGCGTAGCCGGGCCGCCCCGAGCCATCCACGATGGTGCCGTTCTCAATGAGCGTGCGCATGAGTCAACTCTTTTGCATTACAGATTGCAGAATGCCGTAGTAGCCCACGGTAGCCTTGAGCAACTGATCGACTTCGATGTGCTCGTCGATGGTGTGCGCGAGATTTTCGCGCGAAGGCCCGAAGCCGACGGTCTTGATGCCGGCCTCGCCGGAGTAGTGACTTCCGTTGGTGCAGAAGGAATACTGTATGAGCTCGGGGTCGAGGCCGACGCTGCGGAGTCCGCGGAGCGCCATCTGCACAAATTCGTCGTCGTCCGGAAA
Source organism: Occallatibacter sp. (assembly GCA_049521075.1). Classification (GTDB taxonomy): domain Bacteria; phylum Acidobacteriota; class Terriglobia; order Terriglobales; family Acidobacteriaceae; genus Telmatobacter. The sequence continues at coordinate 35,999 of JBEKPD010000030.1, forward strand.
AGTCCAGCCGGGAAAGAAGCGCTCGCCGCCGATCTCTTCGCCGGTGTAGCACGTTTGCACATCGGTTGCAAAGGACGCCTTTGCGTTGAATTCGGGATCGCGGGATTTCATTGAGTTGATAAGCTCGTCCAAAGGTTGCAGCACAGAGTGCTTGGTTTCGCCAACGAGCAGGCGCCGGTCGTAGGTCGCGCGGCAGTACTCAGGCACAACCGACGCGCCCGGATACGGCGACGATTTGATATCGGTCAGTTCCAGAATTCCCTTGCCGAGAATCGGATGCTCGGGCGAGGGCAACTTGCGGATTTCGGCGATCAGCTCGGCCATCTTGTAGGCCGCGTTAATGCCTGCGCTGGGATTGGCCGAGTGCGCAGGCTTGCCGAAGGTTTCTACTACGATTTCAGCACGCCCGCGCTGCCCGCGCTTCAGATTCAACTCAGAAGATTCGCCGATGATGACACAGTCGGGCCGGATGCGCTCGCTGATTTTTCTCGCCGCGATGCCCTCGAAGCACTCCTCGTACACGATGCCGGAGACATAAATCTCGCCGGCGAAATCTTTTTTCGTGTCTGCTGCGAAGAAAGCCGCTGCGGCCATCATGGCCGCGACCGCGCCTTTCATGTCCGATGTGCCGCGGCCGTAGATCTTTCCGTCCGCGAGCTCGCCACTGTACGGCGCATGAATCCATTTCGATTCATCGGGAACGGGAACCGTGTCGACGTGCCCATCGAGTAGCACAGTTTTTCCGGGCTGCTTACCGCGGATAGAACCAAGAATGCTGCCGTAGCCGTCGACGATCACTTCGTCGTAGCCGAGATCGTGAAATGCCTGCTTGATGCAGGCGACGACGCCCTGTTCCTGGCCCGAATAGCTCTTTTGCTTGACCAGCGCCTGACACAATCCAATCACGCGGTCTTCGCGTTCCTTCGTCAGCATCACTCGGATGCTCCTTTCCCCGTCCCATTCTTCGTCTGACTGCGGCTGTATGGCGTGTCCTTCATCGGCAGGCTGGTTCGCAACTTGCCGTCGCGTTGCCAGTAGGCGCAGGCAATGGCCGGTGCGGTGGGGATCAGCACGATCTCTCCCATGCCCTTGGCTCCATAGGCCAGCTCAGCTTGGTTCTTCTCGATGATGCGGCATTCGATCTCCGGCGTTTGCGTGGAGCGGAGCAAGCCGATGGTGCCGTAGGTCACGGCCGGCGCTCCGTTGCGCACTGAGAATTCTTCGGTTAATGCGTAGCCCATGCCCATCACTACGCCGCCTTCGATTTGTCCTTCGACGCCGTTGGGATTGATGGCTCGGCCCACGTCGTGTGCCGCAATAACCTTCTCGACCTTTCCTGTTTTATCGAGGAGCACAACCTGGGTCGCGTAACCATACGCGACGTGGTGGACGCGATTCGGCTTGTCGCTGGACGTTGGTTCGCTAAGGGGATCGGTGACGCAATCGAACTCACCGGAAAACGCCTCGCCCTCGAGTTCGGCAAGCGAGTGCTGGTCCAGTTGCTGCCGGAGCAATAGTGATGCACGCCGCGCCGCTTCGCCGGTAATGGTCGTCTGCCGCGAGGCTGTGCTGGTGCCACTGTCGGGTGTTACGTCGGTATCCGGCGCGTGCACCGCGAGCAGGGATTTGTTGAGCCCGGTCGTCTCGGCCACAATCTGTAGCACCACGGTTGCGATGCCTTGCCCCATGCAGGCGGCACTGGTACAGATCACGACTTGTCCGTTTTTGATTTTGAGTTTCACGCGTCCTACATCTTTTACGCCTACACCTTTGCCGGTGTTTTTGAAGGCGCAGGCGATGCCTGCTTCGGGATGCGCGTCGATGACATCTTTCACCGCGAGCAGGGTTTCTTTGAGTGCCGTGCCTGCGTCGGCAATCTGGCCGTTTGAGAGCACACCGCCCGGCTCGATGGCGTTGCGGAAGCGAATCTCCCATGGCGAGATGCCGGCTTTGGCGGCTAGCAAATTTAGATTGCTTTCCATGGCGAAGCAGGTTTGTGTTACGCCAAAGCCTCGGAACGCGCCGGAGGGAATGTTGTTGGTGTAGATGGCGCGGCCTTCGATGTCGACGTTGTCGATTTGATATGGGCCCGCGGCGTGCGTGCAGGCGCGTTGCAGCACCGGGCCACCGAGCGAGGCATATGCGCCGGTGTCGGCTACAAGGCGCACGCGTGCAGCGGTTACCTTGCCGTTTTCGTCGCATGCAGTGGTGCAGTCGATCTCCATGGGGTGGCGCTTGGGGTGCACGCGCAGGCTCTCGTTGCGGCTGAGGGTGAGCTTGACGGGCCGGCCAGTGTGCCATGCCAGCAGCGCCGCGTGATGTTGCACCGACATATCTTCTTTGCCGCCGAAACCTCCGCCGACAAATTTGCTGATGATGCGCACCTTTTCGCCGGCGACGCCGAGCATGCGCACAATCTCGCGATGGTCGTCGTAGACGCTTTGACCGGCGGTGTAGACCGTGAGCGATCCGCATTGCGTGGGCACGGCCAGTGCGCTTTCCGGCTCAAGAAACGCGTGCTCCTGTCGCGGCGTCGAATAGTGCTGAGTCACCACATGCTTGGCCTCGGCAATCGCGCGGTCCACGTCGCCGCGCATGAGCACCGTTGTCGACAGTACATTGCCGTTGGGGTGGAGGCGCGGCGCGTTCTCTGCCAGCGCCGCCGCAGGCGAGAGCAGCGGCTCGCGCTCTTGGTATTCGACTTCGATCAGCTCGATGGCCTTGCGCGCCGCTTCTTTGCTTGTGGCGGCCACGACGGCCAGCGCATCGCCGACGTAGCGCGTGTCTTCACCCTCGGCAATCATCACCGGCCAGTCGTAGACCACGTGGCCCAGCAAGCGCTCGCCGGGAACGTCTTTCGCGGTGAGCACGAGTTTTACGCCGGGAAACGCGCGTGCTGCAGCAATGTCGATCTTTTTGACGAGAGCGCGCGGATACTTGGCACGCAGCACGGCGCCATGCAGCATGCCCGGAAGATGCATGTCGTCGACAAACTCGCCGGTTCCGAGAAGCTTAGCTTCTGCATCCGGCCGCACAATGCGCTCGCCTACGCGTCCCGTTGTGGATTCGGTTTTATGCGCTCCGCCGTTGCGCAAGGCTGTTGCGGCCAACTCAATGGCGCGCTCCACCTTGACGTAGCCCGTGCAGCGGCACAGGTTGTAACGAATGGCCGATTTCACCTCCGCCGGGGTGGGCGCGGGATTGGCGTCGAGCAGCGCCTTCGCGCTCATCAACATGCCGGGCATGCAGAAGCCGCATTGCACTGCCCCTACTTCACCAAAGGCCCACGAGTACACGTCGTGCTCGCGTGGTGAGAGCCCTTCGGCTGTGGTCAGCGATTTGCCATGAACTTTGGCCACGGTGAGCGTGCAGGCGCGGACCGCTTTTCCATTCACGATGACGGAGCAAGTGCCGCAGACGCCCTCTGCGCAGCCGTCTTTCACTGAAGTCATGCGCGCGTCGTCGCGCAAATACTCCAGCAGGTTGCGGTCTGCTGCAACTGCGACGTCTTTTCCGTTCAGCGTGAAACAGAACATACCGCCTGCTCCAATACAGGTCGAGGGGCCGTCTACGTCCGCAGAGCGCAAATCTTCCGGTCGTAGTCCTGCACCTTGGCGTACTGCGCATCCCAGAAACGCTGGCTGCGCATGGAGTCGAGAAACTGCTGCGTGTAGCCGAACTTCAGCCAGTCGTGTTCTTTCTGTCTAAAAAGCCGCTCTTTTATTTCGGGTTTGCGGAAGTCGAAAACGTGCTCAGTGGATGCCCCGAGAAAGATGTCGTGCGTCCAGCGGTCGAGAACTGGCACGGAGAGATCGAGATAGCGATGGCTCATCTCTTCGAGTACGGAAAGATAGCGGTCGATGCCGTCCGTGGCCACGGTTACGACGTTGTCGCCCGGGCCGAGGCGCAAATACTTCGCCAACTTGATGGCACCGAGGACGTTGCAGATTCCCGATGGCCCGAAGAGATCGCGCAGGCGTTCCGCTATCTCCGGGGCGACGCCGAGTTTCTTTAGCGACTCCGCGCCGTCGTGCAGAATCTTCACGCCCTGCACGGTTTCTTCGTCTTTGACGAGGATGATGAAATCTGTCGAGAGCACGTTGTGGATGAGCGTGCACATCTTGTCGCCGATGCCCTCGATGCGATGCTGCCCGCAGCCGCCGTTGGCGAGCGTGGAGCACTCATACGGCTCCAGCGCGGCAATTTTCGCCTCAGGGAATACGGCTTTGATCTGATCGCCGGCAGCAATGGTTCCCGCCGAGCCTGGCGCCGACGTGAAGCCCGCGATGCGCCCATTGCCCACGCCTATTACCGCTTCAATCGCGCTGCCGCCCGTTACATGGCGATGAAAACGGTAGTTCGGGAAGAGTTCGAACTGCGCGAGGGCCTTGTTCTTGGGATTCTTCATCAGCTCGCGCGTCTTTTCGAGGGTCAAAATTACGTCGGACTCCGAGCCAGGTGTCAGCTCCAGCTCGCCGCCATACTTTTGAATGCGTGCGTAGCGCTCCTTGCTCATGTTGTCGGGCATGATGACGATGGCGCGAAAGCCGAGGAGCTTCGAAATATACGCGGTGCCGATGCCGAAGTTGCCAGTGGAAGGCCCGAGGATGGTGTGTTCGCCAGGTACGATCTCGCCGTCTACGAGGCCTTCGATCAAGGTGCTGTACGCGGGTCCTACCTTGTGCGAGCCGGAAGGGAAGCCGTTGCCCAGCATGACGACGACGTTGGCGTCGATGCCGGTGAGCGCGGGCGGCAACACGACCTTGCGCACCTGGTTGGCGGCGTTCTTCCAGGTGATGTTGAACAGATTGATCGGGTCCAGCTCATTCTCTTCAAGTGCCGCGAGAGCCTTGGCGCGCACGGCTTTATCGATTAGGCCCGGATCGAGCATCTCGCTATAGCTCGGACCAAAGGGAATCTTTGCCATTGAACGTTTCCTCTTTCGTTCCTCTCGATCGTTCAAATCATTTAATTGCAGCCGCGGCGAGCACGGCTTGGCGCACTTCGCCGATTTCCGGTTTCACTTTGATGGCATGCCCCGCGGCGCGCATGGCACTTTGAATGTCTTTGAGGCCGTTGCCGGTCATGATGAGAGCTACGCTTTCGCTGTGGCCGATGATGCCGGACGCTACCGCCCGGCGCACGCCAGCCGCACTGGCCACGCCCGCCGGCTCACCAAAGACGCCGGTCTTGCGCGCCACGAAAGTGATCGACTGAAGAATCTCCTCATCCGCCACGGCAACAAATGCGCCGCACGACTCATTGACCGCGCGCAAGCCTTTGGCGAAGTTACGCGGATGGCCTACGGCGATGGAATCGGCAAGAGTGTTGGCTGCGCACGGGGCCAGGTTGATGTGCTCGCGCCACGCGGTGACGAAGGGCTGACAGCCCTCGGCCTGCACGCCGAGGATGCGCGGCAGGCGGGGAAGAATCCCCAGGTGATACGTCTCCTTGAGGCCTTTCCACACGCCTCCAATGGTGCATCCATCGCCGACGGAGACCGCGACCCAATCAGGTCCGCGGCCGGGTGTAAGCCGCGAGAATTGCTCGGCGAGTTCGAGCGAGACAGTCTTCTTGCCTTCGATGAGATAGGGATTGATGGCGCAGTTGCGGTTGTACCAGCCGAACTCGGCGCTGGCCTTCATGCACAGTTCCCATGCTTCGTCGTAGGTTCCTTCGACGGAAAACACGCGAGCGCCGTAGACAAGTAATTGCGCAACCTTTGCCTGGGGAGCGCGCGCGGGAACGAAAATCGTCGCCGGAATACCGGCCGCAGCGGCGAACCCGGCGAGCGAGGAGGCAGCGTTGCCGGTGGAAGCGCAGGTGATCTGCGCGGCATTCTGCTCAAGCGCCTTGACCACACCGACGGCGCTGGCGCGATCCTTGAAGGATGCCGTGGGATTGCGGCCTTCATCCTTGACCCAGCAACGCGCAACACCCAACTCGGTGGCAAGGTGCGGGGTTTCGTAGAGTGGGGTCCAGCCAACCTGCAAATGGGGAATCAGGTCGGGCGATGAAACCGGAAGCAGCGGCAGGTAACGCCACATGGAAAAATCACAATTGCCTGCGAGCGTCTCCGCGTTGAGCGTCTTGCGCGCCGCTTCGTAGTTGTACTGGACATCGAGAATTCCGTTGTGATAGCCGCAGGATAGGCAGAAGTATTCGACTTCGCCTGTGGCATAGGTACGCCCGCATTGGATGCATCGAAGGCCGGTCACGAATTGGTTTTTCGGCGCGTGCATTTGTTGCTCCCAATGCGTGTTGCTCGGGTCTTACGCCCCCTGCGGGGGCTGGTCTCACGCATCCTACCGTCTATTGCCCGCTAAAGCGGGCTCCGGAGTATCTGCATTCATGCCCGCTAAAGTGGGCTTCGGAGTTTTTGCATTCATGCCCTCTAGAGCAGGGCTCTTCGCCTCGGTCAAAATCGTCGTTCAATCATGCAACGCACAACATTACAGCACCATCGTTATCGCGCGTAGCTTGCAACGGGTTACGCACAGCCCACAATGAAAACACTTTTCTTCGTCGATCTCGAGGATTCCGTCATCTTTGTCGACATGAATTGCGCCGTACATGCAGCTCGTTTCGCAGATCCCGCACAAAGAGCAGCGCTCCCTGTTCACTACAGGCAGGCCGACCGAGCGCTGTGCACCGCATTGGCGCATGAGGCGCACGGTCAGGCCGCGGATTTCATCCACTGAAGCATAGCCGTGCTCGTCGAGAAATTTGTTGAGCTCGCTGGCGATCTTTGCGTAGACCGTGGGCCCACGGAGGATTGCCTCGGTGCAGACCTGGACGGCCGAGGCGCCGGCCATCAGCATCTCGGCTGCATCGCGGCCGTTGCTGATGCCGCCCACGCCAATCACGGGAATCTTAACCGCACGCGCTGCATCGTACACGCAACGCAATGCCAGCGGCTTGATGGCAGGGCCGGAGAGCCAACCGAATCCCTCCTTGCTGCCCATCAGCGGCAGGCCGGTTTCAAGATCGATGCCAAGGCACGGCCCGAAGGAATTGACCATTATCAACGCATCCGCGCCGGCCTCTTCGAGGGCCAGGGCAATCTCCTGAATATTTGGGTGGGGACTCAGCTTCATGAACACCGGCACGTCCACGGCTTGTTTGGCCGCGTGCAATGCGTCAATGATAGGTGCGATGTTGTCGCCGATGTAGTGCGTCGAAAGTTCGAGGGCATCGGCGAAGGGCTTGACCAGCGGCGCCAGTTCGCGAATCTGCGCGGCCGTGTAGCCCAGGCCCACGATGACGGGCAATCCGGCGGCCTGGGCGAGCGCGTATTCCTTTTCGATCCACTGTTCTTTTGGCAGCTCAGACCAGAGTTCGGTGTTCAGGAATCCGCCGCGAATCTCGGCCATGCAGGGCAGCGGAACATCGGCAGGTTCCATGGAGATGGTTTTGGTTACGAGCGCCCCCGCGCCGCCGTTGGCCGCAGCTTGCAGCATGGCGCCGTCCTTGGAGGGAGGTCCGGCCGCGGTCAGAATAGGATTCCTGAACTCCAGCCCGCAAAGGCTCACTTGGAGATTTGCCATCGTGGTCTTCCATGCAACCGAGGTTCCGAATGCCAGTCGATGAAGTCAGGCTTCTTTCCCCAGCGACGAAGGGCTGTCGCTGGTGGCCCCTTGGCATCCCGCCATCAAAGTTGAGTCGGCCATCTGTCGGCCTTCGCGTGGGCACAATCAGGGAAATCGCATGGCTTCCGCGTGGCTCGATTGTCCGCCAGCACCCTTTTGTCTCAACGTGATTAGGGTCACAGGACTTAGACTTCCTGCTGACTAAAATTCATCGCACGATGGTGAAGAATGGGGAGACGTGCGCGCAACTGCTGGTTGGCAACGGCCGCCTGATTACGCACGACGAGCGCATGTCGTTCCTCGACAACGGCTGCGTTGCCATTGGCGGCGGCCTGATTTTGGCAGTCGGCTCGACCGTCGAGTTGCAGGCCACTCATCCCGGCGCTAAGTTCATCGACGCGCGCGGCCGCGTGATCATGCCGGGCCTCATCAATACGCACACGCATCTCTACGGCACATTTGCTCGCGGGATGGCCCTGAAGGACGACGCGCCCAGCAACTTCACTGAGATTCTGGAGCGGCTCTGGTGGCGGCTCGACAGGGCTCTCACCCTCGACGACGTTTACTGGAGCGCGATGGTGGGCATGATGGCCTCGATCCGCAACGGCGTGACCACGATCTTTGACCACCACGCCAGCCCCGGCGCTGTGTCAGGGAGCCTGTTCCGCATCGCTGATGCCGCGCGCCAAACCGGCGTACGCAGTTGCCTCTGCTATGAAGTTTCCGATCGTGACGGCGCCGAGATTACGAGGCAGGGCATTGAGGAAAACCGAGCGTTTCTCGGGCACTGTGCGGATGCAGGCGACGACCGGTTGCGCGGGCTTTTCGGAATGCACGCGTCGTTCACGCTCAGCGATGAGACGCTCGCTCGGTGCAGTGAGGCGGCCGCGGATTTCGACGCTGGCTTTCACGTGCACACCGCGGAGGCCGCGGTCGACGCGCTGAGTTGCCGGCGAGAGCATGGCATGTCGATCGTGGAGCGTTGGAACAAGTTCGACATTCTGAAGGGCACGTCGCTGTTGGCGCATTGCGTTCACGTCGATCAGCAGGAAATAGAGTTATTGCGGGCGCGTGGGGCGAAAGTGATTCACAATCCACAGTCGAACATGAGTAATGCCGTGGGTTGCGCGCCGGTTCTCGAGATGATGCGCCTTGGCGTCCATGTTGGTCTGGGGACGGACGGCTACACTGCCGACATGTTCGAGTCCATGAAAGCCGCCGGCCTGTTGCAGAAACACGATGCGGGCGATCCACGCGTGGCGTGGGCAGAACCCCCGCAGATGCTGTTCCGGGAAAATGCCGCGACCGCGAGCGAATGCTTCGGCAGCCCCGTGGGCAAACTGATTCCCGGCGCCCACGCCGACATTATTCTTATTAACTACGATCCGCCCACACCGATGAACGCGGAGAATCTCAACGAGCATATTCACTTTGGGTTTAGCGGAGACGCCGTGGAAACTGTGCTAATCAGCGGCCAGATCGTGATGGATGACCGGCAGTTCCCCGCCATCGATGAAAGGGAAGTGATAGCCAAGTCTCGTGCTGCCGCAGCGGAGATGTGGAAGCGGTTTTAAAGAGAACGAAGCGGAGTTAGCTGGGTTAGCGAAGCTGAATCGGTTCCAGTGAACGGTAAAGTTTCCCGCGCAGCGGGCAGAATACGCTGACGCGCACTTCAAAGAAGGATAATCCCTATCCATGCGGCATAACGGAAGCTGCATCTCTCTTCCCTGAGAGTCCCCGACGAGCACCTCTGACTTTCATGTGCTGGCCAAGCCCATCGGGCCGATCTGCAATCTCGACTGCAAATACTTCTTCTATCTCGGAAAGGAACCGCTCTATCCTCAGGTCGAAAAATGGTCATGCGCGAGGAAGCGCCCGATAGCTACATCCGGCAATACATCGAGGCCCATGATACGCCGGTCGCGACTTTTGCCTGGCAGGGCGGGGAACCGACGCCTCTTGGCGTCGAATTTTTCCGGCGCGTGGTGGAGAACGAAAAGCGCTACGCCAACGGCAGGCAGATTGCCAACGCCTTCCAGACCAACGGCGTCCTGCTGAAAGCCCTCGGGAAGGACGGCTTTATCGGCGCCAGCGCACTGCTACAAAGGAAACAGGCGAACCGACCACGGTCCTGTGTGTAATTTTGCTCACTTCAGGTCTTATCAATAAGATAGTGCTGACTTGCACGGTCAAGATAACGATAACTCATCCGCTCAAGATAACGATAACTTATGCGGTCAATGATGACTTATTCGCGATAAGGTAGCTGCAGACTAATCGCGAGACCCGGCAAGCCGTTGTAACATAATGCTGATGTTATAGTTAAGTGCACAACGATGGAGAAATGTACCCGCACTTATGGCGACACATTACTTTAGATCAATGGTCCATCGTAACTTGATTGTGTTTGCTCAAAAGTTGTAGTGTTCCCCGCAGTCACGGGAACGCAGATTGAGCAATAGGCTAGATCCCGGAGGAATCCGCTATTTTCTCGGCGACAGTGACACCGAGTGTGATTGCAGCTTTATAGCATTCTTGTCTTTCAAGCATATAACTTGTGGGATCGCGGGGTGAGCGCGAAGTGATCGCGTTGCCTCAAGAAGTCAGTGGTTGTTTGCCCTCCGCTGACACAATTCATCTTTCCCTGTCATCTCTTTATACGCCTTGGCTTTCCGCGCGTGATCTGAGCAAGGCTCAGACTGTGTTCCCGTGCCGGCAGGGAACGACTCTCATACCGGCGTCATGTTGCAAAAGACACTCATATACCGAGTGTTGTGAATGGACTATGTGATGTAAAGGAGAAGCTATGCTTCAGCGAACTAATCCCCCTTGTGGGCGGGAACACTCTCGCCAACCGAGCGTGTACTTTCGAGTACTCGCGGCACTATCTCTTACACTGCTTGCGTCGACCGGGGTGGCTCAGGTAACGCATGTTGCGAATCCATATGTCGGCGCAAACGGGTATGTCAACCCGGATTACGCCACGGAGATTTCGGAAGCAATCGCCACCGCGCCGGCCGGGTCCACCCTTGCGTCACAGATGTCAGTGGTCGCAACCTATCCCACCGCCGTCTGGATGGACCACATCGGCGCGATTACGGCCACCACAGGCGCTCATCGCGGTCTAGCGGCGCACATCACCGCCGCGCTTGCCCAGCAGGCTGCCTCCGGTTCTTCAGCGCCGGTTGTGGTCGAGATCGTTATATACGATCTGCCTGACCGCGATTGCGCCGCCTTGGCCTCCAACGGCGAGTTGAGTATTGCCGGCAACGACACTGTCAATATCAACGGCGTTGCAACGCAGTTGACGGGCACCGGGCTTACGGAATACGAGACCGATTACATCAACCCGATCTTCAACATCTTGCAAGCGGAAGCCACCAACCCGAATATTCGTTTCTCGCTGGTTGTCGAGGACGACTCGCTGCCGAACCTGATCACCAATACCGGCATCGGCGGCGCCGCTCCAATTGCCAACTGCGTTGCGGCCAACAATGGCCAGACCTTTTCGCAGGGTATCTCCATGAATGGCGTTTATGTTCAGGGTATTGCCTATGCAATCAATAAATTCCACCAGTTACCGAACGCCTATACCTACCTGGATGTGGGTCACCATGGCTGGCTCGGCTGGCCGGCCAACATGGCCGCTGCCGTCACGTTCTTCAAGCAATTTGTGACAACACAGCTTACCGATAGCTATGCCTCTCTCGATGGGTTCATCACCAACACTGCCAACTATGGCACGGTCAAAGAGCCATTCTTGACGTTCAACCAGGAAGTGGACGGAGCTCAGGTCTATCAATCCACCTGCACAAGTACCTGGTGCGGCTTCCAGTTCGATCCGAATATTGACGAGCAAGACTACGCCTTGAACTTCGCTGCGGCGTTGAGCACGCCGACGAGTTCCTCATATACGTTTGTAGATGGCTCCACGGTTGCAGGCGGCGGCTTCCCATCGGGCCTTGGCTTTCTCATCGATACCTCGCGCGATGGCTGGGGCAGTCCGCTCCGGCCCACAGGTCCGAGCACCAGCACCGTCCTTGATACTTTTGTGCAGGACAGCTTGATCGACCTGCGCGACGACATGGGCCAATGGTGCAACCAGACAAACGCTGGATTGGGCGTTCCGCCAACGGCAACACCCAGTCCCGGTATTTTGGCCTATGTATGGATCAAGCCTCCGGGTGAATCGGACGGCAACTATCCCGGCAGCATATACGCCGGCACGAACGACGGTGCGCTCGACGGTGTTGCTTCAACCGTAGGCGATCCGAACTGCAATCCTGCACACGCCAATGCGCTGGCCAACAGCCAGACCACTAATGCCATGGCGAATTCACCTTCCGCCGGGACCTTCTGGGCTGCCGAGTTTACGGGTTATGTACAGAATGCGTTTCCGCCGATTCCAGTCGGCAACGGCTTCTCAGTCTCAGCCACCTCGGTGAGTACTGTGCAGGGAACGACCGCGACAACCGGCGTCACCGTCAGCGAATTCGGAACCTTTAGCGGCACCGTGGCGTTGAGTATAAGCACCCTGCCGACAGGCGTCACAGCGGCCTTCAGCCCTACTTCAGTTACCGGCTCTGCAGGCAGCACGCTCACCTTTACCGTTTCTGGCACGACCACTCCGGGAACCTATCCATTAACGGTGACCGGCACAAGCGGCACAACCACGGAGACCGCAACACTCAATCTCACCGTGGTTTCCAAACCCACATTCACGATTATTCCTTCTTCAACGAGTGTCACCGTGGCGGTTGGAACGAACCCCACCGACTCGTTCGCCATCGCATTTCAGGGCGGACTCACGGGGAGCGTATCGGTTAGTGCTACCGGCGCACCTAATGGCATGCAAATCAACTTTGCTCCCAACTCGGTGAATGCGCCGGGCGGAACCATCGTTGCGAACTTCAGCGTGCAGAGCAGCACACCGGCTGGATCTTATCCGATCAATATTGTCGGAACCAACGGCACGATCACGAATTCTGTCCCCATCACTGTCATCGTTCCAGGAACAGGATTCACGCTCGCACCTTCGGCAACCAGCCTTTCTGTGAAGCAAGGCAGCAGCGGTACCGACACCATTACTGTGACGGACCTGGGCGGATTCACGGGTACCGTATCGTTTACGGCGTCCGGTTTGCCCAGCGGCGTGACTGCTTCGTTCAGCCCGGCGTCCTCCACAACCTCCAGCGTTCTCACGCTGACGGCCAGCAGCGCAGCCACACTTGGCGCATTTACAGTCACGGTTTCCGGAACCTCGGGCAGCACGACCGCGACCACCAGTCTTACACTCAACGTTACCTCCGCGATTGGCTTTACGCTGGCTGCTTCGCCGGCCACTTTGTCAATCACTCAAGGCAACACCGCAACCGACACCGTCACGGTGACGGATCTCGGCGGCTTCACCGGCAGCGTCACGTTTGCCGCAACTGGGTTACCCAGCGGCGTAACTGCGTCGTTTAGTCCGGCATCCTCGGCGACTTCAAGTGTGCTCACACTGACGGCCAGCAGCACGGCCACTTTGGGCGGACCAGTCACGGTGACCATTACCGGAACCTCGGGCAGCACAACGGCAACCACCACCATTGCGCTTACCGTGAATCCCTCATCCGGCTTTACGCTTGCGCCATCACCTGCCACTCTCCCAATCACCCAGGGCAAGACCGCAACCGATACCATCACGGTTACTGATCTGGGCGGCTTCACCGGGAGTGTCACATTTACCGCAACTGGCCTGCCCAGTGGCGTAACTGCGTCGTTCAGCCCGGCGTCTTCCACGACTTCCAGCGTGCTGACGCTGACAGCCACTACCACTGCCACATTGGGCGCAGCCACAATCACCGTCACGGGAACCTCGGGTAGCACGACTGCAACCACCACGATCGCGCTCACTGTCGGTCAGGGGGGCGGCGGCGCGTGCACCGTTGATTACACGATCTCGCCGCAAAACACCAGCCAGTTCGGCGCAACCATCACCATCGTCAATGGCGGGACTACCGCGTTGAGCAACTGGTCGCTGACATGGACCTTTGCCAACGGACAAACCATCAGCAACTCCTGGAACGGAGCCGTTACGCAGAGCGGCGGCAACGTTACGGTGAGCCAACAGGCTGGACAAACATGGCAGAACATTCCCGCGGGCGGAAGCTACTCCGGATTCGGCTTCAACGGCACATGGAACGGCACTGCCAACGCAATACCCACGGCGTTCTCGCTCAACGGAACGGCTTGCACGGTTAACTAGCCAACGCACGGCAGGACGCAACTGCAGCAAATGAAAACCCGACGGAATGAGCCCTCTAACTCGTTCCGTCGGGAATCAGCCATCATTCAACCGCGATGCGAATTACAAGTGGAGGATCATCAATGCGTTTTGTAGTTACCAATGTTGATGGGGGGACGCACCCCGGTCACCGTGCGGCGTCTGAGTTTTTGGTACTTACGGCTCTCATTCTCGCGCTGTTTTGTCCGACTGCAGGGGCGCAGGGCACCGGTTATTGGCATACCAGCGGCAACAAGATTCTTGATTCGAACGGAGACGAGGTCCGCATGGCTGGGATCAATTGGTACGGTTTTGAGACCCCAGACTACATTGTTCACGGACTTTGGGCGCAGGACTATCACACGGTTTTGAACACCATCAAGAGCCTGGGTTACAACGTGATCCGTATCCCTTTCTCGAACCAGATGGTGGAAAGCGATCCAGTTCCAACCAACTTCACTACCTTTGCTAATGGCGAAACTGTCAACCAGGCTCTGGATGGGCAGACCGCGCTGGCAGATCTGGATACGATTGTGGCTTATGCAGGATCAATCGGACTACGCGTGATCCTCGATAACCATCGTTCTGAAGCTGGAGAAAGTAATGAAGCCAATGGTCTTTGGTACACAAGTGCTTATCCTCAAGCTAACTGGATTGCAGACTGGCAGACGATGGCCACGCGCTACAGCGCCAGCAAGTTCACTTTCAATGGCAATCCGACCGTGATTGGCGTCGACCTCCGCAATGAACCTCATCTGAGTGGCTCCGGCAGCACAACCGGCTCCTGCTGGACGGGGGATACAGCTACTAATGGCTGCCCGACCAGCCTCAGTACTCAAAACTGGCCCGTCGCCGCTGAGGCAGCCGGCAACGCAGTGCTGGCGATTAATCCAAAGCTGCTCATTTTTGTTGAAGGCAACGACTGCTATAGCGGGGTTTGTGGCTGGCAGGGTGGTAACTTGATCGGTGTGGCCAGCAATCCTGTCACGCTGAGCGTTGCCAACCAACTTGTCTATTCCGCCCATGATTACGGACCTAACCTGTTCCAACAAGCCTGGTTCAACAGCAGCACGACGCCTGCAAGCCTGGATGCAATTTGGAATAAGTACTGGGCATATATCAGTGCCAACGGAACTGCGCCGGTTTGGCTAGGTGAATTCGGTACGGACAACACCAGCACGGATATCGAAAGCACGGCGGCGGGCAGTCAGGGGCAATGGTTCGAGAGTCTGGTGAGTTTTCTCCAGAACAACCCGACGATTAACTGGACCTATTGGGCGCTGAATGGCGAAGATAGCTACGACCTGCTCGACGGAAACTACGACGCAACGCCCGTCAGTTCATTGAAGCAATCTGAGTTAGCGAGCATCCAATTCCCGCTGGGCGGGACTCTTTCGCCGAGTTTCACGCTCACCGATTCGGCCTCGTCTTTATCGATCGCCCAAGGCAGCAGCGGCACAGACATTATTAGTGTCGTTGATGCCGGCGGGTTCACGGGCAGCGTAACTCTGGCCGCATCCGGCTTGCCCAGCGGAGTGACTGCGACATTCGCGACCAACGCTACTACAGGGTCTACAGTGCTGACCTTGGCGGCTAGCGCCTCGGCACCTCAGGGAAGCGCCACGATAACTATTACTGGAACCTCGGGCGCATTGACACCAGCCACGACTACCATCGCACTTACCATCGGACCATCGAATACGGGAGGCTTCACGCTTTCGGCCGCTGCTCCGAGCCTAACAATCCTTCAAGGCGCTAGTGGTACCGACACCATCAGTGTCACAGACTTAAACGGATTCGCAGGCAACGTGACTCTGACTGCGTCCGGATTGCCAAGTGGGGTGACCGCGGCCTTCGGCACCAACCCAACTACAGGGTCTAGTTTGCTCACATTGACTGCCAGCGGCGCAGCTGTTGCCGGAACGTCTACTGTCACGATCACCGGAAGCTCGGGAGGATTGACGGCAACGACCGCAATTGCCCTTACCGTCAGCGGCACGGGAGGCGGCTTTGCGTGCCACATTGGTTACACAATTTCCAGCCAATGGGGAGGCGGCTTTGGGGCGGCCATCACGATCAACAACACTGGGACTACCGCCATCAGTAATTGGACGCTGACGTGGACCTTTGCCAATGGCCAGACTATTACGCAGCTCTGGAACGGCTCGGAAACGCAAAGCGGTGCAAACGTGACGGTGAATAACCTGAGTTACAACGGCAGCATTCCTGCCGGTGGAAGCTATACCGCCATGGGCTTCAACGGAACGTGGAACAACACCACCAACGCTGTACCCACATCGTTCGCTGTCAATGGCACTGCATGCAAATAGCGTCGTGAGAAGAAAGAAACGCGAGTATTGCAGATTTACAGTCCTGTTTTGCCCGCGCTTTTCGGCGTCCACCTACCCGCGGCAGGGAAAGTGACCGCCGCCGCTTTTGCCGGTACCAGTGCAACAAATGCTGGAAGAGAGGAACTGAAATGACGAACAGGATGATGAGAATTTATCCGCGAATGGATTTCCTGCGTGCGAGTGCCGTGCTTGCGGTGGTGTTTGCAATGATTTCCCCCGCAGCACTTGGACAGGCTAACGCTGCTGGATACACCTGGAGCAACGTGTACACGGGCGGTGGTGGTGGCTATATTCCAAACATCATCTTCAACCCGTCACAGCAAAATCTTATCTACGCCCGCACTGACATTGGCGGCGCCTATAAGTGGAATTCCACAACAAATCTCTGGGTTCCACTGATGGACTGGGTTACCTGGGCGAATTGGAACGAGCTGGGGGTGGAGAGTCTCGCGACCGACCCGGTAAACCCAAACAATCTGTATATAATGGCCGGCCTCTATACCAACTCCTTTACAACTCAGAACGGCACACTGTTGATTTCGAATAATCAAGGGAGCACCTTTACCCAGGTGCCTATGCCGTTCAAAGTGGGAGGTAACATGCCGGCTCGCAACATGGGCGAGCGTTTGGCCATCGATCCCAATCTGAATAGCACCTTGTTCTTCGCGGCAAGAAGCGGGAACGGTCTTTGGGAGAGCACCAATTCTGGAGCTACATGGAGTCAGGTGACCAGTTTCCCACAACCTGGAACTTATGCGGTCGAACCGGGAAATATCTACAGCGGAGATATCATCGGACCCGCATGGGTTGTCTTTGACCCGCGGACAGGTTCAAGTGGAAAAGCAACGCAGACCATTTATGTGGGCGTTGCACAACCCGACGGGACAAATATCTACGTCACCAAAAACGGTGGAACGACCTGGGCTCCAGTGGCGGGTCAACCGACTTGCACACTAACTGGGACCCAGACAACGGGGACAGTGGCATGCACCAACGGCGCCACCTGGTCGGTCGCTTCCGACGCGCCGGGCCCCGGTTTTTTCCCAGATCGTGCGGTGCTTGCCCCGACGACGGGGATGCTTTACATCACCTATAGCAACGGGGCTGGGCCTTACGACGGCACTATGGGAGATGTCCAGCAATACAACACGGCAACCGGCGTTTGGACTGAGATTGCGCCGGTTGTTCCAACTACTGCCAGTGGCGCTGACTACTTTGGTTATTGCGGGCTAGCTGTCGATCCTGAGGTTCCGACCACGATCATGGTCTCAGCCTTCAATTCCTGGTGGCCGGATACCATTCTCTGGCGCAGCACGAATTCCGGCGCTACGTGGTCTCAGATCTGGAATTGGACGAGTTATCCAAGCCGCAGCTTTATGTACACGCTGAATGACACGGCAGCGCCTTGGGTGAATGAGGGTGACACCAACCCTGTAGCACCTATAGAAGCGCCTGAACTAGGCTGGATGGTCTCCGGTCTTGCAATTGATCCGTTCAACTCCAACCACATGCTTTATGGAACGGGCATGACGATGTGGGGCACGGAGAATCTCACCGAGTGGGACTCGGGAAATCAATTTGCCCTCTCGATTGCGTCTCAAGGGATCGAAGAGACTTCCGTTCTCGATCTGGTCAGTCCTCCGGCCGGCGGTGGCGCGCATCTTTACAGTGCCTTGGGAGACATCGGCGGGTTTATTCACACCAGCATGACTACAGCACCTACGTTTCCCTATGCGATTCCATTCTTCGGCACTCGGACAAGTATCGACTACGCCGAGTTATCGCCGCAATTCATGGTCCTTGTTGGCGACGGAAGCCCTACGGCGAGCCCGGCAATAACGAGTTCCGCATTCACTTACTCCGGTGGCACGAGCGAAACTGCCTGGTTTGCGGGCACGGTCGATCCGCCGGGCTATTCCACCAACGGCGGCGGCACAGTTGCGGCGGCGGCAGACGCTAGCCGGGTCGTGTGGAACCCCACGGGCATGAGCGCATTCTATTCCACCAGCAATGGCAGCAGCTGGACAGCGTCAACCGGCCTTCCTGCGGGAGGAATCATTGCGTCAGACCGAGTAAATCCTTTGCAGTTCTATGACTACTCCGCTGGCCAGTTCTATGTGAGCGTGAACGGCGGCGTGAGCTTCACCGCTACGGCCGCAGCGGGGCTGCCTGTATCAGGAGACCCGGTTAACATGCGCGCCGTGCCTGGAATAACGGGCGACGTTTGGATTGCCGGAGGCAGTGTTGCCAACAACGTTTACGGACTCTGGCATTCAACCAACAGTGGCGCCAGCTTTACTAAACTTGCCAATGTTACACAGGCCGATGTTATCGGGTTTGGAAAAGCTGCGCCTGGCGCGACTTATCCAACCTTGTTCACCAATGCCGAAATCGGCGGCGTACGCGGGATCTTCGCCTCCACTAATGAGGGATCCACTTGGACACAGATCAACGACTCCGCGCACGAGTACGGCCTTACGGGTGCGACTATCACTGGCGATCCGCAGGTCTTTGGAACCGTCTACCTGGGAACAAACGGCCGCGGCATCATCATGGGAACCGGGACTCCGCCCTCTTCGTCATCGGGTGGGAGTTTCACGCTCAAAGCGTCGGTCTCCACACTCTCAGTTTCTCAGGGCAGCAGCGGCACAGACACTATCAGTGTGGTTGATGCCGGCGGGTTCACGGGCAGCGTAACTCTGGGCGCAACCGGCTTGCCCAGTGGAGTAACCGCGACATTCGCCACCGATCCTACTACAGGATCGAGCGTACTGACCTTGGCGGCTAGCGCCTCGGCACCTCAGGGAAGCGCCACGATAACTATTACTGGAACCTCGGGCGCATTGACAGCAGCCACGACTACCATCGCACTTACCATCGGACCATCGAATACTGGGGGCTTCACGCTTTCGGCTTCGCCGGCAAATCTTTCGATCGCCCAAAGCGGCACCGGGGCCGAGACGATCACGGTGACTGACACCGGCGGATTCACTGGGAGCGTGACACTTGCCGCCTCGGGACTTCCCAGCGGCGTGACTGTTTCCGGCTGCACCGCGCCCATCACCGGTAACGGGAGCTGCGTTCTCACGCTGACGGCCAGCAGTTCAGCATCCGGAACGGCCACTGTTACCGTCGGCGGAACCTCTGGCGCACTGACCGCATCCACTACGTTTGGTGTTACCTTCACGACGAAGGTCACGCCGGGCTTCACTCTTTCAGCATCGCCAACCAGTTTCTCTGTGACTCAGGGCAAGACCGCGACTGACACCATCACGGTGACAGATGTGGGCGGATTCACAGGCAGCGTCACGCTTGCAGCGTCCGCGCTGCCGAGCGGAGTAACTGCCGCATTCGCACCCAACCCCACCACTGCTTCCAGCGTGATTACATTAACGGCCAGCGCGACAGCAGCAACGGGAACCTCTACGGTTGCCATCACCGGGACCTCCGGATCCGTGACCGCAACTACCAACATTGCACTCACCGTAAGTCCATCGGGAACCGGAGCCAAGTGCACTATCGACTACACAATTTCCCCGCAAAACACAAGCGCATTCGGTGCTGCTATCACCATCAACAACACAGGAACCACTGCCCTTTCCAATTGGACGCTGACCTGGACGTTCGTCAACGGGCAGACGGTTGCACAGCTCTGGAATGGCGTCGAGAGCCAAAGCGGCGCGAATGTGACGGTAGTAAACGAGAGTTACAACGGCAGTATCTCCGCGGGGGGCAGTCTCAGCGGCATCGGATTCAACGGAACCTGGAATGGCACCACCAACGCAGTGCCCGCGGCATTTTCACTCAACGGAACGGCCTGCACAGTTAACTAGCAAGCTAGTGCAATGCGTCGTTGCTCAATCGATGAAGTGGGGTATGAGTTCAAAGGATTCATGCCTCGGTAACGTTATCACGAACACGCTGCGCCACCGGTACTAACCGATGGCGTGTAGGTTGCCCAGCCCGGATATGCAGCCGAACGTCGGGGGCCTCCAGCGTCAGACCAAAGGAGTGCACCATGAAACATCGAATCATACGCACGTCCGGACTAATCCTGGCAATAGCGACTGTTCTGGGAGTCACTGGAGCAGCGCAGACCGCTTGCAACGTTGTTTACACAATATCGCCACAGAACTCGAGCGCGTTCGGAGCGGCGATTACCATCCAAAATTCGGGAACCTCGGCGCTGACCAGTTGGGCTCTGACCTGGACGTTTGCCAACGGGCAGACAGTTTCGTCACTCTGGAACGGTGTGGAAACCCAGAGCGGCGCGAACGTGACAGTGACAAACGAGCCCTATAACGGCAGCATCGCTGCTGGCGCTAGTCTCTCCGGCATTGGGTTCAACGGGACCTGGAACGGCGTTGCCAACGCAGTGCCCGTCTCTTTCGCAATCAATGGAACGACCTGCGGCGCCTCGCTGGGCGGCTTCAAGCTTGCGCCTTCCGCGTCCACTCTGACGGTTGCTCAGGGCAGCAGCGGAACCGACACCCTCACGGTGACAGATGTTAGCCCATTCACCGGCAGTGTAACGTTTGCCGCGTCTGGCCTGCCGACCGGCGTAACTGCCACGTTCAGCCCAGCTTCGTCTACGAGCTCAAGCGTGGTCACGTTCTCCGTGGCCGCAACGACTGTAGCTGGGAGCTATCCAATCACCATCACCGGAACCTCCGGAACACTGGCTCCAGTTACCACCATCATCACGCTCACCGTGCCCCCGGCCTCCGGCTTCACGCTAACGCCATCGCCGGCGGCGCTGTCGATAGTTCAAGGCGGCAGCGGAACCGACACGATTACCGTAAAAGATACAGGCACATTCACCGGCAGCGTAACTCTTGCCGCGTCTGGATTGCCGACCGGCGTAACTGCTACGTTCGGCACCAACCCAGCCACAGCGAGCAGTGTGATCACATTCGCGGTCGCTTCTTCGACTGTAGCTGGGACTTATCCGATTACCGTTACTGGGAACTCCGGCACACTGACCGCAACCACTTCCATCGCACTTACGGTAACCGGCATAGGAAGCTTTAGTCTTTCAGCTTCACCGGCAAGCCTCACGTTGGCGCAGGGCGCCAGTGCGACTGACACGATCGCGGTAACCGATGTGAGCCCGTTCGCCGGCTCCGTTTCGTTTGCCGCATCCGGCCTGCCTGCCGGCGTAACTGCCACGTTCAGCCCGGCCTCATCTGCGAGCTCAAGTGTGGTTACATTCGCGGCCAGCAGCACGGCCACGGCTGGATTGTCCACGGTAACCATCACGGGCACCTCAGGTACACTAACCGCAACCACCACCATTGCGCTGACTGTGGGCACGCCCAATGGCGCTTGCCAGGTTATCTACACGACGTCGCCACAAAGCTCGAACGCTTTCGGTGCGGCCATCACCATCGAGAACACCAGCACGACGGCTCTGACCAGCTGGACACTGACCTGGACCTTCGCCAACGGTCAGACAGTTGCATCTCTGTGGAACGGCATTGAAACCCAGAGCGGCGCGAACGTAACAGTGAAAAATGAGCCCTACAACGGCAGCATTCCTGCCGGTGGCAGTGCGACTGGGATCGGATTTAACGGCACATGGAACGGCTCCGCCAACGCAATCCCCACGAACTTCGCGATTAACGGAACGGCTTGCGGCGGCGTTGGGCAAGGCAGTTTCACGCTGAAGCCTTCTGCGGCCACTCTGTCTGTTGGTCAAGGAAGCAGCGGAACCGACACCATCACAGTAACCGACGTGAGCCCGTTTGCCGGCAGTGTAGCGTTTGCCGCATCGGGCATGCCCGCGGGCGTAACTGCCACGTTCAGCCCGGCTTCATCCACAAGCTCAAGCGTGGTTACTTTCGCTGTAGCCGCAACAACTGTGGCCGGAGCGTACCCAATTACGATCACCGGAACCTCCGGCACTCTGACACCAGTTACAACATCCATAACACTTACTGTAGCTGGGACACCGGGCTTTACCATTTCGGCTTCGCCCGGTGATCTCACGGTGGCTTTAGGGAGTACCGGAACCAGCACCATCGCGGTGACGGACGAGAGCGGCTTCACCGGGAGCGTGACGCTCGCAGCATCAGGCTTGCCGACCGGAGTTACGGCAGCGTTCACCACCAACCCGGCAACAGCGACCAGCGCGCTTACGTTCACGGTTGCTTCGTCGGCGGCTGACGGAACTTCAACGATCACCATCACGGGAACCTCTGGAACACTGACTCCGGTTACCATTCCCATCACGTTGATGGTTGGCACGGGTTTCAGCACTTTCCAGCAACATTTTGTCGACCTCTACAATGACATTCACACCTCCTCGAACGGATATTTTGGAACCGCAACCAGCGGTGACCAGATTCCCTACCACTCGGTAGAAACCCTCATGGCAGAGGCTCCGGATTATGGCCACGAAACTTCATCGGAGA
This sequence comes from Occallatibacter sp., assembly GCA_049521075.1. Classification (GTDB taxonomy): domain Bacteria; phylum Acidobacteriota; class Terriglobia; order Terriglobales; family Acidobacteriaceae; genus Telmatobacter. Next base: position 58,617 of record JBEKPD010000030.1, read on the forward strand.
CTTACAGCTATTGGGTCTGGCTGGAGACGCTCTACGGTGGCCTGACGGGAAACTGGACGGGACTACAAACTGCCTGGACGAGCCTGCAAGACAATATGATCCCGAGTGCGACACTGCAGCCAACGAACGCCGGCTACAATGCCTCTGCTCCTGCCACTTATGCACCTGAGCATCCATTGCCCAGCGCCTACCCATCGACGTTGACCAGCGCGGTTTCTGTGGGCACCGATCCCCTGGCGAGCCAACTCAGCTCGACTTACGGCACCGACAACATGTACTCCATGCACTGGATTATTGACACCGACAACTTTTACGGCTTTGGCCAACAGGAAGACGGTGTAACGAAGCCCTCGTGCATGAACACCTTCCAACGTGGTGCCAACGAATCCGTGTGGCTCACAATTCCGCAACCTTGCTGGGATAACTTGAAGTACGGCAGCCAAACTAACGGCTACCTTGATCTGTTCACTGCTCCCGCTCCGTATACGAACCAGTGGAAGTACACGGACGCACCGGACGCCGATGCCCGCACGGTACAAGCCATGTACTGGGCGGAACAGTACGCAAACGCGCAGGGCGGAAGTAGCATTGTCACAGCTTTGCTACCCAAAGCCGCTGAGTTGGGTGACTACCTGCGCTACTCGTTCTTTGACAAGTACTTCAAAGAAATCGGCTGCATTGGTGCGAGCGCGAGCGCAACGAGCTGTGCGGCTGGCAGCGGCTACAATTCCGCGCATTATCTGCTCGGATGGTACTTTGCTTGGGGCGGTGCAATACCGGCCGACGGAAGCTGGGCGTGGCGCATCGGAGACGGCACCGCGCACTTTGGCTATCAGAACCCAGTGGCGGCCTACGCCCTGTCGAAGGATCCGGGCATCAGCGGCAAACTCCCCGCGCAGAGCGTGACCGACTGGAGCACCAGCTTGGAGCGTCAGCTTGAGCTCTACCGCTGGGCGCAATCGGATGAAGGCGCCATCGCTGGCGGCGTAACCAACAGTTGGGAAGGCTCCTACTCCCCGACTCCCACCGGCGACGCCACCTTCTATAACATGGCTTACGATTGGGAGCCTGTTTATCACAACCCGCCGAGCAACCAGTGGTTCGGTATGCAGACCTGGTCCATGGAGCGTCTGGCTGAGTACTACTACATCACCGGCGATTCCAAGGC
>JBEKPD010000031.1:0-58653 GCA_049521075.1 Occallatibacter sp.
GATCCGCAGGTGCGCCCGACCCAACTCGCCCTTCCACTTCTCTATCGATTTCTCCATCGCGTGCGCGGAGCCTTGCCTGAGCATAATCAGCTTATCACTTAGTTACAACTGTAGTACTAAGGATCAATCCTGTCTTCGCGCTTTCAAGGCACGACTTCAGTCTTGCCTCAGGCCAATCAAAACGGGACCTGTGGCTCGGGCGATTGATACAAAGTTATGGGGCGGTGTCGGTTAAGCTGCGCCTGCCGAGGAGTTTAGACCTGAGCGTGACATAAATCGCTTCTGCGTCTTTGTAATCGCGCTCGTAGGTTTCCGACCAAGGCTTTTCCCGCAGACATCGTCCCGGATGCACGAGATTCCGCATTTTGCGAAGGATGTCACCAAGAGCTGCAGGAGCGTACTGTGAGTACTCAGTTGATATACGAGGCAGCCAGCCGGCTGAGAGACAGGTGGTTATCAAAGTCTCCAACCGCCATTTGGTAGGATCGTCTGGAAACTGGGGTCTCTGTTTTTTGGGTAACGAACTTGCGGTGCGAATTGCCTTTCGTTTTGATCGGAGGCAGCGGATCAACAGCAAGCCTTCTAGAGCGGCACCAAGCAATAAGACTCCAGCGGCATATGCCGCTGCCGACGCGGCTCGTGAGGCTTCCTCCTCATGCCTCACCACAATATCCTTTAGGGCTGGGATGTCTTCGCCTTTATGATGTAGCGATCTACGGCCCCGTTCTCGAAGTCTGTCGAATTCCTCTGGCCTTAGTTCGCGCAGATTTGCGAGATCTTCCAACCCGAATTCCCGCAGCGCGGCCGTAAAGTGCCGTTCAATCACTGCGCGATATTGCTCTTCCAAGGCGTTATACCGACCGCGGAATTCCTCTGGGGCCCCGCCCTTTGGCCAGAACTGGTTGGGAAGGAGGCCGCTCTCCTTATCTATGACCTCAATTTTCTGTTCAATTTCGTGTAGTTCGTCGTTAAATTGTCCGTCTATCAAACGTTCTTCGTTGATCGTTTCAACCGGCGACGATGCAAAGTAAACATACTCAGAGCGCGAGATTCGTCGAGAGAGATAGAGGGCTTCAGAGAGCGCAGTTTGGTTTTTGATATATGCAGGATCTTTCAACAATCCTTGGTGGCCATTTCGACGTAACGCTTTGGCGGACTTGGCAATTACCGGCAGTACCGCGTTCCCAAGTGTCCTATCATCCAGTCGTTCCAGCGCGCTGGCAATAGCCTTCTGATCCGCCATAAGCGCTCTTCGCCTGTCCAAAGGCTTAAGAAGGTAGTAGTCGATCTTTTTGTTCATCGGCGATATCACCCAACTGTTGCGTTGTTGTTAGCGACTCTTGCGGCCGTGTTTCGGCCCTTTCCGCTCTAGCCCTAAGTGATATTTATGATAATCGTCGCTGTCGCGCTCATCGTCCAACCTCATGACGCTTGAAGCGCGCCCTCTCCTGAACGGACCAAAGAGTCTTGCGAACTCACCTTGAAAGCGGTGGAAAGTGTTCCAGTCGTCATCTACGCCACCCTCTCTCTTGAAGTCATTGTCCCAAGGACGGCGGCCGAATTCGTCAAAAGCGGTAGCAGTGCCGTCTTTGTATCCGATTATGGTTTCGCGGTGGTAGGTGACCGAACGCGGGTCCGGCATTAAGAGGTAGCCGTGTCCAAATTGATTCCAATCTGATTTGGTGACGTACAGCTCCGGATGGAGCCACTCCTCGCGGGCGGCCCCTATGTAACGCAGGGCTCGACTTTTGATAATGAAATTGATCTCCTTGACCTCCTGTTCGCCTAGGTGGCGCAGAGTCTGTATGTCAAGAACGTTAAACATCGTGCTTCGGAACGGATTCGGATTCGGCCTTACCCCCACCTCCGACTGATAGGGATTCCTCACCCAGGAGAGGTTCGTAAGGATCAAAGCTTTTTCTATAGATAGTGGGAAAATCGTATGGGTCGCATGGAGTTGGATCTCCGGATCGTTGAATCCGCGACACCACTGGGAGCGTGGACCGCAGCGGCGGTTGTACACGGTGACGGGATGATCGGAGACAATGAATTTCGTATCCGACTGGGTAGCGTCAGCCAGAAGCCAGACGCATTCCGTCCAAATCGCGCAGTAGAGTTGCCTCAACTGCAGCAGGGCAGCTAGAAGCCGGTTCCGGTCCGTTGCGCCGGTAGCTTCGCGCAGCCAACCCAGGCCCTTCGGCGTACGGAGCTTCTGGGTGCTCATGAACATCATCAGTTCTTGTAGCGCGTTGCCGCCGTCCCATGGATGGGCGAAGTTTGTATAGTACTCGACCGCTTTGCGCCCCTCCCGGTCAATGGCCCCAAAGAACTGCTTTTCAATCTCCGTCGAATCCACTCCGTTGAGCTGTGTCGTATATAGATCCCGTTCCGCAAAACAGAACTTGAAGCCCCAGCGATGCAGCCCCGTTCGCTCGTGGACGCGCCCCTTCCCGTCAACGAACGATTCCGGCCGGAGGTCGAGGTAATACAGCTCGCGATCAATCTGGCTCGTCGGTATAAAGCGTTTCTGGTACCACTCCGGGACGTAGTGGTTATGTCGGAACTCTTGGGGCATTGCCCCCACGATACCCCACATTCGCCGTTGGTGGAAATGCTCCGCCCTCTGGGAGAATTGGTTTGGCGCGGAGGTGGCATCGGCTCTCGGAACCGGATAGGGACTGAAAAGCCGGCAAGGCTTCTGAAATCTGACAGAACGCCTGCCGATAAAAATATGATGCCGCGCTTATGCAAGGTTTATCCCCAAGCCGATTCCTGGCGCGACAGGAGCATTCTGAGAAATTTTGAGCGCAGAAGTTTTGGAAACATTGGCACTGAGCTGCGGGGCGAGCTTAGCAAAGTCATCGGTGAAGACCGTCGCTTCGTGGCTGGCGCGGGAGACGGAAACGTATCCAAACCGCGAGTTGATAAGGTCCGGGTGAACGCCGGTATCGGCGTTGACGAGGACGCGCTCGGCGGTGAGCCCCTGAGAACTGTGGCTAGTCACGGCATAACCGTGGTCGAAGTGGCGATGCTCCGCGGAGTCGAAATTGACCTCTCGGCCGGAGTCGAGACGGGCTTTAATGCGGCCATTGGGCGCAATGGAATTGATGACGGCAAGGTCGCGGTTGGCGACGTTCAAAGCCTTATCAGGTGCAGAAAATTGGATTCGATCGCCAGTAGAGAATTCGCGGTCGATCTCGCGGTAGACGCTGACGCCGGAGAGTCTCCGTGGATCGTAGGCGGCAAGTTCCCCATTCGTCTTTTTGACGGTAAGCAGGTTATCGGCTGGGTTTACTTCGACAACCGTGCCGTAGTTACCCGCCTCCATTCCGACGGCCTTGCTGCCACGGGTGTAGCGGACAATATCCCCGAGTTCATAGCGGTTTGCCCAGGTCCGTTCCGCGCCGGTCATGTCCTGGCGTGGAGCAAGCACGCGGAAACTCCGGTCGTCCGGCGCAAGGGCACCTTTGGCTTTCAATTCTTCCCGCACCGCGACATTCAATGCACGGCGAGAAGCGTTGTCGGGTGAGACGATGAGTGTCTTTTCCGGCGATTTGACATAAGCTTGGGCGATGGTCCGAATGCGCGCTTCGGTATCAGGAATCTCCCGGATGCGGCCCTGCTGCTGGAGCGATTCGAGCGCAGCAAAAACGTCGCCTTTGGCGAGCTGCTCGACGGCAGATTTCAAAGCCGGGTCTTTCTGGCGCATGATGTCATCCAGTTTCGTTGTACGCATTCCGGCGTCCTGCAATTGCTCGAAAGGACGGCCCGCCTCGACACCCTGGTGCTGGCGAATATCGCCGATCAGCAACACCCGGTCTTGCGGACCAAGTCGCGCGAGGAAATCCCGCATCTGGTTGGTGCTCGCCAAACTAGATTCATCGACAAAGTAGAAATGCCGTTGGGATGGCACATTGGGATCAACTGAATGAGCAAGGAACTTTTGCAGCGTTTCGGAGACGACGCCAGCATCATTCAACTGTCGCGCGGCGCGCGAAGTCGGAGCAAATCCGCGCACGATATATTCATGGGACTCCGCCGCACCGCGGACCACGGAGAGCGAGGCCGTTTTGCCACTGCCGGCGAATCCTTGAAGACCCTGGATGCGGTCGGGCGAACTCAGGACATCCTCGACAACACTCTTCTGGGCACGGTTCAGTTGCGAATGCTCATCGGCAACGGCAATCGCCTGGTGCCGGGAAAGAACCGGCTCGACCTGATTTTGACCCTCGCTAACCCGCCGCACGATCTCCTGCTCGGCGGCGATGGTTTTGGCGGTCGTAAACCGGCGCGCCGGAGTGCTCTGCGGGCGCTCCACAACTCGAAATTCCCCAGATGCGAGACGGGCGTTGAGGTTGGCGCGAACTTGGGTGTAGGTCACTTTGCCCATGCCGCGCCGGAGGCCGTCGCGCATCAATGCACGTTCGTCGATAACGGCTTCGCGCTCGAAGTTCTTGTCACGCGAATAGGTGAGCGATTCCTGCGCCAGATTGTCGAGGATCGCTGGCTGAACTTTGTTCTGCAGCCGCTCCCGCGCCTCGCGGACGACGGCCTCGGGCTGATTGCCGAACTCGGCGGCCAGACGCCGGTGAGCGTCGAGAGCTTCAGCGGGCGAGAGGCTCTCTTTCCGGTCGCGCGTCGAATGAGCGGCAATCTGCGCGGACTCGTGCCCCTGAACTCCGTTGCGCTCCATGTACTCACGGATTTGCTGGCTGCGCGGACTGGAGGCGTCAAGGTATTCGAGGGAGTAGCCCTTGATTTCCGGCGCTCCGCTCTTGCCTGGTTCAATCTCGTAGCCAAGATTGCGCAGGCGGTACATCAGCTCCGATTGGTAAACCGCCGTAGCATATTGTTGAGACGCGAAAAGACTCTGCGGCTGAAGCGCCCGCGCGGTCCCGTCGGCGCGCTCGGTCAAATTGAAGATGACCGCGTGCGTGTGAAGCTGCGGCGCGGCATAGCCGTTCACCGGGCGGGCGGTGTCGTGTTCAAACTTGGCGGCTACGAATTGCCCGGTGGTTTCGGGCGGATGGTTGCCGCCGATCCGCGCCTGGGTGTACTGCTCCAACTCAGAGAGCGCGACGGTGACAGCGTCACGGTGGGCTAGCCGCACACGTTCATCACCGCCTACCAGCGCCGTAAGTGAAACGGATTTGGGTGCCGAGAAGGTAGCGTCCCAACCGGCCCGATGCTCGACCGACTTTATGGTTTTGCCAGCGGTCGTCTGATATTGATGGGACTGGCGATGGCGCACAAGCTGTTCGCCAGTCGTCGGATGCTGTCCTTCGGAGAGGCGAGCAAATTCAGCGGCGCCTACGGCGCCGGACAGACCGAATTCCTCGCCAAGCCGGCCCTGCCACTCGCCGGTCACGGTCTCTCCGCGGCTCCAATAGCTCTGATCGGGAGAGGTGAACTCGCGTGCGTGATAGGTCTGGGCTTGACCGGCGGATAGCGGTTTGGAGATAGTGAGCATCGACTTGGCTCAGCCTCGAAGAATGAGGTTCTGTTGGTCGTCGGTATCGGGAGCAACGGTCGGCTCCGGCTCGATCTGCTCGACCACGGGCAGCGTGTTGGGCTGCGACAAGGGAGAGTCCTCTGGAGTCTGTTTCAACTCCGGGTTCGGCTCAGCGCCGCGCACGCGCGCCGGATCGTAAGGCAGCTTGTCATCGGGCCGTTCGCGCCGCACGAAACCTTTGGCGATCTCCGGCATATTGAAGTAGGGGAAGGAAAACCGCGTGACGTAGTTCTGGTACTTCATGAAAGCGTGTAAGTCGGCAAGACCTGCGATTTCGGACTCCAGCACCAACGGCTCCACCTGCCGGTCGAGCGCGAAATTGCGGCCAGAGCGTGTACCGTCAAAATGGGTTTCGCGTAGCCGCTCGATTTCAACCTTGCCAATGAACTTCGAGACCCATTCGCCGGCATTCGGCTCTTTGGTGGTGAGCCAGACGCTGGTTGCAGGCTGCGACAGCATGACCTCGGCCAGATGCCCATACAGATACTCGAGCTGAGCTTTGCCCTGGAATCCCAGGACAACCGGGTTGTTGCTCTTACGGGCCTCGGTGATGGCGGTATGGAGTTGCGGAAGTTTTTGCAAGCTCGCCAGCTCGTCGATCACGAACCAGACACGCTTTTGAGCAGCGATCGGCTCATTCAGCAGACGCAAAACCAGCCAGTCGATCCAAAGACTCTGCAAGGGCCGTAATGCTTCGCGCTCTGCCGGAAGCGAAGTCAGGAAGATCCATCCCTGGCGCTTTTCTGCCCACTGGGTTGCGGTCCACTGACCATTTGCTTCATTCCGTTTCGGCAACAAACGAAGGCTGTCGGCGACCAGGCCCAGAGAGGCCAGAACGCCTGCGCGCTGCTGGTGCGCGTGCGGGTCGATCAGGTGGGCGTGCTCGGTCCCCTTGAGTCTGCGGTCGATCTCCTCTGGATTCGACATCCACTGGACGAGTTGATCCGGCGTCGGGCCGTAGGCCATCAGAAAGGCAAAGATTTTCTGTGGCGATTCGATGAAAAACTCGCCTTTTCTGTCCTGCGGCGGCTGGAACAATGAAACAGCCAGAGCCTTCGCTTCCGACCGACTGCGCAGCTCTTCCGCCGGTCCCCAGTAAGGGCAGCGCTGGTCCAGAGGATTGAGGATGACGTCACTGCGGTTTGGGTCGTAAAACCGCTTCACGTACTCCCGTGCCGGATCATAAACGATGGCCGAATCCCCCCGGCTGCGGACCTGCCGCAAGAGCTGGAACATGAGCGCGGACTTACCGGCACCCGTATCGCCGATGATCTGCATGTGCTGGGCCTCGGCGCGGGCCGGGATACGCAGCATTTTGCGCATTCCGTCGATCTTGAAGCCGATGCCGTCACCTTTGATAATCCAGTTGAACTGGCGCGGCCTCAACATCTCCGGGCCTTTGAGACGCCGCCCATAGCGGAGCTGTTTTTGCCGCTTCACATCCTTCTGCACCGCGAACGGCAGCAGCATCAAAAAGACCACTGCGCCGCCAATGAGCGGAGGCCGAAAGAACGTGGGGAGGCTGGTTCCGCCGTAGACAACACTTTTGAGATAATCACGCAGCCGGGCATCTGAAAAGCTACGCAGCGGGGCGCGAAAGAGGAGCGTGTACCCGTGCAGCAATGTATCTTCCGAAAGTTGGAGGGGGATCGTTTTTCCGCCAGATTCTGGAGTCCTGCCCAGCATCACATCTGCGTTTTGAGCCGGGCGTGGCGAGAGGCCACTACCTGCAACGAAGAGGACGCGGTAGTTGCTTCGGTGGGCCTTGCTGAACGCTCCGATCACCGAAGTTCGCTCATAGAGCGGCAGGTAATACCGCTGCAAAGGCGTCGTGCCGAAACGAATCCAGCCGCAGACGAATAGAAAGGTCAGCACGACGGAAACGAATGTCGCGCTGAAGGCGTAGATGGGAATGTGGTAGGGCCAAACGATGGTCTCCCTGCGGCCCCATATGGTCTTCGCCATACAGCTACCTCCTGCGCTCAAACGCGAGCTTTCCGGCCAACTCGTACTTGGCTGTGCCGATCTCGTCGAGCAATTTGTCGAACGCCTCCGGTGTCAACTTTTGGCCAGCGGCCAAGGGCCGAAGCACATTGACCAGCAGCAAACGGATGCCAAGGACCTCCGCCAGAGCGGCGTTGCTCTTGGAAGCATTCTGTAGCTGGACCAGAATCACATCGCGTATCCACTGACCACGCGCAATACCGTGGGACTCCGCGAACTTGGTTACAGCTTCCCGCTCCGCTTTCGTCAGCTTGGCGGTAACCGGATAGACACGGAGAGTCTCCCGGTTGGCACCTGTCTTATGGGTGGATTCTGCTTTCAAAATCGACATGTGGACCTCGCATTTTTAAGGTGCACCCAAGTGCACCTGAAATTGCTATGTCATTGAGCCCGCAACAAGTGCACTGTGGTGCACTTGCATGAACCTTTCAGGGGTGGAGTGTCGAAATTCCTCCGGTGCGAAGCACCGCTGTGGTCCTGGCACAGATTCCGATGGAGGATCATGGTTTCAATCCCGCCGCAACAGCCGGAGGTTGTGTTGTGGAGCGCGCCCCATTTGTTGGCTTCAGTGCAGGCGATTCTGCTGGATCATTGCTCGGGCCTTTGCGAATGCGAAGCGTGGGCGCTACGTGGGCCGCCTGCGAAGTCTTCAGGAACTCCTGAAAGTCGCGGTCTTTGCTGAAAACATAGGTAAGAGCCTGCTCTATAACATCGTCGGCGGATGCCTCGATGAAAGCGGCATACTGATCGACTTGGGTAGCGGTTGTATCAGTCAGCCGAATGGAGGCGCTGATATGTCGGATTTGGGTGACTTCAAGTAGTGGCATTCGATTCTCCTTTAGGTGATGAATCAGGCAATCTTTCTGCCGGCAACCATGCGCTGCGCCGTGCCCGCAATTTCCCGCGCACGAGCTGAGCAGAGTGCCGCCGGGATCTCGAAGCGGCGGCGGGATTCAAGCATCGTGATTACGTCGTCGATGCGGATGCCTTCAATAAGCCAGAGGCGGGCCGATGCGACATCGACAGTGCGTTGTGCGTAGTAGAGAGGATTGGGCTTGTCGGGGCGTCGCGAAACCAGCTCGCGGGTCAGCTTCATGGCGTCTTTGCCGTGCGCAAGTTGGTCGCATACCCAGGCCCAATCCATCTCGGAATCGCTATGCTTTCCGGGCCGTTTCCTGGATGGGACCGATCCTGCTGAATGCACGGTGTCCACGGTGGCACGATCCAGGCAGAAGTCGCCGGGAGCCCAGATCGAATCACAGGGATATTCAACCGTGACTCTATGTGCAGGATCGTACTTGCGATTCAGGAAGCCGGGGACGCGAAGTACCCGGTTGCAATCGGTGCAAGCGAGATCACCTCCGAAAGCGATGGCGAGCAGCTTGAGCGTCTGCTCCTGAAGCGCAAAGTCGAAGCCGTCGACGCGCCATAGCACCTGATATTTGCCCTGAGATGTGGAGAGGACCGCAGTCGGCGCGGGCACGGCAATTGACTGCCGGAGCGCCGCAAGGCGGGTGTCGCCGCCCGTGTCGATGTCTATGTAGAGATGGCGTACGGATGCGATGTTCTCCTTTGTTCGCTTGCGGCTTCCAGGGCGGAGCGGATTGGCGGCGACGTAGACGTTCGCGCCGGAGGCGTTCTCGTGCGTGAGCCAGGCGAGATAGCGGGGGTCAAGCGCCCGTTGCAAGGCGACGACCCGCTGGGTCACGGAGGCGGGATTCTCCCGGCGAAGCAGGAGAGCAACGGTCTCATCGGGAGCGAAGGCACGGGCGAGAAAATCGGCGGCGGTTTTGTTCATGGATGCACCTTGAAAGCTCGTGAGCCAGAGTGCGATCGTGCGGGCATCAGCAGAGCAAGAAGCCCGACTCGTCGGGCTTCTTGCGGTTCAGGAGGAAGAGGACCTATTCAGCCTCTTCCTCGGCGGGAATCTCATCGAAGTCGTCCTCTGCGGGAGCCTTCTCCGCGCGGTCGAGCTTGAGGATGGAAGTAACCCGGACGCTGTCGGAGCGCACCGGCTTCTTCGCCTTCTTGGGCGTGTACTCGGTGTGGCGAATCTCGCCTTCGACTTGGACGTGCGCGCCCTTCTTGAGTGTGGCTGCGAACTCGCCGAACTTGCCGAAGACGATGCAGCGATGCCATTCGGTATGCGAGATGTATTCACCCGACTCTTTGCTCTTGTAGGAGGTCTTGGTGGCGATAGAGAACGTGGTGAACTTCTGGTCGTTCTTGCCGGTGCGAATTTCCGCATCGTTGCCGAGGAAGCCCATGAGGGTTGCTTTGTTCTGATACATGATTTTGTCTCCGTTTTTGAATTCCCGATCTTGCTCGGGTCACACCGGGCGGAGCCTAGCGAGTGGGTCCGACTCCCAAGCGCCAAGCTCTGCATTTACGGAGGGTCCGTCGAAGATGGAAACCGTAACCCATCGGGCAGCGAAGCTGAAGCAGAAGAGCGCCGAGCCGCCGGGCGTCGAAAAGACCCCGAAGCAGTGACCGAGCATGAAGCGGGATTGATATGGGAGACACACGGCAGAACAACGCACTTCCTCCGCTTCCCGCCGATGCAAGCTGCCGGCAGTCCAGATCCACTCTCCCCGCCTGACCTCCGGACAAAGAGCCGCATATCGCAACTGATTTCGCTCGTCTTCCGCTCGGCGTGGCAATGCTCAAACGCGCGTCGGGGGCGTGTGCTGTTATTCGTCGCACCGTGACCGAGAAGCCGATTCTTCGCCGTGCCTCCAATTTGGGTTTCCATTCTGCAACTCAAGCTGCCGCACCAGAAGATGCCCGATAGATTTCCGCGGTCTCGAAGGACTGGTCAGCGTGGCTGTAGCCGTTCACGGTGATAAGCTCGCGCACACGGCGCCGGCCCGCATGATCGCGCTCGCAATAGAGAACGAAGTCGATGGCCTCGGCAGTCTCGGAGCGTATGAACGAGTGGTTGAGGTTTGGCCGGGCACTCAGGGCCAGATCGGAGAGGCGATTGAGAGCGTCCCACGCGGACTTTGCGTGGATGGTCGAGAGCGTTCCGCCATGCCCGGTGTTCATCGCCTGCAAGAGGTCGTAGCCGCATTCATCGCGGATTTCGCCCATGATAATCCGGTCCGGGCGGTGCCGAAGAGCAGCGGCCAATAGCTGGCTTGGCGTGACGGCGACCTGGCCTGGAATGGCATCGACTGCCTCCCAGCGAACGGCGTTGAGATGGGCTATCTTTAACTCGGCCGGTTGCTCAATCACAATCAGCCGCTCGTCGAGAGGAACGTGGTCAAGCAAGGCTTTCATCAGGGTGGTCTTGCCAGAGCCGGTTCCACCGCTAATAATGCCGTTCTTCCTCTCGCCAATCAGACGCACCACAGTATCTCGAACGCGCTCCGGCAAGCTGCCCGATGCAATCAGTTCGTCGGACGAGAACCAGCGGTTGAATTTCCGAACGGTGAACGTTGGGCCATTAATGGAGGATGGAGCGCCCACGACGGCGACGCGGGAGCCGTCCGGCAGGCGCGTATTCAGGATCGGATTCTGCGTCGTAAGGTCTTGTCCAAGGATGCGGGCGACGCGCTCAATGGCAGCCTGCAGGCGTTCGTTGCTGTATGGGGTTTCGAGCGCAATATGCTCGATCATTCCGCCGCGGTCCGCATAGATTCCGGTTGTCCCGTTGATCATCAGATCGGAGATAGACGGGTCCAGGAGGAGCGCCCGCAACTCCTCGGGAAAGAACGGCAGAATCAGCTCGAAGCTCACCGCGTTGCCCCTGTGGTTGGAAGTGCGGCTCCTGCCGGGTTCGGTGCGGTGGTTCCGGGCTCGATGGGATCGACTGAGACGCGGTTTTCGTGGAACTCGGTGATGGTCAATCCCAGCGGATTGATGAACTCGTATTGGGGAAAGATTCGTGCTTGGTCGCTCACCTGCTTCGGGTTCAGATAATAGGTAACGCTGAGCATCCAATGCTCGGTCCTCGGCTCGCGGGAATGAAGCGGCGAATAGAGCCTGTCAATGGCTACCAGCGCCGTGCCACGGGCCATTGCTGCACCCTGGACGGTCTCCTGAGACATGGAAGTGATCGTGACGTTCTTCACGTCCACATCGCTCTGCTCGATCTGTCCGCCGGTAACCTGGGAAACGAGGTGATTCTGGTTGTCTTGGGTCATCAATTGTGAGGCGAGGGCCTGGGACAGAAAGTAATAGTTGAGCGGGTACTTTTTGGCGATGGTGTCGCGGTTAATGGTGTAGCGGTAGTTCGCCCAATCCATCAGGTATGTCCGTACCTCGCCCTCGCGGGGACTGTAGTTGAGGTCGCTGTACTGGATCGCCTGGGCACGGCCCATCTCGTCGATGCGGATGTAGCGATTGACGACGGGACGCCGGGCCAGCGAAAGGTTGAGACCCATCGACCCCAAGAGCAGAACGGTTCCGCAGCCGACAATCAGCCTATATGCCTTTCGCTCGGCATAGTGAGACGCATACACTTCGTTGCCTATGTGATCGGTGAGTAACGCCTGTTCCGGCGTCAATGTCGCCTCAATGGGCGCTGTGCGTGTGGACATGGGGAGCACTCGTCCTTTGTTCAAGAGTGAGAAACAGGTTCGCGGCCCAGATGAGAACGATGATCGATAGTGCCGATCGGGCTACTAGAAATGCACGCAGTAGTGGTCTTGACAGTCCACATCGCCTATGCACCCCCAGCCATTACCGCGGCTGAAGCCACTGCACCTATCGCTTGCGTAAGGTTGCTAGCCATTCCAGCGGCGCCGCCGAAGATCGCCTGCGTCATGCTCGGGATGAAGAGCATGTTGATGATGAAAGCGATGAATACCATAGTGCATGGAATCAAGTTCGCAAGCCACATCTCCATCGAATAATTTCCATTGAAGGTCTGCTGGACAAAAGCGTTCATAAACCCAGCCCAAACGAAGATGAAGGCTGCGGCTACAGCGCGAATCATGGCGAAGCCAATGAGTACGTCGAGGAAGTGAAAGAACTTCGCGCGGAAGGTCTTCGTCATCAGCAACGGGATGAAGATGGGACCGAATAAGGCGGTCACACCGTAGAGGATGAAGGCACTGCAATTGATGAGGAAAAGGATGGCCGATGCAATACCTAACAGTCCTTGCACGACGAAATAGCAGAGGATCTGAACCGGAGCTGTGAACGACGGCATTGCCGTGTTGTCGCCGGCGGTCTTGAGGAGCTGGAGCAGGTTGTCGAGAGAGTTCTGGTCAAAGGCAGCAACCATCGCCTGCGCGATATATGAAAAGAAATGGTTAATGCCGAAGCTCGCGCCGGGGAAAGGATTCACCCAATAGCTTTCGAGCAGGCAGCACACGATGAGCCGGAGCAAGAAGTTTACTAAATCGCCGGCATGAACGGGTGCAGCGTGGAACCGGAGAGTCATGCTCGTGGTGTTCCAATTCACTACCATGCTGATAAGGGTGAAGAGAGCGATGCAACTCAGTTCCGTGAGTCCAAGCTGCGTCAAGGCACCACCGTTCTGTGTCGTGAGATTGGTGAGATTATTGGTGAACTGATACAGCCAATCGACACCGGAACTCGCGCTCGGAAGCGCCTGCGCTAGCAATGTCACTGGAACCATTTTGCAATCCCCCCTCGATAATGCTTAAGGAACGTAGTTCTGCCAGGTCTTGCCTTCCTTGGCCGCGGCGGAATTGTGCCGCTTCTTGTTCTGCTCCACCTGCTGCCGGAACGCCTCATCGCGCTTGCGCTGTTCTTCGGCGTCCTTCTGTTGCTGCTCAAGAATGGCCGCCGCCTTTGCTGCGGCTGCGGCGGCCTTCTCGGTTTCGTGCTGCTGGTACGCCACAGCGCCGCCGATAGCGGACAGAGCTGCGAGGAGAGCCAGCATGATTTTCGTGTTGATCGCCTTCAGCATCGGGTTTCCCACTATGGAAGATAGGTCTGCCAGGTGCTCGATTCGCTCGCTGCGCTGGTGTCGTTTGCGGCGCGCTGCTGCTCGACATAGGCCGCTGTATTGAGATCTTCGACGGCGGCGTTGCGGCGCTCCATGTTGGCTACCATCATTTGCGAAGCGAGGCAGGCGTGAAGCGCGCCCTGGGACTCGACCTCGCTCAAATTCTGGGCCTCGGACGCGTTGAGGAGATTAAGTTGCTGGACTTCGCTATTGGTCGAGTCCGTCGAGTCGAACTGATCCGAGAACAGCGAGTTATTCGGCGTGGTGTTCTCGCTTCTCGTACTCCTGTACTGCCCCACAGCCGTAAGGCAGTCGGGAGAGATGGAATCCGAGGTCTCGATCATGGCGAGCTGGGACATCCTGGCGCTGCCCAATGTCTGCCCTTGTAAGTAGGAAGTGGCGTTGCTGTTCATGGGGACGGTGGCCGTCTGCCAGGCGGTGGCGGATGCAGTGGGCGAGTTGGTGTTGAGCGCGATGCTCATGCCCGCCGTCTCGCCAAACATATTGGCGACATTGACGTTTTCCAGAGTATGAAGCGTCGTCTGCCACTGCTGTTTGAGCGAGAAATGCACGATGTTGTTTTTGAGCATGTTGTACTGCGTCTCCAGCGTCGTAAGCTGGGAGACGAGGCTGGCGTAGCTGGTAGGGTCGAAGACAATGTCTCCGATGCCAAAGAGAGCGAAGCTGGGCGTCGCGGCGAGGAGCAATGCCGCGCCGGTAGCGAGAATCCACTTGCGGCGGTCGGTCAGAGTGAATTTCATAGAACCTCCTTTGGTTGAACGATCGGTTACATGCACTGCGGGCAGGCCGGATCGAGCCTGTCCAGAGATGAACACCTACTGTGGTCCGCGATGCAGCACGGCAACCGTGCGGCTTCTTGGGTGATCTCGACGAAATCAAGCAACGCACTCACGGCCAGGCTCCGCCCGGTAGGTGTGGCGACAATGGGAAGCGTGAGCACCAACACTGCTCCTCCGGCGATGAACTTGCGGCGAGTTGTGGCTGTTTGTTTCATAGCGTTGGATCGACGTGATGTTCCGCGTAAGACGGAATGAGGATGTCAGTGCCGATGTATACGCGGGCGCGCGAGCCCTCCTTGAGCGTGATAACCGGCAACCGGTCGAGAAAGTGATTCAATACCTGTTCGCCTTCGGTGGCGGACTGCTCGGAGATGCCGTTGCGGATCTCAGTCGAAGGAGACAGAACGGTGCCGTTATTCCCGATCTGCGCCAGGCCGCCCAAGCCGCCGACCGCAGCAGCCGCGACGAACGCCTCCAAATATCCGTGGTCGACCTTGGTGGCAAGGCCAGTGGTACCGATCGGGTCAAGGCCCACATATTTGTCGAGCTGAATCGAGAATCCGTCCGGGCAAATGGCCCGGTGAAAACTCACAAACATCTTGCGCTGTTGGGCGTTGCCGACGCTCTGGACCGTACCGATCAGCCGTGTGCCCTGGGGCATCAAGAGCTGCTGATGATCATGCGAGTAGTAGTCGGTGGTCAGCATGACCATGATTGGCCCGCTGAAACCCCCGTCGATGTGATTGGTGACGACTCCCTCAAGAACGGTTCCCTCGTAAACGCGATAGAGTTGGCCTTCATAGGAATCAAAGTCGTATGGGGCCATCGGATTCGTCCTGACATCCGCTCTTTGCGGCGTGGGCGCGGCGGCGCTGGCCGTATCGACGGCTGCTTTTTGAACTGCTTCCGGCGCCGCTGTCTGGGGAACCACAGCGGAGGGAGCAGGCGTGTTCGTATGCTCGAAGTCAATTGCCACGGTGTCGCTATTGATCGCATCCTGCTGTTGCTTCTCGCGGGCGAGAGCCTTCTGTTTGGCTTCGGCCTGAGCCTGAGTGACTTCCGATGTCCGGGCAGGCGCATTCGGATTGTCGCCATAGATCTCTGCCCGCTGCGCGACGGTCATCGGCGGTGTGCCCGCGGCCTCCGGCCCTGGAACACCCTGCGCTTCCTGAAGCTGCTCGATCTCCGCTTCTCGTTCCAGTTGGCGTTGCCGGTCCGCCGCATCTTCGCGGGCCTGTAATTGCTGCTGCGTTTCAAAGCTCGACACCTGCTGGGAATTGGGCGTGGATGGGCGCATGGGCATGGGACTGGCCGGCGCAGTCTTTTTGCTCCCTCTCAGTAAGCTGGTGATATTAGCGATGCCGATGACCGCGATAATCGCTACCAACGCGATGACGACAGGCATACCCTTTTTGAGTGGCGGCTTCGCCTCCGGTTGTTCAGGAACGGTCGCGGGAGGATTCTGACTCGGCTCGGACATAGTTAGTTCCTTTCTCCAGCGCGGTGGAACTCGACCTTTTGCTTGCCGATGGCGAGGTAGCCCTCGTCGAGTTTCTTCGGAACCGTATACAGTCCGTTGTTGTAGTCGAAGTTGATGAGTGAGGGTTTCTTGTCCTTCACCTCATACAAGGCCGGGGTCTCCTGAAACTGTCCGCGCAGATAGGTGAACTTGTCATCGCGCCATATCTGCTGCAGGCCAAGCGCTTTGCCCTTGTTTTTGTCCCAGGTGTAGTCAAAGTGCAGGGTGCCCGGATACTGGCTGCGATATTGTTCCGCCTTGGTCTCCTCGGCCTTCTCGACAGCGGTCTCGGTCGCTCTGGCCGCCACTAGCTCCTGCTTTTCCTTGTCGAGTTCGGAGGCAGGCACAAAGACAGGCAGCTCGGCGAGTCTGTCTTTTGCGGCCTTATCGCCCGGCTCGATGTATATGTTCGCGTCAAAGTGGGGATCTGGGTCGCCCGACACCTCGCGGAGCTGCAGGGTGTACTCATTGCCGTGGTCCGAAATGATGTGAATGTCGGTTGTAGCGTTGGCGACCTTGGGCTTGACGCTCAGAAAGCGGCTGGGGACGTGCCCGCCGTCAAATACCCAATTCACGGTGTCACCGCCGAAGACGGTTGCAACCTTTTCCTCGGATGGAAGGGCTATGAGCGTCGATTGGAGGAGTCCGGCGCGCACCACAGGGGGAGCCTCCGCCGCCGATACGGTGATGGTGCGCGGCGCGCTTGGCGCCAGGGGGTGTGGTTGGTCGGGAGCCGCAAACGCTGGCGCAGTAGCGAATGCGAGTCCCGCGGAGAGGAAGATGAGGATAGGTGGTTTCACGACTGATCCTTTCAGTTTGGGATTGATTACGCAGTCTCGCCCTGGGCAAACCGCGTAATGCCCTCGGCGAGTCCGTACTTGGCAATGAGCTTCGACCGGCGCACGCGGTCCTTGGGTTTGGTCGAGAATGTGGCGTAGCTGCGGCTGTCGAGATTTAACGTGACAACCTTCGTAAGACCGTCTCGTCGCATGTAGAGCCCTTCGCGGTCCTGCAAGCTCTCGAACAGGGCGATCTGCTGCTGGTTCATCTTGAACAGCTCGGCGTATCGTTTCCGGTTGAAGGTCGCATCTTTCAAGAAAAGAAACGATGTGCAGGAGTTCACGATGCTGTCGGCGTTCTCACCGAGGTCATCGGCGGACTGTCCGATCATGGTCACGCCGCCAAGGTTCTTCCGAACCGTCTTGATGGAAGCGAGCGCGCCTTCCAAGAGTTGCTTGTTCTTCATCGAAGAGAAAATCTCCTCGATCAGAATGTGTTTGGGGACGCCAAGATTGGCGGGGTTGTAGAGCACATCGTTAATGCGGCGAAGCAGCCACACCATCAGCGGCTCGATCAGGTCTGCGCACTGCTCGTTGTTCACGCCCTGGAAGTCGAAGCATTGGAGGCGCGACAGGGAGAGGCTGTCGTTCACGTTGTCGAAGATTGCGTGATAGACGCCTCTGCCAACCCATTTGGACAGATAACGGTCGAGCTTCTTAGGAAGGAAGAGGTTGGAGAGCCTGCGGTTTTCAGAGTCGAGCAGGTACATATCCTGCACGGCCTTGTGGATCACATCGTCATCTTCGGGTTCCAGCTCGGCGCCGCCATTCGTAAGCAACAGCTTCACGAACGAATAGAGGAACTTGATATTGCTCTCAGTCGGCTCCAGCGCGAAAGGATTCACGTTCGGGCCGTCTTTGCCCACCCGATCAACCTTGCCGCCGTACAGCTCGACAACGCTCTCATAGCTTCCGCCGATGTCGAAGATGTAGGTAAACCCGCCGTACTTTTGCTCAAGCGAAATGAGCTGATTGCCATGCACAGACTTTCCGGTTCCTGTAGGGCCGATAATGAGCATGACGCGCACGCCGTCCACATACACGTCCTGAAAGAACGGCGTCCGCGTGCGAGTTTCCAAGATGTTGAGGTATTCGGCGTCAAGATCCTCCGAGTGGGGGTGTCCAAGGTGCGGAGCGAACACAGAGGAGAGACGAGCGTGGTGGTCCTCGGACAACCAGAGGGGGAAGACATTGAACTTGTGATTGCCTGGGAACATCGCATAGAACGCGGAAAGATTGCCAAGCGTCTCTTCCATCACCTGCGCTCGTGCATCAACGAAGATCCGATGCACAGCGGGAGCGGTATCGCGCAACTGCTCCGCGCGGCGAGCTGCAAGCAGCAGCCGGAGAGAGTATTCGCCGTGGGCCTTTTTGTCGAGCGAGCGGATAACTTCGCTCAAGTCATTAACGCTGGTGTTCGCGGCTTTGGCCCCGGCGCCGGTTTCAAGTGATGCGAAATCGCGCCCGCTCATCACGCGTGTCAATACTCCAACTTTGAAAAACGAGATGAATTTCTCCTGCGCGTCGATCTCGCTGCGGGCGGCTGACGTGGACTTGACGCGCCATGTCGAGCACAACACGCTGTCGCAGTCGAGCGTCGCGAGACCCGAGAACAGGCACGGCCTGGACGCATCTGGCGTCGTCTTCAAAGAGAACATCTGTACATGGCGCTTGCCCACTTGCAGATGGTCGCTGTGCCAGGCAACCGGATTCTTTACGATCTGCCGGTCCACGCCGGTATCGCTGCGGAGTTGGTCTTGAGCGGACCATGCTTCAAGATTGAATAGGTAGCTGAAGAACTGAAACGCGCTGTTTTTGTCGAGCAGCTTCAGCCCCAACGAACTGGCGAGATGACCCTCCAGAATCGTTGCTGTCTTCTGGAGGCCGGCCAGCATCCGCGATGTGTCGGCGGCATTCTCTTTGGGCTTCTGCTCGAACGCCTTCACCTTCGGCGGCTCCAGCGTGAGGCACCAATGGAGGTCAATACGCCGGAAGCCGGCCGTCCGCTCAAGGAAGGCCAGGCGGTCGTCCGCGAATACCTGTGTAATCGGATTCGCATATTTATCCTGCCGTGGAAGATCGAACCCCGACATGACGCGGGTGTATTGATAGAGGCACGAACTCTCGGGGAGTCCACGCAATGCGCCTTCAATCGAGCGCATTCGGGAGTCAAGCTCCTGGTCGGTGAGTCCTTCCTCGTCAATGCCGGTCAAAGAGAACAGGCAACCGTAGCCGCCGCCCTTCAGGGCGAAGATGTTCGGCCCAACAAATCGCGAGATCGGAACAATGCTCGAAGCAGCTCCGGCCTTGGCGAACCACGGCGTATGTTTCAGCTGGTCACTGTTTGCGCGGGTCATAATAGGACTTCTGGCTGAGGCTGAGGCCCCAGAGCTCAAACATCTTTGGGTGCTTGCGCACGATGAGCCATGCGCCAATGGCAAGCGTTGGAAAGGCCATCATGGCCACCAGGCGAAATCCCGCGAGGAAAACCGTTACGCAGACGAATACGATCGTCATCCATGCTGTGAGGTCGAGACCAAGCTTGGCTCTCGGACGATTCAGCGCTTGATTGATCGGTAACGGTTCTCCCCGCTTGGTCATGGCCGCTACCTACTGCATGGTTTGTCCGGTAAGCGAGCCAATCCAGCCGGCTCCCCATCCCAACACGGCTGCACCGAAAAGCGCGCCGAAGAGGCCGGGAATAGCGTCCGCAAAACGGCCGCTTAGCATTCGTATTCCGGCGAAGATCAATCCGCCGAAACAGATGACGGCGCCCGCATAGATGGCGAAGGTCTGGAAAGTATTCATCAGCGTGGTCGCCCCGGAGAAGTCCATCGTTCCCTGGGCGCGCGCAACGTTAGCGATGCCCGCGAATGAGAGCGCGGCGAGTGTCGGACCCATCGTGTGCGCTGCATGGAGGAAGTTTCGTTTGGAGAAAAGTTGCGCCAATCGCTTGGCGAGGTGAGTTGTCTTGTTGAGAATGACAGGGCTGCAGCTCTTGAACATCGGCACCTCCGGCGGCCCAGACTGGGCCGTGATATGCCGAAAGCGTACGATGGAGCTAAATTCGCGTCCAATACGTTCTATTTATCAGGTGATAGGTCTGAGATATCGGCACGCGCAAAATCACGAATCATCTGCTGCGCTCGGCTGCCTCACAAATTGCCGGAAAACGGCGAATTCGCTCATCTTTCCAGAATCAGAGTTCTGCGATGAACTTCATCAGCGCTGGGTCGTCGCGCCAATGTTTCCTTCCTTTTTGGGGGCTGAGCTTGTTGAGTTCATTTTTGAACCGCTCTGGAGTCAAAGAGAGGTATCGCTCAATTGCAGTGACGCCCGAGAGCCCCATATATGCGGAAAGAGCTGGCAGCATTCGATTCAGGTCTGCGCCTTCTTTAATCCATGCAGCTATACGGTGAACAGCAAATGTGGATCTGAGGTCACGCATTTGCGGAATGCGGTACGTTGCATCGAACCGCATAATTCCCGATCGAGTGCGTAATCGCACGAAATTATTGACCATCCAATGGTCTCTGAGCGGGCTGCCACTGGTTGAAACAAAGACATAAGCGCCACCGAAAATTCGCCGCTCCTTGGAGCGCAAGTACTTTTGTAGGAGACTTCGCACGTCATTGCTGATTGGAATCTGTCGCGGCTGAACAATTCGGTCTCCGCACACACTCATCACTCGTCGTTTCAAATCGACGTCTTCACACTTGAGCTTGAAGATTTCTCCAGTTGTGGCCCCGGTTCCGTAAAGTACGAGTAGCACGGTTCGGAGTGTCTCTTCGTTTACAGCGCAAAGGGGATTCCTTTGATTCCCGCGTGTTGCATGAATCATTGCACGAATTTCTGTATGCGTATAAATGAGAGAGTGAAATCGCTGATGATCGGGTAAACGGCCTTGAGGCATCAGCAGAGCGGGCATCGTTCCACGATCTGCCGAGAACTCAAAGAACTGCCTTAAGATGCGGTATTTGGCTCTCCAGGTACCGGTCGATGAGTTTCGACTGTTCAGAAAATCTAGAACATGTCGAGTCGTCACCTCCTCAAGCGGTACGTCTCCCGTAAAGCGACAAAATGCCCGGAGAGCGAATTCTACAGAGTCATAGGCTAAGCCAAGAGCACGCTTTCGCTCAAGGTACGTGCGAGTGCCGTCTGAAATCTTCATCGCACGGCGTCCAGGCTGAAGGTTGCTACTCGGCGCAGCAGGCGAGGATCGTACCTCGCGTAAATGGACACAGCACTTAGACCGCGGTGGCCAAGAAAATCGGCGATATCTCGCATCGAGGACCCAGCTCTCAACAACTTTGTGGCACAGGCGTGCCGGAGCGAGTGAGGCCCTCGATTCGCCGAGTCGATACCAAGTCTCTTCATTCGTTTCGAGACGACCTTCCAGATGCACGGTGCTGTCATCGGTCGATAGGGAGTAATCACGGTCGTAAAAAGGTAGGGGCAATCACATTTTGGGCGACCGAATTGCAAATATTTTAGGATCGCCTCTCCGACTTCATATTGAATTGGAAACTGTTGTACTCTTCCGCGCTTTAATCGCTGAATGGTCAGGGTTTCATTCACCCAATCAAAGTCCTTCAAGCGAAGGCGGACAACCTCCCCTCTTCTCAGCCCATAAATTGAGCAGAGTGAGATTATGGCTTTCGCGCGGAGTTCTACGGGGCTCGTACCGGCCGAAAGCCTAAGTAGTCGCCGAACGTCGCTCCAGGCTGGCCCTCTTGGACCGACCTGACGCTTACCGGTTCGCGGACTCAGTATTCCTCGCGCAATGCCTTGCACACAGCACTGTTGGGCTTCACAGTACCGAAAGAATCCTCGAAGCGCCTCCGATGCCGATGCGATACTGCGCGGGCGCCATTTTTCGGCCTGCAGATAAGCGAGAAACGAATCCAGGTCGTTCAATGAAACATTCTCAATGCAACATCCGTTTCCCACGCACCATTTCTGGAATCTCAAGAGTCGACTCCTCTGATTTGCAATTGTGATTGGTGAAAGGCCTCTCGTAAACTGAATGCTCTCTAGGTAAGAGTTGACCAACGCTTCGAACGGAAGCTCTGGCTTCCCTGTCTCGACCAGCAGCCTATGAAAACGCAACCACTGAGCGGTAATGCGCGAGAAGTTGTAAGCCGAGTTTTTCCTGCCTCTCTTTCGTGCATTAGATTTCTCGTCGGTCTGCCATCGTGCACTCGCATTCGCTATTTCCGGCTGATCGATAAATCGCGTTTCGACCAAATTCAATAGCTTAAGGGAATTGAGCATCATCGCCGCGACTCCCCTTAAGTGCTTATAGTTACGGCCCTGGCCTTGCAGATGCAGAAGATAATCTTCTCGTTCTTTCAGAAGTGGAGCTTGCAGGTACCGGGCTCGGGTACTTGGAAAGACAAACAAGTCTTCAATCATTCTTAGAATCCTTTACCTTCAAGGTGCGGTGATTGGGGCAAGATCCTTAGGTCCCATGGTCGCGATTGGTACCGAAGAGAATTCCCTTGAGTGAATAAGATGTCAGGTCGGATAGGTCCAATAGGAAGCCATATGTCCCTCCGTGTCCAGCGGTACCGTTGGAGGACCCATCTTCGTTCTTGAGGCGGCTATTTCAACGTAGATTATGACGGTAGACACGAGACACAAGCATTCTCCGGGATTGAATCGATTTGTTGGCGAAGTTGCGCTCTGAGCTGCCCGACGGGAATTATGCCAAGCGATGGCTGGGATAGTTGCGAACTTCCTTATCTACAGAACGGGGCGGGCGCTTGGAGTTTTCAACTCCGGGTGTTGTCGACCCAATCGCCTGAGGGCTGCCGCCTGTAATCGGCAGGACGGCCAGTCGTCTCTTCAAATGCCGGGCGAGCACCGGAATCGTCTTTGGAT
This sequence comes from Occallatibacter sp., assembly GCA_049521075.1. GTDB lineage: Bacteria > Acidobacteriota > Terriglobia > Terriglobales > Acidobacteriaceae > Telmatobacter. The sequence goes on from JBEKPD010000031.1 coordinate 22,478, forward strand.
GACGTTGCTTGTTATAGACGAACGCCGTTTCAACGGCCCAATCCACGCCGGCGACCGGTCGCGTTGTCAACTCGGCTTCCAAGGCAGTTCCTTCGCTAATGAGGGCGAGACCATAGCCGGCTTTCACGAGCGATTGCAACTCAATGGAGTGCGATGCCCGAGAGAATTCGTCGATCTGGACACCAGCTTCACCGAGGAGTTCCAGAAGCCTGCTGTGGGCGCCGGGATGTCGTTGAGGATGGTAGAGAATGGCAAGATTTTCTTGCAGATCTGTGGGTAGTACTGCTGCCTTTTCGGCAAGCGGATGGTCGGCGCGGAGGCAGGCCACGAGGCGATCCCGGCGGATCGCTTGCACACAGAGTCGCGAATCGCCGACTGGCATGGTCATGATCGCTGCATCAATCTCGCCCAGGACGATCTCCTGAATAAGCTGAACGGCATCGCCATGCGTAGGTCGAACCGGGCAAGTCGGAATGATTTCCTTGTGGATCTCGCACGCGACACGAAACACTTCCGGATCGACAAAAGGTGCACAACCAAGGTTCAGAGTTCGGACCTGACCGCGCTCGATCGCAATCAGCGCAGCAATGGCTTCATCGCGCGCATCCAGGACTCCTTGGGCGATCGTCTTAAAAGCGACACCTGATTCGGTCAGTTCGATACGGCCGTTTTTTCCTCTCTTGAATAGCTGAATAGCAAACGCCTCCTGAAACTGTCTTGCTTGAACGCTGAGATTGGGTTGGGCGGTACGAAGGTGTTCCGAAGCAGCCCGGAATCCCTTGTGCTCCACAATCGCAAGCAGGTATCTGAAATGACGAAACTCGGCCAAATCATTCACGGTGCCGTTCTCCTGGGGATAGAGTGCGACAGTGCCGCATGCACCAATATTCACAGGAAACTATGGCCGCAACCTGGCAACAAGCTCTCGGAGGACCGTGTTGCTCATAAGCAACAGAGGAGTCTTCAAAGAAGTTGAGATTGTGCTGTTTCTCGAGCCGTCCAGCTGCAGGAAACCTCCGGGCGTTATGTTGCGTTTGCGAAAATCCGCGCGCTTAAAGCCGAATTCATCGCACAATAGCCAATCATCGAACCGGCCGGGAAGCCATTTTCAAGCTGAGACTCCTTGGCAAACGCGAGTATAGTAGCCCTTTCCGCTTACGGAAGCCAGGCTCCGTTTGTGACAGCGAAATTTGGGCTTGCGAGGGGCGATAGCTGCCATCAATCACCCGATAAGTGAAAAGTATTGGACAAAACACCACATTCACTAGAGGCTGGGGAAAGCGCTGGGCTTTGCTGAGCGATTCAGGCAGTTCTTCAAAATCTAGGCAAATATGAAGACCGAACGATCCCCCCGTGAGGTGAAACATGTTCACCGCCTTAATCCAGAAAGATGATCGTTCCTTAGTCGAACTCTCAAACGGCGAGGTGAGCAGCCGCCCGACGGCTGAATCAAATGGAAAACCACCAGCCAAATTCGGAGTTCTAAGCGTCAGCGGTTATGCTCACAGACCGGAAAACGTCGCGGACCACTTCCAGAGCGCTGAGTCGATGCCTAGTCTGCTTGCAGGCGAATATGCCACGCCTGAGCAACTTGCCGCGGAACTCGGAATCAGCGTTCGCACTCTCCACCGCTGGCATACCGCTCGACAAGGCCCACCACGCGTTGTTCTCGGGCGAGTCATTTTTTATCGACGCTCCAGCGTCCTTGCCTGGATTGAAGGCCGCGAAGAGAACCTGGCTCGCAGAGGGCGGAAGTGAATGATTGCAATAGGGTCTCCGGAGCGATGCCCACCGGCTGCCTGGAGGAATTCATCCTCCCGAAACTCGCCGATCCGGCCGTCTGTTTCAGCTCTTGGTAATATCTGGACGCCTTCTTCAGAATTCCGGTCTTTCGCTTGCGCCCTCCTTGCAATTCCTCGGCACGTATCATTGGCTTTGTTGACACGGCGTTGACACAGCGACGAACGGAATCCGTTAAGTGTTGGAGCCAGTGCTTTATTTATGGGCAAATCGAAACATATCACTGTCATGAGGACCGCTGATTATCTATCAGCGTTCCGCACTTAGGTTTGCTGCGAATAGCAGAGCAGTTTCCGGCTCGGCCGTGGAGCGCGCCGCACGCAGTGCTACGATTGTGAGCGTGCAGAACGACGAGCTTCACTTCAAACAACTCGATATCGCCACGGCGCACGAAGACTTCCTAGAAAAGGAGATGCTGGATTCGGACGTTCACCATCTTGAGGTTCGTGGCAGTTTCTTCGACAAGCTATCGATCCTTGCCGCTGGCTCTCTTGCCGTGGGCATTTCATTCCTGATAGCAGGTATCGAGCATTCCGAGGTCCTTGCAGGTATTCGGCAACACATCGGTTCGGTCACGGCTTCTTTTGTACTTCTCTTCATCTCGTTAGCATTGAGTATTATTCACAACTTCCTTATCTCCCGCGCCGTTGAGCTTCTTTCGTTTCAACTGCAATCCCTTTACCAGGCTGCGAATTTGGTTAAGGTATGGATCAGAGATCACCCTAACGCAGGTGTGTCTTCATTTAGAAACCATGGACAAGAAGGCGAAGATGAAGAGCGAAAGGCAAATCAACACGATATTGATGCAAAAGCCCATGGGGCTCGTCGCGATACAATCATCGGGATCGCGCAATGGGTTGGACTCGTTGCGGTTTGCACCTTGCTAGTTGGGTACGCCGTCGGTCTGGTCGCGGTTTTGACGATTTACATTTGTGGGGCCTGAAAACGTCCCGGCACCGATTGCTGAGGATGATAATTGCCGCTCGACTTCCTACGCCGACTTCTTCGATTGAAAATCGATGATCGTTGCAAGCTGATTGGTCGCTGCCCGCAATGCCTCATCCTGCAAATGCGCATAACGCATCGTGGTTGATGCTTGCACATGGCCCAGGAGCTTGCCGACGATCTGCAAGCCGACGCCGCTGGAAACAAGATGCGACGCGTAACTGTGACGCAGATCATGGATGCGCACTGTTGGCTTATATCGTTTGAGCATCTTCACCGTGCCGTCCTTACGCACGCGCTTGCTTTTGACCATCTCGACGGTGACCAATCCAGCCGCCTTGAGAGCTTGCAACCAAGGCCGCTTGAGCGAGACGCGGTTAGCTCCCCCTGTCATCGTGCCCTTCTTTCCCTTCCTCTTCGTGCCAGGGAACAATGGGCCGGTCGCATTTCGCGGCTTGATGCTGCGCAGCAATTCAATCGCTGGTGCGCTCAGTGGTACGTGCTCTTCCCTTTTCTGTTTTGTGTGGTGAGTGGGCTTTGTCCACACGCCGCGGGTCAAATCGAATTCCTTCCATTCGGCGCGCAATGCTTCGCCCGCGCGGGAACCGGTGAGCAAAAGCAACCGCAAGCAGTTGGCCGCGCTCTGATCCTTGTATTTGTCCAACGCTTCGCGGAATCGCTGTATCTGCTCGACTGAGAGCCAATTCTCGCGCTTCTCTTCCGCAAATTTCTTGACGCCCTTACAGGGATTGTCTGCCCTCCACTTCGATTCAATCGCGAAGTTAAACATCGAAGAGAGCAACGCCAGCACACGGTTGGCCTGGTACGGTGTAGCTTTCAGCGATCCGTGCAGGGCTTCAATGTCGCGTTTCCCGATGGCCTTGAGGCGATGGCTCCCGAGCTTCGGGCGAATGATCTTCTCCACCATGCGCTTGTCATCGCGGACCGTGTGAGGCCGTTTCTTGCTCTCTGCTTCGCTGTCAAGGTACGCAGTGGCCAAATCACCAAGTGTGGGCTCTCCGCGCCTCTGGTTGCGTTCTTCCATGGGGTCACGCCCGGCGCGAATCATCGCCCTGAGTTCGCCCGCCTCGATCCTCGCCGCGGTTGAAGTCATCTCGGGATACCGGCCGATCGTGTAACGCCTCTGACGGCCAAAAATCCGGTAATCGAGAATGAAGCTGGTCACGCCCGCCGCGGTGATCCGCACACCGAATCCCGGAATTTCCGCGTCCCATTCGATGCGGCTGTTCTCTTCCGGAGCTCTCATTCGCTTGATTGTTTGCTCGACAATTCGCTTTCCCATGCGCCCTCCGTGTCAACACCGTGTCAACAAATCGCGGTCATTTCTGACTGCCTGTGTCTTCAATTGTCAGTGGGGCGGCATTGCATGTCAAGGTAAATAAAGGAGATTACCGCTAAGTGCTTTTATTTCGTGTCAACGCTCTACACTAGGTCATCTGGCTACGAATCAGTAGGTCGGGAGTTCGAATCTCTCCGGGCGCACCATCTAACCCAGCAAATCAATCGGCAACTCACGTCCGGGCGCACGGCTGTCAAGCCGTCCTGCCGCATCTTCGGTAAATCGCCCGTGTCCGACAGTGCACAAAAGTCAGCCCTGTGTCTTGACGTGGCGCAGAATTGGTGCATAATGTAATCGGTGATGTTTTGAGGAACTGGGGCTCAACGCCTAATGAACCTCCTCACGGCACCCGATCAAGCGACCGTCTCACCTCTATAAAGTGAAGAGCGGCCTGCGAGTGGAAACCAAAGCGGTTTCACTTGTGGGCTGTTTGTGTTTTGCGGCCCACTTTAGGAGAAGAGATGGCTACACAATCGCCTACCCCCGCGCCCGATGGCGCATCCTCAATCTTTCCCGAATACCTCACGCGCCACGAGCTTACCCAGGGACCAAGCAAAACTGTGCGCTCGATAGGTCGGCTGATTCTGCGCGGTGAGGCACCGCCATACGTTCAAGTCGGAAACACAAAGCTCTTTAGGCGCGAAGCCGTAGCACAGTGGCTCCTCAAACGGGAATGGGGACGTTATAAGTACCCCGATGATGACGGGGAGGAGGCTTGGCGTTTTGAAGATGCCCCGCGCTGGGTGATCGCGGAATCGGCGGGGAAGCTACCGGACCTTCTCGAAATACTCGTCACGCGCACTGACGAGACAGCCAAGGATGTAAACAAACAGGCGAAAGAAACGGAAGAACTCGCCAAGGCCTTGGGTTCTTTGGAAGCCGAATTCGACTGGCTTCGCGTCGCGAAGGAGGCTTGCAAATGACACCTTACATCGTGTTGACTCTTGCGCTCGTCTCTTTGGTTGGAGCTTTGGTAGTTTTGGTGATCGTCCGCAAAGGTGATTTTGCTGCCTTCCTGAAGGCTCCCTTTGTGAGTTTCTTGATTGTCGCCAGAGAGCCGGAGAAAAACAGAATCAAGCAAAGATAGGATCAGGAATCCCCTCTGCGGTTCGAAAAACAAGTCCGGCTCCGGGCGGCGCAGACTGCGGCTGCCTGGACTCACTGGGCAGCTTACACCCCGCTATAGGCCGAGAATCCGCCGTCCACCGGGACCACGATGCCAGTGACAAACTCCGAGGCCGGCGAGAGCAGCCACAGTACCGAGCCGAACAGGTCCTTGGGCTCGCCGAAGCGCGCCATGGGCGTGTGCGCGATGATCGCCTTGCCGCGGCCCGTCAGTGCGCCCGTCTCCTTGTCGGTGAGCAGGAAGCGGTTTTGATTGGTTAGGAAGAATCCCGGCGCCACCGCGTTCACGCGGATCTTGGGCGAGTACTCCTGCGCCATGTGCACGGCAAGCCATTGCGTGAAATTGCTCACCGCAGCCTTGGCCGCCGAGTAAGCCGGAATGCGTGTGAGCGGCCGGAAGGCATTCATCGACGAGATGTTCAGCATCACGCCGTAGCCTTGCGCCGCCATTACCTTGCCGAAGGCCTGACTGGGCAAAATCGTGCCCAGAATGTTCAGCTCGAAGACCCAGCGCAGCGCGTCGGCCGGCAGATCGAAGAACTTGAGATCGGGACTCGTTGTGGCCGTGGGCTTGTTGCCCCCCGCGCCATTCACCAGGCAATCGATCTTACCAAAACGCGCGGTAACGTCCTCGGCAACCTTCATTACACTGTCGCGGTTGAGCACGTCGCATTGGAAAACGGAGACGTTTTTGCCGTGCTTGCCCATGCGATCGACCGCGGCCTTGCCCGCATCGGCATTCACGTCGAGAATGGCAACGTGCGCGCCGCATCCGGCCAATGCACCAGCGATCTCGGCACCCAGAATGCCGGCGCCACCGGTAATGGCCACCGCCTTCCCGGTGAAATCGTACATCTTCGTCAATCCCGCAAGATCCAGCGCTTGCTGTTCCGCGTCGTGCCCTGCCTCAACCACTGCCGTTCCCGCCATGCTGTACCCTTTCTTCGGTCGCTTTCGCGCCACTAGATAAATGTTTGCCGGACCCCGCGTGCCGACGCGCGCTGGAGTGCCGCCGCGAACCGAGTATAGAAAGGCGGAAGTGGTCTAACCAGTGATACCCGTCACTAGCGAGAGACGGGAGCAAGAGTGAGAGGGAGCAAAGGACCAAATCCACCCCTCGGAGCCGGAAGAATCCGCTTTCCAGGCGCAGGTTTCGGCAATCAGGCGACGTGGCGGCGATGCAGCGCGCCGAGCGCCAGCAGGCCGCCGGCGAGGAGCACGAACGACGCAGGCTCGGGCGCAGGACCAATGCCGGTGAGTCCCTGGCTCACCGAGTCCTGAGACACGAACGCCACTGTTCCAGGATCCACGGGGTACGCGCCGGGATCGGTCACGTAGAGCGATGCCAAATTACTTAGATCGTTGCTCAGCGTGCTATCGCTGCCCACATACGTATAGCCGTATTCGGCGTTCCAGATTGCGATCTGCACGGCCGCCGAGAAATCGCTGTTCGGTCCCTGATTGGCCAGAATGTAGTTGCCGTAGGACGCAAGCCAAGTGATCTGGGCGGCTTGCGCGCTGCTTATGGTGCTGCCGCTTGGCGACCCCGGGTCGGTGTCGATCGTCGAGGTGGACGCCACCGTATAGACGTCGCTATCGCTGCCGAGGTAGATGTCGTGGAACATGTCTACGCACCATCCATACAAATGGAAGGTGGAACCGGAATCAAGGCTGGTGCCGATATTAGCCGTGAGATCGAGCTGCCCGGCATAGTTGCCGTCGACAATGGAGCCGTTCTCGACGAGCGAGACGATCTCGTAACCGTTTGTTAATTCAAGGTTGGACACGAAGATTGAGGTCGCCGAAGCCGGCCGAGCTGCGCCAAGGAGACCCAATGTTGTGACCAATACCGCCGCGAAGCAGGGAAGTTGATGGTTTTTCATAAGTCTATTTTATGCAATGATTTAGTAACAATTCTAACTTATCGGTAATGGCCTTTTCCCGTTACTAACTGGGGATTGCGCAGCCTGGGTCAAATCAGACTAATTCACTCCAAAATCGGGTGAAAGGATGATTGCGGAAGAGCTTTATGAGAAAAGGCTATAGCGACGTTTGGCCCGAATTCGAGCCAGACGGAGTCGAATGACAACAGTGTTTTGTTGCGAACTTCAGGGTCGGACTCCAGTTCTCAGAACCGATACACCACGCCGATCGTCCCGCGCGCATTCCAGGTGCGGTGCGTCGAGCCGGCTTGTCCCGAAGTATTATTGTCGGGCTCTGGGAACGATGCGCCTACCCGGTCGCCAGTAAGTTGCACGGCGAAATTTCGGGCCAAGTTATAGGACAAGCCTCCGCCAAAGCCGCCGGCAAAGGAGATATTGGGCGTCATGCTCTCGCCGCCGGTATGCTCCGCGCCCACTTCCGCGAAAAACTCCGCGCCGAGGTTGTCATAGATCGGAGTGTGGACTCCTGGCGCAATCATGAAGGAGTACATCGAAGGATCGCCGGGATTCTGTAGTCCTGAATGGCCGGTCCCCTTCTTGTAGTAGTCCACCGATCCGGTGAGTTGAAAATATTTTCCCCAATCGCGGGACAGTGACCCCTTTCCGCCCAGCAATCCGCTGAACGAAACAGGCACCTGCCTGAGGCGGCTATAGGCAAGGCCCACGTATGCCTCATATTTGTAGGGCGCGGCCTGCTCAGGACCGGGCGCAGCTTCTGGGTTCACCTGGCCAACTGCTGCAAGGGGCGCAAGCGCCGCGGCAATCATGGCCGAAATTTGCAATAGGATCGTTCTCTTCAACTTGAAACTCTCCTCAAACATTGTCGTGCGTATCGCAAAACCAGAGTCACCGTGTCCCGAAGCCACAATAGCAGAGTCGATGCGACTAGCAGGGAGCAGCGATCTTCGAAGATCTCAAACTGAAATCACGAACTCTGGCTTTGCCGGAACACAAACCTGTCGCCGCCCGGAATTCGCTCCACGGCTGGCATCTTCCGGCAGGTTTCCGGTACCTACTTAGACTACCCTCTACCCCCGCCATTCACGAAGCCCATCGAGGCAGGAAAATCCCCGCCCGCGGAACCGCAAAAGACGCCCTCTTCGGAGCCTTCCTCCTTGGGACGGTTGCGTAGCCCGAAAGGTAGCACGGCAATGGATCGCGGCCGCGAATCAGTCGTATTCCAGATACCAGGGGATGTTGATGACGACGATGCGTCGATTGCCGCGCATCAGTAGCATCACCTTCAGCAGATCGGAGCGGCGATTGTGCAGCATGCCATCCCACCAATGGCGCACGATTAGCTCCGGAATCAGCACGCAGACCTTGCAGGTCTGGCTCTGGCGCTCCACATCGAGCACATAATCGACAATCGGCTGCAGGATGTAGCGGTAGGGCGACTTGAGCGTAATTAGCTTTGGAATGCATTTTCCCGCAGTCTTGAGCGGCGTCACGATGTCCTTGTCCCACTCGTCGCAAAACGGGTCGGGATCGTCGCTGGTGCGCACGTGCACGCAGCGAATATCGTGAGACATCGACAATGCGAAGGAGAGAGCCTTCTCGCTGATCCTGCTCCAGCGGTCCAAGGGCACGATAAGGATCGGCTCGCTTACCTCGGCGGGACTAAAGGGCCGGTCCAGATCGATTTCGCTGTTTACATGTCGGTAATGCCGATTCACCACGCGCATGAATAGGATCATTACCGCAACCAGCAGCACTGTGATCCAGGCGCCCGCGGCAAACTTGGCGACGAGCACAACCACTGCGGTGATACCTGTGGCCACGGCGCCCAATGCGTTGACGCTCATGCGAAAGGGAGATTTTCCCTCTCGCTTCCAGTGCATCACCATGCCCGCTTGCGAAAGCGTGAACGCCGTAAACGCGCCGATCGCGTAGAGCGGAATCAGCCGGTCCGTCACGCCGCCGAACACAATCAGCAGCAGCGCCGTAAGCACGACGAGTATGTAAATGCCCCACGAGTAGAGCAGACGCCGCCCACGGATCAAAAAAACGTGCGGCATATAGTCGTCCAACGCAATGGCGCGCGTGAGCCGCGGAAAATCAGCGAACGCGGTATTGGCCGAGAGGGCCAGTACCAGCAGCACCGAGCCGATGGTCAGGTAATAAAACCAGCCGTGTCCCATCACCGCGCGGGTCAGCATCGAGAGCACGCTCTCGTATCCCGAGCCGCCCGGATCGGTGGCCGCAACTCCGTAGGCGCGGCATAAGAGCGCGATCCCCAGCAGCAGAATCGCCAGCAGGGCAATGATGATGGTCAGCGTCACCTTGGCGTTCTTGCTCGTAGGATCGCGGAAGGCCATCACGCCGTTGCTCACCGCTTCCACGCCGGTCATGGCCGTGCATCCCGAAGAAAAGACCTTCAGCAGCAACCACCAGCTCAACGCCGCGGTCACGGGCGGCAACGCGGGCATGGGCGTCAGCGGATGCGGATGTCCCGCGGCTTGCACTGTTTGCCATCCGCCCACGGCAATTACGATCAGCAGCGTCGCCGTGAAGAGATATGTCGGAATCATGAAGACCACGCCCGTGTCGTGCACGCCGCGCATATTCACGATGGTCAGAATAGCCAGCACGCTCAGGCACAGCAGAAGCGTGTGCGGCTGCAATGAGGGCACGGCGGAGATCAATGCGCCCACGCCCGCGGAGATGCCCACTGCAGCGGTGAGGATGTAATCGATCATCAGCGCCGCAGCAGCCAGCAGGCCCGCTCCTTCGCCCAGGTTCTGGCTGGCCACGGTGTAGGAGCCGCCGCCGCGCGGGTATGCCTCGATGGTTTGCCGGTAGCTGAAGTAGACGATCCCGAGCAGGATCACAATCGCCGTGCTCACGGGCACAATGTACTTCACGCCCAACAGGCCCAGAGGAATCAACAGCGTGAGAGCAGCTTCAGGTCCGTACGCAGCCGAGCTCAGCGCGTCCAGCCCGAAGACGGGAATTCCCGCCAAGGGGCCAATATGCTCCGCGCGCTCCTCGCTGGTAGCCAGCGGCCGCCCGAATAGCAGATTGGAAAAGCGCGTATAAACGCCCATGAATAATTGACCGGCGGCAGTGAATTCAATGCAGGGGAACGCCGCCGATGCCAGTGTCTCATGGCGCGCCGAGGCCAAATGCAAAAGCTCCGCATCTATGGTCGCGAATCAAGGCAGAGCAATCGCATGAACATCTCTCGTTGTCGAGGACAGCGCACGACGATCTATTCCCCACTCCCTGTTCCCTGCCTTTGCGCCGCGGGCACCGTAAACAGGAAGCGGCTTCCCTTGCCCACTTCGCTTTCGGCCCAGATGCGGCCGCCGTGCTGCTGCACGATGCTGCGGCAGAGCGCCAAGCCCAGGCCGGTCCCGCCCAGCGCCCGCGAATCCGAGGAGTCGCCCTGCTGGAACGGCTCGAAGATGCGCCCCAGTTTTTCCGGCGCAATGCCGCGCCCCTGATCGGCAACAGTAAAGCACACTTCTTTCCCGCCGGCCGTGGCTCTGTTGTCGTCCACATCAAATGCGCTCAACGCGATGGTCGTGTCCGGCGGCGAGAACTTGATGGCGTTCGTCACCAGTTCGTTCAGCACCTGCATCAATCGCCCCGGATCGACAAAGGCGGGCGACGCCTTGGAATCGATCTGGAAGTCCATGCGCGCCTGCGCCGCCGCGCCGTGCGCCCCGCCAGCAGCGCGGCGCAGCAGGTCGATGGCCTCCACCGGCTCACGGTTCACCGGCAAGCGCCGCTTTTCCGCGCCGTCGAAGTCAAGGATGTCGTTCACCAGCCGAATGAGCCGGTCGCTGTTGGAGATCGCCATGTCCATCATCTGGCGCTGCTTTTCCGGCCGTTTATCGAGCGAGCCTGACTGAACCAATCCCAGGGACGCGCGCAGCGAGGTGAGCGGCGTGCGCAACTCGTGGCTCACCGAGGAGATGAACTCGTCTTTCATGCGTTCCAGGCGCCGTCTCTCGCTCACGTCCTGAAAAGCCACCACCATGCCTGAAGTTCGCCCCTCTTCCACAAGCGGGTTGGCGCTGTACTCCACATGGATCGGCGTGCCGTTTCGCCGCCAGAACACTTCGTCGCGCATGTAGATCGGATCCGCGCGGCGTAATGCCTGCAGAATCGGGCTGCTGGAACGCGAATGCAGCGTTCCGTCGGCGTGGCTGTGGTGGATAAGTTCGTGCAAGTCTTGTCCCGCCAATTGCGTCGGCATGTATCCCAGCATCCGCGCGCCGGCTTCGTTGATGAATGTCACCTTGCCGTCCAGGTCGATGCCGAAGATGCCGTCGCCCACCGATTGCAGAATCAGTTCGCGCTGATGTGTGGCCAGGCGCAGCGCCCCCTCGGCCTCGTACTGCTCGGTTACGTCCATGCCATGCACGATCACCAGCCATCGTTCTCCGGCCATTTGCATGCCCCGGCTGCGCACCGCGATGCGCCGGTACACGCCGTCACTGCGCCGCAACAGCAGAGACCCCTGCCACTCCTCGCCGGTGTCCACCGTGTTCAGGCAGTCGTGGAAAGTGGCCACTCCCACCGCGTCCATCAGTTCAGTCACCTTGCGCCCCACGAGGTCTACAGGCCGAAGTCCAAGGGTCTCAGCGGTAAACGCGTTCAGCGAGTTCAGCCTGCCCTCCATCGAACAGGTAAAGACAAAACCCAGGCTGTTCTCAACCATCTCGCGATAGCGGGCCTCGTTCGAGAGCAGCGCTTTCTCCATCTCACGCTGGTCGGTAACGTCCTGCCCGCTCACGATCAGGTATTGGATTTCGCCGCTCGGTCCCTGCAATGGACGCAGCGTCCAACTCACGCGCCGCGAGCGGCCGTGTACCGTCTGCCACGCGGTCTCATGGGGTCCGCTCACCTGGCCCGCCAAGGCATCGCGCAGCTTACTCGCGGCCCATGCGCGGTCGCTCTCCTCCAGAAACTCTTCCACAAACGGCCGCCCGATACCATGCGCCAGGCTCAAGCCCGTAAGCTGCGAGCAAGGATTGTTCATGCGCAACAGGCGGCCCGCCGTATCCAGCACCGTTACCAGCGCGGGAATGGAATCCAGCGTGGCGGCCACAAAGCAGCGTTCGACTGCCAGCGCCCGCTCGGCCTGCTGCTGCCGTCGCTGCGCCTGTTCCTGCAGGCGAATGCGGTCGTAAAGCTCCAGCCGCGTTACCACTTGCCGTCCCAGAGTTTCCAGAAGCGTCAGGTGCTCCGCCCTGAATTGGTCTGCGCTGCGCGCCAGCACCGCCAGTGTGCCGATGATCTCTTGCTCTCCGGAGAGGAGAGGAACTCCGGCGTAGGAAAGACAGGGCTGAGCGTTGGGCAGCGGAATACCGGGAGGCGGGAAGCGCTGTTCCTGGCCGGCATTCGCAATCAGCAGCGGCTCACCCCGTTCCAGCATCCATTGGCAGGCCGTCACCGCGCGCGGCTGCTCAGCTGCGCGAAACCCGTAGCGGGATCGGAACCAGAGCCGGTTGTAATCCAGTCGGCCCAGGTAGGCATAGTCGGCGTTGCACAGGACCGCGGCAAGCTCAGTCAGCTCGTCTAGCCCAGGATCGGAATTGCGGTCGAAAATACTTAGCTCCGCCCGCACTCCGACGTCCTGGTTCTCACCGGTTTGGAAACCGAGTACCGCGCACATGAATACACGCACCCCATTGTCAGTATGGGGAAGATTGAGAACAATCTCTCTTCCCCAAAATAGGCAACGACGTGACAGAAGTAGGCAGTTGCGCACCAATGGATTACCACCGAAGTACCCGCAGTGTTTGCACGTCAGGTACTGCGATGATTACCATGGGCACTTGTGCCTGGTTACTATCCCCCGCCCCCACGGCCTCCACAGAAGATCGGCCGCTAACATTTAGATGCGTGTAGCTTCGCGAGGAGAGCAGAGGGTAGGCAGCAGTGATCGCCTCTCAGCATCCGGTGTAGAGTTGTCGCGCTGCGGATTATGCAGTGTCTGACGAATTCTTGCTGTCGGAGTTTGTATCAGGGCGCAGCTTCAGCCGCGTCGAAGAGGCACCTCAAATAGGTGGGTTTTAACCCCTTAGGGGAGTTTTTCCAGCGCGAACCTGCGTATTTTCGATTCGTCAGACACTATCTAGTCTTTCCTAATCCCGATTCCCTGTTTTCTTGTTCCCTGCCGGGCTCCCGGCGGGCGACTTTTGTCCGCTGGGGTGGCTTGGTCCCTTCTCCTCAATGTCCCGGCAGTTTGCAGCAATCTCCTGCATCCGGCGGCTCGCTCGCCCCGGCGTCCAGCACCACCTTCCAGGTGCCGTCTGGCTGCTTGCGCCACATGGTGATGTAACGCCCGCCGGTGAGCACGGGATTCCCGTTAGCGTCTTTGCTGCGCCCCTCGAAATGACCCCACGTGTAGCCCATATCGCCGGAGGGCCCCATCATGGCGTCGGTCGGCGTCCAGGTGAGCTGGTAGTCCTTGGGCAACCAGTTGGCCGATTTGGCAATGGCCACCTTTCCGATCAGCGGCGCCGCCCCGTTGCCCAGTGCCACACCGTCGTCGGCAAACCAGTCGGCAAAGCCCGCGCCTCCCCGCTCCAGCACATCCTTGGCAAAACGCGCCTCAAGGTCGTAGAGCACCATCTTGCCCGGCTTCATGGTGGCATCGGTAAGCGGATTTGGAGCCGCCTGGGTCGCTCCCGGCTCCGGCAGCTGCGCCCACGTTGTGGTCGCGGCCAAGCCCGCAATCAAGATCAAAGATTTAAAAAGATTCCGCATTCTTTCCTCCCGCCGGAGCGAACTGTCTCAGGCTCATCCTACAACTATGGAATTGGTTTCACTCTCGTCTCAACGTCAGCGTTGCCGCCAAAATAAATACACGCGTCAGCCATCTGGGCAAGCGTAAGGGTGCTTCCCTTGAACGCACTCACGCAGCCACTAGGGCCGCGGCAGGTCGTCACGGTACGGCCGAGGAATTCCTCTACGCTCAAATCCCGAAAGGGCAATCGATTGAGCGGCACCAGCACCGGACGGGCCTGTGTTTTCAAAGCGTGGTCGAACTTTTGATAGTCGGGAGCAATGTCCACAACGACCGGACGCGGACGATCGAGCCAGCCCACCGGAATCACCACGAAGGTTCGGCCGGGATCATCGATTTCGAGAGTCCTCGCGATCCCGATATCTCCACCCATGCTAGCAAGGTAATCCTTGGATAACGTTCGATAGAAGTGCGCGGCCCCGTATATCACCAGGGCTTTCCCATGTTTCTCCAGCACCTGCTCCTTGATCACAGCGACGGCTGCGGTCTCACGGCTGCGGTTGTCGCCTGGTCCTGGGTCGGCACCGAGAACGCGAATTTGCTTATCGACAGGCAGCCTCAAATTAACGTCGCGAACGGCAGCGAAAAACGCTGGGTAAATCGGTCGGTCCCAGATTCCGTTGGGCGCCTGGGTTGTAGTTTTCCAGACTTGCGCCAATTGTTCCGGAGATACGTTCTCGCCGCGAATGTAACGGTCAAGGGTCGGCTGCTCCGTGGTGCTCGCGAACTCCACCACGATGAAGCGCACCTTCTTTGCGAAGTCGGGATTGCGCACCAAAGCGATGCGCAAATCGGACTCCTGACTAAAGCGCCCGTGCGCCTCGCCCAAGGCGACGATGTCGGCCTGATCGAACGCGGAGATCAGGGTGCGAACAATCGCATCAATACCCGCTGATTCGGCGGGCAAGCGCAAGTTCGGCGGCTGAGCAATCGCCGGTAGCGCGAGGGCGCAAATCAAAACCAAAGTTCGCATTTGTTGGCTCTGCCCCGATTTTATTCGATTCAGAAGCGCGAACCTGCGCATTGGGCAGACCGCGCGTTTCCTTCGCCGCTACGGTTTTGGTGGCGCAGGCGTCGCGTTCGTGGAGCCTTGAGGTGCGGCGCTCGCCGGCACATTGCTGTCTTCGCTCCCGTTCGTCACAATCCGCGCTTTCGCGCCGAACACGTGATATTGCGTAAAAACCACATCGTTCAGTTGCGTTTGCATATTGACCGCCGACTCCTGCTGCGCCCCCGCGCGTTGGCCTACCGGAACCCGGGAGAACGCCACGCCGTGCACCGGACAAATGTAGCTCTGCTCGCCAATCGTCACCGGCGCATACTCCACCACGTTCGCCGTCTGCATCGCCTGGTACGGCGGCGTCAACTCCGCCACCACGCTGATGCGCAGAATCGCCCCTGTCGCCGGATCGATGGCAATCTCCCCATGGTAGCTGGGGTAGACCTCCTCGATCTTGTCACCAGCTGGAATCCCCACCATAAAGTTCGACTGCTCCGCGGGCACGGCATAACGAAACACCGCCACCGAGTCGCTCGCACCCTTTTCCCATCGTTGCCACATCACTTCGCTGCGCAGGGCGTCGCCCATCACCACAGCGAGAATGGGACCAAACTCGCCCACGGTCGTCAGCGCCGCGGGCGGCTTGCTTTGGTTCTTGCTCTTCGCCGCATCGTTGCCGTGCACCTCGGAGCCGTCCCGGTAAGTGACCGTGGTGCTGGACGAACCTGTGCTGTGCAGAGATTTGTATTCGCTGTCGCTGACGGTGATCTCCGACGTTCGCATGCCGCGCGAACCCGATCCCATGGCCCCGGGCGCTCCAACGTAAATCCTCTGCGACGAAGGCGTGTCCTCAAAATGCGTGGTGGCGCGCGTGGCCAGGAAGTTGGGCAGCCGCGTGATCGTGGTTTTCACGTATTCCAAGGCCAACTCGAGCATGCGATCCTGGGTCCCGCTGTCCGGCGCAGGAATGGGAACGACGTCCGAAGCAGGAGGATCGAGGAAAGCGGCGAGATCGGCCAGTTTGATCAGGGCCTCATGAGCGCGGCTCCCGGGAAAATCCGCCTCCCAGTGCGCCAGCCGCGCCGGGCTCACTCGCTCCGTAAGCTCAAGGTCCGAAAGCTCCGCGGCCACCTTGCCATCGGGCTTGGCACGAAGCGTGTAGAGCAACTGTTCCAACTGCCCCACATTCACGTTTTTGGCTGCCATCGCCGGCCACGCCGAGCCCGCCAAAAGCACCAGAGTCGCCCATTTTCGCATCGCGCAGTCGACGCTTCTCATCGCGGCACAAGTATAGAGCAGTTCGACTGCCTCCGGACCATACCGGAGTCAAAGTTGACTCCGTATGGTCGTTGAAACCGCGCAAGGCTGTTATCTTGCCGCCTGCAAACCGAAATCTGCCAGCCCAGGCGCCGGGAGCGCAGTTCCGATTAATGGAGTTCCATGCTTATCCTCGTACATTCGCAGGTCAGCCGCGACACACAACGACTGCATGTCGGAAGCGTCTTCCGGGAAGATCGCAATGCCGATGCTGGCGCTGGTCCGCACCGTATAAGTTTCCAGTTGCATCGGTTCGCTGAGGAGTCGAGCCAGCATCTTGCCGACTTGAATGGCCTCATCGCGGCTGGTAGGCTCCTCCAGAACAATGGAAAACTCATCGCCCCCGGTTCGCGCGACAGTGTCGGAACGGCGCACCCGTCCGGACAAAAT
Organism: Occallatibacter sp.; assembly: GCA_049521075.1. Lineage (GTDB taxonomy): Bacteria > Acidobacteriota > Terriglobia > Terriglobales > Acidobacteriaceae > Telmatobacter. Next base: position 39,121 of record JBEKPD010000031.1, read on the forward strand.
AGCTCCAACACGCGCCAGCAGTAAATCCCCCGCGTGATGCCCCATAGTGTCGTTTACCTGCTTGAAACGATCCAGATCGATGACCAAAAGCGCCGTTTGCGCGTTGGTTCTGTGGGCGCGGTCCAGGGCACAGGAAAGACGATCCTGAAACAGGCGGCGGTTCGGCAATCCAGTCAACGCATCATGGAGCGCGAGGAACTTGTTGTGTTCGATCTGGTCTTCGAGCAGGATCAGCAGCATACCCGAGGCGACTATGAATTTGGGCAGATCCCAGACTTCATTTTCGATATGAACCTGAGGCAGATACAAGACGATCAGCGATGTCACTACATTGCTCGTCGCCCAGCAGAAGAATCCGGTAATAGTGATGAAGGCTCCGGCGGTGGCGCGGCGATACGTATAAAAAACAAAAACGAAACAACTGAAATAGACCGCGAACAGGATGGCATGACGGGCAATTTCGGAGTAGCTTAGACGACTATTTCCCGGCCAGTTCTGAAGGCTCAAGAGGAAGATGGAGAGAGCGCCGTAAATCAGCACAAGAATCCAGCGAAGCGGGTGATTGACGCGGCGGCCCGATAAGAGTGTGACCGTCAGCGGGCAGAGACCCAGCAAGGCAGCGGACGCAGCCAGCATCCAATGTGCACCGGGAGCCAGATGCACAACCGCAATGTAGAACGTGCTGGCGGCCATCAGGGAACCGAGCATCCAGCGGTAAGAAGCCTGCCTGCGGTCGGGAATTGCGGCGTAGATAAACAAAAATCCTGCTCCGGCAAACAAAGCCATCTGCACGATAAACGCCAACTGACCCCAGATTCCTAGTATGGTTTGAAAGATGGCGGCTATGAAGTGCAGCATAATCATCAACCAACCCGCCAGCCATAATCGGGAGGAAGGCGTAGGACTACGGCGATCCAGGGAGGCGAACGCGCACAGTAATAGCGCAGCCGTCACCACATTCGCGATCCGACTCCAATCCATCATGTCAGCCACACAGACACAGATAGAATCGCTCCTGTCCATTAATCGGCAGTAGAGAGGAATCGTGATAGCCAAGTTGTAGTACTTAGGTAATTTGAATCGATCTACACAACCGCGGCTCAGCGCTGAGGACCGATCTCAGGCCCGCGTATACTACTAAGAAGAGGTGCGAGCTGAAACAAAGACCCCCGTGCAGGGGGCTTTTTCGCACAGGGGAAACTTTCTCTGGACGCCCGGTCATTTCCCCCCGGGAAAAAGGAACAACATGGGAACTTTGCTGGAGTCGATCCAATCTCCCGCCGATGTCAAACGCCTCAATTTCGCGCAGCTAACCGAACTCGCGCAGGAGATTCGCGACTTCCTCGTCCAGACCCTCTCGAAGACAGGCGGCCATCTGGGCCCCAATCTCGGCGTGGTCGAACTCACCCTGGCCATCCATGCGGTTTTCTCGACGCCCGAGGACAAGATCCTCTTCGACGTGAGTCACCAAGCCTACATCCACAAGATCCTCACCGGCCGTCGCGAGCGTTTTGAGACCATCCGCCAGCCCGGCGGCTTGAACGGCTTTATGCTGCGCACCGAGAGCGAGCACGATTGCTACGGCGCGGGCCACGCCGGCACCGCGCTTTCCGCTGCTCTCGGGATGGCGGTGGCGCGCGACCTGGCGGGAGGGCACGAAAACGTGATCGCCATCGCTGGAGACGCCGCCTTCACCAACGGTGTCACCTTCGAAGCCATGAACAACATCGCTTCGCAAACCCGGCGCATGATCGTCGTCCTCAATGACAACGAGTGGTCCATCGACCGCAACGTGGGCGCAGTGGCGCGCTACTTCCATCGCATCGTCACCAACGAGCATTACCAGCAACTGCACGACAAGGCCACGCATCTCGTCGAGCGCTTCGGCGGCAAAACCGCCGTCAAGGTGATGCGCCGCGCCGAAGAGGCCGCCAAAAGCATGTTGTGGCCTTCCATTCTTTTTGAGGAGTTCGGCCTCGACTACTTCGGCCCCATCGACGGCCACAACATTCCGCTGCTCATCGAGACCTTCAAGTTCCTCAAGACTCTTGAGCATCCGGTACTGCTGCACGTGCTTACGCAAAAAGGCCGCGGCTTTCAGCCGGCGCTCGACGGGCAAAAGAAATTCCACGGCCTTGGCCCCTACGATCCTGAAACCGGCCAGACGCCCGACGGCTCAACCACCTACTCTGAAGTTTTTGGCAAAACCCTCGCCGATCTGGCCACAAAGAACGAGCGCATCGTCGCCATCACGGCGGCCATGCCCAACGGCACGGGCCTCGATCACTTCCGCCCGCATCACCCGAAGCGCTACTTCGACGTGGGCATCGCTGAGGAGCACGCCGTGGTCTTCGCTGCAGGCATGGCCACGCGCGGCTACCGTCCGGTCTGCGCCATCTACTCCACTTTTTTGCAGCGCGCCTTCGATCCCATCGTCCACGACGTCTGCCTGCAGAAGCTCCCCGTTCTTTTCTCGATGGACCGGGCCGGGCTTTCCGGCGACGACGGCCCCACCCATCATGGTCTTTTCGACATCGCCTACCTACGCGGCATTCCCGAGATCGTGCTCATGTCACCCAAAGACGAAGACGAGCTGGCCGACATGCTCAAGACCGCGCTCGAGCTTCCGGGTCCAAGCGCCATCCGCTATCCGCGCGGCGCGGTGGCCGGCGTCCAGCGCAAGCCCGAGCCGCAAATCCTTCCCATCGGCAAGGCTGAAGTCCTCGCCGACGGCTCCGATGTTGCCATCCTCGGCCTCGGCCCCATGATCTCGCTCGCCAAGGAGCTTGCCACGACACTCCGACGCGACGGTTATTCCGCCGCAATGATCAATCCCCGCTTCATCAAGCCCATCGATCGCGAGATGCTGGAGCGCTACGCCAAGCGCGTCGCCGCGTTTGTTACTTTTGAAGATCATGTGAAGATGGGCGGCTTCGGCACTGCAGTGGTTGAAGCGCTCGAAGAGATGGGCCATGCGGTTCCGGTGGTGCGCATCGGCTGGCCCGACCAGTTCATCGAACACGGCAAAGTCGACGAGCTCCGCGCCCGCTACGGCCTCAGCGTGGAAGCAGCCTACGCGCAGCTGCTCCCGTTGTTGGCGAGCCGCCGCCGCGCGACGCTGGTGGCAAGCTGATCGCTCGGCTGACTGGTTGACTTGCTAACTCGCCGACTCGCTGACTTGCTCGTTCACTTTCCCGCTCCGCCCGCTCAACGCAACCGCCGCCGCGACCATCAGCATCGGAAACGCCTCCAGCGTGTACCGCGGCTCGGCATTCGGCATCACGAACAGTACCATGCATCGCAGCAGCACATAAGCCAGCAGCATCGCCTGGAAGGGAACCCGTCGGCGGGCAAAGCCCACGGCAGCAGCGATCAGCAAAGATAAATTGAGCAGCCCGTAAGCTGCGGCAAGGATGGTTTGCGACGGGTGCTTGCTCCATTCCCACCAGCGCTCGGGCAGGCGGTCGTTCAGATATTCGATACGGGGCCTGAACCACATGTCGGCCAGGCGTAAGAACGGAAGCTCAATGTATTGCCGCAAAGGATGCCGTCGGCTGCGTTGCTCCGCCAATGCTGCAAAGCGCGTGTCCAGTTCCGGAGTAATCGTGCACTCATCGTTGTAGTCCGCAATAAGGTTTGCCGTCTGCCGGTATTCTTCTTTGGAATCGAAGGCGCGCGAGGGCAGCAGCCCGATGTCGAGCGTCAAGTCGTCGCCGCGCCACCAGATTTCTCCCAGTGAGACGTAATCGATCTCCCACGTGGTAGTCCAGCGATTGAAACCTTCAACCGAAGTCTCGATCGGGTCCAGGGCCGAGCGCGGCGCTAGCGGCTGGAAAACGTGATCGACGAGGTAATTGCGAATCGTCCACGGCACAAGCGGAAGAATCGTCAGCAGGCCGCAAGCGAGAGCCGTGCACAGACCCGCCCTGGAGCTGGATTTCCGCGTATACCACCAGATGCCGGGAACAATGGCTGCTGCCAGTAGCGTGCCGTCGGGCCGCATCCCTGGCGAACTAATGAGCGCCGCAACCGTAAGCAGCAGCCAAACCCAACTCCACCCTGCGCGCGCGTTGATCGCATACACCAGCCTTCCGGCCGCGAACATTCCCAACGCAACAAAGAAAATCGACAAGCATTCCGTCATGGGAATCGCCGTGTAGTTGGCAGTGAAGGGGCAAAGACAGGCAATCCACAACGTGACCAGAGCGGCGCGGCGCGAAACATGATCGCGGACAAATCCGGCCAGCAGCAAGCACGTGCCCATGTCGATAAACGACTGAACCCAGCAGACCGCGTTGTAGTTCTTCATCCCGAAGATCGAGAAAACCACGGCCATGAATAACGGATAACCCGGCATGCGAATCAAGGTGAGATGGAAGGGATTGTCGAGGGCGTAGGCGTGATGCACGAGGAGGTTCTTGGCGATGGTGGCGTATACCTGACTGTCGCCATCGAAGTCCTGATAAAAGGCCACCCAGATGAAGCGCAACGCAAGACCTGCGACAAGGGCGAGAATCAGGCTTAGCGCGCCTTTGCGGCCGAGCGCCAGCAGTGCGCGGTGCAGCTGAGCTTGCGTCGAGGCGCGCAACTGCGCAGCTGGCGCTTCTTTGCTTGGCCGGTCATGGACCACCAATTGCGGCAAGACGAGCACCTACCTCGAACCGACAGTTGACACATGAGACACGCAGCCCGGCATCAGCAAAGTGCCAACGAGAGCACGTTTGAGGTTGCTTGCCATTATCGAGCCGAATCCCGGGCCGGTCAAATACACCCATCGGAGCGCCTGGAGCGGCCCCCTGTGCGACAATCCTCAACAGATTGATTTTTCCATGCGAACGTATTGTCTTCTTGCGGTACTTATCTGTGTAGCAGCTTTCGCGCCCGTCGCGGCCCATCCGCAGGTCGAGCCGGCGGCGCCGCTGGTTCTTACCGGGGGCACCGTCGTGGACGTGTCCAACTGGGGTCATTCGGCCCGCGATGTTCCCGACTCCATCGTGGTCATTCAGGAAGGCAAGATCACTGAGGTTGGCCCGCGCAGCCAGGTGCCCGTCCCCAAAGGCGCGCGTATCGTCGATTGCACCGGAAAGTTTCTGATCCCCGGCCTCGTCGACGGCTACGCAGGCATGAACTCGCAGGCCCAGGCCAACACAGATCTTTATATGGGCGTTACCACGGTGGTCGCCCGCGCCGACGATCAACGCGGCTTCATCGACTGGGCCGCCCACCCTACACCGCACATCTATCCCATAGACACCATCGGCGTCACCGACGACTGGAGCCTGCTGGCGCGTCAGCCGGAGTGGGTTTCGAAGTTGCGCGAAGGTCCGCATCCGACCGAACTCAGCCCACAGGATACGGCCCGGCAAATGGTCGACACAGCGCATCTCGGCACGCGCGTGCTGCTGCTAACGCCTCATCTCACCGCCGCCAATTCGCAATGGATCATCGCCCGCGCCCATGACATGGGCCTCGTTGCTTACGGCAGCTTTGTCGCCACCCCGTATCGCGTCGGCGTGGAGGCGGGCGTCGACGCACTTCCCCAGATGGACCGCTACGTTCTCGGCGTGATTCCCGACGAACTGCAACGCCCGCTCGTCGACGATCCCGACGGCTCGGCAGCCATCACCGCCTACGACTACTCCGAGCACGTTTCGCTCACCGATCTGCGCCTGCGCAACTACGCGCGCTTCCTCGCCGCGCATCGCGCCGCTCTCATGCCCATGTTCAGCCTCTATTACGTCAACCTGCCCGGGCATCGCAATCTGTGGAAGGAACCGGCCGCGGTTCTCCTCGATCCCGGCCGCATGTTTCACCCTTCCGACCCCGCCACCGGCGACATGCTGTACCCGCTTCCCTCCTGGGCGCATCATCTACCCGCCACAGGGCAGCGCTGGATGGAAGAAGATTTACAAAAGAAGGCCGGGCTCACGGCACTCCGTTTCTGGCGCATCAACCAGGTCATCTTCGCGGCTCTACCTCACTACCTGGCCGCATCCGGAGCCGACTCCATGGGCACCCTGCCCGGCATCTCGCTGCACACGGAGCTTGAGCTTCTCGTCCGTCTTGGTCTCTCGTCGCGCGAGGCCCTTGCCGCCGCCACCAACAACTACGCCCTGCAATTCGGATGGAGCGAACTCGGCCTCATCGCCGCCGGCCGCCGCGCCGACATCCTCGTCGTCGACGGCGATCCCGCCGCCAACATCTGGAACGCTCGCCGCATCTCCGCCATCATCCTCGACGGCGAACCGCTGGACCGCAATTCGCTTCTGCACCTGAAGCGATAAGACAAGCGGAGTTAGCGGAGTTAAAGGCCAAAACTTAGCGCAGTCGCACCACTCTACGGTTGGATCGTTCTAATTCCGCTAGCTCCGCTGCCTTTGCTCTTCTCCACGTCCGCAATCGCGTCACGCGCCCACGTCGAGTAGACAAACTCTTCGCGCTGCTTCTCCCACTCCGCCCTGGGCAGCACGCTCAGTTGCTCCGGCGTCAGCTTCGGCACATTCACATCGATCGCCACCAGTCCCGCGTCGCGGTCCTCGCGCTGCGCGCTCTTGTTGAACTCGACGTCGTTCTTCTTCGCCCAGTCGCCAATCCGGATCGTCGGCAAACCCGCAATTTGCCCGCTCTTCCAGTTGGCAAAATGCAGATTGTCCGCCAGCCACTGGGCCGCGATCTTCGTCACCCACCCCGGCCGATGACTGGCTCCCTGATCGAAGTATGTCGTAAACACATTCTTGTTCGACCCGTTCACGGCGATGACCCGCTTGCGTAAATCGTCAAAGAAATCCGGCGGATGCGTCGGAATCGCGATCACCGTGTCGTTCGTCCCGTTAAACATGAACGTCGGCCCTCGCTTGGCTTGCAATGCAAACAAAACCGCTGGCCGGTCGCCGAGAAATTCCAGCGCATGATATGGACCGGCCTGGCACATCACCGCGTGGCTTGAATCCCAATATCCGCCCGGCCCATCCAGATCGCCGCCGCCTGTGAGCAATACTGCATGAATGCGATCGTCCACTGCGCCCGCGATCGAAACCACAAACGAGCCCATCGAAAATCCCATCACGCCGATGCGCCGCGCGTCCACTTCAGGCCGGCTGCGGAGATACGAAACCGCCTGCATCACGTCCGTGACCATCTGGCCGCCCATGCGCTGCGGCACGCCCGGCACGTCGATGATCTTATCGTGCTCGCCAGTTCCGTCCTTGTGATCGTCGTTGCGCTCGCCCTCGCCAATCGGGTCGTAGGTCAGCACCATGGCCCCTGCACGCGCGTATTCCACGCCCGTGTACCACGAGTACCAACTCGTCTTGTCGGCGCCGTGACCGTTCACCACCACGATTCCCGGAATCCTGCCATGAATCTTCTCCGGCCGGTAGACAATCGCCGGCACACGCAGTCCGTACTCCGTCGCGTACGTCACGCGCTCCACCACAACTCCCGGTTCCGGCGAAAAGCTTCCGTAGTTTTTCGCATCCAGTGCCGGCAAAGGGTTGGGAACAAACAACGCCGCGCGAATCTTCTCGCGCAGTTGCTTCGCCGTCGCATCGGTCATCTGCGACTTCAGCGGAGAGGCCATCATCGCCAGCAGCACGAGGCCCGCAAGGTGCTTAAAGCCGGTAATTCTGCGCATCCGGCAATGCTTCTCTCTGAAATTCGACTGAAGATTCATGTTGATCTCACCTGCCCTGTCATAATACAAACATCCTTCGTAGGCATTCAAAGCATATTGCGCGGATCGCGCATTCAGGAAATGGGGCCCTCCATGGCACAGCAGGTCGATTTCATTAGCGCGCGAACCGTTTCGCGCATTGGCATGTTTCTTTTAGTAGCGCTTGGAATGTGTGGCACTCTTGCTCATGCGGCTCGTGTGTGCGACGTAACTGCCTACGGCGCCAAGGGCGACGGCATTACCAAAGATACGAAGGCCATTCAGGACGCCATCGACGCCTGCGCCGCAGCCAAAGGCGGCGGCACGGTGCGCCTGGCGACGGGAATTTTTCTCACCGGTCCCATCGTGCTCAAGAGCCACATCGCTCTCGAAGTCGACGCGGGCGCGACCCTGCTGGGAAGCCAGGACAAGGCCGACTATCCTGAGGTCGAGGAGTTGCGCGAGCGCGCTCTGCAGCCGCTCGTGAGCGCCACCAACGCCGAGCACATCGTCATCCGCGGCGGCGGCATCATCGACGGCAACGGCAAGCCTTGGTGGGACGCGGTGTACGCCCATCGCGGCACACCCAACTTCACCGCCGCTCTGCGTCCCCGCCTCGTTCTCTTCGACCACTGCAAGCACATCCTCATTGACAACATGACCATCCAGAACTCCGCATCGTGGCAGGTCGTGCCCTACTACTCCGACGACGTAGTCATCCGCAACGGCAAGATCCTGGCGCCGGCGCGCTCGCCTAACACCGACGGCATCGATCCGTTTTCCTCGAGCCACGTCACCATCTCCCACATGACCATCGATGTGGGCGACGATAACATCGCTATCAAATCCGGCCAGCCCGGCTCACCTGGCCCCGATTCTCCATCGACCGACATCACCATCACCGACTGTACATTTCTTCACGGCCACGGCATGTCCATGGGCAGCGAGATTGCCGGCGGCGTCCAGCGTGTCCGAGCCGCGCGCATTCACTTCAAAGACACCGGCAACGGCGTGCGCATCAAGTCCAATCGCGATCGCGGCGGCGACATCGGCAACTTCGACTTCCGCGACCTGACCATGGAAGACGTGGGCACGCCCATCCAGATCACCGAGTACTACCCACGCATTCCCGAGCACGACGCCGCGCAGCCGGTCACGCGTCTCACGCCGCACTTTCACGACATTCGCATCACGAATCTCAAGGCTACCGGCGCCAAGGAGGCCGGCATTATCATCGGCCTTCCCGAAAGCCCCATCACCACCGTCACGCTCGACCACGTCGAGATCGCCGCGCAAAAGGGCATCACCGTGAGCGACGCAACTGTGACGGCGCAAGATTTTACGGTGACAGCCGCAGCGGGCGACCCTTACATCCTTCTGGAAAACGCGCGCATCAACCGCAAGTAAGCCCAGCTTTGTGGGTGCCCCACGCTAAGGCTCGACACGGCGTCGAGTCTTAGTGTGGGATCGCGCTGACTCGCTAACCCGCCGACTCACCAGCATCATGTACCCTTAAAGCATAGATTCACTCCAGCTGCTATGGCTCGTTTCCGCTCTCCAGCCCGCTCCAGACCGCAGAACCACAATCGGTTGCTCGTCGCGATCGCAATTTACAAATTCCTCTATGCACTTTTATTTTTCGCCATCGGGATGGGCGCGCACCACCTGCTCCACAAGCACCTCGCCGACCAGATCGACGTTCTCGCCCGCCATCTGCGTTTCAATCCGGAATCGCGCTTGGTCAATTTCATCCTCGAAAAGGCTGCGCTCGTCAACGATCCCATGCTGCGCCGTATCGGCCTTTTCGCTGACTGCTACGCGGCTCTCACTCTCGTCGAGGGCATCGGCCTTTATCTCGAAAAAGCCTGGGGCGAGTTTCTCACTCTCGCCATTACCGCATCGTTTCTTCCCTGGGAGATCCTGGAGATCATCCGCCGCCTCACGTGGTTCCACGTGGGCCTGCTGACTATCAATATTCTGGTCTTTGTCTATCTGCTGCGGCTGGTTCTCGACCGCGCGAGTCACGGGGTCAAGGCAAGAAAGAACTGATCCGCACCTACTCACTATTCCCAATTCCCTCGCTCTTCTTCACCGCGTGCCCGCCGAATGCGTTCCGCATGATGGCTAGATGCGGTCGGTGAAGTTGTTCTCTTCGCGCGAGCGGATGCGGCGGATCACCGACTCCGTAATCACCGGCGCGGACACATTCAGGTCGAACGCCTCAAAGACAGTCCAGCGGCCTTCACCCGAGTCCACCACGTATGCCTGCAGTCCATCGAGCGTTGGATTGCCAGCCAGCGCTTCCGACGTCAGATCCAGCAGCCAGCTCCTCACCACGCTCCCATGGCGCCATATCTCCGCAATCTGCGGCAGGTTCAGATGCATCTCATCCTTCTTCTCGAGCACCGTGAACCCCTCGGCATACGCCTGCATCAGGCCGTACTCAATGCCGTTGTGCACCATCTTCACAAAGTGTCCTGCGCCCGCCGGGCCCACATGTCCCCAGCCCTTATCCTTCGCCGGCGCCAGCGTTTCGAAGAGTGGCTGCAGATATTTCACTGGAGCGGGGTCGCCGCCGATCATCATGCTGTAACCCTCTTTCAGTCCCCACACGCCGCCCGATGTTCCCACGTCGACAAAATGAAATCCCTTCGCGGTCACTTCCTTCGCGCGCCGCATCGAGTCCTTGTACATCGAGTTGCCGCCATCGATCAGAATGTCGCCGGGATTGAGCAGCGGTTCGAGCTTCGCAATGGTGTCATCGACCGGCTGCCCCTGCGGCACCATGATCCAAATCGCCCTCCGGCCTTTCAGGTTTTCGACGAGGGCCTCCAGAGAATTGACGCCCACATTGCCCGCCGAAGTCAGCTTCGCCACGGCTTCGGCGTTGAAGTCGAAGCCGACCACTTGGTGCCCGCCAAGCTTCAGGCGCTCCGCCATGTTGCCGCCCATCTTGCCCAGGCCAATCAGTCCTAGCTGCATGAAAACCTCCGCGATACTCGATGAATAGGGGATTCAAAACCGAACGGGCTCTCGCTTCGCTGGAACGAGGGGTGCCCCGGGTCCCGATGCTGGGCCCCGGCTTAGCACGACACTGAGTCCACGCACAAACAAGCTAGCAGCTGGGAGCTAGCAGCTAGGAGCTGTTCCTAAAGCACTCCCAAGCTGCTCAACTCGCTACGCAGCGCACTCCCGTTTGTAAACCGGATCGCCTTCATTCCCGCCGCCAAACCCCCGGCCACGTTTTCCTCGCGATCGTCGATGAAGAGAACGCGCTCCGGCGGGCAGCCCAGAATGTCGAGCCCCCTGCGGTATATCGCCAGGTCCGGCTTGCGTAGTCCCACGTAACACGAACTGAACGCGACCCTGAAATACTGGCGCAGGCCGAAGTGACTAAAGCGGTAGTCATTCGTCTCGCGCGCTTCGTTGTTCAGGGCGCCGATCATGCACGGATTGGATGCGGCCAGCTCCGCAAGGATGTGTAACGCGCCATTCGGCAGCGGCTGGGACTGCGCGAAGACGAAAGCCAGGAATTCGTCTTGCGAAAAGCTGCGCGGCTCATAGAACACGGTGGCATTCAAGTACTCGTTGACATCGATCTCGCCGCACTCCCAGGGCCCCATCGCCTTGAAGTGCCTGGCGTCGAGCGCCGGCTTATCCAGCCCGAAGTGCGCCACCGCGGCCGCGCGCTCCGCGTGGTCCCAGCCGTTGGTTAGCAGCACTCCACCCACATCGAAAAGGATTGCGTCGAAGGGAAACATCGGCGTCTCTCCCGGGTTCTCGCTCGAAGAATTAGTAAAGAAAACAACGGCCTAAACTCTATCAAATACCTATCGGATTTTGTTTTGATGAACAGCCCAGCCCGAGCTTTTTCAGGCGTTCTTACGCTGGATTCGACGACCCATCCCCACATTGATACTTGGCCTCGATCGCCTTCACCTTCTTGAACCGCCGTTCGAACCGACCTTCTTGCCCCTGGAACTTGGCGCCAATATATGCGTGCGCCAGATCGATTGCCAGCGCGGAGCCGATAATTCTTGCGCCCAACACCAACACGTTCATGTCGTCGTGCTCCACACCCTGGTGCGCCGAGTACACATCGTGGCAGATGCCGGCGCGGATGCCGGGAATCTTGTTCGCCGCCACGCATACTCCAACCCCTGACCCGCAGATGAGAATCCCGCGCTGTGCCACGCCCGCCTTGATGGCCTCGCCTACCTTCACGGCGAAGTCGGGATAGTCGTCTTCCGGCTCGACCTTATACGCACCCAGGTCGACAACTTCATGGCCGGCCTTGGCCAAGCTCGCGCGCAGCTCTTCCTTAAGTGAGAATCCCGCATGATCGGAAGCGATAACAAGTTTCATGTTGATCCTTTCAGGAGCTGAGTTAGCGGTGTTACGAAAAGCCTCACGCCGGCGACCGCAGTCACTAACTTCGCCAGCTCCGCTAACACGCGCGAAGCGCGGCTAACTTCGCTACTTCACCAGCTTTTTCGCCCGCGCCGCCACATTCTCCGGCGTGAATCCAAGTTCCTTCATCACAATCGGTCCCTGTGCAGAAGCGCCGAAGCGATCGAGCCCGATGACGTCGCCGTTCGAGCCCACATACTTCCACCACCCCAGCGTCGCGCCGGCTTCAACTGCCAGTTTCGGCACGCCCGCCGGCAACACGCTGGCCTTGTACTCCGCCGATTGCTCGTCGAAGAGTCTCCAGCTCGGGAAGCTGACCACGCGCGCGCGAATTCCCTCACCCGCCAGCAGCTTGGCCGCACCCACCGCAGGCCAAACCTCCGAGCCGCTTCCAATCAAAATCACCTGCGGATTAGCAACATCTTCGAGCACATAAGCGCCCTTGCTCACACTCGCGTAGATGTCGCGATTTTTAACGTCGATCACCGGCACATCCTGCCGCGTAAACGCGAAGAAGCATGGACCCTTGCGTTCCAGAGCCAGCCGCCACGCCGCCGCCGTCTCGTTGGCATCTGCCGGATGAAAGTCCACCATGTGCGGAACCGCGCGCAACGCCATCAACTGCTCGATGGGCTCGTGCGTCGGCCCATCCTCGCCGACGCCGATCGAGTCGTGAGTGAAGACGAACAGCGATGGCGCTTCCATAATGGCAGCGATGCGCAGCGCCGGCTTGGCGTAATCGGAAAACACGAAGAAAGTAGACCCGAAAGGCCTGACGCCGCCGTGCACCGCCATGCCGTTCACGGCCGCGCACATGCCCAGCTCGCGTACGCCGAAGAACACGTTGCGTCCGGCCGGATCTTCGGCAAAATGCGCGGTGTTCTTGAAGATCGTCTTCGTCGAAGCCGTCAAATCCGCGGCCCCGCCGAACAGCTCCGGCACATCGTTGAAGATCGCGTTCATCACCTGCTGGCCGGCATTGCGCGTCGCAATCTGCTTCTCGGTTCCGAAGCTCGGGATCGACTTCTCCCAACCCGCCTTCAGCGCGCCCGACTGGGTTCGCTCGAACTCCGCCGCTAACTCGGGAAACGCGGCCTTGTAACCATCAAACAGCTTCTTCCACTCGGACTCCTGCTCGGCCCCGCGCTTCACTGCCTCGCGCCAGTTGGCCACGGCATCGTCGGGAATCACAAAGCTCTGATCCTCAGGGAACCCGAAGAATTTCTTCGTCGCCGCCACGTCGGCCGGGCCCATGGCTTCGCCGTGTACCTTGTTGGTGCCCGCCCGCGGGCTGCCGTACCCGATCACCGTGCGCACCGCGATCAGCGACGGCTTGTCCTCAACGGCCTTCGCTGCCCCAATCGCCTTTTCGATGCCGTCCAAATCGTTACCGTCCGCCACGCGCTGCACGTGCCAACCGTAGGCTTCGAAGCGCTTGTACACATCCTCGGTGAAGCTCCAATTCGTAGGCCCGTCGAGCGAGATCAGGTTGTCGTCGTAGAGCGCGATCAGCTTGCCCAGCTTCAATGTTCCGGCCAGCGAAGCCGCCTCGTGCGAAATGCCTTCCATCAAGTCGCCATCGCCGCACAGCATGTACGTGTGATGATCGACCACATTGAAGCCCGGCCGGTTGTACACCGCTGCCAGATGCTTCTCCGCCATGGCCATGCCCACGGACATTGCGAATCCCTGGCCCAGGGGCCCGGTTGTCGCCTCCACGCCGTCGGTCAAGCCGTACTCCGGATGGCCAGGCGTCTTCGATCCCCAGGTCCTGAAGCTCTTCAAGTCATCCAGCGTTATCTTGTAGCCCGACAAAAACAATGATCCGTAGAGCAGCATCGACGCGTGCCCATTCGACAGCACGAAACGGTCGCGGTCCGTCCACTTCGAGTGTGCCGGGTTGTGCTTCATCAGTTTGTGAAACAGCAGGTACGCAATCGGCGCGCAGCCCAACGGCGCGCCCGGATGGCCGCTCTTGGCCTTCTCCACGCCGTCCAGGGCGAGTAGGCGCAGGGTGTCGATCGAAAGCTGGTCGAGTGAGAGCGAAGCAATGCTGGATGCCATATTTCTTTCGGAATTCCTTTCACTGAAGTGCGAACAGACTGGCCAAAACGGCTCTATGCCGCATCTACCTTGACTTTTATATTGTATCCAAGCCAGGCATCTGGTCCCGCACCTCGCTCCTTCCAATTCAAGGTCCATTCCACTTGCTCACAGCCGCCCGGCGGGGTGATGTCGGCGCTGAATCCCGCGCTTCCTACCCCTCGGCTCGGCGTCCTGTTCACCGTCTTCCAGCTGTCGCTCGACCAAACCACATCAAAGTGACCTTCGTCCAGGATGCGCAGCGTCTTTCCGGCGTCCATGCGCTGGATCGGCCGCCTGCGGCTGTAAATCTCGATATCGTTCCTGCGCCGTTTGCGCCCCTCGGGCTCGCAATACCGCTGATACACCGGTTCGATGCGGTCGAAGACCTTGCCGTCCGTCGCCGACCGCATCAGCTTCAGATATTCGGCATGAGCCCACACCAGCGGCACCGCCGAACCCGCCGGCTTCCCCATCCGCAGGCTTCGATCCGGACGGTCGGCCTCGTCCCACACCTGTTCCGGCAGCAATTTGCCACACGTCGCGAACCGCTCATAAGTTTCGATCATTGGGCCAATGTCCTTGCCCGCAGCCAGTTCGTAATGCGCACGTTCGCCGGTCAGCAACGGCCACACGCGTCCCTGGCCCCATCCCTTATAAGGCCCTCCATCGGGCCGCTGCCCGTAGCCATCCCAGTTGTAGCGCAACCAGCCGGGCCCCTGCGGCAAATCGCGCTTTAGCATCGCGTCGACCACTTTCAACGAATCCACAACCAGCGGATCGTCGGCCCTGCGCACGCCATACCGCACCAACTCCAGAAATCCCCCGTCGATAATCTCACGCGCCTCAAATTCATACCGCGTGCCCGGTGGCCGGTTCTGCAGCCGAATCATTTCTTTCCCACACTCTTCGTGTGCGTAGGCCTCGCCGCACTCCGGAGGCCGAATGCGCATATAGTGCCGCTTAATCTCAGGATCGAGCACGCCGTTGTTGGTCACCGTCCAGTCTTCGAGATGGCCTTCAATCCAGTCGGCAAACTCCTCCAGAAACACGCCGAACTCGTCGGCCTTGTGCGCCCGCGCCATCTCCGCGGCGCAAATCAGGCCGCCAATCACGGCCGCCAGCGTCGACGGCGAGTAGCCCGCATTCTCCTCCCAGCGCTCCTGGTGTGTGATCGGAGCCTGGCGCACCAGGCATCCCGCCGCACGCTCCACAAACGGAAAGATGTGCAGATCGCCCAGGCCATCCGCTTTCCACAGCCGCCACGCCAGAATCAGCGGAAACGCTACCTCGTCCAGTTGCTTGCCTCTCCAGTAGGGAGTGCCGTCGATCCAGAAGTTCTGCGCAAAGCCTCCGTCGGGCTGTTGTGTGCACGCCAGGTACACCAGCGCCCGCCGCGCCGTCTCCACGCGCCCGCAGGCGAGCAATGCCGTCGCAGTCTGCACCATGTCGCGCGTCCAAACCAGGTGGTAGCCGCCCAGGTCGTCGTCGCTCTTCGCCTGTCCCCAGGGAATCGACGCCGACGCCACGAACGCGCCCGGATACGCTTTGTCTTCGTGCGCCAGCAGCACCGCGTGGCTGGCGCGCAGCAGCTTGCCGTCATCTCTTGTGTGGCCCGCGAGCCATTCAGGGTGCGCCGCCCGCCGCCACTGCACAATGAACCGCTCGCGCTGCTCCTTGAACGGGACTGCGAGCGCACCAAACGTCTTCTGCAGCGCCGTGTGGTGCCCTTCGCCAACTCCGATCGCCAGCGTGAACTCGCGCACCGCCTTGCCGCCGTCACGATCCGCCGCGGCCTCGCCAGCCCCGTTGCTTTCGTTTTCTCTCCGCGCGTTGCATCCCAGGTCGATCTCGCCCATCACCGCAACGTTGCCGTTCGTCGCCGAGCCAAACTCCCGTTGCATCGCGAAGTTCTCGATCAGGTCCTGCCATCCGTCGCTCGCGCCCACAAATCCGCAGCTCATGCGCGCAAATCCGCAACTCGCCGTCATCGCCAGCGACCACTGGTTCTTCCACGCCAGCAATGCGTTGTGCCCGGCCAGGTCCAGCGCGCGCGCCGAGTTGCCCGCCCCGCCGCCGTCAAGATGCGGCGCCAGCAGCGCATACACCTTCAAGCGCTCTACCAGTTCCGGCTGGCCTTCCAGTCGCACATGTTGCAGCACCACACCATGGTGGGGATCCGAAATCATCTCCTTGATCAGCGTGTACCGCCCCTCGGGGTCGCGATTCACATAGCGCACCCCCAAGGCCGTTGGGTCGATGTACTCGAAGTGCGTTTTGAGGTCGCGCTTCTCCTCGTGCACAAACGTCTCGCCGTCGGTAATCAGGAATTCCATGTCCCGCACCTGCGGGCGATCGATCGTGGGGTAGTACACCTCGTTCAGAATCCCATGCGAGCACGTGAACCAGATGCGGCTCGACCCCGCGTAGGCCGTCACCACCGCATCCTTCACACTCGAGGTCCATCGCGGCTTAAGACCCGGCGCGCCAAACGCCTCGCCCTGTTGCTCAAGCCACCGGTACATCGGCTGATCGCTCATGCTCGCTCACCTTCTATTGATTCCGGAAAATCAAAAAAGTGACGTCTTTCGATTCGGAGAACAAAGAATTCAGCGCATCGACGGGGAAACTGGGCGTCACTACTAAAGTGCTGATTCAGAAGTCCGCATCACCATGAAGTCGTCATCCTGAGCGGAGTTTGGCCGTTTTCTGGCCAAACGGAGTCGAAGGACCTGCGGTTGTCTTTTCTTTGGATTCGACGCCAGTTCCGCGCACATGGATGCTAATACATTTCAGTTACAACTTCACCACAAGCAGCCGGTCGTTCGTTTCCATTCTTCAGGGGCCGTCCTGTCTCGTTCAGCACCTATGTGGGGTGCCCCATCCTTGGCGCTTCTTTGTTCTTGCGCCAAGGGTGGGATAGAACGACACTCAACCCACGGGCCTTTAGCTGAAAACTAACGGCCGGGTGCCTCATCCTTTTCGCGCTCTTTGCCGGGTGCCCAGGTCTTTGGGAAGCAAACTCACCACAACCGGGGGTGCCCCGGGTCTCGATTCTGAGACCCGGGATAGCACGACTCTTACCCCACGCGCCTTTAACTAAAAGTTAATAGCTAACAGCCAGCAGCCGTCCTCGCCCTCACCAGCATGTACTTCACCGCCGCATCAATCTCCGCTGCCGTCACATCCTCCACCACGCCCGCGTCGCCAATCCCGATGGGCAGCACGAACCGCCGCACCCCGCCCACATTCTTCTTGTCGCTTCCCGTCGCCGCCAGCACGCGTGCCGCGCTCACCTTCAGCGTGGGCAGCGGACCGTAGCGATAAACCAGCTTCTCCATTCGCTCCATTTGCGCGCCGGTGATCGTGCCGCGCCGCCGCGCCACGGCCAGCGCCGCCACCATGCCCCATGCCACGGCCTCGCCGTGCAGCATCGCCTTGTAGCGCGTCGCCTGTTCCAGAGCGTGGCCCACGGTGTGCCCAAAGTTCAAAATCATGCGCACCCCGCCTTCGCGTTCGTCGCGGTGCACCACGTCGGCCTTCATGCGGATCGACGCCGCAATCACCCGCTCCAGCGCCTTCGGTTCGCGCGCCAGAATCGCATCCGCGTGCTGCTCCATAAACCGCACCAGTGCCCGGTCGCGAATGATGCCCGCCTTCACGCTCTCCATCAACCCCGCGCGCAGCTCCCGGTCGGGCAGCGTCCCCAGCACGCCGATATCGGCAAACACCGCCCGCGGCTGCAGAAAATTTCCAACAAGATTCTTGCCCTCGGGCAGATTCACGCCCACCTTGCCGCCCACGCTCGAGTCGACTTGCGCAAGAAACGTCGTTGGCACCTGCACGTAGGGAATCCCCCGCATGAACACCGCCGCCACAAATCCGCCCACGTCGCCCACAATGCCGCCGCCAAAAGCAATCAGTAGCGACCCGCGGTCGCCGCCCACGCGCACCATCTCCCGCGTCAGCCGTTCCACGCTCTTGACGGTCTTGTGTTCTTCACCCGGCGGAAGAAAAAGCGTGACAGGCGGCTCCGCAAATGACCGCAGAAAGGCCCCCGACCACAAAGCCCATATCTCCGGCGAGGTCAGCACAAACACCCGCCGCGGCAACCGCCCCACAGCCCGCTCAATGCGCGGAGCCAAGTCTGCGAGCAACCCGCTGCCCGCAAAAACGTCATACTTCGCCGAAGGCGTCTCTACTCGAATCGTCTGCACAGTGACTTCAATTCTAAAAGACCCGAGTAATCAACCCAGGATCTCACCGCTCACCACAGCTCTCTTATCGCCCGCTCCGGCCGCCTCTGCCTATCGCCATCGATCGCCACGCTGCACTGCGTACTGCGCCCACACGGTACGCCACGGGATCAGCGGAATAAAAATCACTACCATCAGAACGGCTTGGATATCCGCAGCCACGGCATCGTCAATCTGGTGGGCGCGCCACAGCGGAAGCGCAAAATCGACAAGATAGATTGTTTTCCAGATCAACTCGAAGAGCAGCAGCGGCAGCATCTTCACCGGATAGCGAAACCCCAGCAAAGCCGTCGCGCCCAATCCCGCCAACAAGGCGCAACGGATCCCCTCCCCTTCCGCGAACCCATTGCTGTGATTGAGTACGGAGGGCCACACATACGCGCCAAGCCCAGCAGCCAGCACAAAATAGCACGCACGCAAGTGTACAGCCGCCACAGTGGTAATCCGCTCCCCGCATCGCCCTTCGCTGAAGACGAATCTGCTCGTATCGTTTGCATATAAAAATGATAGAAGACCGGGCGCGCTGGATTCGGTGCTAGACTCAATCCGTCCGTTGGGGAAATCCTTATGCGCTGCCAATTGGTCTTCGTGCTAAGTGTGCTCCTCGCCGTCAGCCTGAGCCACTCCCAGCAATCCGCGCCACGAGACGCGGCACCACCAAACTCTGATACCACTTCCGGTCCTTACAAGATCGGTGGTCGAATCAGCGCGCCCGTTGCAATCCACGATCCAGCTCCGCCTTACTCCAAATATGGCAGAAAAAAGAAAATTGAGGGAATCTGCGTAATCGGCCTTATCGTCGACGCTCACGGCATGCCGCAGAACGTGCATGTCGTCAGAAGCCTGGAGCCGAGCCTGGATCAGAACGCCATCGAAAGAATCACGACGTGGCGGTTCAAGGCAGCATTGAAGGACGGCAGCGAGCCTGTCCCGGTGGAGATCACGGTCGAGGTCGATTTCCACCTGCGGTGATGACCGCTCAATCGACCCGCCAATTCGCAGTCACGTAGTCCCTCACTCCCTGGTTCCTGCATTTAGTAAATCCCCGGCACCAGCCGCCAAGTCCGCTGAAAGTACGCCTCGTACTCCGCACCGAAATGCTCGCGCAGCAGCCTCTCCTCGGCTCTCATGCGA
>JBEKPD010000032.1:0-100557 GCA_049521075.1 Occallatibacter sp.
AGCGGCCCGATCCCAAGTGCCGGAGTCCCGTAGGGACGGCGCTTCATACTCCGTGCTCATTGATTTGGCAGTTTTGTCCAGACAATGCCTCTACCGGAGCAAGATTGATATTCATCTTTCGGAAATGGAGTAGACCGAATCCGCAACCGCTGAGTAGATGTTTTCTCAAAAAAATCCCCATCCGAGGCTCGCAAGAGTTCGCAGTATCTCCGGGAGATGAATATCGAGCTTGCTCAGTTTCATCCGCTGAAACAAGCTATGTGCTGCTGTTTTGTAACAAGGCACGACTTCAGTCGTGCCGCAAAGGTCGCAAAAGGAGCGTGGGCTTTAGCCCCTGCTGCATCTCGAGCTGGTTCCACCCCCCTTTTCGCACGCGGCGTATCTTTGCAGGAACAAGATTGATAATCATCTTCCGAAAACGCCGTAAAGAGCCAATAACACCTTATTTACTTTGGAATTTCGGCAAACACGCACCCCCGCCTCCAACCCGTCCCGGCAAAGTTAAACAGTAAAAAAATTTCCTATTGACATCTGCAATTTGCTCGCTCTATGCTTCCGCGCAACTTGTGGTGCCTCATTTTGCCGGTGCCAAAGCGCTTCAAAGCAAGCGGCGGCGCGTCACGCCGGCAATTGTGGACTACACGTCCTTTAAGGGGGCTTGGGCGATTCTATGAAAAGGTACACTCGGGTAGATCTCAATTCAAAGTTCGGCAGGGCTAGCAGCAGAGCTCCCGCGCCGAGTCATCTCCGGGATCTTGGGCGCAACGCGCTCCACGTCCTGGCGAGCATCGTTGCCACCCTTTGCCTGTGCATGGGCTTTTCCGCCGCCACTCTGCACGCGCAGGGCTACGGAACCATCAGCGGCACCGTCGCCGATCCCTCCGGCGCTTTGATTTCGTCGGCAACTGTCACCGCAACCCAGACCCTGAGCGGCACGGTCATGACGGCGGTTACAGGTAAAGATGGCCGCTATGTCTTCCCTACACTTTTGCCGGCGCCGTATGAAGTGTCGGTTTCAGCGGCCGGTTTCGAACTTTACAAGCAGACCGGAATCGTGCTCCAGGCCGACCAGGCACTCACCGTGAATATCAAGCTCAAGATCGGTGCGTCGTCATTGACCGTGAGTGTTTCAGCGGACGCACCTCAGGTTGACACCACCACCGGCACGCTGTCGCAGGTCATCGATGAGGACCGCGTGGTGGATCTGCCGCTCAATGGCAGAAACGCAGCCGGGCTCATCACGCTAGTGGCTGGCGTGACTGACTCGACGAACGAAGGCAACGGCGTCAACCAGGGCAATGGAAAGACCTTTCCCGCGGCCGTGGTGACCAGTTCAAACGGCACCTTACCCAACCAGGAAAACTTTCTGCTCGACGGCGGCAACAACTTGGACGAGATGACCAGCGTGAACGATCCGTTCCCGTTCCCCGATGCGCTGGAGGAGTTCAGCGTTCAGACCAGTAACTATAACGCGGAATACGGCCAAAGCGCCGGCGCCATGGTCAACGTCGTCACCAAATCGGGCACCGAACGGTTCCACGGCGATGGCTTTGAATTTCTGCGCAACGGATTTTTCAACGCCCAAAATCACTTCTTAGCACCCGGAGGCGCGCCGGACACGCTGCACCGCCATCAGTTCGGCGGCGTCATCGGCGGTCCCGTGATCATTCCCCATCTCTCGCGCGGCAAGAGCACGCAGTTCTTCTTCGGCTACCAGCACACTCTGCTTCACAACACTTCGAGTAATCCCTCAGTTACAGTTCCCACGCTCGCTGAAGAAGGACTTACCTCGAGCGGCGCCCTGGCCCCCTATGCCGACTACAGCCCTCTCTGTGCCGGCAACGTCACCGTGGCTGACCCGTCCCCCGCAAAGACCTCATCCACGTACACGCAGGGATTCAAAACCCAGGGCTCCCAAGCCAACGTTTGCACCTACACTTCGGTCGTCAGCGGCACTGGTCCGCTCAATGGTCAAACAGACTATTTCGGCGCGATCACAAACCCGTTTACCAACGCAATCTACTCAAACAACCACATTCCCAGTAGCGACTTCGACCCGGCATCCGTTGACTTCGAACAAGCATTTCCGACGGCGGCTACGGATTCGGGGGTAGGCAAAATAGGGAACGTGGTATCTTACACATCGTCGACGCAAAATACTTATAACGAGTATCTGGGGCGCTTGGATCAAAACCTCGGCCCCAAAGATCACCTCTTCGGCCACTATTACTACAACTACTTTATTCAGCCGGCCATCTACAGCCCGACGAACCTGGCGAGCTACTCGTCGTACTTCAACACTCGCTACCAGAACGCGCTGCTGGCTGAGACCCACACGTTCAGCAGCAATATATTGAACAATCTGGTCGCCAACTATCAGCGTGAAATCGCGCTGCGCGGCGGACCTCCGGGAAGCTTCGACATCACCCACTATGGTGTAACAAGCAATCTCTGGCAGCCGCCCACAGGTCCCTACCTTTCGGTCACTGTTACGGGTTATTTCAAGGCGTCGTCGTCCGCATTTGCCGGATGGGCCCGCAATAACTACACCTTCAACGATGACCTGCACTGGGTGAAGGGCGCGCATAACTTCGCCTTTGGCGGACACGTGGAGTTGAGTAAATTCGACGTGACCAATGTCTTTCAGGGATACGGCGGTTTTACCTTTGGCGCGGATTCACAAACTCTCAACGGCGTGTCGATCCAATACCCCAACGCGGCGGCCAACTATCTCTTGGGCTTCGTTTCGGGCGGATTTAGCCAGGGCAACTATGAGCTGCTCAACGACCGCGCTCACTTCCCGAGCATATATGCCCAGGACAGCTGGAAGGCGACTCACCGCCTGACTCTGGACTACGGCGTACGCTGGGAACAGTTTGACCCGTGGGTCAACAGAGTCGGGGCGCAGACAGCTTTCAACCCCGCTGCGTATGCGGCCAACACGGGCACATCTCAATATAACCTTGCGACAACTTCGGGATCTACTGGTTTGCCTGCCGGCATGGTGCTCTCGGGCGACGCGGGGTACCCGAAAAACGGCATCAATACCAAGAACGCTCAGTTCATGCCGCGTCTCGGTTTCGCTTACGACGTCTTTGGAGACGGCAAAACCGTGGTGCGTGGCGGCGCGGGCATCTTCTACCAGGACCGGCTGATGGGATTCTTTAACCTGAATCAAGCTGGCAACGTTCCCAACACCATCTCCGTCGCTCTCACCAATCCCGGAATGCTCACAGCGAGCGGTAATTCGCCCGGCGGTCCGTTCAGCAATCCCTATTGCCAGGGCGGATGCAGTGGGAAGGGAACACCCTATACCAATCCGTTCCCATTTACCCTCCCGTTTGCCTCTACGCAGGTCTTCCCAAATAACTTTTCGGTCGACGAGTTCCCTCCCTCGGGCAACCTTGATGTTCCGGTGACCTACGATTACAACCTCACCATTGAGCGCGAGCTCGTCGCCGGCTGGGCGGTTCGTGTTGCCGGAGTCTCCTCTGCATCGCGCCATCTGTTTGTCAACCTAGAGCTCAACCCCGAAGTCAACAACGGCAGCGGACTGAGCACAGCCCAGCGGAGGGTTTACAACACCGCGCCCACCATCGGGCCTTGCGCCTCCAAGACCGGCTGCAACACCAACTATGCGGACATCATCGAAGCGGCCATGGTCGGTGCGGCGCATTTCAACTCGCTGCAGCTCACGCTGAACAAGAAAATGTCTCACGGCCTGTCGCTGTTGGCCAATTACACCTGGTCCAAATCCTACGACGACTTGCCGCAAGCAACCAGGGTCTCGAATACCGAAGACCTGAATGCCGGCGAATCGTACGTCTATCCCTACTATCCCAGCTCCACCGTCGCCACCGGCATTCCGGCCGCCTCGTATGTCTCCGATATCAAGGCTCTGGACCGCGGCCTTTCCGACATCGACAAACCCCAGGCCCTCTCGATCTCCTACGTCTATGCTCTGCCCAGGTTGGCCAACGCGAATTTCATCGTCCGCGCTGTGGTCAATGACTGGCGCACGAGCGGGCTCGTTCAACACCATTCCGGCGACGCGTTGACTGTATACACGGCGACGGATAATTCGCTAACCGGTCTCAGCCAGGATCGCGGCCAGCGGAACTTCTCACTCCCCGCTTATATGAAGACCAAGTCTCCCGCGGGCGATTGCCCTGCGGTAACCGCCACATCCAAGCCCTGCGAGAACTGGTTCAACCCGGCGGCCTTTACCGTTCCAACAAATAGCGGACCCGGAACCGGCTTTGGCAACGTCGTCAAGGATTCGTTGCGAGGCCCCGGCTACACAGACTGGGACGGCGCAGTGATGCGCGACTTCCCGGTTGTGCGCGAAACTCACCTCGAGTTCCGGGCTGAGTACTTCAACGTGATCAACCACCCGAATCTCTCCAATCCCACCGTCTCCGGACCTACATCCAGCAGCACAAGCTTTGGCACCATCGGCGGAGAAGCTGGTAATCCGCGCCAGGCCCAGTTCTCGATGAAGTACATTTTTTAGTTCAAGGCATTGCACAGGTCACGCTCAAGGCGAACCTCTGAACGCGTAACAATCAACTGGAACCAGGGTGGCGGGCATCTTTCGCCACCCTTTCTTTTTCCCAGATCGATCCGTGATCTCAGGCCTATTCCCAGCTTTCCCCTGTGTAGAAAGGAAAATAATTTTTCTATTGACAATCGTCCGCGCCAGTGCATTTAATGCTTGGCTGAGGTCGCACCACCGTCGATTCCGTCGTGGAAGGATTGTGTGCCCTTCACATGCCGGGTTGCGAGCAATGGCCTCAGGCTTACTCACAATCGTTTCGTACACAAACGAGTTCACATAAAAGGAGGCTTTCCAGGCGTTTCTATGAAAACATCAACGAGACCCATCAATATGATTGAAAATCGCACCGGCTCTTGGGCCTGTGCTGTGTTAGCCATGATCGCCTTGGTGCTGTGTCTAGTGTGCACGGCCATGCCCGCAGCCGCTCAAACCGCGGGCGAGGCAGCCATCACCGGCACGGTGCACGACTCAACGGGCGCCGCCGTCCCAAACGCCACTGTCACGGCAATTAACATCGACACCGGGGTCAGAACCTCGCGAACCAGTTCCTCGGCTGGTGTTTACGAGGTCAGTCCGCTCATCGCGGGCACCTATAACCTGACCGTTACCGCGAAAGGGTTCGAGGTCTCCACGCAAGACAACATTGAATTGCACGAAAACCAGGTCTTTGGCTTCAATCCCGAGATGAAAGTCGGTAGCCAGAACGTGACGGTGACGGTAACCGCCGCGCCCCCGCAATTGGATACGGCAAATGGTGTCCTTGGCGCCACCATCGAAGATCAGGAATTCATGAAGATGCCGATCATCGCGAGTGGTAATCAGCAGCGCGACATCACCCAGTTCTCCAACTATCTCCCCGGCGCTCAAACCGGCGCCCGGTCGTCGCTTTTTTCCGGCACAGCCAGCCGCGTTGAAGAAGTGTACCTCGACGGTCTTCCTTTAACCACCATCAGCCAGATCGGCGACAACCGCCCCATCTTCAACCTGGTTCCCTCCGAGGCCATCGGTGAGGTCGGCGCGCTCACCAGCGGCCAGTCGGTCGAATATCAGGGCGCGGGTTCGGTCAACTACAACATGCGCAGCGGCGGCAACCAATATCACGGAACGGTCGCCGACTTTATCCGCAACCGGGTTTTTGACACCTGGGGCTTCTCCGCTCCGTGGGCCACGCAAAAGGCAGTCGTGAACGGTGTCGTCACCACGGTACCGGTGGGTAAGCCGGTCGATCACTTGAACGAAATTGCACTTGGCGTGGGCGGCCCGGTAAAGATTCCCCATCTCTACAACGGCCAAAACAAGCTCTTCTTCTTCTTCGGATACGACAAATTGCACTCGCGTGCTGCGCCTGCCTATACCACGCAGACCATTCCTACGACAAAGATGCAGAACGGCGATTTCAGCGAGCTGCTCGCGGCCAATGGTGGACCGGGATACGCCGTTTACGATCCCACGTCGCTTAGCTGCACGGGCAGTGTTTGCACACGGCAGCAGTTCAACTACAACGGACAACCCAACGTCATCCCCCCCGGCGAGATCTCACCCATCGCGCACACCATGGAATCCTTCCTGCCCACGCCCACAACTGCCGGCATCCAGAACAACTACCTGGGTGGTGTTCCCAGCGGTTACGACAACTGGATCTACTCTGGCCGCATCGACGACACCATCTCCCCCAAGCAGACCATCGCGTTAACTCTCACCGGCGGCAACCGTCAAGCCTATCCATTCACATCTATTACAACGACAGCCACGGCGGGCAGCATTATTCCCGGACCCTATCTCGCCACCACCTACTCGATTGTCGCCGGCCACTGGGCCGATTTCTCCGACTCCTACACCTTCCGTCCCAACCTTGTAAACCAGTTCAAATACGGCTTCAGCAACTTCGGCGGTCCGCCGCTCCGGAACTACACGCAGGGTGTCAGCCAGTGGGAAGCCGGCACCACCAAGGGTCTCGGCATCCAGTTCACCGGCGTGCCTGCGAATGGGCAAGCTGTCACAGAATTCCCCACCAATATCTTCGCCGGCAGCAATGCCCAAGAGGAATGGGGCGAGGCCGGTTCGGGGGTTACCGCAACAACCGTCACTGAAACCTATACTGCAACCGATAACCTCCTCTGGATCAAGGGCAAGCATGCCGTCACCTTCGGCGTCCAGGTCCAGTGGCTCGAGGAAAATGCCTCGTCCTATGACGGGCCCACCTCCTCGCTCACCCTCAACTGGAGCACCAACGAAACCGCCGCCGTCAACGGCACCTCCTATGGCGCAAACACCGGCTACTCGTATGCCAGCTTCATGCTGGGCGCGGTCGGCAGCTCGGGAATCACCTTGCAGCCTTTCTCCGTGCTTGGCGGACGGTACCGGCCGATAGCGCCATATGTTGCCGATGACTACAAGATCACCGAAAAACTCACTCTTAACCTCGGACTGCGCTGGGACTACATCCCCACGTATAACGAAGTACTGAGCCGATTCTCGTATCTCAACCCGAGCCTTACGAACCCCGTCACTGGCAACAACGGAGCGTTGGAGTTTGCCGGCAATTGGGGCGGCTCAGGCGTGAGCTGCAACTGCAACTCGCCCGCCAAAAACTACATGAAGAACTGGGGACCCCGCGTTGGTTTCGCCTATGCCCTGAATTCGAAGACCACGGTTCGCGGCGCTTATTCGCTCGTCTACTCTCATGCCGGTGGCACGGGCGGCGCGGGCGGTGCATATACCGGTTCTGGGCAGCTCGGCTTCACCAGTTCGCCGTCGTACACCGACTTCCCTGCCGGACCGGCAGCAGGCCCGTCCTTTTATCTCAACACCAGCAGCGCCTTTGGCACCCTCGGCCTTTCCAACAACAACTTCGGCGGACCGGGATATACGGTTCCGGCCATTACAGCGCCGGGTGCCGTCAGCCAAACCCTGAACGTCGGCAACTACCTCAACGGCTCGGGCGCTTATGTTTCGCCAAGCGGCGCGCCGGGTTTCCCGGATCCCTATCTCTCCGGCCGCGCCCCGGAGTTCGAATTCTGGAACTTCGGCGTGCAACGCCAATTGATGCAGAACATGGCTATCACCGTCAATTACGCCGGCTCTGAAAGTCATTTCCTCGCCGGCGCAGCCAACATGCGTGGACTCCAGGCGGGGCAGCTCGATCCCAGGTATTGGGCGGTTGGCAACTATGCCATTAACAACAACCTCGGGGCCGTCCTCTCGGGAGCCGCAACATCCGCTAACATTGCCAACTACAATATTGCGGCCACCGCTGTTGGAGTCCCCAGCTTCACTGCTCCTTACGCTGGCTATCTGGCGGCGGGAGGCGCCACAGGAACTAAGGCAACCATTCAGCAGGGACTCCTCTGGATGCCGCAGTTCAGCGGCACCACCGACACCTGGCCCAACATCGCCAACGTCAGCTACCACTCCTTGCAGTTGTCTCTCAACAAGAGAATGTCGAACGGTTTGAATTTCCAGGTCAACTACACCTACTCCAAGCAGCTCGACGACACGGGCACCATGCGCAGCGGCTACGCTCTTCCTGCATCGGTCATGATCGATGGCAAGGCGAGGCCCGTCAACCGCATCGATCGTTCGTGGAGCACCAACAGCGTTCCGCACGCTCTCGCCGCCCTCGGCACCTACGAACTTCCCTTCGGCAAGGGCAAGATCGGAAACGACAATATGCTGGTGAAGGCCATTGCTGGCGGCTGGACATTGTCCTGGCTGGGCACCTACACCTCCGGAACGCCCCTTTCAATCACCTCCGCAACCTGCAGCACCTCATACAATCCTGGCGCTGGTCAGTGCATGCCCAACCTGAATCCTGCCTTCACCGGAAAGTCCATCCGGCAGAACGGAAGCTGGGGTAAGGGTATTGTGAACAGCACTCTCGGTGTCGCTCCTGCGTCCGGCGGCACAGCCTACATGATGGGAAGCCTCGCTGGCAATACCACTGCAACCTCAGCCAACTACAACACCGGTAACTTCACCACTTCCGGAAGCGGCACCTCGACCAAAGTCACCAATATACCCTGCACCAATCCCGCTTATCCGTATTGCAGCGTCAACTCATTCCAGATCGGTGACGCGCCGCGCGAGAATCCCTCGTGGCTGCGTAATCCAGGCGTTCCTAACCTGAATATGGGCGTGCGCCGTGCCTTCCCGCTGGGTTCGGATCGGCTGAATTTTGTGATCGCGGCAGACTGCCAAAATGTCGCCAACAAGGTAACCTTCGGCGGTATCGACACCAAGATCGACGACACTACATTTGGAACCGTAGGTTCGGCCACCAGCAACACCGGTAGCCGCGACTTCCAGTTCTCCGGCCGGCTCAACTTTTAGAGCATTTTCGGATTAACTCTAGACTTCGGTGCTCCATCCATTCCGCGCTCTTCTGCGGAATGGGTGGGATACCCACACAATTCCCTAGACCGTGAAGCCGGCGGGTTCGTCCCGTCCGCTTCCTATCGATAAAATCGGCCGTTTCATCCTGAGCGATTTGGCAATACGCACAGGGTGAAACGGCCGCAATTTTTTTGCCGGTAACTTGCCGAGAATTATGCCCATTCAGCGCATACTCTTCTTAAGTGGCCCTCTATCCCAACCGGGCCCGGCTGTATCGACATATAGCAGCCAGTTAAGCGGTTGGATTTAAAGTGTCATCCTGAGCGGAGCCGAAGGATCTGCGGTTGTCTTTGAACCACAATGTCAGCCATGTCCCTGGTCCGTACCACCACCGGGTACCCCCCCACCCCCACCCCTCGCCTCTGCCGCCATCCCCCTACCACCACTACCCCTGGTACAAGCTAGAAGCTAACGGCAGGCGGCTACGCCGCATCCACCCCCTATATAAAACGCGAAAAAGCAGGCTGTGAAACTGTGAAACTCAGAAATGATCCGGAATCAATACCTTAAATACAAATCCGCGCATCGACACAGAAACTGTGAAACTGTGGAAGCACCGCCGCAGAGCGTTATTCGCTCTGGTTAGCTAAAAGCTAGAAGCTGTTCTCTCTACCGCGCCGCAAACGCATCAGCCTCGCGATTCAGTTCCTCCGCCGTCGCCGCGTGCGTATAAAACACAAGGCGATACCGGAATGTCGTCGTCTGGCCTTTCTCTAGCGTGTGGTTGAGCGCCGCCTGCTTCGCATCGAACGCGTGCCGTCCCAACGGATTGGCGGCAAAAAGTCCGTAACCGCGCGCATGCCAATATGTCGGATAGCCAATGTTTTCTAGGTGATCGAAGATAGCGATGGTCGCAACATGTCCATCGCCGTCGTGTCCCGTGAGCGCGCACCAGCGTCCGCGTGTGGACCACGCAGCTTCGCCTTTCACGCCTTCGCTCGTCAGATATTCGCCGGTCGGCGGCGCAACGCCAGGAATGCTATCCACAGCCGCAACCTTGGTCGCAACTCCGTTCGCGTCGGTGAAGGTTCCGCCCTTTTCCTCCGGCGACTCGAGCCATCGCGCCACGCGCAAACCCAACAATCCATCCTTGTCGTCGTTGAAGACCACATGATCGAGCGCCGTGAGCGTCACCGTCAGGTCGATGCTGCGCGCAGCGCCATCGCGCGCGAATACATACTGCGTGGTCTCGGCCAGAATAGGGTGATTCTGCCCATCGATCCACGTCGATTGACTCACCAACTCGCCGCGATTCGCGCCGCTCTTCGTCGACACAATCTTGTCGAAAACAATCGTGCCCATCTTCGCCGCGCGCGCCGCAGGAATGGCAGTCGAATTGTTCCAGAAATCGAAGCCATTCACATTGCTGTAGTTGAACCAAAGCCCATCGTGATGTGGATGGTCGGTACGCTCACCGGCGCGCGGCGCGAGCGGCCAGCCGCGCGTCACCGTAACGCCGTCCGCATCCACAATCGGGTAGAGCACAGGCTTCTTCAGCGTCTCCGGCCAGATGTACGACGTGAACGGCTTGCCGTCGATGGTGATATCGACGCGCCTGTTTGCGGCATCGGGCGTCACTTCGACGCCCTTCGATGCCGCAAACGCGCTCGCCGCGCACGACAATTCCGCGACCAGAAGGCCTGCGGCCGCAAGGCCAAGCGTCGCGCGTCTACGCATACACCTTGCCTCCTGCCAGCACCTGCTGCGTCTTGTCATCGAAGGTCACCTTCATGCCGGTCTGGATCGCGGCTACATTCATACATAATGCAATCGAGTGGCTGTATCCGGCCTCGATCGGTGCATTCGGCGTCTTGCGCGAGCGCACGCACTCCATCCAGTTACGCATGTTGGCCGAGGTTTGCGAATCGGCGTGCGTATTGGCGTCGGTTGCAACGGCCTCAGGCTTCTCGACGAGCGAAGAGCTGGGCAGCAGGTTAGGTTTCATCGCCATCTCGGAAGCAGACTTTGCCGTCAGCCCGCCCGTCGGCGTCACCGTCTGCTTGTCCATGTCGATCATGCCGCCATTCGAGTAGTAGAGTTCCTTCACGCCGCCTGCCGAGTTTGTAAAGCGCGAGCTGTACTGCACCTGGAAACCCTTGCTGAGATCGTCGAGCGGACCGTAATCGAAGACCGCGGTCATGGTGTCCCAATTCTCACGGCCGTCTTTCCACAAGTAGATTCCGCCGTTGGCCACACACGAGCGCGGGTGCGGCAGGCCCGTGAACCAATGCACGGTATCGATCTGGTGCACCAACCACTGATCGGGAATGCCCGATGAGAACGGCCAGAACAGCCGGAACTCAAGATACTTGCGCGCGTCGAACGGCTGATACGGATGGTCGATCAGGTAGCGCTTCCAGTCCGTGTCTTCTTCCTTGAGCAGCGGCACCGCGTCGGGGCGGCGCCAGCGGCCGGGCTGGTTCACGTTCCACGTCATCTCCACCATCACGATGTCGCCAAACTGCCCTGACTTGATGTACTCGGCGGCCTTCTGATACGCGGGTGTCGACCGGCGCTGCGTGCCCACCTGCACGATCTTCCCGCTCTTCTTTACCGCCGCGAGAATCTTGCGCGCATCGGCCATGGTGTGCGCGGTGGGCTTTTCCACGTAGGCGTCGCGGCCAGCTTCGACGGCCTCAGTGCCGTGAAATGCGTGTTGGAAATCGGCTGTGGCAATGATGACCGCGTCCACGTCTTTGCGCGCGTACAATTCATCGTTGTTGCGTACTTGATCGGGGCGATTTCCGCAGAGCTTCTCTATGAAATCCGCGCCCTGCTCGCGGCGCATCTTCCAGATGTCCGATACTGCCACGATCTGGAAGTTCAGGTCCTTGGCATGCTGCTGGAAGGCGGGCAAGTCGCCCTGCTTCATGCGGTCGCCGCAGCCTACGATCCCCACGCGCACGCGATCGTTCGCGCCCATCACCTGCGCATAGCTCTTGGCATTTAACGCGACTGCGGTCGCAGCCAGCGCCGCTCCGCCCGCTTTCAAAAACTCTCTACGATTGTTCTGATTCGATTCCATGTACACACCTTTACGGTTTTGACGTTCGGATGAATTTTACTCGCGCGACGCGCGAAAAAGAAGAGAGGTCGAGCGCAATGTGAGGGGCAAATAATTTGGGGCGCTTCGGCTCCCTTTAACCGGAAACCGGAGCGCCCCATTCGATCCGAAATGCAGTTCAATGCAGGTTAGAAGTTGATCTTGACGCTGCCCTGGAAGACGCGGGCTTGATTGAATGTTGCCGAGACCTGACCAAAGGTCGACGACGTAAGAGTTGCGGCGCCTCCGGAGTTAGCTGGAAGCGAGCCGGTTGTTGAGCTGGATGGAGGTTGGAAGTCAGGATGATTCGCCACGTTGAATGCCTCGAGCCGCAGCGTTGTGGTCCAGCTCTCGCGAATCGGGAAGATACGCGAAATCTGGGCGTCGAACTGCAGCGCGCTCGGCCCGCGGAAGGAGTTCCTTCCGATGTTACCGTAGGTACCCACGAACTGGCATCCCGGAAGCAGGTTGTTTTTGCTGTCGACCGGGCAGGGCGCTGTGACCTGGGCAAAGGCGGCTGGATTTAGGTACTCGCGATTCGCTTCCCCCGTCGCTCTGCGGAAGCCCGCTTCGGCGTAGGGCTTTACGCCGGCCACCAGGTTGGGACGGTCGTTGCCTACGTCGGTCCGGGAGTTGTCTTGGCCGGACATGACGGTGAAGGGCACACCGCTTTGAATGTGAATGAGTGGCGCCAGTTCCCAGTCGTTGACGACGAGTTTCTCAAGACGATTCAGGTGATTGTTGAAGGCGCTCTTGGCGATGAGGGAGACGTTCTCGATGTGGCGGAAATCCGAGCCGCACGGGCCGTAGTCCATCCTCAGGTTGTTGGGATTCTCAACGGACGTGCTCGCAAGATCGCCCTGGGCATCTTCGATGTTCAGGCACTTCGACCAGGTCCAGTTGGCCATGAGGCTGAAGGTGCTCGACAGGCGGTGCTGAATGGAGGTAACGAGCCCGTTGTAATTGGCAGTGGCCCCGTCGTCGACGATCACCGAGCCAGTGCCGCCGCCCAGATATTGGTTGCCGCCGATGGGGCTTCCAGCCGCGTTCGTAGCAGCCGGATTCTCTGTGGTGAGCAGGAACCGTGATGCATAGTTCGCGGTAGTTGCCTGGGAACAGTCGGCTCCAGCGGCCGGAGTCGCTTTTGCCGGGCCGGTGGTCACGATGCCGGTGCAGCCCGTTCCAGTGGCGCTCCACTGGCCAGGAATATATACGGCTGGGTCGAATGGGACGCCAACCGGATTATGCCTGGTGGTGTTGCCGATATAGTCGACCATGACCTGCCAGCCGTGGCCGAACTCCTGCTGAACGCTGAGGGTCCATTGAATCGTATACGCAGGCCTGAACTGCTGCGGCATCACGATGAATTGCGATTGCGGGAAGAACAGCGCCTGCGCGGGTGTTGGAACCGCAGGCTGAGGGAACGGGCTGCTTGTAAAGGCGCCGTTGGCCCAGGGATTGCTGAAGCTGATGGGAGGTTGGCCGGATGCCTGCGTCTGGGTGACGGCTGTGGCGAACGGTGGGTTCTGCTGATTGCGCTGTGCGGTGAAGAAGTTGGGATTATCGAACATCAGCGCACCGCCGACGCGAACCACAGTCTTGCCGTTGCCCACCGGATCATAGGAAGCGCCGACATTGGGAGAGAACTGCTTATAGGAGTTCTGGGTGAATTGGCGGGTCACGCCCTTATCGCCGTAATAGAGTGCGCCTGCCGGGGCGTTGGGATACACGGTGCTGGTGACGTTGGCCAAGAAGTTGGCTTGGCTAAAGACGACGCCGCGATTGAAGTAATCGTGAGGCATGACATTGGGGCCGTAGCGCAGGCCACCAATCAGCGTCAAACGCGGAGTGGCGTGATATGTGTCCTGTACGTAGAGGCTGGGAATCGGTCCGCGCAGCGCGTTTTGCTGCTTCTTGCTCTGCTGGAACGGGCTCGACGACCCGAGCGTGCCCCACAGGAAGTCGAGATTCTGATCGCCGATGGTGGTGCCGCCCTTGGGTCCGCTGCCACTATACTCGCCGTTGAAGGTGAAGATGCCGTTGCTCTCGTACACGTTGCCGATGTTGAGCTGGTTCTGCACCCACTCACCACCGAACCCGATCTGGTGCCTTCCCTTGATCCAGGTCATGTCGTCGTCGATGGCGGCAGTGTTGTCGTTGAAGTGAGCCACAGAGTTGGTGCCGCCGCCGATGGTGAATTTGCCTTCGGCCATCTGCAGTCCGTTCGGCTGCGCCTGATAAAGAGTCGCACCAAGGGTAGCGGCGTTGATGTCGTTGGGCGCGTATCCGCGGTTATTCACGCGGCGTAGGATGGAGATGTGCGCGGCATTCACGATGTTCGCCGTGATGGTGTACGCGTCACCCAGCGTAAAGGTCTGCACGCGTTGAATGTTTCCCGACTGGGTAGTAATGAGGATATTGGTGGGCGAGAAGTACGCCGGGAACTGGTAGCCGTCTACAAAATAGCGGCCATATAAGTTGTTTTTGCTGCTGATCGTGTAATCCACCCTGGTTGTGAACTGATTGCTGGTGAGCGCGTACGGGATGGCGTAGAAAACAAACCCGCAGTTGTTGGGGTCGTTCGCAGCGTTGATTGCCGGAAGATACTTTTGGAGTGCGAGAGCTTGCGCGTTGTATGTCGGGGCCGTCGCATATTTGTTTCCAGTCAATGTTGTGCCGGTGAGCGGGTCGACGAGCGGGACAGGGTTGCCGGACGAATTGCACTTGTTGCTGCCCGCGGCGCCCCCTGGAACGCCGTCGGCTGCGGAGAAGTCGCCGCTTAGGTTAGCTGCCGTCGGCACCGTAGCTTGCGTGTTCGACTGGGTTTGATCTGCCTTCCAACGCTGATAAGCAGCGAAGGCGAACATCTTATTGCGCTTGATGGGTCCGCCGAATGTGCCGCCGAACTGATTCTGGTGCAGCGTGTCGGGCGTTGTCGAGAAGAAGTTCGTGGCATCGATATAGTTGTTGCGGATGAACTCGAATCCCTCGCCATGGTATTGGTTCGTACCCGACTTGGTGACCACGTTGACCATGCCGCCCACGTGGCCGCCGTCCTGCGCGCCCAGATCGGTCGACTCCACGCTGAATTCGCTCACCGCGTCGGGAATCGGATAAGGCAGGTTGCCGTTGGCCATGTAGTCCTGGTTGT
This sequence comes from Occallatibacter sp., assembly GCA_049521075.1. Lineage (GTDB taxonomy): Bacteria > Acidobacteriota > Terriglobia > Terriglobales > Acidobacteriaceae > Telmatobacter. The sequence goes on from JBEKPD010000032.1 coordinate 15,145, forward strand.
CGCCGCCGTCGAGGCGCCAGAGAGTGGTATTGCCGCCGCCGCCCGCGATCGAGACCGAAACGGTTGCGTAGGAAAACTTGCTGCCGGTGAAATCGCCGGCCGGCGCAACATTGGAGCCGCCGGACAGCCCGATCAGGTCTGTCATGCGCCGCCCGTTGAGCGGCATTTCATTCACTTCGGTATGGTCAATTGTCTGTTTGAAGGTTGCGTCCTCGGTCTGCAATGCCAAAGCCTCTGCCTGGACCTCAATCGTCTGCTCACCGCTTCCCACCGCGAGGCTTGCATTCACGCTGATGCTGCTTCCGACCTCGAGCACAATGCCTTTCTGCTCGTAGGTCTTGAAGCCGGCCGCTTTGATTGTCAGATCGTAGGTGCTAATGGGCAGGGCCGTAAAGACATAGATGCCGCTCGCGTCGCTGGCAGTGGTGCGTTTGACCTGCGTGGCTTCATCGGTGAGCGCAATACTAGCCTTGGAGACTACCGCGCCCGTTGCATCCGTTACCGTGCCTTGAAGGTTGGCCGTGCCCGCGATTTGCGCGTTTAGACCGGCGCCTGTGAAAAGCAGGGTTGCAACTACGAAAATGGGGGCGAGAGACGTCTTCCATTTCGTCAGACGATGGGTAGACTGCCGCGCCGACTCAGTATAGGAATTTTGCATCGTTTCCTCCAAAGGTTCCTTGCTTCGTTCGGAAAGTAAGTAAGCCTTCCAAATGCGGTGCTGAAAGGCTCGTATACGTGCGCTAGTTGAGATCGGTGGTCCGACCTCTTTTACTGCCGGCGGAATGGTTTCAAAGGGACATGACCTCTGTCAACGATTATTTAAGTAAAGTTACTGAAGAGCGTCGAAAAGCCCAGCATTGATTGATTGGTAAACCGATTTGCTAATGTCGAACCATGAGAGTGTCTAGTTGGTGAAGCGATTGCAAACAGGTGGACCCTGAGAGCCTTTACCTAGTAGCCGGGTCGCCCTAGGGGGGAGCGACTTCCGCCAACGTCAGCAGACAGCGCGAGGACTCCCACGGCTTCCGCTGACCCCGGGTTGCGGTGAAGGCGCGGTCTTAAACCCCGCTGAGGGGCAGTGCTGGCGGCGGGTGTGGACGGAGGGAACGTCCAACCTGTCGGCCTCAATTGGCCTCAATTCTGCTGCTGCGATATACTAGTCAAGGCTTTAGAGGGCAGAGAAGTCCCTGTCTACTGATTGCTTGGAGGAAAACACTCCTCCAACACAAGAAAACGTTCAAAGCCAGGAAAAGAAGAAAAAGAATGCCTAAGTTGAAGACCCATTCGGGCGCGGCCAAGCGCTTCAGCAAGACTGGCACCGGCAAGATCAAGCGGGGCCAGACGAAGACGCGGCACATCCTTACTTCGAAATCGCCAAAAGTGAAGCGCAAGCTGGGCAAGACCCTGCTTGTCTCCGACGGCGACTACAAGAAGGTAGCGCGCATGATTCCTTACGCCTGACCATTGCATGGAGCAGCCCTTTGGATTTGGGCTGTGCTGCTGCTCAAGGGCCGATAATTAGGCCCCCGCTTGTCGCGAATGCGTTCGCAACGGCGAGAGATCAGGCTTGAAACAGCGAGTGAAGAGGTTCATCGGCCTCACGACTAAGTGAAGGCTTCCTACCTCCAGCCGCGTAACAGAAACGCAAAAAGGAGAAACCCACCATGCCCCGCGTAAAACGTGGCACCAAGCGGAGTGACCGCCGCAAGAAGATTCTTAAACGAGCCAGCGGTTATTTCCTGACGAAATCGAAACTTTACCAGGCGGCTCAGGAAGCCGTGGAGCGCGGCCTGAAGTTCGCTTACATGGGCAGGCGCCTCAAGAAGCGCGAGTACCGCTCGTTGTGGATCGTGCGCATCGCCGCTGCCTGCAAGCTGAACGGCACCAGCTATTCGCAGTTCATCAACGGATTGAAGAAGGCCGGCATCGAACTCGACCGCAAGGTTCTGGCCGACATTGCAGTGAAGGACCCGGAGGGCTTTACCAAGCTCGTGGAGCAGGCCAAGGCAGCAAAAGCCAAGTCGGACAAGGCCAGGGTAGCATAACTCAAGATATGACTGGCGGAAAAACGGCCCGGAGTTCGAGAGGACTCCGGGCCGTGGTGCGTCTGGCGAATTGCTACTCGCTCAAAAATCCCTGTACTGCCTTCTGCCACATCTCCGGCTGATCCACGAAGTTCATGTGGCCCGCATTGGGCAAGATCACGAGCTTCGAGCCGGAGATTTTTCCGTGCATCTCCTTGGCTAAACTCGGATCGCACTCGTCGTGGTCGCCTACAACGATCAGCGTGGGCACATGAATGGTCGGTAGCCGGTCGACATATTCCACAGACTTCAAATTGCCATCGATGACAAACTCGCCGTCCGATCCCCACATCTCGCGGTAGAGCTCCCAGTTGGTGGGAGCGTTGCCGGCGGCCGGGTCGTAGGCGGGATCTGGCCGCGCGCCGTAGAGAAAGGGAAAATACCCGTCGCCCCAGGCCAGGGTCTCGTATTCGGCCGGGTAGCGGCCGTGCTCCCAGATGGCGCCCTTGCCGAAGAGGCCAGCGGCTTCGAGCTCATTCAGGCGAGCCAGTTTGTCAGCCGGCATCTGCGCCTTTTCGCGAGCCAGCACGGCGTTCATCTCGCGCGTCGAAGCAAAAGTGCTGTTCAGGATCAAGTGGCTCAGGTGCTCCTGATACTTGAGTGCGTAGGCCTCGGCCAGCACTCCGCCGCAACTGTGGCCGAGCAGCGAGATTTTGCCCAGGCCAAGAGCAACACGAACGGCTTCGATGTCCTCCACGTCGCCCTCAACGGTGTACTTGCTCGGGTCCTGCAGGCGTTCGGAACGGCCTGAGCCGCGCTCATCGATAAAGATGAGGCGATGTGTGCGCGCCAGGGGCAGCAGCCAGGGCAGGAAATACGTGTGGTCGGCGCCGGGACCGCCATGCAGCACCACCAGCGGCAGGCCTTTGCCGAATTCGACGTAGTAGATGAGTACGCCATTGGCATCCACAAAGCCGTCCTGCAGCGGGTAGACGGCCGACGTGGTTTGAGCGCAAAGTGGAGCGGCTCCCACGACCAAGATGCAAAGGGCGAGGCAGGCAGCAGCAATTCGTTTCATGGTCACCATGCTACGGCAAAGCGCACGGTTTTTCGCAGGGAATTTGCGGGAACTGACTTTGGGGCGTGCGAGGGCGCGCGGTCGCTGCATGCAATGCTTTATCCTGAACATTCGACATGACGAATGAAGCGATACCCAATCTGACGGCATTTGACTAGGCCGCGCTGGGCAAGGAAGGAGCTATGTCGGGGCAACCTGATGGAAGCCGAGAAATGACGAGAATTGAAATTCCCAACTTACCCGAATACTCCGAGCAGTCGATAAACGGAGCTGTGCAACACCTGTATAAGATCCTCAGTGACGAAATCGCGCTAATAAAAAATGCTGAGGAGCTTGAGCAATGCAGAATCCAGTGGCTCGGGCGGAAAGCCGGCATTTTGAAACAGATCAGCGAACGCTGGATATCGGCCTGCCCGCCTGAGTTTAAAAAGCATTTGGGATTTGCATTTAATGCCTTTAAGCAGGAAGTTGAGATCCAACTTGATCCGAATAAGGTAATTAAGGCGGGAATTCCGGCGTCGGTCGTTGAAGAACTCCGGGAGATTCCATCGTTTGACACACGGAAGTTGGACGCCGAGGCCATCGATATTACGCTGCCCGGCACGCGCCGCCTCACCGGCGCCGAACATCCCATCACACGCACCATGAACGAGATTGTCTCGGTCTTTGCGGCGCTGGGCTACTCGGTGGGCGTGGGGCCGGAGGTCGAAACCGACTACTACAACTTCGAGAGCATGAATTTTCCGCCCGGTCATCCGGCGCGCGACACGCAAGACACGCTGGTTGTCGCCAACCAGGAACGCCGGCCGCTGCGGGATCGCTTGCTCTTGCGCACGCACACCTCACCGGTGCAGATGCGCACCATGGAACAGCAGCCGCCGCCAGTGCGCATCGTGATCCCCGGTAAAGTGCACCGCAACGATGCTGCCGACGCCACGCACTCGCCCATCTTTCATCAAGTCGAAGGGCTCTGCGTCGATACCAATATCACCTTCAGCGACCTGAAGGGCACACTCGACCACGCCATGAAGGCGCTCTTCGGTTCGGCGGTCAAGACGCGCTTCTTCCCATCGTTCTTTCCGTTTACCGAGCCCTCGGCCGACGTGCAGATCAGCTGCATTTTTTGCGGGGGAAGAGGCTGTCGCAAATGCAAGCAGTCGGGATGGATCGAACTGCTGGGTTGCGGCATGGTCGATCCCGCGGTCTTCGCGTTTGCCGCGGAAAAGCAGCCCGCGTACGATCCCAAAAAGATCTCCGGTTTCGCCTTCGGCATGGGCGTGGAGCGCATCGCTATGATGAAGTACGGCATCAGCGAGATCGGCAGCTTCTTCGCGGGTGACATGCGGTTTCTGGGGCAGTTCGCATGAAAATCCTTACCAAATGGCTTCGCAATTACTTGCCTGGGCTTCCCGTCGACGACGCACAGCTTGCAGAAGATCTGACTCTTCGCGGGATCGCGGTGGAAGGCGTGTTCGATCTCGGCGAGGGCAACGGGTCGCTCTACGAGATGGATATCACCACCAATCGCGTCGACGCCATGAACCACTACGGCGTGGCGCGCGAGGCGGCAGCGATCTATGGGCTCGCATTGCCCGAACTGTCGTTCCCGCTTCCAAATGCCCGCCCGGGCGGCAAGCCCTTCTCGGTAAAAATTGAAGCCGAAGATGCCTGCGGCCGCTTTACAGCGCGTGTTTTACGCGACGTGACTATCGCCGAATCCCGCGACTGGTTCGCGGGCGCTGAAGTGTCCGCGTACTTCGCGCTTCTCGAACAAAAGCAAATCTCCAATGCCGTCGATGCCACGAACTTCGCTTGGCTCTTGATGGGCCAGCCCACGCACGTATTCGATCTCGACAAGCTCGATGGCGGCATTGTTGTGCGCCGGGCGCGAAAAGGCGAGCGTTTGAAGACGCTCGACGGCGTGGAGCGGGTGCTCGACGCGAACGATCTTGTCGTCGCCGATCACAAGAAGGCGTTAGGGCTGGCCGGCGTGATGGGCGGCTGGGACACGATGATCACGGCCGAGACGAAGAACGTACTCGTCGAGGCAGCGTGGTTCGATCCCATTGCGGTGCGGCAAACGGCGCGGCGTCACGGCCTGCACACCGATGCCAGCCATCGCTTCGAGCGCGGCGCGGATTTCAGTGCGGCGCCGCTCGCATCGGCCATCGTGAGCGCGATTCTTCTGGCCAACGGCGGATGGATCGAAGGTGAACTGGTGGATGCCCGCGTGCCTGCAATGGAGGCGCGCACCGCGCAGCGCAAGCCCGTCCCGCTGGCGCTCAGTGAGGTGCATCGCATTCTCGGCAAGACGATCGACAAAAAGGGAATCACCGCGCCGACGGTCGAGAATGTGTTGACGGCGCTGGGATGCGGGCTGGAAAAAGACTTGAAGTGGCACGAGCTTTTCGGCGAAAAGGATCCCAATCCATCGCAGCCGAAAGACGCATGGCAAGTATCGCTGCCCAGTTGGCGGCTCGATCTGGAGCGCGAAATCGATCTCATCGAAGAGGTAGCGCGCGTCTGCGGCTACAACGGCTTTGCCAATACGCTGCCGGAGTTCGGCGAAGGCGTGCGCGCGTTGCCGTGGGCCGAAAAAGAAGCCGCTGTGCGCAGCACCTTGCTGGCGGCCGGCTTCCATGAAGCCATTGGCAGCACCTTCTGCTCCGCGGCTGAAGGCGCACTCACCGCACCGCAACCGGCGCTCGTCGTTTCGCTCGGCAATCCGCTTAGCGAAGAGGCGGGCGTGCTGCGCCCCTCGCTCGTGCCCGGCATGTTGACCATGATTGCCGGCAACTTGAATCGCGATGTGAGCGACGTGCGCCTGTTTGAGTTGGGCACGATCTTTAGTGGCACAACTGATAAGGTGGACGAGCGTCCGGCGCTGGCTTTTGGAGCCGTGGGCGAATTGCCACAGGAGAGCGCGTTGCATGGCGGCCGTGCCTTCGATTTTTTTGATGTGAAGGGCGTGGTGGAGCGGGCGCTGTCGCAGTTCGAAATGCGGGGCATGTATTTCGATCGCTTTCCCGCCGACGCCGGACTGACGCCCGCGTGGCTGCATCCCTATCGCGCGGCGCGTGTGGTCGCGGATGGCGTCACCGCCGGCTGGTTCGGCCAGTTGCATCCGCGCGAGGCCGCAGTGCGAAAGATCAAGGATGCAGTGCTGGTGGGCGAATTGTATCTCGACCGGCTCTACAAGCTGCCGCTGCGCCGGCCTATCGCCCGCGAGATCTCGCGTTATCAGCCGGTGCGTCGCGATTTTTCTCTAATTTTGCATGAGAGCATCAACTGGGAGACGATCGACCGCGCCATGGCTGCACTCGAAATCCCCGAGTTGGTGGAGTGGCGCGTGCGCGAGGTGTTTCGCGACGCACGGCTGGGCATCGGCGAATATGCTTTGCTGCTCGGCGCCACGTTCCATGCGCCGGATCGCACCTTGCGCGAAGAGGAGCTGCAGAACTTCCAGTCGCAGGTGGTGGACACTGTTACCAAAGCTGGAGCGCGGCTTCGCGTTTGAGTAAAAATCGAGCGTAATCGGCGCTATACTCAAACCGATACGAGGCCCAAGCTGCGGAGGTTGAAGCGATGTCGGATTCATTGTGGGAGCCAGAGCCTGCTGCGCCAGCGGCGAACTATGTCCGGTCGCAGAACGTACCTGAGAAGCCAGCCGCATTGGCCGTAAGTGCAGACGACTTTGCCGCGCTCGAGGAACGCATTTACCGCGCTGTGGATCTGGTGAAGCAGGTGCGGGAAGCTGGCGCGACTGCCGAAGAGCGCATTTCGGAGTGGCAAACCCGCGCTGTGAGGGCCGAGGCGCAAGTTCAGGCGCATTCGCTAGTGGTGGAACAGATGGAACGCGAGTTGCACACGCTGCGTGAGGAACGCGACAATGTGCGGCAGCGCGTGGAGCGGCTGCTCAAACAACTCGACGCATTAGAGATGTGAGGAAGCCATGGCCGAGGACTTGCGTGGCAACCCGAGCGAATACGTGACTGTGGAGATCTACGACCAGTTCTATCATCTGTCCGGGCAGAACCCCGAGCACATTCGCGAGTTGGCGGCTTGTGTCGACGCCAAGATGCGCGCCGTGGCTGCCCAAGGAAAGACTGCGGACTCATTGCGCGTGGCCGTGCTCGCCGCACTCAATCTTGCCGATGAGCTGTCGCAGGTCGAATCAGCCGATCCGCGCGCGGGCCGTGCCCGCGCAGCCACCCTGCGCGGGCTGCTCGACGAGGTGCTGGAAGACAACCGGAAGACGGGCTCATAGCCGTCCCGCCCGCTCCAATCACTTTGCCGCCAACTGCCGCAACACGTACTGCAAAATGCCGCCGTGCTCGTAGTACTCGATTTCTTGCGGTGTGTCGATGCGCACCACGGTATCGAATTTTTTATTTCCTTTGGATGAGGTTGCCGTCACAGTAAGCGTTCGGCTGTTGGCAAGGCGATCGTTGAGCAGCGCTGTGAGGCCGGGGAAGTCGTAAACTTCTTCGCCGGTGAGGCCGAGGGCCTCGACACTCTCCCCTGGCGCGAACTGCAGCGGCAGAATCCCCATGCCCACCAAGTTCGAACGGTGAATGCGCTCGAAGCTTTCGGCGATAACGGCGCGCACACCGAGCAGCTTAGGTCCCTTGGCGGCCCAATCGCGCGAAGAGCCAGAGCCGTATTCCTTGCCGGCGAGAATAATAAGCGGGACGCCGCGCTCAGCATACTTCGCGCTGGCATCGAAAATGCTCATGGTCTCGCCTTCGGGCAGTAGGCGCGTGACGCCGCCTTCGGTTCCCGGTGCGAGCTTGTTGCGCAGACGCACGTTGGCGAAGGTGCCGCGCACCATCACTTCGTGATTGCCGCGGCGCGAGCCATACGAGTTGAAGTCCGCGGGTTTCACGCCGTGCTCGGCAAGATATTTGCCCGCCGGGCCATTCGCCTTGATCGATCCCGCGGGCGAGATGTGGTCTGTGGTCACGGAGTCGCCCAGGATCGCCAGCACGCTTGCGCCGGCGATATTTTCAACGGGCGCTGGTTTGGCGGTGATACCGTCGAAGTACGGAGCTTTGCGAATGTATGTTGAATCCGCCTCCCACTGGTAGACATCGCCGGTAGGGAAGCTCAGGCCCTGCCAACTGGCGTCGCCTTGTGAAACCGTGGCGTACTCCTTGCGAAAGCCTTCGCGCGTGACGGCTTTCTCGATGGTGGCGGCGACTTCAGCTTGCGTAGGCCAGATGTCGCGCAGGTAAACTGGCTTGCCGTCCTTGTCGTTGCCCAGCGGGTCGACATCGAAGTTATGGCCGATCCTGCCCGCGAGCGCATAGGCCACGACCAGCGGCGGGCTCATCAGGTAATTGGCGCGCACGTCCACATTCACGCGGCCTTCGAAGTTGCGATTGCCGCTGAGCACGCTGACAGCCACCAGGCCGTGCTCATCTATGGATTTCGAAACGTCGGAAGGCAGCGGACCCGAGTTGCCGATACACGTAGTGCATCCGTAGCCCACCACGTTGAAGCGCAGCTTTTCGAGATAGAGCAGCAGGCCGGCCTTTTCATAATAGTCTGTGACAACACGCGAGCCGGGGGCGAGCGAAGTCTTCACCCACGGCGGAACGGTGAGGCCCTTTTCGACCGCCTTCTTGGCGAGCAGGCCGGCGGCAATCATCACCGAAGGATTCGAAGTATTGGTGCAACTTGTGATGGCAGCGATGACCACCGAGCCGTGATCGAGGTAAGGATCGGGATCGACGCCGAAGCGCTCCTTCACGGTCGTGGAAACGTGCACCGGCGCTTTCTCCGCGATGGCGGAATCGGTAACCAATGCGCGTTGCCACGCGGTAGCCGTGCGCGAGCCCAGCGGCTTAGCGGTGGGCGCGAGCAGCGCGGGCAATTGCTGCGCGAAGCTCGAGGCCGCGTCCTTGAGCAGGACGCGATCCTGCGGGCGTTTGGGTCCGGCCACACTCGGCTCCACGTCGTCGAGGTCGAGCGACAGGGTCTGTGTGTACTCGGCCTCGGGTGCGCCGGCAGTGTGGAAGAGCCCCTGCTCCTTGTAGTAGGCCTCTACCAGATTGACTTGATCCTCGCTGCGACCGGTGAGGCGCAAGTAGCGCAGGGTTTCGGCGTCGACAGGGAAAATGCCACACGTGGCGCCGTACTCGGGCGCCATGTTGCCGATAGTGGCACGGTCGGCCAGCGGTAATTGTGTTAATCCGTCCCCATAAAACTCAACAAACTTGCCAACCACGCCCAGCTTGCGCAGCGTCTGAGTGATCGTGAGAACAAGATCGGTAGCCGTAGCGCCCTCGCGCAGTTTGCCGGTGAGCTTGTAGCCGACCACCTGCGGGATCAGCATCGACACGGGCTGCCCGAGCATGGCCGCCTCGGCCTCGATGCCGCCCACGCCCCAACCCAGCACGCCGAGCCCGTTGATCATGGTGGTGTGCGAGTCAGTGCCGACCAGCGTGTCGGGATACGCAACCATCTCGCCGTCGACCTGTGCCGTGAAGACCACGCGCGCAAGATATTCGAGATTCACCTGGTGGCAGATGCCCATGCCGGGCGGCACGGCGGAGAAATTTCGGAACGCCGACTGGCCCCACTTCAAAAACGCGTAGCGCTCGCGGTTCCGCTGAAACTCGAGCAGCGAGTTGGCCTCGTAGGCCATGGGCGTGCCGTATTCGTCCACCTGCACGGAGTGGTCGATGACGAGCTCGGCCGGCGCGAGAGGATTCACGCGCTCGGGATCGCCGCCCAGAGTCTTGATAGCGTCGCGCATGGCGGCCAGATCGACAATCGCGGGCACGCCGGTGAAGTCCTGCATTAGTACGCGCGCCGGCATGTAAGCGATCTCCCGGCTGGGCTCGGCCTTCGCGTCCCAGTTGGCCAGAAACTCGATGTCGGCCGCGGTCACATTCACGCCGTCTTCGCGGCGCAGCAGGTTTTCCAGCAGAATCTTGAGGCTGAAGGGCAAGCGCGCGAGATTGAAGCAACGGGCGGCCAGAGCTGGTAGCCCGTAGATCGTGTAGGAGCGGTTGCCGGAGGTGAGCACGGCCTTGCTCTTGAAGCTATTCATCGATAGATCCTCTCAGCAGAGCTAGCGGAGTTAATGGTATTCGCGCAGTCAGTTGGCCGGCGCGCGCCCAGAGACGAGGTGTGGCGCAGACGATGGCGCGGGCAAAAACCTGCAGGAACCAGATTACTCAGAGAGAAGGGTTAGCGTCCACGGTCGGGGCGGCCGCGGCGGAAGCGCTTGAAGTGGGGCAGGCCGGCGATGGGAAGGCGGCTGCGCATAGTCGACAAAATGATTTTATCGCGAAAAGCAAAGGTGGATGGTATGCGACGGTGTGCATGGGGGCAGGCAGGCCTTCCAGCCAACGAAAACTACGGAATTTGTGAGGAGGGCACCGTAATCGCCATTGCACATCTCGCTAATTTGCACTGACGTCGAGCCCTGCATCCCGCATCAGTTCGGCATTGGAACGGTCGTCGGCCATTTGTGCCCACGCAACCCAAAACTTCGGAGTCGGGGTGATGGAGAAGCGTGTACTGATTGGCACCGGCGTCCTTTTGGTCGTGGGGTCGCTTTCGTCAATGTCCCGGACCCCTTTGCCCATGAGTGTCACGGTTAATGGTCCTTGACGACCTTGGGGTACATTGGCAGAGACATCCACACCGCCGGGAGGAAAGAATGGTGCGGGATGGTAAAACCGGTAGATTTTTTCGGCGAAGTCGTTGACCTGTGCCGAATAGCTGATATCGGCCGAAACCGGGAAGGGACCGGCCCCGAGACAGACTGGATCAATCGCGACAAGAACTCCCCAGGCGATGAACCAGCCTTTCACCTTACGCGGAGCCTGGTAGCGCATGAGGACGCGCGTGCATCGGTTGGCCAGCGCGTTGGGATCGTTACCGAAGAAAAATGAATTACCATTGTCGAGATTCGCCGTCCAGCCCGTAGGAACATGGAAAGTCACGCCCAACGCGTCGTTAGAATAGATATTGTCGGCGAGCGTCCCGCCGGGAAGCTGAGCGAGCGCACTAGGGTTCGGCAGTTGCGCAAAAGCGCTGGCCGACGCAAGAAAAATGACTGCTGCGATGGGGGAAAAGCGCATACTGGACTCCTTTCGGGGAACTGTTTTTTATACACGAATATCTGATATTTATACACGAATTGGGCCCTCGATTTCGATGAATTTTATATTGTGCCCAAGCCCCCGAATCTCACACGTAAACTTTAAACTACAAGGACTTCGCACAAGGATTTTCCTACATTGAAATACTGGGTCAGCATCGAGGGTTTGGTGGCGCGCTTTTTTGCGTGGCTCATGCGCCGCATGCCCAACGAGCGACAGCGGCTGCTGGCCATCACAATCGTGGCCGGCGGAATGTGCGGTTTGGCCGCGGTCGCGTTCCACATGAGCGCGGCGTGGCTTTATGGACAGTTGATCGATCGCGCTGCATCGGCTCCAGGTCACGCGTGGATATGGTGGACGATTCTGACGCCCGCGCTGGGCGGCCTTGTGGTTGGCCTGGGACTTACCTATTGGGTTCCAGCGGCGGCGGGCAGCGGCATTCCCCAAGTGAAGGTCGCATACAACTTTCGTGCAGGCGCCATCACCATCAAGGAGACAGTAGGTAAGTTTGCGCTCTGCGCGTTGCAGCTGGGCAGCGGAGCGTCACTGGGCGTGGAAGGCCCAACGGTGCAGATTTGCGCGGGCGTGAGCAGCCTTCTTTCGCGCGTGGCGCGGCTGAGCCCGGTGAACCAGAAGCGCATGGCCTCGGTGGGCATGGCGGCGGGCATTGCCGCGGCTTTCAACGCGCCCATCGCCGCTGTCACGTTCACGCTGGAGGAGCTGATAGGCACGCTTGATCAGACCATGCTTGCGGGCGTGATTGTAGCTGCGGCCCTGGCCGCCGTGGTGGAACATAGCATCCTCGGATCGAATCCGATTTTCCACGTGCCGCGGCTACAGACGTACACGCTTGCTAACGCCTCGTCGCTGCTTTGGTACGCATTGCTCGGCTTGTTGGCGGCTTTCGTTTCGGTGGCCTTCACAGATTCGCTGTTGTGGCTGCGCAAATGGTTTCGGAGCCTCTCCAGCGTTCCTCCATGGCTTCGCCCGGCAATCGGCGGGGCAGCCACCGGGAGCATGGCTGTGGTCGCCCTGCTGTTCTTCCACTTGAACGGCATTGCCGGCGATTCATACAAAACGCTCACGCAGGCGCTGCTCGGGAATTTGCCGGTCGCGGCCATGGCGGCTTTGTGCGTGCTCAAGTTGGCCGCCACGGTCACGTCGTATTCGAGCGGCGGCTCAGGCGGCATCTTTGCGCCGGCACTGTTTATGGGCGGCATGCTGGGCGGCGCGGTCGGCTACCTCGACGTGTCGGTCTTTCATCACCCGGCCGATTCCATCGGCGCCTTCGCTGTGGTGGGCATGGGCGCGGTGTTCGCAGGCATTGTGCGTGCGCCCATGACCTCGATCCTCATCATCTTCGAGATGACCAGCGGCTATGGCCTGGTGCTGCCCATGATGATCGCGAACATCAGTGCGTTTGCGCTGGCGCGGCACTGGCGGCACACGCCGGTGTACGAGGCACTCCTCGAACAGGACGGCATCTACCTGGATCGGCGCCAAAAAATGCACGGGTCTGGCGGGGCGGCCACTTTGCCTGAGGATCAATTGAACGCGGAGACCGCCGAAACGCCCCTGCAGGAAGCGCCATAGAAACCCTTATGAAGAAGAGCTCCCAATAGCTGCCACGCTTTTACTGCGGCTGTTCGTTGTAGAAGAAGGAGGCGCGCAGTTCGAGGAAGGGGCCGTGGAAGTCGCGCGGCAGCGTTGGATAGCTGGAGCCGACAATCGCGCCCCACGCCGCGCGGTCAAATGCCGTCTCACCGGACCGGCCCTCCAGCACCATATCGACAACCTGCCCGTTTGGCAACACCTTGAAGCGTACCTGGACCACGCCCTGCTTGGAGATGGGCGGATCCGCCTCGGGGGGAATGAGTGGTTCCCATGTGTGCAGCGTGATGTAGTGCCAGCGCGCAATCCAGGAGCTGAAGTCGACGCCCTGGGTGTCAGAAAGAATCTGGAGGCCACCGGTGCCGGCGCCGGGGTGCGTTGCCAGCCCACCGGAAGGTTGACCGCCGTAGCCCTGCTGCCCCTGGCCGTGCATGGCGCTCTGCATATCCTGGCGGAGCTGATCGGCAGGATTCTGCGGGCCCATGGCGAAGTTCGGCTTGGCGGGAACGGCCTGCGGGCGCGGCGCCTCGGGTGCCTGCGACTGCGGATTATTCGGAACCGGCTGCGTAGCCTGCGGCTTGGGCTGCTCCGGCGCAGGCTGTTGCGCGGGTGGGGGCGGCTGTGCCTGTTCTACGTGGCGCTTCAGCTCTTCCATCGTCTGCTTGTCGATGAGCGGCTTGTTGGTCAGCGGCCTGGGAGCGACCTTCGGCTTCTGCAGTTGGCGCACCGCATCAGGCAGCTGGTCGAGATAAGTCAAGTCCTCACGTTGCTTGATGGCGTCAAAGTCGTCGACTATCGGCGTCTTGAGGATGTACTTGGGAACCAAGTAGAGGCAGAAGAGCAGAATGAGGTGCACCAGCACGGCCCACAGAGCGCCTTCGCGCAACCGCGACCAGCGCCGCTCGTCTTCGAGCTCGCTGATCATCTCCAGCAGTTCGTGGGTGTCGTAGTCGATCCAGCGCGAGCCGCGCACGCTCGATGACGGCGCGTCGTGCGGCTCCGGATCTTGCGACTCCCGAACTTGCGCCGCCTGATCCTGTGGTTCCGGATCTCGCGGGTCTGGATCTCGTGGTTCCAGGTCCCGCGCGGAGAACGTGTCCAGCCCCAAAATCGACCCCGTAATAGAGGTATCTCGCGCGGAACTCCCGGTTTGCGCGTCCGGCGCGGCGGGTTTTTGGGGCTCGTTCAATTCGGCTGGCGCTTCGCTGGTGGGCATTGCATACGATGGAGCCCCTTCAAGACACACACATCTCCCTGGCCGGCTCCGTACTCGAATCCTCTCCGTCTATTCTCTCATCTTGGACAAAATCTTGCGCAAGACTCGGACCTTACAATGGTTCTTGTTGAATTGACGCAGGATGGGCCGGAAGGGGACAGCGTTTGAAGCATTTTTTTGCGCGGATTGCGGCGAATTGGAAGCTGGCGATTCTGCCCGCGCTGCTGAAATGGGGGATCTGGGGTGTGGGCGCGGTCGCGGTGCTCGATTCGTCGAGCATTCCCGTACCCATGGACGCGATCCTTGCCCTCTATGTCTGGCACGACAAACCCCAATTCTGGCTCTACTGTCTGATGGCGTCTGCGGGTTCGGCCATCGGCGGCCTTCTGCCCTACGGGTTGGGCCGCGCCGGCGGCGAACTGTTCCTGCTCAAGCACGTGGACCGCGTCAAGTTCGAGCAGATGCGCGACCGCTTCCGGCGCCAGGAATTCCTCGCCGTCATGATTCCCTCCATGATGCCGCCGCCGGCTCCGTGGAAGGTGTTCATCTTCGCTTCGGGCGTATTTGAGATGCGCATCCCCAATTTTCTGCTGGCCGTATTCGCGGGCAGGATGGTGCGCTGGCTGATTCTCTCGCTGCTCGTGCTCAAGCTAGGTCCGAGCGCTGTCGATCTGGTGGCGCGGCACGCACTGGTCGCGATCTTGATCGTGGGCGCACTGGCCGTGCTTGGATTCGTGTGGTGGTGGATGCGCAGAATGCGCTCGGACAAGCTGCTGGAAGGTTGATGCGGCGTCGGCCCTGAATCAGTCCAGCAGTTTTTCAATCTCTACAAGGTCGAAACGGCAGGCGCTCCCTTGAAGATCGAAGGGATCCCGCGCCAGCGGTTCCAGCCGTCCGGCGAGGAAGCGGAAATGCTGGCCGTTGGGATCGAGGACGAGAATCGTCTGGATGCCCATACGCTCGTAATCGGCCAGTTTGGCCATCATGCGATTGAGAGAGTCCTCCGGCGACAGAATCTCAAGTACCGCGATGGGCGGATGTGTGACGATCTGCTCGGTTGGAAGATTGCGATCGAGGACGGCCACGTCGGGGACGCGAATAGTATTCGCTCCAGTCTGGATTCGAAGAGAGGGGCGGACGCGAATTCCGAATTCAGCGCCGTGCGAACCGAAAAACTGATCAACAGCTCCATGCCAATTTGCATGGTCCGAGAGTGCTGCTGGCCTTTCCTCGATCACGCCCTCCACGTACTCGGCGTCGGGCTCGTAGGAGGACTTTAGATAGACTTCGATAGGCGCGCGCGTGGGTTGAACAGCGGCCGCCATTCTTTCTCCCGAGTGAATTTCCTGCGGAGCGAAAAACTACTTTCCCGCCGCCAGAGCCTCTAGCGCGCGGGTCGCGTGCGCGCGTTTTACCAGCGCCGGAACGCCCAGCGCCACGGCCAGCACAAGCGAAGTCGCGAGCAGATCGTTGCGATAGAACGGCACGCCGGCCCAATAGCAGGCCGCTAGGCCGGCCAAGGTGTGGGGATAAGCATTGAAGCTATTGCAGGCCCATACGCCGAAGTTGGAGACCAGGAAGAACGAGGTCGGTCCGAGCAGCGCGCCTGCGGCCCCGCGCGCCAGGGTCACGCGCTTGCGCAGCAGAGCCGAGCCCAGCAGCATCGCGGCCAAATACCAGCCCCAGGTGATTGCCGAATCCCAGTGAATCGAGTAGCCGTGATATCTGAAGAGCGTCAGATAGCAATCGGTTGTGATCAGAGCCGCCAAAGGCGCAAGCATCTCGCGCCACGGGCGCTTGGCGCCAAAGTAAAGCAGGCTGCCGGAGACAGCCGTAAAGCTCCACCAAGGAGCGTGAGGAATCACGCGCGATAAAACAGCAATCAACAAGAGCAGATATGCGGCCATGTTCACCTCTAGGTCAAGTCTTCGGGGATCTCGGGCTAAACCGATGGGACAGCGAAATCAAAGGACTTCTTTCATTCTGCGGTGCGCGCGCCCTGCGGTCAACCCAAATGCTTCCACGAAAGCAACAATTTTTTTCGTCGTAACAATACCGTCCGCGCCAGTTCCAGCACATTGAATGGCGCCACGCCTTCAAATCCTAATGCTGTTCGCGGCCGTTCAGGTCCTCGCCGGCGTTCTCATGTCCGTCGACGATATAGACCCACCCGGCCAGCGGCGGACGATGCGTTTCGCCGCTGGTGCCGAGGAACGGATACCCGAAGCGTAGATCGGTGAATTCGACCGTGGTCCATGTGCGGCCTGGCGGCAGATTGGGAGGCTCCATACCCGGCGCCGGCTCAGGGCCTACGTCTCGTACCACGGCCCACCTTCCCCAATCGAGATACATGCGGCCCAGCGGCGTTTGCTTCGCGGCCTCAACCGCAGGGGTGTCGGCAGGCTTGTAGAGCACGTCGTTATGCAGATCGCTTTCAATCGAGCCGGTGCGCGCGTCGATCTCCGCGGTCTGATAAAAATCATTCGTTTCGACCAGCACCCGCCAGCGGAAGGGATTCACAGGATAGGGTTCGGCGGCCATGCGCAGGGCCGGTTCTGTGGAGATGGGCGAGTCGTTGACCATGGCCAGCGCCCGGGCATGTTCAGCCCAGCGCCAGCAACCCAGCACCACCCAGCCACAGAGGGCAAAGATGGCCCACCCTCGCCCGCGAAACTGTTGCTTCCGCACGCCAATCTCGCGATCGGCAAGCCCCAGGACCCAAGGCATGAACAACGCCAGAAAAAGCAGCGCCCACATTACCGGCTCGGCAATGAACATGAAGCTGCCCGCATACCAGCGCGGATTGAAAGGGAAGAAGGGACGTACACCGTAGTTGTTGGTCCAATCGAGCAGCAAATGGCTGAGCGCCGCAACGAGGGCGGTGAGGTAGAGCCAGCCCCAGTGAATCGGCTGCAAGTCGACGGGCTGCGGTGCATTTTCACTCTTAGCTTTTCGCCGCCGCTTTCGCCAGCGATCCAGCAGCCACACCGCGCCCACCACCACGCCTGCCACCACCGGAACTGCCCAGAAGGTATGCGTGATGCCGCGATGGTGTTTGATCTCTTCGACCGGCCCGGCTATGCCCCACGCCACGTCCAGGTCGGCGGCCTCGGCGGCCAGCACGGCGGCCAGCGTGGCGTAAGCCGTCTTGCGATTGAATCCGGCCCGTCCCAGGCAGGCGCCGGTTAGGAAATGCGTAACAGGTTCCATCTGTCCTGCGTTCCGATCTCAGTTTTCAGACACCGGTTGCCCATTCGCCGGCCTGCATCAGCGGCTCGGTGGCGCCCGATGCGGTGATGCCGTCGATGTCCAGTTCGCCCGAGCCAATCATCCAGTCCACGTGGATCAGGCTGTCGTTGGCGCCGCGGGCGGCGAGTTCTTCAGCCGACAATTTGTCACCGTCGCGCAGGCACGATGAGTACGACTGGCCGAGCGCAATGTGCGAGGCCGCGTTCTCGTCAAAGAGCGTGTTGAGAAAGACCAGACCGCTTTGCGCGATGGGTGAGGAGTGGGGAACCAAGGCCACTTCGCCCAGCCGCCGCGCGCCCTCGTCGGTGTCGATGAGCTTCTCCAGAACCTCTTGTCCTCGCGTGGCGCGGGCCTCCACAATACGCCCCTCTTCAAAGCGAACCTGGATGCCTTCAATCATCGTGCCCTGGTGCGAGAGCGGTTTGGTCGCGGTCACGGTGCCGTCAGCACGGTCTTTGTGTGGCGCCGAGAAAATCTCCTCGGTGGGCATGTTGGGAATGCAATAGACGCCGTTGCCCGCGGTAGTGCCGCCGCCCAGCCATTCATGATCGTCGGCCAGGCCGAGGCGGAAATCGGTGCCCGGACCGCGATAGTGCAAGGCGTAATAGCGCTTCGCATTCATGAAGGCCGCGCGTTTCTGCAATCCAGCGTCGTGCGTGCGCCATGCGCTTACAGGGTCAATCGTGTCGATGCGCGTGGTGCTGAAGATCGCCTCCCAAAGTTTGGCGAGGGCGGCATCGGGCGTGTCGTCGGGAAACACGGCGGCGGCCCATGCAGGCGTAGCGCCGGCCACGATGGTCCAGTTGATCTCGTGGCGCGTGATGAGTTCGAGCGCGGGACGGTAGGCCTGCGAGACAGCGCGATTGGCGCGGCCCACCTTATCGGAGTCTTCGTTCGAAAGCAGCGCGGGATTGGCCCCGGCAATGGCCAGGCGCGCGGCGCCACTCTTGAACGCGGCTGCCATGCCGTCGTAGAGCCACTTGGCCGCGTGATCGAAGCTCGCGTCGGACGCGTGCCGGTAGCGGAGCAGGGCCGACTCCTCGTCGTTGAAAAGTGTGGTGACTAGCGAGGCACCGGCGCGATACGCGTGCTCGGTAATGCGCCGCGCCAGAGCCACGGAGTCGAGCGAAGCGGTCATCACCAGCTCTTGTCCCGGCTTGAGGCCCAGGCCGATGTTTACGGCCACGTCTGCGAGCAGATCCAGATTTTCAGCTTGCGTGCGAGCTTCAGGGGCACTTGCCGGTTGCGTCATTGATCCTCGATTCTTCTGATTGCGTCTAACAGCCAACCACGGATTTTGGGCCGCCGCCGGCCGGTTGTTGCTATTGTAGGGCGTCCTCCGGCATCGCCGGGCAGTCCACCGATGAAACTGGCCGCTTGATTTTGTGCAATCCTGGGGTACCCAGGTTCCGATTTTTGGAACTGAGAAACGGGGCCGCTTCACCTAAAATGGATGACTAGGCTTTACGAGGGGACATAGCGCCATGATGAATCTTCAAATCAATTGGGTGAAAGGGAGCATTTTGACGACTGGAATTTCGATTGCCGTCGGCGTCGCTGCCGCCTCGGCGCAGACACAGACCGCAGCTGCAAACTTTGCACCGGACAATCCCTTTTACGCGCCCAGTTCGCTGCCGTTTCAGGCGCCGCCCTTCGACAAGATCAAGGACAGCGACTACCAGCCGGCCATCGACGCGGGCATGGCGCTGCAGATCCACGAAGTTGAGGCCATTGCCGACAGTTCTACACCGCCCACGTTTGACAACACCATTGTTGCGCTCGAACGCACCGGCCTGTTACTCACGCGCGTTTGGTCGGCGTTCAACTGCGTCACCGGCGCAAACACCAACGATGACCTGCAGAAGGTGCAGGACTACGAGGCTCCGCGCCTGGCCGCGCATCAGGATGCAATCTACCTGAACTCCAAGCTCTTCGCCCGCGTGAAGGCGATCTATGACGAACGCGTGTCGCTCCATCTCGATCCCGAATCGCTGCACCTCGTCGAGTACGACTACCAGCAGTTTGTAAAGGCCGGCGCCAATCTCTCCGAAGCCGATAAAGCCAAGTTGAAGAAGCTCAATGAGGAAGAGGCGACGCTCGAAAACACGTTTATGAACCGGCTGCTTGCGGCCGCGAAATCAGGCGCGTTCTCGACTACGGATGTAAAGGTCCTTGCCGGATTGAGCGATGCGCAAATCGCTGCTGCGGCACAGGCTGCGCAGGCGCGCAAGCAACAGGGCTGGCTGCTGCCGCTGCAGAACACTACGCAGCAGCCCGATCTGGCGTTCCTGACGGACCGCGCCACGCGTCAGGCAATCTTTGAAAACTCCTGGAACCGTGCCGAGCACGGGGACGCCAACGATACCCGCGCCGTGATCGCGAGGCTCGCCCAGTTGCGTGCTGAAAAAGCTGTGCTGCTGGGATTTCCGAACTATGCCGCATGGAATTTGACCGACCAGATGGCCAAGACGCCAGAGGCCGCGAAGCGTTTTCTCGATGCGCTGGTGCCGGCCTCGACGGCCCGCGCGGCAGGAGAGGCGAAAGACATCCAGGCCCTGATCGATTCGCAGCAAGGCGGTTTCAAGGTCGAGCCGTGGGACTGGGAGTTCTACTCCGAGCAGGTGCGCAAAGCGAAATACGATCTGGATCAGTCCGAGATCAAACCCTATTTCGAGCTGAACAATGTGCTTGAAAATGGAGTCTTCTATGCCGCGCACGAGCTTTACGGTCTGACCTTCAAAGAGCGCAAGGACATTCCGGTTTACCAGCAGGACGTGCGCGTTTTTGAGGTCTTCGACGCCGATTCTAAGCCCCTCGCCCTTTGGTACTGCGACTACTTCAAGCGCGACAACAAGAACGGCGGCGCCTGGATGGACGTGCTCGTGAATCAGTCGAAGCTGCTGGGCCAGTTGCCGGTGGTTTTCAACGTGGCCAACTTCGAGAAGCCTGCTCCGGGCCAGCCCGCATTGCTTAGCTTCGATGACGTGACCACGATGTTCCACGAATTTGGCCACGGTCTGCACGGCATGTTCGCCAACACTGTGTATCCGAGCCTTTCGGGCACGCAGGTGGCGCGCGACTTCGTCGAATTTCCCTCGCAATTTAACGAGCATTGGGCCAGCTATCCGGCGGTTTTCCAGCACTACGCGCGCCACTACAAGACGGGCGCTCCCATGCCAGCCGAGCTCGCGGCGAAAATCGAGAAGTCGAAGACCTTCAACCAAGGCTACGATTTCACGGAAATCCTCGCCGCGTCGGAGCTCGATCTCGAGTGGCACACACTGCCCACGAGCGCGCCCCTCCAGAATCCCGACACCTTCGAAGTTGAAGCGCTCAAGCGCACGCATCTCGACCTGAGCTACGTGCCGCCGCGCTACCGCTCCAGCTACTTTCTGCACATCTGGGCCAACGGCTACGCGGCCGGCTACTACGCCTACTCGTGGAGCGAGATGCTCGACGACGACGCCTTCCAGTGGTTTCTCGATCACGGCGGCATGACGCGCGCCAACGGCGACCGCTTCCGGCAGATGGTGCTCTCGCGCGGCAATACCGAAGACCTTGAAAAGATGTACGACGCATGGCTGGGCGGCCCGCCCAGCATCGAGCCTATGCTCAAGTTCCGCGGGCTGAAGGGGAATTAGCGGCGCCAACTCCGCTTACTATAATCCAAAGCTATGAGCGAGACGGCTGTCGTGAGTAAAATCGAAAAGCTCCGCGAGGAACTGCGCCATCACGAGCATCTCTACTACGTGCTCGACGCGCCCGAGATCAACGACGCCGAATACGACGCGCTGATGAACGAGTTGAAGGGCATCGAGGCCGCGCATCCTGAACTCGTCACTCCCGATTCGCCAACGCAACGCGTGGGCGGCAAACCGGCCGAGGGCTTCAAAAAGGCGCAGCACTCACGGCCCATGCTCTCGCTTGACAACGCTTACTCGAAAGAGGAACTGGATGCGTGGGGACAACGGGTAGTAGCAGTTGCTAGACAGGACCCGCAGTGGCGCCCGCGGGCATACGGTATGGCCCTCGATATTCCCCTCGATAAAGACGGGGAACTGCCAGAGGATCTTGATTGGAGGCAGACCTTTAAGGCCATGTCTAAGGAAGCCGAACTGAAGCTCGATGGCCTAAGCGCAGCCTTGCGCTACGAGCCTTCAAATGATGGCGGTGCACGCCTAGACCTGGGTCTCACGCGCGGAGATGGACAAGTCGGTGAAGATGTGACTTCAAACATTCGCACCATCCGCAGCGTGCCCCTCACTGTATCTGTCGAGCAGCTCAAAAGAGCAGGAGTGCCACAATCATTTGAGGTGCGCGGAGAAGTCGTAATGCCTCAAGCTGCATTTCTTCGCCTAAATGAGGAGCGCGAGCGAGATGGGCTTCCGCCAGCAGTGAATCCCCGCAACGCGGCTGCGGGCACGCTTCGTACGCTGGAGCCCTCAATCGTCGCTAATCGCCGACTAGTCTTCTTTGCGTATTTCCTTTTGATAAACGGTCAATACATTGACCGCGAACAGAGCGAAACACTCGACACCCTTGCAATACTTGGCTTTCGCGTGAACCCGCATCGGGGACGCGTGGGATCAGTCGATGAGATGGTCCGTTTTATTGATGCGGCTGAGAAAAGACGCGATGCTCTTGGTTACGAGATTGATGGGGTGGTTTTTAAAGTCGATGAGGCAGGAGATCGAAAGCGTCTGGGCTACACGGGCCGCGCGCCGCGCTGGGCCATCGCCTATAAGTTCACGGCCAAGGCGGGCGTGACGCAGGTGAAAAGCATCACGGTGCAGGTGGGCCGCACCGGCAAACTCACGCCGGTAGCGGAACTCGCGCCGGTCTTTATCGGCGGCACCACGGTGAGCCGCGCCACACTGCACAATGCCGATTTCATCGAGCGGCTGGGACTGAAGCTCGATGATTGGGTCAAAGTCGAGCGCGGCGGCGACGTGATTCCCAAAGTTGTGGAAGTGATCGAAGATGCTGATCATCCTCGCGGGAACCAGCCCTTCGAGTTTCCATCCGTCTGCCCCGAATGCGGAAGCGAGGTGGTTCGCGAAGAAGGCGAAGCAGACTATCGCTGTGTGAATGCCGATTGTCCTGCAAAGCTACGCGAAACTCTGCTGCACTTCGGCCGCCGTGAGGTAATGAACATCGAGGGCTTGGGCGAAGCGGCGGTGCAGCAACTGCTCGATCGCGGCATGATAAAAAGCGTTGCCGATCTCTACTCGCTGACCACAGATCAACTCGCGGAGATGGAACGGTTTGCCGAAAAGTCGGCGCAAACGCTCGCCAATGAAATTCAGAACTCGAAAAAAGCAGGCTTGGCGCGGGTGCTGATGGGCCTCGGCATTCGCTTTGTCGGCGAGCGCACGGCCGAACTCTTGGCGCAGGAGTTTGGCTCGATGGACGCATTGATGGCCGCGACAGCCGAGGAATTGGAACGTGTGGAGGAGGTCGGTCCGCGCATTTCGCAGTCGATACTGGAGTTTTTTGCGCGGCCGGCCAATCGCGCGCTCGTTCAGGCGCTGAAAGACGCGGACGTAGAAATGACCGCCGAGAAAAAGCAACGCAGTGCGCAACTCGCGGGCCTGACGTTCGTGCTGACAGGCACGCTGCCCACCATGACGCGGGACGAAGCGAAAGAGAAGATCGAAGCCGCCGGAGGCAAGACCGCAGGTTCAGTGAGCAAGAAGACCAGCTACGTGGTGGCCGGTGAAGAGCCAGGCTCCAAGCTCGATAAGGCGCGCGAACTCAAAGTCCCGGTGTTGGACGAGGCTGGGCTGCTGGCGCTGCTCGCAGGGCAGGCGCCGTAGCATTAGTTCGTTCGTTTCATTCCTAATGCATGACGGATGGCAGGTTCTCGGTGCGGGTCGGCCTAGTCAGCAACAGAGGAATCATGGCAACAAAGATCAGAATCAGATCAAACCACATAAGAGCCTCTTTCGACTGGTTGTTTTACGCGCCAGTTTTACGCACTTGTTCGGCGGCGCGCGGCAATTTCCGTGTGATTTTCAATGGCGTGCAGTTCACGTTCGCGCTCTCGTTCCCAGGCTTCGGCGTGCCAGCGGCGCGATGCGTAGCGCAACGTGTCCGCTGGCAGCGGCGCAATCTCTTTGGGATACGGCCGCGCCGGCATAGTCACGATCTCCGGCAGTGGATGATGCACTGGCTTGGCCGGGACCGGCGAGGGGGCCGGCGGGGGAACCGGCAACAAACGCGCCGACGATTCCACCTCGCCAGCCGGCTTAGCATTTGCCAGGCTGGTATCGGTCATCACCGCCGCCTCGGCTTCGGCTTCAGCGACTTCCGCGGCTTCAACGGCTTCTCCGTTACGCTGCGCGCGCTTGGCAATGGATTTGGCCATGAACTCGTCGACCAGCTTGTGCAGACAAGTTTGCCCGCAGAGATGCTTGGAGTCCGGCCGCAGCCGGTGACGCGAGGTCCATCCGCTCACTCGCAGTTCTCCGCCTTGCTCGTAGGCGACAAACCAATGGTTGGTCTGTCGTTTTTCCGCCGCACAGATATCGCACGAAATAGCCTGCCGGATCATCGCAATTCCCTCACACCGCAAAGGCTTCGTGGCGCACCATCATGGCCCACCGTATTCATCGTCCCCTCGCGAGAGTGCAAATGCACATTTCCGCGAGAACGCCGCAAGGCTCCTTGGCCTTCGGGAGAAGCTCCACGTTTATTTCATCGTGCAGAAGGGGAAATGGATGAGGTTGTCCGACAACGAATCCATTTGTGGTTCACAACGGGTCAAAACAGCTGGAAAGCGTCCTGAATCGGGCCATGGTGCGTAATCGAGTAAGAAAAAAGAAAGAGCGCGGTGATCGCCGCGCTCTTCTCAGATGAAAACGAATTTTCTCAGGGCTTCGCCTGTCGCCGCTTCAATTGCGCGGCGCGAAGTACCCTTTCTTGGCGCGCACCTGGTAGCGGCGATCGAAGCAATACAGATAAATGCTGCGGAAAGAGCCATCCATCTTGAAGTCCGCAGGCGTATACACCAGCGCGTACTGGCTGCGCAGCTCCTCCTCGATATCTTTGAAGCTTGTGGCCATCTCCTCCACCGAGGGTGGGAAGAAGACCTCGCCGCCCGTCTGCTCCGCAAGCTCCTGCAGTACCTTGTCGCCCTCGCCGCGGCTGGGCGTCCAGTTGGTGCTGATGGCGTAGATGATGGTCTCGGCGCGCTCGCACTCCTTGATGGCTTCAGGCAGGTACACACGGCTCTGATTGTCCTCGCCGTCGGAGACGAGAATGATGGCCTTGCGCACCGGCTCGGGCCCGCGCTCCGTCAGCAGCTTGTCTCGGCAGGCGACATAGACCGCATCGAAAAGCGCCGTGCCGCCCTCGGGAGTCAGCTTATTGATGCCCGTCTCCAGAGCGTCCTGGTCATTGGTCCAGTCCGCTGTCACCGTGGGTGTCACATCGAATCCCATGACAAAGGCGCGGTCGTTCTTTGCCCGCAGCACCTGCAGCAGGAACTCGCTCGCCGATTGCTGCTCGAATTGGAAACGGGAACGGATGGAACTGCTGGTGTCGATGAGGACACCGACGCGCAGGGGCAGGTTGATCTGCTGATGGAACTGATTGACCTTTACCGGCGCCTTCTGGTCGTCGAGCAGCGCAAAGTCGCTCTGCTTCAGGTTGGGTATGTAGTGGCCATGCTTGTCAGTGACGGTAAAAATCAGGCCGACCTCATTAACATGAGTGACAAGCGTGGGCGTGCCCACGTCGGCTGGCGCGCTTGGATCGACCTGAGCCGGCTCCGGTTGCGAGCCTGTGTGCATGCCTTGCGGCGTGCTCTGGGGCGTTTGCGCCGGCGTCGGCTTTGCGGCCCCGCCGGGCGTAGGTTGCGAACTCGGGGTTTGCGCGGAAACGCCGGCCACGGAAGCTGCGGCCAGAAACACTGCCGCAAGCGCGATCGAGAGAATGCGTGAACCCCGCTGGCGGTCGCCTGCCGCTGGGACGAAATGATGCTGGGTCATGACCACACTATTCTACAATCCCGCAGTTACTGGCGGGAGCGCTGAATTGAGGCGGGTTCCCATGTTGTAAAGGCGCACCGCATTGCGGTCAAGCGGACTCCAGGCGCCCGAGGAAGGCCGTTAGCTCCGGCGGCAGCGGCGCTTCGAGCTGGAGGGGCCTGCCACTGAGCGGATGCGCAAGCTCGATCCGGGCCGCATGGAGAAAATTGCGGCCGGGGCGCAGGGTTTCAGGCTCCGATTTCCGCCGTGCTGCCCGTGTAGGCGTTGCTTGCATCGCCTGCTGGTCGCGCAACTGCGTCGCGCCGCCGTAGAGCGTGTCGCCCACCACGGGATGGCCGATAGACGCCATGTGTACGCGAATCTGGTGTGTGCGCCCGGTCTCAATGCGCACGCTGACCAAGGTGAACTTGCCAAATCGCGTGTCTAAACGGCGCAGCACCTGGTAATGCGAGATCGCGGAGCGCGCATTCTCGCTTGGCCGAATCGTCATGCGCGTGCGCCGCACCGGGTCGCGGCTCACCCCGGCGCTGATGGTGCCTTTTGCGCGTGCCACCGCGCCTTCGACCAGCGCAATGTAGGTTTTTCCCACACGCCGCCCCGCAAACATCGCCCCCAGGGCTGCGTGGGCGCGATCGTTCTTGGCCACTACAATCAGTCCGCTGGTTTGTTTGTCGAGGCGGTGCACGATGCCCGGACGCAGCTCCCCGCCGGTCGAAGAGAGCGCCTGGAAGCGATAGAGCAGCGCATTCACAAGTGTCCCGCGGCTGCGCGCGTCGTCGCTTGCGCCCGATCCCGCGTGCACCATCATTCCGGCAGGCTTGTTCACCACGGCCAGGTCCGCGTCTTCGTAAACTACGTCGAGCGGGATCGCCTCCGGCACAGCCTTAAGCGGCGCGGGATGCGGCTCGCCGGTGATAGTAATTTGCTCACCGCCGTGCAATTTGAACGAAGCCTTTTGAGGCTGGCCGTTCACCGCGAGGTCGCCCTGCTCGATGAGCAGTTGCACGCGCGAGCGGCTCACGCCTTCGAGTTGCGTAGTCACAAAATGATCGAGACGCTGGCCGCGCGCTTCGGGGGGGACTGCGATCTCGCGCTCGGCGCTCATGCCGAGCCCCTTGTCGAGTCTAGCTGTGTGGCGGCGGGTGAGGCTTCATCTGCGGATGTGCGCTCGGTTTTGCGTTCCCGCAACACCAACGCCCCGGCAATCACAAACAGAATCGCCGCAATCTGCGGCCCGTCGAGCGCTCCATGAAGCAACGAGCCGCGGCCCTCGGGATCGCGCCAGATTTCGGTGATGTAGATGGCTAGCCCCGCGCCCATCAGACCTAGCCCAGCCACGTCGCCCGTGCGACACTCCACCGGCAGCCACACGAATAGCAGCAAGGCCAGCCCGAGAAAGGCAAGCGCGGCGTAGGCCTGCACCGGGTGCAGCGGAACTCCGAGCGGCGTGCCGCTCCAGATCATGGCCAGCGGATTCGAGTACGTCACAGCCCAATGCACGCCGGCTCCCGAGTCTCGGCCGTAACCCGATCCGGCCGCAAGCGCGCCCAGTTGTTCAAAGGCAAGCCCGAGCGTCAGCGGGGGCGTTAGCGCATCGGCGGTAGCTCCCAGCGGCAGCTTGGAGCGCCGCGCGTACCAGAGGGCGCACCCCGTTCCGGCCAGCGCGCCCGTGCCGGCCAGCAGCGGGTGATGCACCATCGCCAGCCCCAGCAGCCACGCGGGATGCAGGCGCAACGCGCTCCAGTTGGCAATGACCAGTAGCAGCCGTGCCGCGCCCAGCGCCGCAAACAGGCTCAGGATCGACAGATTCCACACCTTAGCCGCATCTACCCCTGCGATGCGCGCCGTGTGCAGCACCAGCCCCAGAGCCGCGAGCACGCCAAGCGCAGTCACCACCCCGTAAGTGGGAACGACCATCGCGCCAATGTGAAAGAGAACCGGGTGCACTCAGGACAGAATACGGGATCAGGCGGTAAAGGGGAGAGAAAGTGGTGTGAAGGGGAAAGTAGAATCCGACCCACTGGGCCGTGAGCGATGCGCCGGTGAACCCGTCCTAAGACGGTGGAGCTCCCCGCGGTTTATTAGGCATTCCGGACTGGCGGACACTGCACACAAAACCGATTGTCGAGTCGAGCCCCTGTTCATTGAATGTTGGTGCGTTGTGGTAAGTTTTAACGCTTGGCATTTCGGGAAGCGTCGACCCGAAATGGCGCCACGATTTTTTACGCTCAATTTCCACCCCCGGGAGCTTGACTCGCCACCGGTGGCGCGGGTTTTGCATTCTGCCCCTCCACGGCATGAGCGATCATCTTCCTCAATTTACCCTCGATGCTGGCATCGCCCACGTGCTGATCTTCGAGGACGCCGTCGGCATCGATGGAAAAAGTAGCCGGGATCGCGGTGACGTCGAACATCTTGGAGATTTTGCCGCCGAAGCCGCCGTCGCGATATTGCAGCCAGGTCATTTCATTCTTCCCGACAAACTCCTGCCACTTGGCGTCGTCGGAGTCGAGGCTGATGCTAAGCACGACGAGAGGCTGCTCCTGGTACTTTCGCGCGATGTCGCGGATACGCGGCAACGCCTCGCGGCAGGGGCCGCACCATGTGGCCCAGAAGTCGATCAACACCACCTTGCCGGCCAGGCCGTCCATCGTGATGTGCCGGCCGTCGAGTGTCGTCAGTTCGAACGCGGGCGCCATACGCGCGCGAGCCAGATCGACCCGCTCGACGAAACGCTCGGCGCGATCGTGAATCTGCGGCGAGCTGGTGTCCTGGTCGAGAAAATGCTGAAATGCGGCGCGCGCTTCGTCATCCTGGTGCAGATAGGCAAGAGAGACGCCCAGAGAATACTGCGTGCGCGCCATCGATGGCTTCAGCGCGAGCGCCTGCTGAAATTCGTCGCGGCTTTCTGTAAAGAACTTCTCTTTCTTGGTGTCGAGAATTCCCTGATCCAGCAGGCTCATTGCCAACCCGTAATGGACCAGGGCCTTCTCCGAATCGGTTTGGACGAGCGGCAGCCATTGTCTTGCAATCTCTTCGGCGTCCTTGTAGGCATCGATGCTCATCGCAAGGTTGTAGGCGCGAGAGAGGCAAGCCTCGCACTGGCCGTTATCCTGCTTGAATGCCTTCCGGAATCCCTCGAGCGCCCACCCTTTTTCGCCCTTCTTCTGCAATTCAAGAGCGGACTGGAATGTCTTGATCGCCTTGGGGTCGGTCGGCCCCTCGTTGGAATTCGCATTCGACTTCCGCGGCTGACCCTGGGCTCGTGCTGTGGGAGAAACCGCTGCGAGCAGCGCGAAAAGAAAAACTTCGAAAACCAAACGATGGGCCGCCCCAACTTGCGAGCTTTGCCGAACCATATGCCCTCTCAACAGTTGATTTGGATTTCGAAAGGAGTATACGCCGCCGCTGCCCGGGAAGGCCGGCTGAAAGGAAAAAACTTGCTTCTCTGCGGTGTGCCCCGCGCCGCTGAATCCGCCAAGAGGTATTTCCGTCAGCGATCTGAACCTCAAATTCAGACGTATCCTATTGAGCTGTCTGCCGTAATGGCTCATTCTGCAGAAAATAGAGGTGCCTCTGGACACTCTTTAGCAGAGTGGTAGCCTGTGATTAGAGTCACTTTAATCACAGGACTTTGCGCCTAATCTGGGCCCAGTATGGCGCGCTGAGGAGTAGGCCCGGGTCATGTTGCGAATTACCAGGAAGCCGGAGGCTGCAAGGCGCGCGCACGGCTGGAACAGTCTGCTTCAAATCGCGACCATGTGTGGCGGCGCATGTGCGTTTGCCGCGCTCTGCGGTTGCAACGCAAACATCGCTCTCACTCCTTCGCCGCAAGTGCCCGCAAGCACGGTCTCTCCCATCGCAGGTTCTCCCATCCAGCACATCGTGGTCATCATGCAGGAGAACCGCAGTTTCGACAATCTCTTCAATGGATTTCCCGGCGCCGACACCGCACAAAGCGGCATGAATGGCAACCAGCGCGTTGCTCTCACACCCATCTCGCTGGGCGACTCGCGGGATCTCGATCACTCGCATATGCGCTGGGTCCAGGATTGGAACAACGGCAAGATGGATGGTTTTGCACAGAGTGGAATGAGCCCGTCCACGCTGGCGTACTCTTACGTGCCGGAGAGCGATGTGGAGGAGTACTGGACGCTTGCCCGGCAATACGTGCTCGGCGACCGCATGTTCCAGTCGAACACGGGCCCGAGTTTTGTGGCGCACCAGTACATGATCGCCGGCCAGTCGGCAAACGTGGCGGAGAATCCGACCGGCTCGTCATGGGGCTGCGATGCCTCGCCCGACACCACGGCCGCGGTTCTAGAGGCCGACGGGACGGAAGGGCGCGGTGTTTATCCCTGTTTCGACTACCTCACCATCGCCGATCTGCTCGACGAAAAAGGCGTGACCTGGCGCTATTACGCACCGGCGGACGGCGACAGTTTCTTCATCCTTTCGGCCTACCAGGCCATCCGGCACATCCGCTTCGGCCAGGACTGGCACGACAACGTAATCTCGCCGCAGAATCGGGTCCTCACCGACATTCAAGACGGCCAGCTGGCGCAGGTCACATGGATCGTGCCCGACTGGGCGCACTCCGATCATCCTGGATCGGGCAACGAAGGCCCGAGCTGGGTGGCGTCGATCATCAACGCCATCGGCAATAGTCCCTACTGGAGCTCAACCGCCATCTTCATCTCTTGGGACGACTGGGGCGGCTGGTACGACCATGTGGCTCCAACCAAGGAGGACGCCATGGGGCCCGGCTTCCGGGTGCCGCTGCTCATCGTCTCGCCTTACGCGAAGCACGGTTACATCACGCACGCGAACCACGAGGCCAGCGGCTTTATTGCCTTTATCGAACACAACTTCGATCTGGGTACTCTGGGCACCCGCGACGCCGGCAGCGACGCCTTCCAAGGTTGCTTCGACTACTCGCACACCCCGCCCGCCTTCAGTCCAATTCCCACGCACGTGACTGTCGACCGCCTGGTCCGCGAGAAGGGCAGCGGCCCTCCGGACGACGACTAAAGCAGGGAGCGAGGGAGCAAGAAGACAGGGAGAAAGAGCTATAAATAACAATAAGACGTCGTAGATAAATGTATCCCACCTTAGCCGGTCAGCCGTTCCGACGCTGGTACAACGTCTTGATCATCTACAGGCACCCTGCCAAAGGAGGCTAGTTTCCGAGAATCGTCTTCTTTGCTGTCTCAGAGATAACGTCGACGAGCGTCTTGTAAAGGGCCTCTCCTAGTCCTCTCCCCGCCTTTGCGGCGATTCTCTTGAACCTTGTCGCTGCCAGTGTCGTTTGAGGCGTGTCCGAAGTCAGGTCAGGCAAAGAAGCGGTCAAGGTCGCCTTGTCCTCATCACTCAGATGCTCTTCTTCCATCACCATTTCGGTGGCTGCACGAAGATGGCGTTCAGTCCAAGGGTATGGTTTTCCGCAATTCCAGCAATATGCATCCGGTCCGCTACCAGCTGCGATCGCCCCGTCAACGTACGCTCCGCGCTGTGGCACCTCACATGCGGGGCACTTCGTGATAGTTTGCGCACCGCATTTCGCGCAATATGAAGATGTGGACTCGAAGCCAGCACCGAGATAGTGGGTGATGACGTGACCGTTTAGACAGGTCAGCCGACCGTAATGCTGGTTCATGAGGTCGCTCCTCACATCTGGTCTGATGCTTACCGCGGTCCATTATAACCGCCCGGTTTTCTTGGGCGGGTGGCCAGCAACGCCTACGCGTTTTTGGAACTGGCTGGCGGCGCGTCGGTGGGTTTCTGCGGCGGCGGCAGTTCGGCGGCCTTTGTTGCGCCGTTGGTTTCGGTTGCCGGCGCAACCTTTTGCATCAGCAGCGCGCCCAGGCCTTCGAGAACTCCGTTGCCCGAGCCGTTCCCACCCGTGACGAGCGTGTTGGGCATGAAAGGCACGTTGCTTCTCGAGAGCGCTTCGATGGCGTTCACGAGCGCTGTGGCTCCCGAGCCTAATGCGGCAACTTGTTTTTGATAGGCTTCGGCGCGAGCCAGACCTACGGCGCGAACCTGCGCGCCCTGGGCCGTGCCAGTGCGTTCAATGTAAGTAGCCTCGCCGTCGGCTTCCGCCTTGCGCGCCTCGGCGTTGTTCTTCTTGATGTCCACGCCCACCGCGGCCTGCGCCAGTTGTGCCTGCATGTCCGCGGTGCCCCGCGCCTTCTCGGTCTCGATGCGCTGGTCCTGTGCCTGCCGCTGCATCTTGAAGGTTTCAACCTGCTGGTGCGCCACCTCGCGCTCCGTGAGCACCGTGACCAGCGCAGCCGGATAAATCACGTCCTGAATGTAGACGCCGCGGGTTTCGATCTCGTACTCGGCCAACTTTCTTTGGATGTACGCGTATGCCTCCTCCTGCACGATCTGGCGGGTCTGGATGAACTTGATGGCTTCCATGCCGCCTATTTTGTCACGGAAGAGATTGCCGACGGCCGCTTGCAGCACTTCGTTCACCAGGTTTTCCATGGAACCAACCATGGAGATCACGCGCGGCGCCTTGGTGTCGGGAACGTGGATCAGGACCTGGAGGTCGATGGAGAAGACGAAGCCCTCGTTACTTTTCGCAATGATGGGTTCGAGGCGCGCGTCGAGGCCGTGGGCGCCGGTCACGTCCTTGGCCCAGTCCAGCTTGAGAATTGCGGTAAGGACAACCTTGGCGTCGTAGATCCGTGGGTTGATGGGATATTTGCCGGTGCGCAGCGCCTCCTGCCAGATGCCCTGATGGCCCGGCCGCACCAAGCTGCCGAATTTGAATCCCACACCGGATGTGTCCTGGGTCGGGAGGCCGACGTAAGCCTTGATGACAGCCACCTGACCCTGTTCGACAACCAGCATGGGGACCTGCTCCACGCGGACAAGGAATGGGTTGAGGTTGTAAGCGCCGTAGAGAAGCGGGTCGTGCTGCAGGCCGATCTTGCCGCCAGCATCGAGGAATTGCTGGAAATCCTGGTAGTTGTTGTGCAGAGTGTTTTTGCTGCCGAGGATGGCGGCGATCATTTGAAAGTCGGTGGTGTCCGGCTTCTTTTCGAGCTCCTCAACGTCGTCGAAGGTTCCCAGACGGCTGGCGATGGCGCCTGCCGGCAGCGGCTGGCCTTCGAGCGTGGTCACGATGCCGATCATGTCCATGACCTTGCCACCATCGCAAGGCCGGGGCGCAATGCGCGTCACTTCCAGTTGCCGCTCGTCGAGTCCGAAAGCCGCAAAGGTGAGCCCGCCCCTCGCGTTGGCCAGGTCCTGGTAGCTGTCGGTGATGGGAACGCCGAAGACCTGCGGCTTGGTGATGACGAGGAAGGCCACAGGATGAATGGGCGCCAGCATGCCAGGCGAAAGCACCGGCCGTTGCACGCCTTTTTGGCCGCCGTTGGCCACGAAGCTGGAAACATCGGTGAAGTTGTCGAACTCCCATCTGTACACGCCCGACTTTGCGCCGATGGGCGTGGCTGCGCCCACTTGCGCGATGACTACGCCGATCTGACCCGCGGGAACCTGGACCCAGGGATACTTGGCTACCGCATAGATGAGGCAGAACTTGAAGTGCAGGCCGGGCATGAGCAGCTCCGCCTGGTAGCCGGCCTCGCCTTTGAAGGCGATCGGGTTGTTGCCGGGCAATTTTGCGCCAAAACGCCTGCGCACCAGGCCGATCTGCGTGGGACCAATGCTATAAACCGATCGGCCAAAGAGAACGATGATAACGAACAGAAAAAGAACAACCACCCCTTCCAGCAGAGTGGCGGGTGACATCAAACCGTCGAACATACTTCCTCCCGTGTCCGGGATTGGACCCCATTCGGCCCACATTTTCGGGGACATTTCAGGATACTCCCAGCGGGAGAAACGCGTGTGACGGCCGAATGCGTGGTCTGTGGAAGATCGGGCTGC
Organism: Occallatibacter sp.; assembly: GCA_049521075.1. Classification (GTDB taxonomy): domain Bacteria; phylum Acidobacteriota; class Terriglobia; order Terriglobales; family Acidobacteriaceae; genus Telmatobacter. Next base: position 48,336 of record JBEKPD010000032.1, read on the forward strand.
CGGAAGAGCAACCACTGAGTATCGTTTTCTCCGATTGGAGGTGGTTTCCCGAGCAATTTCCAAAACCAAGGCTGCGCCCAGAGTGACGAAGCTGATCATTTCGAATGCGATGAAAAGCCGAAATCCGCCGATGAAAACGAATAGAGCTATGGCGGAGATCAGGCATTTTCCGCAAGGGGGGTACCAGACCACGCGGGAAAACGTGGCGCGGAAGACTGTGCCTGCCGAGAACCCGGCGGTAAAGGCCCAGGCGTATTGCGTTTACAACCAAACCCGTGAACGGTTCGTGGTCACGTGCGTAGAAACCGCGGATGCATCCGCGGGCAATCCGGAAACGGGGTTGCGAAGCCTCGAACCGAGGCCTGGAACCGGGATCTGGATTTTCCCGTGCCAGGAGATTTCCCCCGCCAGCATTCGCTTTCCCCTGGATCTGGTTTACCTCAACGACGATTGTGTCGTTCTCGAGGTCGTTGCATCGTTTCCCCTTGCCGGCCCAGCCGCTTCCAGCGCGAAGGCTGGTAGCATCCTTGCCCTTCCGGCGAACACCGTGGATCAGGGAGAGATCCACGCCGGGGACCAGTTGATCATCTCTGCGCCCGAAGAGATGAAGCGGCATTTGCAGATGATCAAAGAAGCAAAGGCCGAAGGGCAGGGAACTCCATCGTCTTTTCTGGAGCTGTTTGCCAAGCTTCCATCTGAGAAGCAAGCTGGCCCGGTGGCAGAGGCGCCGCCTGAAGACCTCGCTGGTCTCTCGCAGCCGGAGGCAAGCTACGCTGCGTTCGAAAAGGCAGAAATTACTGGCGCAGAGATGCCTGTCACAGAAGAGCCTTCTCCCCCATCGCAAATCGAGACGCAACCATGTCTCCCGCAAGTCGAAACCCAGCCGCGCCGACCACAAGTCGAGACTCAGCCCTGGAAAAAGCCGGCACAATCGAAAAATTGGTTCGCGCGTTTGTTCGAGCCCGATCCTGTTGACCCGCGGATTGCGTTGCGGGAGTCGCTGCCAGGATTGATCGCCTATTTCTTCACCGGAGGCACTCCCATGGGCCATGCAGTGCGCGATATCAGTGTGACGGGGATGTATGTCGTTACCCACGAGCGATGGTACCCGGGGACGGTGGTGCGAATTACGTTGACGGACCGGCACAATCCAACGGCCGAACGATCCATTACCGTGAATGCAAAAGCTGTGCGGGCGGGAAGTGATGGTGTAGGCGTCGAATTTGTCCTGGATGCGCCGAATCACCGCTACGGCTCGACAGTTAAGGCGATGGAGCGGGTGAACGGCATGGACCCTGCTCAAATCGAAGAATTCCTGCGAATCTACAAGTCGCCGCCGCCGCAATAATATCTGGCTGCGGGCGTGATGGCCTGGGTGGATGTGAAGCAACCCTGTGCCGGGTTCCTGTCCGGCCAATGCTCGGGCGGGTTCTACTTCCTGCTGGCTACTCCCTATTCCCTACTGGCTGCTGCTGTGTGTCCCACCTTCGCCAGCCAGCCGTTCCGGCGGCCCGGCGAAGGTGGGGTACCTGGTTTTCAAACAGGTCCTTGGCCCCTATCAGGGGAAGACTCCATTAACGCAGATCAAGTACTGCGTGTTATTGGGCGCTGCGGACCTCAGATCGGGCAGCGCAAAGTTGCTGACGCCGTTTCCGCCGTAAATGGTACCGAGCAGCACAAAGAGCGCCTGGTCCGAATCAAGTGCCAAAATTCTGCCGTCAGCGGGAAGATAGTTTGAAGGGTAGAAGGTGCCGGCATTGAGAAGGATGCTGCCGAGGGTGCAATCCACCGTGCCGGAGTTGCCCTCGCTAAAGTTGACAGTGTTTGCACCAAATATGCCCGTTGTGCCGGCTGGCCCGGTGGCTCCCCTGGGACCGGGAGGGCCCTCGGATCCGTTTGCTCCCGTTGGTCCTTGCGCTCCAGTTGCGCCTGTCGGGCCAGCGGGGCCGGTCTGTCCTGTTGCGCCTGTCGGCCCGGCGGGTCCGGCTGCACCAGTCTGTCCGGTCGGTCCAGCCGGACCTGCGGCTCCTGTCGCACCAGTGGCTCCTGTCGCCCCAGCCGGACCTACTGCTCCAGTTGCGCCCACCGGCCCAGCGGGACCAGTGAGTCCAGTCGCGCCCGTCGGCCCAGCAGGGCCGGTCTGTCCTGTAGGCCCAGCGGGACCTGTGGCCCCTGTTGCACCAGTGGCTCCGGGCGCTCCAGCGGGCCCAGTCGCGCCCACCGGACCTGTCAGCGCCCAGGTAACGACGGCTTCACCCGTCACACACTGGGAGGCCGTCGGGACGATACGAACCGCATAGGTGGTTTCATTGACGCACGCTGTGACCTGCGTGGCTGTGGGCGCGGCCAGCGCTGCTTCTGCCACCAGAAGCGAGCCGCCGAGGACCGCGAGAGATCTGAGAGAGAACATAATTACCTCCGGGAAAGTCTTCGAGAAAGTTTTGCGGGGAAGCGCCGGTTGCGGATCGATACCGGCTTACGCATTCGGGAGCAGCCGGGACGGCCTCGATCTCCGCATCCAGGCCAGCATTGGAACGAGCAATCCGCTGCCTAGCAATAGCCAGGAGCTGGGCTCGGGGGTCGGCGCTATCGCAAGGGTTCCATATCCGCCATTGCCGTTGTCATCGCCCCACCCGTCGCCGAGGTAGTCATACAAATTCAGCTCGATCCCGTCGAAGCTGAAGAGCAGGCCATCTACATCCAGATATTGGCCAGAGCCCGCATTCGGAAAAAGCAGATCGTCATAGGCGAATAAACCGGATAGGGAGAGCGAGGAGTTGTCGGGGCCGTCGGGGTTTGGGACCAATGTGATGGGGCTGCTGTGGATGCCATCGTCGAAGACGCCATCACCGCTGGTGATCAGCCACGCCTGATTGCCGTTGATGATGCCCTCAAAAGTGCCGTCGAGCGTGCCGGACCCGGAAACGCCGAAGGGCGCCGTGTAAGAGAAGTCGAAGGTATCGGCGTGAGCCACCGGGATAGTGCATAAGGCCGCTGCCAACGCCACAGAAACAAATGCCAATCGTGTGAGAGCTTTTCGCATTTCCGAACCTCCTGGATGAAACCATTTTTGATGAAAGCATGTTTCGATGAAAGCAAATTTTCGCGAGCCGTCGCGCTTTCGCCAAGCACGACGGAACAGCTACAGCTGTGACTTGATTCGAAGTTTTTTCGCACAGGGAGGAAAGCCAGGGGAAGGCGAGACGTACCCCGTCCTGTTTTGTGTAACAGAGAAACGGGGACGAGGCAAGATAAATTTCAAAAGGCCCGGCCTTGAGAATGTAAACTCACCACTCCCTACTTGCTGCTACCTACTCTCTCCGACCTTCAATATTTCGCGGCCAGGGCTCTTGCGGCTTCGGAGAACTCCGGCTTCTGCGCTTCGGCCGTACGCCGGCCCGTGCGCTTTTTGCCTGCGGGAGCACTCTCAGCGGCGCTGGAGGGTTGCGGCTGCGCGGCGGCGTTCTCGCCCATCACGTGCAGACGCAGGAAGTTGGTGGAACCGGACTTGGTGCGTGTTCCGGCCACAATCGCAATCACCTCGCGCGGGCGCACGTAGCCGCCCTTTTCGAGCAGGCTTTCCGCAAGGTCCACCATCGCCTCAGTGGTGTTGGCCTTGGGGCAGCGGATGGGCGTGGTTCCCCACAGAAGATTGAGCCGGTTCACCGTAATATCGAGGGGGCTAAGCGCGAAGATGGGCGCGGCGGGGTGGTACTTCGAAAGCTGGCGCGCAGTCGAGCCCGACTCGGTGAAGAGCGCAATGCCGCGCAGATCGAGATCGTCGGATGCGTGCGCCGTGGCTTCGCAGATGGTCTCGGCGATGGAGAGATGAGTGGGGCGCTCGCGAGATTCTCTTTCGATATTTTCCTTGATGTGGCGCTCGGTTTCGGTCACGATGCGCGCCATCATGGTGACGGCCTCGACCGGATATTTGCCCACGGCCGACTCGCCGGAGAGCATGACGGCATCTGTGCCGTCGTAGATGGCGTTAGCCACGTCGGAGACCTCGGCGCGCGTGGGCCGCGGATTCTCGATCATGGATTCGAGCATCTGCGTGGCCGTGATCACGGGTTTGGAGTACTCGGCGGCGCGGCGGATGATGTACTTCTGAATGGCGGGAACTTTTTCCGGCGGAACTTCCACGCCCAGGTCGCCGCGCGCCACCATGATGCCGTCGGAAACCTGCAGAATGGCGTCGAGATGCTCCACCGCCTGCGGCTTCTCGAGCTTGGCAATGATCCAGGTGTGGAAGCCGAGCGCGCCTACGCGGTTGCGCACCAGGCTCACATCTTCGGCCGTGCGCACAAAGGAGACGGCGATGGCGTCCACGCCGTGACGCAGCGCGAAGTCGAGATCCTCGGCGTCTTTCTCCGTGAGCGAAGGCGTGCGCACCAGCACACCGGGAAGATTGATGCCTTTGTGTTCGCCCAGCATGCCGCCGTTGACGATTTCGCAGGCCACGTCTTCGCCGTCGATCTCGTGTACGCGCAATTCGATAAGTCCATCGGAGAGCAGAATGCGCGAGCCCTGCTCCAGGTTTTCGGCGAGGGTCGTGAAGGTGGTGCTCACTAGCGCTGCCGTTCCCGGCACTTCGCGCGGCGTGATGACGAGCCGGTGGCCGGCCTTCAGCAGCACGGGTTGATGATCCTTAAGCAGCCCGGTGCGAATCTTCGGTCCCTGCAGGTCGCCCAGGATGCACAGCGGCTTGCGCTCTTCCTTGCTCAACTTGCGGATCTTCTCAATCACGGCGGCTTTACGTTCGTGGCTGCCGTGAGAAAAGTTGAGGCGGACGACGTCGACCCCGGCATGGATCATCTCACGAATCACCTGCTCCGTGTTGGAAGCAGGCCCCAGTGTGGCCACAATCTTGGCGCGGCGTTGCGATGGAGAATCCGTCAGGTTCAGATCAGCAAAGGTCATCAAATATGGCTCCGGAGCAATTCAAGTTAGGGTAGAAAAGGTTTTGAGCGGGTGGAAAGGGGCAATGGAGCGCTGACTCCATTGTAACTGGAACAGCAGAGGCAGGAATCGGCAGACATCAGCCTGCATTACCTTCGTTCCGGGTTGGGACTCGTGCTTGTGCGAGGAAACTACAGTGGGAAAGGACTTATTGCGAGGTCTGGGCCAGTTCCGGCGAGGTTTTGCTTCCCGCGAGATGGACTTGCCGCTCCCAGTAGAGAACGCCGTTCAGCTCCGCGCCCAGTAAAACGCTGAAGGAGGTGATGTAAAGCCAGACCAGGGTGGCAATGCCCGCGGCAAAGGAGCCGTAGATGCGCGCATACGAATAATTGGCGACGCTTGTCACGTACCAGCCGTAGGCGAGCGTGGCCGGAAACCAGATGATGGTGCCGGCGATGGCGCCCGGCACTACCCAGAGCCAATGCTCAGTGCGCCGCGTGCCGAAGTGGTAGAGCGCGGTAAGCACAGCCAGTATGGCGGCAAAGCTCACCGTCCAACGCAGCGCTCGCCAGAAGATCACGACGACGTGGCGCAATTCGTGGCCGGCGTTGTCGATCATCCACAACTCGATCTGGTGGCCAAAGACGATTAGGAGCGATGCCACTGCCATGGGAATTATAACGATGAATACCAGGATCAGGCTGCGGACGCGGCGGCCCCAGAAGGTCCAGCTCTCGGGCGGAAGCCGGTAGGCGCGGCGAAAACCCTCCATAAGCGACAGCATCACCCCCAGGCCGGCAAAAAGACTCAGGCCGGCGGCGGAGAGAATCACCGGACCCGAGTGGAGGTGGTGCGTGAGGATGGAATCCTGCACCAGGTCGAGCGTGTCGGGCGGCAGGAAGTGATCGAGAAAGCCGCGCGTCTCGCCTACCAGCGACGAACCTTCCTCCACCTGGGCCACGAACGTGGTAATGACCAGGAGGGCAGGGAAGAACATCAGCATGCCGGAATAAGCCGCAGCCTTTGCCGTATTTGCGATGTCGTGGGCAAAGGCATGAAAAAGGGTTTCCCGGATCCTGGCAGAATAGCGTGACATATGCGCCAAGGCAAGAGTAGTCGATTGGGGCAGGTTACGGCGAGAGAAACAGGGACCGAGGGACAAGGGAATAAGGGAGCAGCCGGGCGTTCCGTCCGGGCGGACTTACTCCATTGGTGACTTGCTGCTACCGATCCGTGCACGAGTAGCAGGGATCGATCGAAGCCTGGATCAGCGGTGTATCGGCGAGGCGCGCGCCGCGCACCATCCAACGCACCGCCGGCATATTGGCGTAGGTGGGCGTGCGCACGTGCACGCGCGCCGGGTTGCGCGAGCCTTCCTTCCAACTCACCGAATACATCACTTCGCCGCGCGGTGCTTCCACGCGGCTGGTGGCCGTGCCGGTGACGAAAGCGAATTTGTCGCCGCCCACGGAGACTTCGCCGGGCGGTATGTTGGTGAGTGCCTGACGCAGAATCTTCGAGCTTTCCAGAATTTCAAGAGCGCGCACAAGCAGGCGAGCCTTGACGTCGCCGGTTAGCTGCACCGGCACATCGAACTTCATCTCTTCATAAGCTGCGTAGGGCGCATCGCGGCGTATATCCTGATTGATGCCCGAGGCACGCGCCATGGGGCCGACCACAGCGCAAGAGGTGGCTTTCTCCGGCGTGAGGATGCCGATGCCCGCGCAGCGGGAGATTGCCGTGGAACTGGTGGTGAAGATAGGAATGACGGTCTTGACCATTTCGCGCTCCAGCTCGTCGAGTAGCGGGAGCAGCGCCAGCGGATCATCGATGTCGCGATTGACGCCGCCCACGCGGTTCATCGAGTAGTTCACGCGGTTGCCGGAGATGGCCTGCAGCACGTCCATCACTTTCTCGCGCAGCGCGAAGCAGGTCATGAACATGGTTTTGAAGCCCATGAGCTTGGCGGCGATGCCGGCCCACAGCACGTGCGAGTGCAGGCGTTCGAGCTCCGCCATCACCACGCGAATGTACTTGGCGCGCGGCGGGGCTTCGAGGCCCGCGAGCTTTTCCATTGCTTGGCAGAGCGCGAGCGTGTGAATGAACGAGCAGATGCCGCACACGCGTTCCATGAGCGCGATCACCTGATAGTAATTGCGCGTTTCGGCCAGATGCTCGATGCCGCGGAAGTTGAAGCCGATGGTCAATTCGGCGTCCTGCACCGTCTCGCCTTCGCAGATCATGTCGAGCTTGTAAGGCTCTTCGAGACCGGGATGGTAGGGGCCCATGGGGATTTTGTAGCTCACTTTTTGACCTCCTCGCGCAGGTTGACGCCGGACTCATCGCCCTTGCGCAGCAGCAACGGCTCATACTCGCGGCCGATGAAATCGATGGAGTATTCTTCGTGAATCTCGCGCTCGATCCAGTCGGCGGCTTCGCAGAGATCGAAGATGCTGTCGATCGCATTACCAGAAATAGTGAAGGGCAGGCCGAGCAAGCGCCCGTCGAGGTCCCAGTGGTACTCGAGGCGGAAGCCTTCCGCGCCGGGCAACTGGTAGGCCGTGATGGTGATGAAGCGCGCGTGTACCTCGTTCATGACCGTTGCTGCCTGGCGGACGCCCGCCGAGCAGGGGTTGAGCCACCACGTGCCGCGGCTTTCCACCCAGGGTTCGGCGGCTCCGAGCTTTTCGCGGATGGTTTCGAGGTCCGTCATTATGCGCCTCCAGATGCGTATGTAACAACGGCAACAGGTGTAGCGCCGGCCTCCCGGCCGGCTGTACTGGCGGCGTCCACGCCGCCAGCAGGAGCTATCGCCGATTTCCGCGCCGCGGCCACCTTCGCTGCTGGGCGCTTTCGCGCCACGGTGTAGGACGTCTTCAACTCGCCCTGCCTCGTGTAAATGGGCGGCGTATCCTCTTGCTGCGAGAGCGCGTGTTCGCTGTGGCCTCCTTTGAGCGCGTGTTCGATGCAGCCCTCTACGCAGCGGCCACAGAAGGTGCACTGGCCGGGGTTGTAGCTCCAGGTGAACTCGCCTTTGCCGGGCTTGATATCGATGGCGCGCGACGTGCAACGCATTTTGCAGATGCCGCAGCCGGTGCACAGCACAGGATCGAACTCGACCAAGCCGCGAAAACGCGCCGTGACGTTGGGCCGCGCGGGAAAGAGCAGAGTCTGGTAGCCGCGCCGCAGATTTTTCCAGAGCATGGTGAGGATGTTCATGACCGGAACCTCACAAAGAGCGCCGATGAAATCACGAGCACGGCGAAGATGAGCGCGCACTGCCAGTAGAAGCGCACGCTGGAGTCGATGGCGAGGCGCGCCGTGGCTGCGGCCAGCACCGAAAGCAGCAGAACCACGGCAATCGAGAGCGCGACGAAGATGCCGCCGGCGAGCATGGAAGTTCCCCAGGCAAGCGCGATGTGCGGCGCAACTAACGTTGCCACCAGACCGGTAGCTGCGACCCATTCGAGCCCGTGCGCCAGTTCCCACATGGCCAGCTCAGGCCCTGCGTACTCGGTCATCGGTCCCGCGTAGATCTCCTGCTCCGCATTGAGCAGCGAGAAGGGATTGATGTGCAGCTTGGCTGGCAGGCAGACCAGAATCGCCGCGACGCCCAGCCAGTGCAGCGGCGAACTGGGCATTGCCGCGAGCGCTTCCAGCCGGAAGGTGTGTTGTGAGGCGGCGATGGAAACGATGGCCAGGAGAAACACGATGTTGTAGGAGACGCTCAATACGGCTTCGCGCGCCGAGCCGATTTCTGCGAAGAGCGACCGCGATGAAAATCCTGCGCAGATGATGCAGATCGAAGGCAGCTCCAAGAGCGCCAGCAGCAGAATCAGGTCGCCTTCGAATCCACCCGACGCGGGCAGCACGGGCAGCAAGCCTACGGCTCCAGTCGCGGACGCGACCGCGATGAGCGGCCATGCGCGCATGATGAAGCCGTTAATTCCGGGGCGCAGCGGAGTGCTTTTGCCGAGCAGCTTCACGAAGTCCCAAAACGGCTGCATGAATGGCGGTCCGACGCGTTCCTGCATGCGCGCCACGGCTTTGCGCTCTACCCAAAGGAAGAACCAGGCGGCGGCCACGGCGAAGAGCAGGCCGGGAAAGATGAGCAAGCGGGCGAGGGCGGTCAGTAGGGTCATTGGCTTAGCTCTTCGCTGACGTTAGCGATCACAATTTCAGGCTTCGGTAAATCGCCGCCGCGCTCGGCCAAAAGCGTTGCCGCCTTGACGACGCCGGCGATGATCGCGTCGGGCCGCGGCGGGCAGCCGGGCACGAAGACATCGACAGGCACATGCTTGTCGAGCGGACCGTCGAGCGTGCGGCTATCGATAAACACATTGGTTGTGGCCGGGCAGGAGCCGATGGCGACGACGGCCTTGGGTCCGCAGACCTGGTCGTAAACTGTCTTCACGGCGCCCACAGCCTTCTTCGTCACCGGGCCGGTGACAACGAGAATGTCGGCGTGCCGCGGACTACCCTGCAGCAGAACTCCCAGCTGCTCGGCGTCGTAGCGCGGCGCAAGCGCGGCGATAATCTCGATGTCGCAGCCATTGCAACTGCCCGAATTCATGTGGAAGAGCCAGGGGCTCTTGCGGCGCGCGGTGCACATCAATCGCTTCCAGAACTTTATGGTCGCACCCCCATCAACATTTGCCACGCGTTAGGCCAGATTCCGGCAGCGAGCAGAATCACCACCAGCACGACAATCACAGCCTTGATCGCGAAAGGTTCGCCGGCTTGAGTTTGCGGCGGCGTGTCAATTTCCGGATTTGGTGGAGACCCCCACCAGTTGCGCGTGAGCGCAAGGGTGTAGGCGATCAATGCCAGGATCGACGAAACGATGAAGACAGTGAGCGGCCACGCGCCGATTTCAAACGCGGCTGAGTAGAGCCGCCAGCGGCCGAGGAATCCGAGCGTCGGCGGAATGCCCAGCATGGCCAGCATGCCGAAGAGGAATCCGAAGGCGCTCACCGGGTAGCGCGCGGCCAAAGCTACGGGCTCGGTGTTGAGTGCGCCATCCGCCTCCGGCGCAGCGAGACAAATAAAGAGCAACGCCTTGGCTAGCGCATGAGTGGAGGCTGCGATGATGGCGCCCTGCATTCCGATCGCGCTGGCAGAAGCGACACCGAGCAGCAGGAAGCCCACATCCTCGATCGTCGATAGAACCAGCAACCGCTTGAGGCTGCGCTGCGTGAGCATCAACAGCGCTGCCAGTAATGAAGTGAACGCCGCGACAAACGGAAGCAACGGCTGCGGCGTGAGTAGGCTGGGCATGGTTTGCGCGCCGATGAAAAACTCGCCGAAGGCCGCCATGTCAACCACGGCGATGATGAGACCCAGAAGCAGCGCGGGCACTTCGTCGGCAAGCGCAAGCAACCAGAAGAACATGGGCACGGCGGCCAGCTTGACGAAGACGCTGGTCAGCAGCAGCGCGCGCGCCCAGGACTGGTCAGTGACAATTTCGCTTGTCATCAGAGAGCCAGCGGAGATGAGAACCACCGCGAGGTAGGTAATCTTCGCCGCTTTGGAGCGCGCCGTAATCCAGACCCTGAACACGGTAAGGAATGCGGCCAGTTCCAGCAGGCCGATGCGCAGCCGGGGATTCGAGACCGCAAGCCCGGCAACCGAGAGGCCGCCGACGACCAACATGCAGGGCCAGAGAGGAATGCGGATGGTAGATTTGCCGATGGAAGCGACGAAGAGCGCGAAGCCAGCCACTCCAATCGCTGCCATCAGAAGCAATGGCATTTGCGCCGCACCGCCTTCGAGACTTCCGGCGGTCCCGGGCACAACCCAGCGCAGCAGGGCGAAGATTGTCGCGGCGAAAACCATCAGCAGGAGCATCGCGCGAACCTCCATCCACGTGAAAACCCCGCCGATCACACGCGAAACCGCCTGCAATCCACTCCACATCCCCAAATACACCCGATCGACATTCGTCCAGCGGAAGAAAGACTTCCAGTGCTCCTGAAAAATCTCAGAAAAGTCGCCTGCTGTCAGTCGCCCTTGTGCGCTCAGCGGCTCACCGCCGGTAAATACGCCGCCACCCGCGCCAGCCATCGCCGCGCCTGAGGCCGCTGGACGCACCGCATAAGCGATCAGGTAAATTGCGCCGCCAAACACCAGCGAAACCAGCGCCAGCACCAGCCCACCGGTTGAAGAGAAGCTTCCGGCATCGGCGGAGAGGCCGAGCCACGTCACGCGCACGCCAGCGCCCATGCGCAGCGCCAGGAGAATCGGATTGAGGAAGTAGTTCACGGCCAACTGCGGCGCAACGCCTAGAACCACGCTGCCCGCGGCCAGCAAGCCCATGCCCCAGATCATCGTCGGTGGAGCTTCGTGCGCGTCCACCGTGTGCTTTGTGGAGGAGCCGAGGAAGACACAACTAGTCGCCTTTGCGCACGAATACATGGTGCCGAGGCTGACCAGCCATGCCATCAAGGCCGGGACGTTCTGGCCCGCCTGAAGAGCGGCGGCGTAGAGCATCCATTTGCTGGCAAAGCCACACATGAGGGGAATGCCCGTCATGCTGCCGACGCCGACGAGCCAGCAGAGCGTGGTGCGCGGCATCTTAGCGGCGAGACCGCCGAGCCGATTCATGTCCGTAGTTCCGGTGGCGTGCTGCACGCTGCCCGCAGCCAGAAATAGTCCGCTCTTGAAGAAGCCATGATTGAGGCAGTGCAGCAGAGCGGCGGTGATGGCCAGAGGAGTGCCGATGCCGAGGCCCATCATCATATAGCCGATCTGGCTCACCGTATGGAAGGCAAGCAGTCGCTTCAGGTCCGACTGCACGGCGGCGTACATGACGCCGACGACCATGGTCACGGTGCCCACCCACATCAGGCTTTCGCCCCACGCAGGCTTCGCACCAAAGCTATACATGCGCGCGGCCAGGTAGACGCCTGCCTTGACGTAACAGGCGGCGTGCAGCAACGCACTCACCGGAGTGGGGGCGGCCATGGCTTCAGGAATCCATGTGTGTAGTGGTACTTGCACGCTCTTGGCGACAAGCGCGACCAACATCAGCGCGAACAGACCGCCCGAGAAGTTGCGCGCCACGGCGGGATCGGTCCACATGGCAGTGCCGGCGCGGTGATAGAGCATGATAATCGCGGCCAGCAATCCGTAGCCCGCGATGTGTGTCATCAACAGCACCTTGCGTGCGCCGGCGACGGCCTCACGGTTGGTGAACCAGAAGCCGACCAGGCTGAAAGAGCACAACCCGACCACTTCCCAGCAGAGATAGAACATGAAGAGGTTAGCGCTATACACCAGCGTGACGAATCCGGCGATGAAGACCAGCATGATCGCGTAGAAACGCGTGGCGGATTTGTCGTGCGCCATGTAGCCAACGGAATAAAGCAGCACCAGGCCGCCGATGCATGCACCCATGAAGGCGAAGAGCACACTGAGCGCGTCCACGTGCAGAACGAGGGCCAACGGCCCATCCCATGGCAGAGGATGCAGATCAATGGACTGACCACTGCGCACTGCGGGAATCAGGCCGGCGACGGCGAAGAAGGCGGGTAAACAGGTAAGGAAAGCCAGGATGCCTTTCGCCCGGGCGGAGCAGAGCAGGGCCGCCAGAATTTGCAGCACTGCGCCGAGCAAAAGCGAGCATGGCGCTATCAAAATCAGGGTCGCCGCATCCATGCCATCATGTTCAGGGTGCGGACCTTAGGGGAGATGTGACATGGCACACGATGTAGCAGTGGCCGGAGTCGAAAGTAAGTCTTAAATCCCGTGATGTGAGACACAGGTCAGACCTTTTGCCCGTCCCTCGATGGCCTGTAGCCTGGAGCCGGTAGCTTGAATCTTTCTTTGTGCGATATGGAGCGATTTGCGCCAGAGAATCGGGCCAATGGCTCGGAGGAAAAGCGCTACTGGAGGTCCCTCCACAGCCCGCGCCGGGCAATGTCCTACAATGCCGCAGAGGGTTCATCCGCCATGTTTTTGTCTTTGAAATCTCACTGCCGAATTGCGGCGTTCGTTATAGTGTCCATGGGCGCGTCCTTTGCCGCACTTTCCGCTGCGGCGCAACACGGCAGCGAAGTGCACCGGGCGATAGCTCTGCTGCCGGCTCAGTCCCAGACCGTCGTCCAACGGCTGCTGAGTCTTTCCGAACTGCCAGCCGGAACGTGGAAGGTGCATGAAGGCGACTTGCCGCATGGCGAAGCCGTCACTTTGGACGAAAGCGGTTGGAAGGACGCCGCTGTCGGGGTCCGCTATCCCACCAGCGCGGACTGGTTTCGCCAGACCATTGAGATCCCCGCGACGCTCAACGGCTACGACCTGACCGGCGCGCGCGTCTGGTTCCAGTTCCACGTCGACGCCAACGGCGCCATTCCCGAAATCCTCTATTTCAATGGCCGCCGCGTGGCCCTGGGCGAAGACCTGGAGCCGGAGGTGTTGTTCGACGACGCGAAACCCGGCGACAAAGTTGTGGTTGCGGTCAAGCTCTTGCAAAGCGCCGACGAGAAGACCTTCCGCGGCGTAACCCTGCGCGTGGATTTCCCCGAGAGCCGCCCCAATCCGCAGGATTTGGCCCAAGAGTTCCTCTCGGCCGCATTGCTCTTGCCCTCGCTTGCTCCCGGCGACAGGGCGAAGACTGATATTTTGAACAACGCCATCGCCGTCGTGGACCTGGCCGCGCTTGATGCGCACGATGGTACAAAGTTCGACGCCAGCCTGAAAACGGCGCAGAGCCAGCTTGAAGTGTTACGGCCGCTGCTGCAGCAGGCTACCTTCCTGCTCGATGGCAACGCGCACATTGATGCGGCCTGGCTGTGGCCGTGGACCGAGACTGTTGACGTGGTGAAGCGGACCTTCGGCACCGCATTGCAGTTGATGAACGAGTATCCCGATTACGTCTACACGCAATCGGCCGCAGCCTACAACGAGTGGATGGCCGACAAATATCCAGAGCTGAATAACGAGATCAAACAGCGCATCAAAGAAGGCCGATGGGAGATTGTCGGCGGCATGTGGGTCGAGCCTGACTTGAATATGCCCGACGGCGAGTCGCTGGTGCGCCAGATTCTGGTGGGCAAGCGATGGTACAAACAGGCCTATGGTGTCGACGTGCGCATCGGCTGGAATCCCGATTCGTTTGGCTACACTTGGCAGCTGCCGCAGATCTACAAAAAGAGCGGTATCGATTACTTTGTCACGCAAAAGATGACTTGGAACGACACCAATCAATTGCCATTCAAGCTGTTCTGGTGGCAATCGCCCGATGGGTCGAAGGTTCTCACATATTTTCCGCACGACTACGTCAACCTGACGCTCAACCCGGTGCGGCTGAGCGACGATCTGGCTACCGGGCGCAAGCGTTCACAGGGCCTCACGGAGATGATGGATCTCTACGGCGTGGGCGATCACGGCGGAGGGCCTACGCGCGCCATGCTCGACGAGGGCTTTCGCTGGGCCGCGCCCTCGGCAGCCGCAATAACCGCGAATGGCGGTGAGCCCGTGACGCCGAAGTACCAGTTCGGCACCGCGCAGAGTTTCTTCTCGAGCGTCGAAAAGCAGATCGCGCCAGCGAGCCCCGCGTGGAACTATCAGTCGATTGCGAAGGGCTACGAGTCCCCCGCGGCCGTGCCCGGCAAGGTCGCGATTCCTACCTGGGATACCGAGCTTTATCTCGAATACCACCGTGGCGTCTACACCACGCAGGCCAATCATAAGAAAAACATGCGCGACAGCGAAGAAGAGGTGCTGAACGCGGAGAAGTGGTCGTCGCTAGCCTGGCTCGATGGCGCAAAATATCCCGCCGACGAGCTGACCGAAGACTGGAAGAAGGTCTTGTTCAATCAGTTCCACGATCTCGCCGCAGGCTCGGGCATCGCCGTCATCTACAAGGATGCGCAGAAGGACTACGACTGGGTGCGTATGTCGACGAGCGAGATTTCGATGGGAGCGCTGGAGACGGTCGATGCGGATATCAATACGCAGATGAAGGAGAAGGATTCGGTCGCCGTCATTGTGTATAACCCGCTGAGTTGGGCGCAGTCCGGTGAGGTCCGGATCAAGGTTCAATTGCCGTGGTTAGACCGTCGGGGAATTCGTGTGACGGACGCTACCCGCAACGTGATTCTTCCCTTTCATGTGCTCTCCTCCGACGATCGAACAGGTGTTGTCGACGCCGCGGTACGGCTCCCGAACGTTCCCCCTCTGGGATACCAGGTGCTGCAAATCTCGCCGGAAACGGCAATGGATCAATTGCGGGCAATCTGGAGCGCGCAGGCGAAGGAGAACGCCGATACGATCACGCTGGGCACCCTGACGATTGACAAGCATACCGGCTGTATTACGAGCCTTAAGGAAGCGGGCGTAGAGATGCTCGCGCCCCAGGCCTGCGGCAACCAACTGCAGTTCTTCAAGGACACACCGAAGGAATACGACGCTTGGAACATCGATCCCGGTACGCTTGACGTTGGGCCCATGACGATCGGCATGACAGATTCCGTCGAATTGCTCGGCAGCGACAGATCGGATTCAGATCCCGCCGTCCGCGTCACTTGGCACTGGCAAAACTCAAAGTTCGTCCAGACCATCCGGCTCAAAGGCGACATCATCGACATCGAGAACGATATCGACTGGCACGAGAAGCACATCCTGCTCAAAGCCGCCTTTCCGCTCGCTGTGACGAGCGGCTTTGCCACCTATGAGATTCCTTATGGCGCAATCGAGCGGCCCACTACGCGCAACAATAGCTGGGAGAAAGCCCAGTTCGAGGTGCCGGCGATGCGCTGGGCCGATCTCTCAGGGCCGAGCGCGAACGGCACGGTGCACGGCTTGAGCGTGCTCAACCAGGACAAGTACGGTTACGACGCCGTGGGCAACGTGCTGCGCCTTACGCTGCTGCGCTCGCCTACGTGGCCCGATCCCGACGCTGACCAGGGGCACCACCGCTTCCACTACGCCATCTATCCGCACGCGGGCACGTGGAAAGACGCGCTCACCGTGCGCCACGGCTGGGAGTACGACTATCCACTCCAGGCAGTAGTGACCACTTCGCATGCCGGATCGCTGCCCGCCGAGCACTCCTTCGCCTCAGTCTCGCCAGAGAATGTGGTTCTGACCGCCGTCAAAAAAGCCGAAGACGCAAACGGCTTGATCTTCCGTGTGTACGAGTGGGCGGGCAAGGAGACGACTGCGGAGTTCCACGTGCCGCCGGGCGCAACGGGAGCCACCGTCACCAATCTCATGGAGCAGCCTGAAGGCGATCCGCTGAAGGTTGAGGACGATGTGGTGAAAGCGCCGATCAAGCCCTATGAGATTCTGACGATTCGCGTGGACTACGCAAAACAGTGATCAGTTATCAGTTGTCAGTCTTTCTGTTCCATTCGCAAGGGTCACTGACAACTGACTTCTGACAACTGCATTTGCTACTCTGAAATCATCAAGGAGCTCTGCGCCATGCACATCTCTTCCCCGTATGTCGTTGTCGGTGTCATCCTCGCCGTGTTTGTCGTGTCGATCCTGTTCGCCACCAGTAGCAAGGAAGACAAACCCTCAGAGCACTGAGACCGCCGCTACAAGCCGGACGGCGTTTCAATTAGGAAACCGGCGCTGTAGTTTCCAGACCCGCGCTTCGCATTTTTCCGGAACCTTTTTGGCCCATCTGGCGTATAACGTGGCCAGAGGACGATTGCCATGTTACGGAAGTCGACGAGAACCTCGATTGCTAACGCGGCCGGACTGCTTGCCTGCATGGCAGTAGCGGCGGGCTTGGCCGGATGCAGAATCCACGTGGACAAGGACGCCAACGGCGAGGAAAAGAACGTCCGGGTGGACACTCCTTTCGGCGGCGTTCACGTCAACACCGACCAAACCACCGCGGCCGATCTCGGCTTGCCGGTGTATCCCGGCTCCCAGCTGGCGAAGGGCGACGACGAGCACCAGTCCGCCGACGTGCACGTAGGCTTTGGCGAGTGGGACGTGCGCGTGCAAGCCGTCTCTTACGAAACGCCAGACAAGAAGGATCAGGTTGTCGCCTTTTACAAGAATGCTCTGGGCCGTTATGGCGACGTTCTCACCTGCCAGGACAACGCTCCCGTCGGCATGCCCACGCAGACGAGAGAAGGCCTGACCTGCGCCGACGACGAGCACCATCATCATGTGAACGTGAACACGGGAGGCTACAAGAGTGGCAACGGCGGGCTGGAACTGAAGGCCGGCTCCGAGCGCCATCAGCACATCGTAGGCTTTGAATCGCCTGTGAACAGCCAGACCCGCTTCGCCCTCGTGGCGCTTGATCTGCCCTCAATGGATACGGACAAGTCAGATAAGAAAAGCAATTGAGTCGGGATGTTCTGGTCGCTCTTTAATTTACTTTTACGGGCGGGTTCGAGGTCGTTACGAAACTCGGTTCACGAGACAATTCCCCTCTCTTACTTCAATGGGGGACCTTCACGTCCCACTGAAATACTTCGTCCAGAGGCACATTGAAGACATGCGCGATACGGAACGCAGCCTCTAACGATGGCGAGTATTTCCCCGCCTCGATCGCCGCAATCGTCTGTCGGGTAAAGCCGATGCGCTGACCAAGCTCGGCCTGCGACATCTCGCCACTGTGGAAACGAAGGACGCGTATTCGATTCGAGATCGACCCTTCAATCATGCTTGCCTGCGGTAGCTGAACACGACTACGCCGTAGTGAACGACTTCCGCGGCGATAATCATGAAAAGCGCGGCGTTGATGATGCTCCAACCGCTGGATTTGAATGGCATGACGCAGCCGACAGCGATCATGCCAGCAATAAGAACGTAATAAGCGGAGCTGAACGAGCGCCGCATGATGGCCTGATCCCGTTCATCGAGCGGCATGCGCGCCTCCTGGGTGGATCTGCGCCGGAGATACAGATGGCCAACGCCCAGGATGAGCATCTGCACGATTGCTGTAACAGCAAACAAGCCAAGTTGGTGTAGGTTCGGCATCGGTTCACTGGGAAGGGCGCGGATGGCGATGGTCGTGAAATACGGGCCAAAGGTGACAATCATGGCTAGGAGCGAGAGCCAAGCAGTTTTTTCCCGGTACGGCATTTACTTCCTCCATCCAGTACGTCTTCAATGTAACTAATATCGAACATGATGTCAATAATTATTAACATCATGGTGTCCGATTTTTGCTGACAGAGAAAGATCGTTTTGATTTCTGTTGAATGTTGCCGAGTTTCGTAACAGCCTCGTGTCCGCCCGCTTTTTCTCGTTCCTGCGGCCTCCTCCAGCCGCCAGTCGACCGCGCCTCCCATGGCGATCCGCAAATTCCGTGCATTCCGCGGCAATAAAAGCCGACCCTACGGTTGATTGATGCAAAATAGCAATCTCATTGCATGAATCAACCGGTGCAGTGATATTTTTCGACAAACACGCCAATTCAGCCTCGGAAATCTGCCCCGAACGTGCAAGGGTTAGGGTGACACCCATCACTGCATCCCCCTTTGGCCGCAGCGGAAAATAACGCGGGCTTATGCGGACAGCACCGCAAGCTGCCGGGTTGCGCAAAAGAGGATCGAGCAATGACCGAAGGAGAAAATCCAGATCGGAAGCCTGATCGGGGCCAGTTGCGGATCGACGAAGAAGAGTGCAAGGGCTGCGGCTTGTGCATCGAGGCTTGCACTCCCAAGGTGATCGCGCTCAGCGAGCGGCTGAATCACTATGGTTACCGCACAGCGATCTATTCGGGTTCCCACTGCACAGCCTGCGGCATCTGCTTCATGGCGTGCCCGGAGCCAGGAGCCATTACCGTGCTGCGTTTGATCAGCCCGCAACCCGCGAAAGCCGCGGAGGGAGCGGCCGCATGAAAAAACAACTGATGAAGGGCAACGAAGCCATCGTCAAGAGCGCCATCCTGGCCGGATGCCGTGCCTTCTACGGCTATCCCATCACTCCTGCGAGCGAGATCGCCGAGGCCGCGGCGGAGTTCATGCCCAAGACCGGCGGCGTCTACGTGCAGGCGGAGAGCGAGGTCGCGGCCATCAATATGTTGTACGGTGCAGCATCGGCCGGCGTACGCGCCATGACCGCATCGAGCGGTCCCGGAATCAGTTTGATGCAGGAGGGCATCAGCTATATGGCCGGAGCGGAGCTGCCCTGCGTTATTGCCGACATCACGCGCGGCGGCCCGGGTCTGGGCAACCTGGGAGCCGAGCAAAGCGATTATCACCAGGTGGTGAAGTGTGGCGGCCACGGCAACTACCGCACCATCGTGCTGGCTCCGCACTCCGTGCAGGAGATGGCGGACTTTACCGCGCTGGCCTTCGACCTGGCCGACCGCTATCGCAATCCGGTGATGGTGATGGCAGACGGATTCATCGGCCAGATGATGGAGCCGGTGGAGTTTCCGCAATCTGCCACGCCGCCGCATCTGCCGGAGTGGGCCGTGGCCGGCACTGCGGCCTCGCGCGGGAATCTCATCACCTCGCTGCATATCGATTTCGACGAAATGGAGAGGCACTCGCGCGCGCTCGAGGCCAAGTACAAGGTGGCCGAGCAGCGCGAAGCCCGCGCCGAAGAGTGGTCGACCGGCGATGCGGAGATTGTGCTGGTGGGTTACGGCATCGTGGGTCGCATTCTGAAGGCTGTCACTGCGCAGGCTCGCGCCGAGGGGCTCAAAGTGGGCGTGCTGCGGCCCATCACCTTGTATCCCTTCCCGGTCGTGCAGTTCCAGCGGCTGGCTTTCAATACGCGCCTCTTCGTGGTCGTGGAGATGAGCAACGGCCAGATGCTGGAAGACGTCAAACTGGCGCTCAACGGCTCGCGGCCAGTGGAGTTTCTGAATCGCATGGGAGGCAATGTGCCTTCGCACGAAGAGGTACTTCGTTTGGTGCATGAGCTGGCGCGCCGCGAGGGACTGCAGAAGCAAAGTTCGCGAGAGGAGCGGATGGCCAATGCCTGATCAACCGGTTGCGGAGTACGCCGTTGCGCGCGGCAAAGCCAAATCGTTCTACGAGCGTTACGAGCGTTACGAGCGCAAGAGCGAGCTGCAGCACCAGACGCACTTCTGCCCCGGCTGCGGCCACGGCAACGTTCATAAAATGTTGGCGCAGGCCATCGACGAGCTGGGCGTGCAGGACCGCACCATCATGATCGGCCCCGTGGGCTGCGGCGTCTTCACCTATTACTACTTCGACGTAGGCAACGTGCAGGCCGCACACGGCCGCGCCCCCGCCGTGGCCACGGCCATGCGGCGCAGCCGTCCGGAAAGCATTGTCATCAGCTACCAGGGCGACGGCGATCTCTCGGCCATCGGCTCGGCCGAGATTCTGCATGCCGCCAATCGCGGGGAAAACATCACCGTGATCTTTGTCAACAACGCCATCTACAGCATGACCGGCGGCCAGGCCGCTCCCACTACGCTGATAGGCCAGAAGAGTACCACCACGCCCAACGGCCGCTCGGCCGCCACCGAAGGTTATCCGCTGCGCGTGAGCGAATTGCTGGCCACGCTCGAGGCGCCGGCCTACATTGAGCGCGTCGGCTTGGGCGACAATAAACAAATTGCGCAAGCCGCTCGCGCCATCAAACGCGCCGTTGACAACCAGATGCGCGGCCTTGGCTTTTCACTCATCGAAGTGCTTTCGCCCTGCCCCACTATCTGGAAGTTGACGCCGGTAGACGCGCAGCACTGGGTCCGCGATGTGATGGAAAAGACCTTTCCGCTCGGTGTATTTTGCGACCGGACAAAAGAGCGGCAGCCGCAGGCGCTAGAAAGAGAGCCGCAGGCGCCAGAAAAACTTGCCGCGTCGGCAGCGCAGTCCGCGCCCACACTTGCCGAACTGCCGCGCATTCTGGGCGTGGCCGAGGAAGATTTGCCGGAGGGACATGCCGGCGCGATGACAGATGCGCAGGACGTCGATCTCGAGGTGCGCATTGCCGGCTTTGGCGGCCAGGGCGTCTTGTTGCTGGGCGAAGTGCTCGCCCAAGCCGGCCTCGATGCGGGCCTGGAGGTTTCCTGGCTGCCATCGTACGGGCCCGAGATGCGCTCCGGTACGTCGAACTGCCATGTGCGGCTTTCGCGCCAGACTATCGATTCGCCGCTGGTCACGGCGCCCAACGTGCTCGTGGCCATGAACGAGCCCTCGCTAAGAAAATTCGACAAAAGCGTGCGCCCCGGCGGATGGGTCATCTACAACGGCGACGAATTTCCGGCCGATTGCAAACGCGACGGCGTTCATGTGTTGGCACTCCCGTTCACCGAGCTGGCCGATGCCATGGGCGACAAGCGGGCGGCCAACATGGTGATGCTGGGCGCGGTGCTGGAGATTGCCGGCGTGTTGCCGCAGGCCAGCGTCGAAGCGGCTCTGCGCCGCTTGGTGAAAAACCAGCGCTGGGTGGATCTGGACGAGCGCGCCATCGCTCGGGGCAGGGAATTGACGAAAGAATCGAAATCCTAGGACTGTTTTTATTGTCCATTCATCGATACACTGTTCAATGTACGCGAGGATCTCGCGTCATGCCTGAGAAGTTTTCCGTACTTTCGATCGCCGCTTCGATTTGTTTTTTCCCCGCATGGCTTCCTGCGCAAACCCCCACGCAAGTCATCGACCTGCCGTCGAGCAAGCAGTTGATTGGCGAAGCGCCTGGTGCGCCGCAGCGCATTAATGGCTTGCCCATCTCCATGGCTGTCTCACCCGACGGCCGCTACGTGGTCACGGTGAATGCAGGCTACGGAACCTTTGAATCGCAGTACGATCAGTCCTTCTCGGTGCTGGACACCGAGACCGGCGCGCTGGCTGATTTCCCCGATGCCCGCACGGGCCCGCGGGCCAAGCAGACACTTTATTCCGGGCTGGCATTCAGCCGCGACGGCAGCCACATCTACGCGAGCATGGCTTCGCTGACAGACCCCAAAGGCACAGGGCAAGGCGATACGGGCAGCGGCATTGTGGTCTACAGCTTTGCCGCCGGCAAGATTTCGCCCGAGTGCCTGATTCCTTTACCCGTCGTGCAGTTGCCGCAGGGTCGCAAAACCCGCCTGCCTGAAGGCAAGGACAACGATCAAGGCGTGCCCTACCCGGCGGCGATTGCGGTTCTCGGCGCGGCCGGCCATGAAAAGCTGCTGGTCGCCGAAAACCTCTCCGACGACGCGGTGCTTCTCGATGCCGCGACCGGCGTTATCGAAAAACGCTTCGATCTTTCCGAGAGCGATGCCGTGCCTGCGACCTATCCCATCGCCGTCGCCGTTACGCGCGACGAGAAGCGTGCCTTCGTCGCCCTCTGGAATAGTTCGGAAATCGCCGAACTCGATCTTGCGCACGGCACAGTTGTACGCAAGCTCGCGCTTCTCAAGCCCTCCACTCCCATCGTGCCTGGAACCCACCCCTGTGCCTTCGTCTTCTCACCCGATGAAAAGACGCTCTACATCGCGCTCGCAAATCGCGACGCAGTTGCCGCCGTCGACGTGAGCGCCGGCCAGTTTTCGGTGAAAGGCTACTTTGACACCCGCCTGCCGGAGCAGAGCTACTTCGGCGCGGAGCCGGTGGCACTCGCCGTCAATGGCGATGGCAGCCGGCTCTATGTGGCCAACATGGCCACCGATTCTGTTGCCGTGCTCGACACGCACAAGCTGACACCAAAGGCGGCGAAGACCGGCATGGTCGAGCCCGATGGCTTCATTCCCACGGAGTGGATGCCGATGTCGATGGCGTTCGTTCCTGCAACTTCGGGCGGCAAGGTGTATCTCGCCACCGACAAAGGCAAAGGCACCGGGCCGAACAACTTTCCGCAGAAAATCATGGAGTCGCAACCCGCCGGCCGCCGGGGCGCGAGCACCTACATCGGTACGCTTCTCTACGGCTCGCTGGCGACGCTCGACGAGAAGGAAATCGCCAGCCATCTTGCCGCGTGGACGCAGACCGTACTGGCCTCGAATCGCATGAAGGTCGCCGAGGAAAAGATAGCCTTCACTGGCGGGCCCAGCCGAATTAAGCACGTCATCTACATCATCAAAGAAAACCGCACCTACGATCAGGTTCTCGGCGACCTCGCGCAGGACGGCAAACCCGTCGGCAACGGTGAGCCCAAATGGGCGATGTACGGCCAATCCATCACGCCCAACGAGCACAAGCTGGCTTTGCAGTTCGGTGTGCTCGACAACTTCTTCGACTCCGGCGAAGTTTCCGGCGACGGCCACGTCTGGTCCACCGCAGCCATCGGCACGGACTACCTTGAAAAGACCTGGCCCGTGAACTATCGCGGCGAGCAGCGCTCCTACGATTACGAGGGCGTGGTCGCTGAAGGCTATCCGCTCCTCCAGAAGATTCCCGACGTGAATGAGCCGGCCAGCGGCTATCTCTGGACTAATCTCGCTGCGCACGGCAAAACCTACTACCACTTTGGCGAGTTCATCTCATCCACGTTTTGCAATCAGCCCGCGGTCGCCGACTCCACACTGGGTCCGATGCTTGCCGGGCCCGAATGCACACGCAAGACAATCGCGCCGGGTGAGGCGCTGCCCGCCGAGTGGGGCGGCGGTGTGAACAAATGGCCGTGGCCCATTCCGATTCTCGTCTCCAACGTAGCCACCAAGCCGGAGTTGGTGGGCCATTTTGCTCCCGAGGCGCCGGATTTCGAGCTGGCCGTTCCCGACCAGATTCGCGTCGAAGTATTTCTGCGCCACTTGAAGCAGTGGGTTGCCGATCGCGAGCGCGGCAACGACACCATGCCCAACTTCATCATGCTGCGCCTGAGCAACGATCACACGGCGGGAACGCGGCCCGGCGGGCCCACTCCCAAATCCTCCGTTGCTGATAACGATCTCGCCGTCGGGCGCGCCATCGAAGCCGTCTCGCACTCGCCCTACTGGGACGACACCGCCTTCTTCATCCTCGAAGATGATGCGCAGAACGGCGCCGACCACGTGGACGCACATCGCAGCATCGCACTTGTCATCAGTAAATATGCGCCGCACGGCCCTAGCGGCGCGCCCTTCGTCGATTCCCGTTTTTATTCGACGGTCAGCGTCGTCCGCACCATGGAGTCGCTGCTCGGCCTGCCGCCCATGAACAACAACGATGCTTTCTCGTCGCTCATCTCTTCGCTGTTCACGGGCCCCGGCGATCTGCCGCCCTACAACGCCGACTATTCCAACCGCGACAACGGCCTCATCTATACCGCCAATAAGAAGAACGCCGCGGGCGCCAAGGCCAGCATGAAAATGGATTTCAGCCACGAGGACCGAGCGCCCACGGAAAAGCTCAACGTGATCCTCTGGAAGGACGCGATGGGCAACGCGCCCGTGCCGACGATGCTGAAGACTCACGCCAAAAAATCCGCCGCGGACGACGACGATTAGCGAGTCGGCGGTCTCGCGCTCAACGAAGCCAGCCGGGGTTCCGGGGCACGGAATGGCTGCTCTTTCCCATGCATCACCGTATTTGTCGCGCTGTTAAGATGGCGGAGGGATTCACGATTAATCGACTGTGAGCCAGGGGCGAAAATAAATGCCGAGTGAACGTCCTCTACGTGCCGGCCTGTGCGGCATTGGTCTCGATGCCTACTGGAGTCAGTTTGCGGGTCTCGAGGAGCGGCTCAAGGCCTACGTGGCGCAGGTGGCGACACGGCTCACGCGCCCCGGCGTGGAAGTGGTCAATCTTGGTCTCATCGATACGCCCCAGCGCTCCCGCGAGGCCGGCCATCAATGCCGCCGCGAAGACATCGACGTGCTCTTCCTCTACGTCACCACCTACGCGCTTTCGAATACCGTTCTTCCTCTCGTGCAGCGCGCCGGCGTGCCCGTCATTGTTCTCAATCTCCAGCCTGAAGCTGCCATCGACTACGAAGCCTTCAACAAACTCAACGATCGCACCGCTATGACCGGCGAGTGGCTTGCCTTCTGCTCTGCGTGCCCGGTACCGGAGATCGCAAACCTCTTCATGCGAGCGAACATTCCCTTCCACCAGGTGACAGGCGTTCTCGACGAGGCCGCAACCTGGCGCGATATCGAGGAGTGGCTGGCGGCCGCCCGCGTACGCGCCGCGCTTGCGGATGCGCGCCTTGGGCTCATGGGCCACTATTACAGCGGCATGCTGGACATCATGACCGATGTCACGCTGCTGTCGATTGCATTCGGCACCCATGCGGAGCTGCTTGAAGTGGATGAGCTGAGCGCCCTCTCGGCCGAGGTGAGCGAGGCCGATATTACCCGCCGCCTCGAAGAGTTTGGCGCCGCATTCGATGTGCAACCTGACTGCCCGGCCGAGGAATTGCACCGCGCCGCACGCACTTCCGCCGCGCTCGACGCGTTCGTCGCACGCCACGACCTTGACGCCCTGGCCTACTACTACAAGGGCTCGGGCAATGCCGCCAATGAAGACACCATGAGTTCCATCATCCTCGGTACATCGCTGCTCACCGCGCGGCACATCCCGGTGGCCGGCGAGTACGAGGTGAAAAACGCAATCGCCATGAAGATCATGGACCTGCTCGGAGCCGGCGGCTCATTCACCGAGTACTATGCGGTCGATTTCAACGCCGACCTGGTGCTAATGGGCCACGACGGCCCCGGCCACATCGCCATTGCAGAGGGCAAAACCAAGGTGCGCCCACTCAAGGTCTACCACGGCAAGGTCGGCCGCGGATTGTCGGTGGAGATGAGCGTCAAGTACGGACCGGTTACGCTTCTCTCAGTCGTCGAAGACCCCGCTGCGCGCTTCAAGCTGGTCGCCGCCGAAGGCGAGTCCGTGGCCGGCGCCATTCTCGAAATTGGCAATACCAACAGCCGTTACCGATTCCCGCTCGGCGCGCGCGGCTTCATCGAGGCCTGGAACGCCCAGGGACCGGCACACCATTGCGCCGTGGGTATCGGCCGCGTAGCGGCCACATTGCGCAAGACTGCGGCGCTTATGGGGATTGGATTCCATCAAGTGTGCTGACGCCGCCATTCCCGGGAGCTTTTGCCGTCCCGACCAGCCAACGGTTCAGAGCATGAGATAAGTGGTGCAAAAATGGACCTGAACGGTAGGATTCTGCCGCAAATGCATCGCCAAAACCGACCCCCAACTGGTAGCTTGAATGAGAAGGGTTTTCTTTCTCGCAATGGCTTTAAGTCCGTATTTCTCATTGGCGATTTTGTTTGTGGCGGCACTGGGTTTCGGGCTGGCCCCGCTGGGTCTGGCGTGGCTTTGGGCCCGGGTGTTTTCGCCTCCCAAGCCAAACCCAACTAAGAACGCCATTTATGAGTGCGGCCTGGTATCAAAGGGCGACGCCTGGGTGCAATTCCGGTCGGCCTATTACCTTTACGGCATCATCTTTCTCATTTTTGACGTTGAAGCCGTCTTCCTGCTGCCGTTCGCGGTGGCGTTTACGGGTCTGGGCGCAGCGGCATGCGCGGCCATGCTGGTCTTTGTGCTGCTTTTGGTCGAAGGATTGGCCTGGGCCTGGGCCAAGGGTGTGCTGACGTGGGCATGAAGGCAGAGATCAGAGCGCAGGCTTGAGGCCTGCGACAGATCCCTCGTTGAGCAGTGGAACTGGAAGTTTTCAAACGATAGCGTAACTGAGGCGATCGGGAAGAACATTTGAGGCAATAGTAGTCGGCGAACGGGTTGATCTCTGTTCTCTGATCTCTTTAGGCGGAGCGAACCGAAGCATGGATCAAAATCTCAAGATCGAGCTGGGCAAGCAGGGCGTCTTCGTTACGACCATCGAAGAGCTCTACAACTGGGGCCGGCGCAGTTCGGTGTGGCCCATGCAATTCGGCCTTGCCTGCTGCGCCATTGAGATGATCGCCACCACCATGGCACGCTACGATCTGGCCCGTTTCGGCGCCGAGGTGTTTCGCCCCTCGCCGCGTCAGGCCGATCTCATGATCGTCTCCGGAACCGTGACCAAGAAGATGGCCCCTCAAGTTGTCCGTCTCTACAACCAGATGGCCGAGCCGCGCTACGTGATTGCCATGGGCGCCTGCGCTATCTCCGGAGGTCCGTTCAAGCAGGGCTATAACGTTCTCAAGGGTATCGACCGCTACATTCCCGTCGATGTGCACATTCCCGGCTGCCCACCTCGGCCCGAGGCGCTACTTCAAGCCTTCATCACGCTGCAGAAAAAAATCGATGGCCAGCACCTGACCGGACCAGACCGCCCGCGCCATCTCGACGCCGCCGCGCAAGGCGAGTTTCCCGTGCCCGAGCAGGGCGAGCACGATCTGGAGCCGACGTCGAATCAGGGCGTGTGGCCGGTGCCGATCACGATTCGATGAAGACAGGGACATAGGGACTACGGGACAAGCAAACGCGAACTACGAACTGCGAACTGAAATGAAGACAGCAGAAGAGATCAAGGCGGCGATTGAAGCGGCGGTTCCCGGCGCGGGGGTGGAATTTGTGTCCAATCCCGGCCCGGCCGCGGAGCACTCGCTGCGTCTCGCGCCCCAGAGTGCGGTTGCAGTGGCAACATTTCTGCGCGACGACGCCGAGCTGGCCTTCGACTTCCTCTCCAACGTTACGGGAGTCGACTGGCCGGACAAAGAGATCGCCGAAAAAGTGAAAGTAACACGTCAAGTGACGAAGACCGTTGATGGCGTCGAGAAACAGGTGGAAGAGACCGTCGAAGAGACTCGAAAGCGTGTTGAGCTAGGCCACCTCGAAGTTGTCTACCACCTCTATTCGGTCGCAAAAAAGCACGGCCCGCTAGTGATTCGCATGAAGACCGCGAACCGCGCCGATCAGGTGGAGCTGCCCTCATTCACGCCCGTCTGGCGCTCGGCCGAATTCCAGGAGCGCGAGGTCTTCGATCTCTACGGCATCGTCTTTCGCGGCCATCCGGACCTGCGCCGCCTCTTGATGTGGGAGGGATTTAAGGACCACCCCATGCGCAAGGATTACGTAGATCCAGACGACTACGAGTACGAGCCCACTGCGCACGACCAAGTGCTTAAGCGTGCGCAAGAACACCGCACAGCCGAGGCCGCACAAGGGACTGGGGACTGAGGGACTCGGCGGAAGCAAACGCGAAACTGCGAACTGTGAACTAAGAACTGTGAACTGCCAATCGATGAGTGTAGTAGAAACCAAATCCGAGAGACACGACGACTGGAACCGCGCGCCGGTGGTTACACCCGACGGCGAAGGCGAACTGCTCGAACTCTCCATGGGGCCGCACCATCCGTCAACGCATGGCGTCTTCCGCATGGACTTGGCGCTCGACGGCGAGCGCGTCGTACGACTCAAGCCGGTATTCGGCTACCTGCACCGCAATCACGAAAAAATCGCAGAGCAGGCCAGCTATCTCGCGTCGATGCCCTACACCGACCGCCTCGACTACCTCTGCTCCCTCACCAACAACTGGGCTTACGCGCTGGCCGTCGAAAAGCTCGTCGCCCAGGCAGTTCCCGAGCGCGCCCAATACATTCGCGTCATCCTCGCCGAGCTCACGCGCATACAAAACCACGCCTCATCGATCGGATTTCTGATTCAGGAGATGGGCGCCAGCGGCACGCCGCTCATGTACGCCTTCAAGGAGCGCGAAAAGATCCTCGACCTCTTCGAATCGCTCACCGGCTCGCGCATGATGTGCAACTACATGCGCTTCGGCGGCTGCCGTGTGGATACTTCCGGGGCCTGGCTCGATGCCGCGCGCAAAGTCGTCGCCGGCTTGCCCACGTTTGTCGATGAATTCGAAGCGCTGCTCTCGTCGAACGAAATTCTCATGGCTCGTTGCCAGGGCGTGGGCATTTTGAAAGCGGATCTCGCCGTGAACGCCGGCGTCTCGGGGCCCATGCTGCGCGCGTCGGGCGTTGACTACGACATTCGCAAGGTCGACCGCTACGGCATCTACGATCGTTTCAAGTTCCGCGTGCCGCTCGGCGATCATGGCGACGTGTATGACCGCTATATGATGCGCATTCTTGAGATGCGCGAGTCAATCCGGATCCTCGAGCAGGCGCTCAAGGAGATTCCGGTCGGGCCCATCATGGATGCGAAGGCCAAGATTCGCGGCTTCCGGCCCAAGCCTGGCGAGGCCTACGGCCGCATCGAGGCTCCTAAGGGCGAGTTGGGTTTTTATCTCATCAGCGACGGCGGACCGAATCCCTATCGCTATCGCGTGCGCCCGCCCAGTCTGATCAATCTGACGGTTCTCGAAGACATGTGCCTGGGGCACAATGTCGCCGATGTTGTACTGATCTTTGGCAGTGTGGATATTGTCTTGGGAGAGGTGGACCGGTAGAGCCGTGCGTCTTGAGGCCGGATCTTGTCCCAACACAGGTTCAAGCAAGAGGAGGTCGATATGAAATTCGTGAAAGCCATGGGAGCAATTGGAGCGCTGAGTTTATTGTTGGCGGGAACCGCAGGAGCGCATGCAGCAGGAACCTATGCGTTGTCGTGCACCGGGATTAAAAGCGAGACATTCACGATTGCGCTGACGGGATTCACCGTCAAGCTGAATAGCGCTGACGAGGCCGCAACCAGCGGGGCCGGCACAAAACGCGGCTCTTTTTCCGTGACAATTCGCTTCGCTCCCGGCAAGGACTATCAAGCGCTTTGGTCGATGGCGCAGGACAATGAGGTACTGCGAAGCTGCAAACTGACCGACAGCGAAGGCGCTTCCGGTGTCACTGCTTCGGACGATTGGACTGCATCGAGTTCCAAGAAGAGCAAATCCAAGACCAACGCGCAGCCGGCCGCCACGAGCGGAGGCGCTATGGAGTGGATTCTGACCAACGCCACGGTAAGCAGCGTGACGGCGATCGGACGTGAGAGCACGACGGGCGCCGCCGACGGAGAGATGGAAGCCACCATCGACGCGCAGCAAATCACTTTCACGATGTAGAGTGTGCTGGCACGAAAAGCTGAGAGCTAAAAGCTGATAGCTGTATTTAGGAGTAACGCATTGCTGGGTGAAGGCATACTGAAGGGAATGGCGGAGACGGCGAGGAATTTCTTCGGCAGTTACGTCTCCAAAGAACGGCTGACGACGGTGGAGTATCCGGAAGAGCGGATCCCCACCGTTGAGGCCGCGCGCGTGTTTCCCTTTCTCGTCTACGACGGAGCGGACTGGGAGGCCGGCATGCGTTGCGTAGCCTGCCAGATCTGCGAAAAAGAGTGTCCGCCCAAGTGTATTTACATCGACAAAAGCAAGGACAAGAAGCCGGATTACGTCGGTAAGCAACAGTTTTATCCCACCCGCTTCGATATCGATGTTTCAGTTTGCATGAGCTGCCAGATTTGCGTGGAAGTTTGCCCGTTCGAAGCCATCAAGATGGACACCGAGTTCGAACTCGCCACCGGCGATCGCTTCGGCGGCCTGTTCTACGACCGCAAGCAGTTGGCCAGATCGAACGAGTACTATCACTCGATCCATCCCACCGAAGCATCCGAAGTGGACGCGCGCCTCGACGAGGAAAAAGCCAAGGTGGAGTCCAAAGCCAAAGCCGCGGCCGAAGCCGCCGTTCAAAAGGTTGCCGCGCCAACTCCCTCCGCACCGCCCGCTGGAGGAGGCAGCTAGACCATGGCGAACACGCGCCTCTTCGTCAATCTCGACCAAATCTTCATTCTCATTCGCGACTGGCTCGTCGGCTTTTTGCCCACGGCATTTCGTCCTGCCGCCGGCGTAGTGCTCGGCGCTATCGCCATCGTGTGCGTCTTCCCAGGCCTTTTTGCTGTGGTTGTGATTCTGGAGCGCAAAGGCGTGGGCCGTATCCAGAACCGGTACGGTCCCAACCGCGTAGGTCCCTTCGGCCTGTTGCAACCCATCGCTGACGCCGTCAAGGCACTCATCAAGGAAGACATTGTCCCCTCTCGCGCCGACCCGGTGGTGCATTTTCTGGCGCCCATCGTGCTGTTGGTTACGGTCTTCATGGCCTTTGCGGTCCTTCCCGTGGGCCGTAACATGGTGCTGGTCGATATGGACGCCGGCCTGCTGTTCTTTATCGCCATGGGCGCGGCCACGGAGCTCTCGGTCTTCATGGCCGGCTGGTCCAGCCGCAATAAATACTCCATGCTCGGCGCCATGCGCGGCATCGCGCAGATGATCAGCTACGAAGTGGTGCTGGTGCTTTCCACTGTGTCGGTTGTCATGATTTCGGGCTCGCTCTCCCTGACCAGGATCATCGCAGCTCAGAACAGCTATTCCGGCATCTTCCCTCACTGGTACATCTTCACGCCATGGGGCGCGGCGGGCTTTCTCGCGTTCTCAATCGCCGGTATGGCCGAAACCAATCGCTCGCCCTTCGACGTGCCCGAAGGAGAGTCGGAGATTGTGGCCGGTTATCACACGGAGTATTCCGGCTTCAAATTCGCGATCTTCTTCATCGCCGAATACCTGTCCATGATTTCCATATCGGGGCTCTGCGCGACGCTCTTTCTCGGCGGGTGGTCCGCGCCGCTTTCTTTTCTCACCTTCATCCCTTCGTGGATCTGGTTTTTCTCAAAGGTCATCCTCTCGCTCTTCGTTTTCATTTGGGTGCGCGGCACATTGCCCCGCCTGCGCCAGGACCAGCTCATGAATTTCGCCTGGAAATTCCTGTTGCCCTACACGCTGCTCAATCTTCTCGTCACCGCGCTCTGGCGTTTCATGGGCGAGGGCTGGCTGCGTTGGGTGGTCTCGACTGCGATTCTTGCGGCGGCCTACGTGCTCATGGGCCGCCTGGGCCTCTACCGCAAGCACATCGGCCCCAGGAGTTACCGCTATGCTGAATAGGAGACATCCATGAGTCCGATCTTCTATTTGCTTGCGGCCCTCACCATCGGCGGCGGCCTTGCTGCTGTGCTGCTCAAGTACCTCGTCCACGCCGCTCTCGCTACTACAGTGGCGTTCGCCGGCCTCGCGCTGCTCTATCTCGAGCTCGACGCGCAATTCGCCGGATTCGCGCAGATTCTTGTTTATATTGGCGCCGTCGCCATTCTGATTGTCTTCGCCATTTTGCTTACGCGCGGCTCCGATCTGCCCAAAGACGGTGTCTTCAGCCGTACCTGGGCTCTGGGCCTCGTCATCGCCGCCGCTGTCTTTGCGGTTCTCGGATGGGCCGTGCTCCAGAGCGTTCGCGCAGTTCCGCAACAAACCGCCGTTCCCGCCGTCACCGTGCGCGACATCGGCAACGCGCTCGTGGGCCGCTACGTGCTGCCGCTCGAGATTGTCGCTCTGCTGCTCACCGCCGCCACCATTGGCGCGGTCATCGTGGCCATGCACGAGAAAGAGAGGCCCCGTTGACGAGTGTGGGCGTGTCCACTCCTCTGGCCGGTTATCTGCTGGTTGCGGCGATGCTCTTTGCCATCGGACTAGCCGGTGCGTTAGTGCGCCGCAATGCCATCATGGTGCTTATCGGCATCGAGCTCATGTTGAACGCGGCCAACCTCAACCTGATCGCCTTCTGGCGCTTCGGCCCGCACCCTGAGTTGCTCACCGGCATGATGTTCGCCATCTTCGCCATCGCCGTGGCCGCGGCCGAAGCCGCAGTCGGCCTCGGTCTCGTCATCGCCATCCATCGCCACACCAACACCACCGAACTCGACAAGATCAACAGGATGAAGGGGTGAAAGCCTGATGCAGGAATCCGCAGCATTCACTCCACAGTTCGCCGCTTCCACTATCACGGGAATTTTGTGGCTCATCCCCGCCGTGCCCATCGTCGCAGCGGGCGTGATCGCGCTTCTGAAGCAGCCTCGCCGCAAGCTTGCTGCCGCGCTCGCCATCGGCTCGCTCTTCGTCTCACTGCTGCTTTCGCTCATCGCGTTCTGCCACGTAGTCGCTGGATGGGCGCACGGCGCCGTCGTTCGTGAGTTCGTCAACTTCACCTGGTTGCGCGCGGGCAACTCCACCGTTGACCTCGGCTGGGTCCTCGATCCGCTGGCCGCCATCATGCTGGTGATGGTCTCGTTCGTCGGCCTGCTCATCTTCATTTACTCCGTGGGCTACATGGCCCACGACGAAAACTTCACGCGCTTCTTCTGCTTTCTCTCGCTCTTTGCCGGAGCCATGCTCGGCGTCGTGATTTCGAACAGCCTTCTGCTGCTTTTCATGTGCTGGGAGATCGTCGGCCTCACCTCCTACCTCCTCATCGGTTTCTGGTATCAAAAACCTTCCGCCGCGGCCGCTGCAAAAAAGGCCTTCATCACCACGCGCGTCGGCGATGTCTTTTTTCTTCTTGGCATCGTCTGGTGGTTCTCTCGGACCGGAACGTTGCTCTTCTATAGCCACGGTTGGGGATCGCTCGAACCTCTCAATCTCGCCATCCTGTCAACGCAGCACGCTGCCCTCGGCCTGAGTGCTGCGACCGCCATCGGCCTGCTCATCTTTGCCGGAGCCGCAGGCAAGAGCGGCCAGCTTCCGCTGCATGTCTGGCTGCCCGACGCCATGGAAGGCCCCACGCCCGTCTCCGCGCTCATTCACGCCGCTACCATGGTCGCGGCCGGCGTCTACCTCGTCGCGCGCGTGTACCCGCTGATGTCGTTCGGCGCTGCGGCCCATGGCACCACCGTGGCGCTCACCGTTATCACCTGGGTCGGCGCGTCCACCGCGGTTTTTGCCGCGCTCATCGCCGTCGCGCAAAACGACATCAAGCGCATCCTCGCCTACTCCACCATCTCGCAACTCGGCTACATGATGGCCGGTCTCGGCCTGGGCGGCGTCGCCGTGGGCATGTTCCACCTCATCACGCACGCCTTCTTCAAGGCGCTGCTCTTCCTCGGCGCGGGCTCGGTAATTCACGGCTGCCACGACGAGCAGGACATCCGCCGCATGGGCGGCCTCAGGGCTGACATGCCACTTACCTTCCTCACCTACGCCATCGGCATGTTGGCGCTCTGCGGATTCCCGCTCTTCTTCTCCGGCTTCTGGTCGAAGGACGGTATCCTCGAAGCCGCGCGGCATTGGGACATCTCGAAAGGCCCGTTCATTCTGCTCATTGTCGGTGCATTGCTTACCGCGTTCTACATGACGCGCCAAGTCTGCTACGTCTTCTTCGGCTACTGGCGCGGCCACGACCCGGCGCACGAGAGTCCAAAGGTAATGACGCTGCCGCTCTCGATCCTGGCCTTCTTCGCCATCGCACTCGGCGTCATCGGCACGCCAGCTTGGCCGTGGTTCCACGCCTTCCTCGAAAACCGCCCCGCCGCATCCGATCTTCACGGATTCGCCGAGCCCGGCTTGGTCCAACTCATGCTCTTGTCGTCCCTGGTTGTTTTCCTGGGCCTCTACCTCGGCTGGCGGCTCTACGGCAACAAATCGCCCAAGCCCGAAGCTCCCGACGCGCTTGAAAAATCCGCTCCCTGGCTCTGGGCGCCGCTGCGTGATCGCCTCTACGTCGACGAACTCTACGGTTTTACCGTGATTGCCTTCTACGCATGGTGGGCGCGCGTGGCCGACTGGCTCGATCGCCGCGTGTGGGGCGGCATCGTCGCCCTCGTCGCTTGGCTCTTCAGCCTCTGGGCCCATTTCAACCGATTCCTCGATGTTAATTGGGTCGACGGCAGCTTCGACAAAACCTGCGAGGAGCTTTCTTCAGGCGGCGGCCTGCTCTCTCGCGTCGAAGGCGGTCGCGTGCAGAATTATCTGCGCATTCTCGCCGCCGCCGTGGTTGCGCTCGCCGCAATTCTTCTCTGGAGCACCCGGCCATGAACGCGCTCGCGCTCCACACTCTGACGCTTCTCACCGTGCTGCCGCTCCTGGGCGCGGCCATCGCGCTCTTCTCCGGCCGTCATGCGCGCATCGTGGCGCTCTTCACGTCGCTCGTCTGCTTGGTTCTATCGCTGGTCATCTGGGCCCGCCTGCCCGCCGACGGCAGCATCGGCCTCATCGAGCGCACCGCCTGGGCGCCTTCGCTCGGCATCGAGTATCACCTCGGCGTCGACGGCCTCGGCGGCCTCATGCTCGTGCTCTCCGCCATCGTCACGCTCATGGCGGTCGATGCCGCGCAGCATCGCGTGCATCACATGCCCGGCCTCTTCTTCAGCCTCGTGCTTGCACTCGAAGCCGGCCTCTTCGGCTCCTTCACCGCGCTCAATTTCTTTCATTGGTTCTTGTTCTGGGAGCTGAGCCTCATTCCCGCATTCTTCCTCATCAAATTGTGGGGCGGCCCCAAGCGCGGTCCTGCGGCCACGCAGTTTTTCGTCTACACCATAGCCGGCTCGGTGGCGCTCCTGCTATCGTTTCTCGCCATCTTCCTCTCCACAACGAGTCAAAACGCTCCCGGCACCATGGACTTCGTCAACCTCACGGCCATGGCCGCATCCGGCCAACTCGCGCAAATGGTTACCACGCATCTCGGCCCCGTGATGCCGTGGCTTGCCATCGGTGTGCTCGCCGGCTTCGCGGTCAAAGTGCCGCTCATGCCCTTCCACACCTGGCTGCCCGCCGCGTATGCTGAGGCGCCTTCGCCCGTCACCATGCTGCTCACCGGCGCCATGTCGAAGATGGGCGTCTATGGCCTGTTGCGCATCGCCCTACCACTCTTCGGCCCGCAGATCGCCGCCATGCGCACGCCGCTATTGTTTCTTGCCGCCGCCACCGTCGTGATGGGAGCGTGGGCCGCGGCCGCGCAAACCGATTTGAAGCGCGTCTTTGCCTACTCCTCGATCAACCACCTCGGCTACTGCCTGCTCGGAATCTTCGCGCTTGCCGTTCCCGCATCGGGCGCAGCCCAACAGGCGAGCCAAGCTGCGGCGCTCAACGGTGTCATCCTACAGATGTTCAACCACGGCATCACCGCCGCGGCACTCTTCTGGTTCATCTCGATGATGCAATTTCGCTCAGGAGGCCTGCGCAGCATCAATGACTTCGGCGGCCTGCGCAAGCCCGCGCCGGTCTTTGCGGGACTCATGGGCATCGCGCTCTTCAGTTCGCTCGGCCTGCCCGGCCTCAACGGCTTTGTCGGCGAGTTCCTAATCTTCCGCGGCGTGTTTCCTTTGTCCTGGATCAGCGCAACGGTGTCGGTGCTTGGTTTGCTCGTCACCGCCGTCGTCGTTCTCACCGTCATTCAAAAAGTTTTCAGCGGCCCGGTTCCAGAGCGCTGGGCCGCGTTTCCCGATCTGCACCACGGCGAGCGCATGGCTCTCGCTCCAGTCATCGGTCTCATGTTTCTTGTCGGCCTCGTGCCCCAGCTCATCGTGAACACCATCAATCCCACGGTCCAGAACCTGCTGGCGCACTGGAGATTTTAGAGAATGGCCCCCACTAGTATGTCCTGGACCATCTACATTTCGTTCGCCGGCGCGCTGGTCTCGGCTTTGCTGCCCAAGGACAAACCCGTCCTTGCGCGCTGGTTCGCGCTCGCCGTGGCCGTAGCCGGCCTCGCCATTGCCGTCGCGAGCTACGCTGCAGGGTTTAGCCAGGGGCGTCAGGTGTTCATCGACGCGCTCTGGGTGCCTTCCATGGGCATCCACTATCTGCTCGCCGCCGACGGCATCAGCCGCGTCCTGGTTCTGCTCACCGGCATCGCCTCGGTCTCCGGCATTCTCTTCAGTTGGAACATCGAACTGCGCACCAATCAGTTTTTCGCCTTCTATCTCGCACTCATTGGCGGCGTCTACGGCGTTTTTTTGAGCGGCGATCTCTTCCTGCTCTTCGTCTTTTACGAAATCGCCATCGTTCCCAAATATTTCCTCATCGCCATCTGGGGCTCCACGCGCCGCGAGTACGGAGCCATGAAGCTTGCGCTCTATTCGTTCGCCGGCTCGGCCATGGTGCTCATCGGCCTTCTCGCCGCTTACGTCACCGCCGGTTCGCACTCCACCACGCTTGCCTCGCTCTCCAACGCGGGCCTGCCGGTCAGCTTTCAGATGTGGTGTTTCCCACTAGTCTTTGTCGGCTTCGCGATTCTCGCCGGCATGTGGCCCTTCCACACCTGGGCGCCCACCGGCCACGTCGCTGCGCCCACCGCCGCGTCCATGCTCCTTGCCGGCGTAGTCATGAAGCTTGGCGCTTACAGCTGCTTGCGCGTTGGCATCGGCCTCTTTCCGCATGGCCTCGATCCCTGGGGATTCTCCTTTCTCGGCATCGGTTCCTGGCGCGACGTCTTCGCTTGGCTTGCCATCATCGGCATAGTCTATGGCGCACTCGTCGCTCTCGCGCAAACCGATTTCAAATTCGTTATCGGCTATTCGAGCGTCAGCCACATGGGATTCGTCTTGCTCGGCCTCATGACGCTCAATCAGATCGGCGTCGATGGCGCGGTGCTGCAGATGTTCTCGCACGGCGTGATCGCAGGGCTGCTCTTCGCCATCGTCGGCCGCGTGGTTTACGACCGCACGCACACACGCCAGTTCGCTGAGCTCGAGCGCATGCATCTGTCACGCCGATTGCCCTTTGCTGCATGGGCCTTTGTCTTTGCCGGCGTTGCGTCGATGGGTTTACCTGGCTTCTCCGGCTTCGTCGCCGAACTGCAAGTTCTGGTCGGCGCGTGGCACGCCAACCCCTGGTGGACAATCGTCTCGGGCATAGGCATCATCGTCGGCGTCGCCTATACTTGGCGCGCCCTGCAAAAAGCCTTCTTCTCGGACACCTTGCCCACCGCGCACGAGCTTGAAGCCGAGCAGCATCACAAATTCGCCCCCATCACCTGGCCTGAGATCGCGGGCGTTGCGCTGCTCGGCGCATGCACGCTCGTCGTCGGTCTCTATCCGCGTATTCTTCTTGATCAAATAGAACCGGCCGTCAAAACGCTGCTCGCGGGAGGAGCGCAATGAACTACATTGACCTCTTCCGCGCCACGCTGCCTGAAACGGCTCTCGAAATCGCTGCGCTGCTGGTGATCGTTGTCGATCTTGGCTTCCTGCGCAAAGCCGCAGCCAAAACCCGCATCGCCGGCGCCGCGCTCGTCGGTGTAGCTGGATGCGCCGCGGCGCTCTGGGCCGTTTACGCAGCGGGATGGACCGGACTCAGCAACGGCAGTTACCTTCTGCTGGCCGCAGGTGGCTCCGCAGCCGTCGCGCAAATCGCAATTCTTGTTCTCACCGCGCTCACGCTCCTGCTGCTCATCGATTCCGATTTCACGCGCAATCCGGGCGAATACGTTTCCGTCGTTCTGATGGCGGCTGCAGGCGGCATGATCGTCGCCGCCGCCCAGGATCTGCTCGTCATCTTCGTTGGTCTGGAACTGCTCTCGCTCGGCCTCTATATCCTCACCGCCTTCGCCAAAAAATGCGGCAAAAGCGCCGAAGCCGCCATGAAATATTACCTCTTCGGCGGCATGTCGGCGGCGTTTCTGCTCTTCGGGTTTAGCTATCTCTATGGGCTCAGTGGCTCAACGAACCTGGAACTGATTACACGCTGCGCGTACTTCCAAAGCTTTCTGGGCGTTAGCCCTCTGCTTGTCATTGCGCTCGCTATGATCGCCGTCGGCCTCGGCTTCAAAGTCGCTGCCGTTCCCTTCCACTTTTGGGCGCCTGACACCTATGAGGGCGCGCCCGCTCCGGCTGCCGCATTCATTGCATCGGTTTCAAAGGTAGCGAGCTTTACGCTACTCATTTCCATTAGTCAAACGGCTGCGACAGTGTATTTAAAGGCCCTTGCATACTGGTTCGGGCTTGGTCCCAATGTTTGGGGGACTCGAGATTTATGGTCGCTTGTTCTGGTGGTATTCGCCGCTGCGTCCATGGTCTTTGGCAACCTGGCTGCACTCGCGCAATCGAGCGTCCGCCGCCTGCTTGCCTACTCGGCGATCGCCCACGCCGGCTACATCCTGCTTGGTCTTGCCTTCTTCGGGTGGACGAACTTGAGCGCGCAGGCGATTCTCTACTACATCGTCACGTATGGGTTGACGACCATCGGCGCATTCGGCGTGGTCGGCGTTGTGGAGCGCGCCACCGGCTCCGACAAGCTCGACTCTTTTCTCGGCCTGCAGAAGCGCAACCCACTGCTCGCCGCCGTCCTGGCCGTGCTCTTCCTCTCGCTCGCAGGAATTCCGCCGCTGGTCGGCTTCTGGGCCAAGTTCAACTTGTTTGCGGCAGTTTTAAGTATGTCCGGCGGCAATATGCGTATGGGCGAAGCGGTGCTTCCGCTGGCCCTCGTCGCCCTCGCCATCGCCTTCAGCGCCGTCTCTCTCTACTACTACTTGCAGGTCCTCAAGCGCGCTTACGTGATGCCCGCGACCGACGGAACGCCCATCAAAGCGCATCCCGTCACGCTCGCCGTGCTGCTCGTCATCGCCGCCGCCGTAGTCGCTCTCGGCTGCTTCCCAGCGGTGCTGCAATCCTGGATCGCCAGCTTTTATGCTGCGTCCTAATCAGCTCCAGGTTGTGATTTCAAATCTTGAGCTCTGATCCGAGCACGAAAATGGGTGCCCCGGGTCCCGATTCTGGGACCCGGGAAAGCACGAAATCAAATGTGCCCCAAACCACAAAAAGCCGCCCGAAGCTTCTCGCTTCGGGCGGCCTTTTGCTAACTCGCTAACTTGCGAAATCGCGCGCAGCGCGTGCCAACTTGATAACCAGCGAACCCGCGAACGTCCGCGCCGCGGATGCGAACTCGCTGCTCTTTCAATATTTCACAATCGCCGCAAACGAATCCGGCTTAAGACTCGCGCCGCCCACCAAAGCCCCGTCGATCTCTTCCTGGCCGATCAGCGCGGTCGCGTTGTCCGGTTTCACGCTGCCGCCGTAGAGAATGCGCACAGCCGCGGCCACATGGGCTCCCAGCAGCTTGGCGACCTCCGTACGGATAATGCGGTGTGCGTCGGCCGCCATCTCCGGCGTCGCTGTCTTGCCCGTCCCGATGGCCCACACAGGCTCATAGGCAATCACAATCGGAGCTGAGGCATCGACAGTAATCCCCGCGAACGCACCCTGCACTTGGGTCTGCAGCACGCTCGCCGTCTTGCCGGCCTCGCGCTCCGCCAGCACCTCGCCCACGCACACCACCGGCACAATGCCGTGCTTGAGCGCCGCGTGCAGCTTCTTGTTCACAATCTCGTCGGTCTCGGCAAAGTACTGCCGCCGCTCCGAGTGCCCGATGAGCGTATGCGTTCCGCCCACGGCCATCAGTTGCCCGATCGAGGTTTCGCCCGTGTACGCGCCCTCCTCGGCAAAGTGGATGTTCTGCGCGCCCACCGCGACGTTCGACCCCTTGCAAGCGGGAACCACCGTAGGCAGCAGCACCGGAGAAGGGAACAGCGCGATCTCGTCGCGTGTGTGCCCGGCAACCAGCGGTAAAAAAGCATCGACAAACGCCTTGGCCTCAGCCGGCGTCTTGTACATCTTCCAATTGGCGGCAATCAGTGCTTTACGAGACATGTTTGTGGGTTCCTCAATTCAATTTTATGGGATCGGTTTCGCCGTCGGAGTGACGCCGGGCACAACGCCGGATGAGGAGATTCCCACTAGAGGAAAGGTGGTGCTGAGCCTATGAGCCGGATGCGATCGTCGAAATCAAATCGTCGGGCACCGAGCCCTCAAGGAAAGCAGCCCGATGATCCGGATCACCTAGATCCATCGTGAAGTGCCGCCACACCCCGTCCTGAAGCACGCCCATGTTCCATGGGCCTGAGACCGAGTCAGAGAACTGCCAGACGATGTGGTAGCCCTCCTCATTCGTGAACCCCTCGCCGTCGGCCTCGAGAATCGCGTCTCCGCGTTCCCACAACTTGGTGCGCAGCGCGTGCAGTGCGTTACTGCCCTCTTCGAACTCATTTCCCTGCAGGTGCTGGAAGGCATAAATGGTTTTCACGGAGGCCAGAAATTCATGAAGCCATGCCACACCGCTTTCCGGCTTCGCATCCTGAGTGTCCTCGATAAATTCGCCAATCTCATCCTCGCCGATCGAGCCATCCGAAACCGGATTGCGCTCGACGACCGCAACTTCGACGTCGTCATTTCCAGAGAGGAGCAGGCTTTCCCATTCTTCCTCCGTGCCTTCTTCGACAGTCAGTTTGAAATGAGGGTGCTCGGCGCGAACGAATTGCGCAAGTTCGTCAAAGGCAGGAAACTCCTCATCCTTCGACAAGACCCGCGTGTAATAGGGCATAGTTTTCCGCCTCAGCTTTCAGTGTATTCATTCTCTCGGAATTGCCGGGCAACAAAAATCGCATCCAGCAGTTTCACCGGATGCGATCTCAGTCCGAACTGCTCGCGGTTTTTGCGCCGAAGGCGCGGCTGCCGCACCGCAGGTGCTACTTGTCCGTCAGCGCTTCCACGCCGGGCAATTTCTTCCCCTCGAGGAATTCCAGCGAAGCGCCGCCGCCCGTCGAGATGTGCGTGATCTGATCGGCCACGCCGGCCTGATTGATGGCCGAAACCGAATCGCCGCCGCCGATGATCGATGTGGCCCTGCGGTTGGCCGCCACGGCCCGCGCAATGGCGTTGGTGCCCACGGCAAAGCGTGGAAATTCAAATACGCCCGCCGGCCCATTCCATACGATCGTCTTCGCGGTCGAAACCACGTGCTCGATCGCGGCCACTGACTGGGGCCCGATGTCCAGTCCCTGCCAGCCGTCCGGAAAGTCTTTGGAGCTATCCCAAACCTGCGTTTTGGCGTCGTTGGCAAAGTTGTCGGCAATCACGTTGTCGACGGGCAACAGGAGTTTCACTCCCTTACTCTTGGATTTGTCCAGAGTCGCTTTGGCAAGGTCGATCTTATCCTCTTCGACGAGCGACTTGGCAGTCTTGACGCCGAGCGCGCGATAGAAGGTGTATGCCATGCCG
The DNA here is from genome assembly GCA_049521075.1 of Occallatibacter sp. GTDB lineage: Bacteria > Acidobacteriota > Terriglobia > Terriglobales > Acidobacteriaceae > Telmatobacter. Next base: position 89,810 of record JBEKPD010000032.1, read on the forward strand.
CCGACGATCACCAGCGTGTCGACTTTGTCGAGCAGGTTTTGAATCACGTCGATCTTGCCCGAGATCTTCGATCCGCCGAGGATCGCCACGAACGGCTTCTCCGGCGACTCGAGCGCCTTGCCGAGGTAGGTGATTTCCTTTTCCATCAGCAGGCCGGCCACGGCGGGCTTCAGGTAGTGCGTAATGCCTTCCGTCGACGCGTGCGCGCGGTGCGCCGAACCAAACGCGTCGTTCACATAGATCTCGGCCAGCGAGGCGAGTGCTTTTGAAAACGCCGGGTCGTTAGCTTCCTCTTCCGGGTGGTAGCGCAGATTATCGAGCAGCAGCACCTGACCCGATTCGAGCTGGCGCGCCATCTCCTCTGCAATCTCGCCCACGCAATCCGGCGAGAAGGCCACGTTCACACCCTCACCCAACTGTTTGTCGAGCAACTCGCGCAGTCGGTCCACCACGGGCCGCAGCGAGTACTTCGGATTCGGTTTGCCCTTGGGCCGGCCCAGATGTGAGGCCAGAATCACCTTGGCCCGGTGCCGCAGCGCGTACTCGATAGTGGGCAGTGTAGCCACAATGCGTGTGTCGTCGGTAATCGTCTGTCCGTCTTCGGTCAGAGGAACGTTGAAATCGACGCGGATAAACACGCGCTTATTGGTCAGTTCGATGTCTTTGATCGAGAGCTTGGCCATGACTTTGCCTTTCGTGGTTTATGGAATGATGGGCACGCTGAGATCACCGGAAGTCGAGACATGAGTGGAAGGGAGCACGGCATCCATCTCGACTTCTACTCGCCAGGCGGGATTAAGCAACTGCGCCACCACAATCATAGTGGCAGCGGGTCGAATCTCAGAGAAGAACTGCCCGTGAACGCGGCCCACGGCTTCCCAGTCTTCGACGCGCGTGAGATAGATGCGGGTGCGGATCACGTTGCTGTATCCGGCGCCGGCCTTCGATAAAGCCCCAAATGCAATCTCGAATGCGCGGAGGGCCTGGCCAGCCGCGTTTTCCCCTTCTGCGCCGATCGGTCCCGTGCCCGCCACGGAGACAAAGTTTCCAATCCGAACCGCGCGGGAAAAACCGATGATGGGTTCGTAAGGCGAGTCACCGGGAATGTTTTGCCGCGTGTTTTGTTGTTTCATTTTGGTGGTCGGGGGCAAATTCTGGTTGCAAGCGTTGCAAGTTTACGTTGTGGGCGCGTGGGCCGAAAAGCAACCGCAGATCCTTCAACTTTGTCCACCTGCGGAGGACTCCGCTCAGGATGACAGCGCTCTGTTGATGAACTTTGCAGGAGACAAAGCAGTGGTCAACGTCGGGTGGTCGAGAAACTGACCACTGACAATTGACCACTGGTCACTGTTTCTACAGCCCCTTCTTCGCCAGGAAACCGATCAGGTCGACGACGCGGTTCGAGTAGCCCCACTCGTTGTCGTACCAGCTCAGCACCTTCACGCTCTGGCCTACTACCTTAGTTAGCGGCCCATCTACAATCGAGCTGCGCTTGTCGCCCTTGAAGTCCGAGCTCACGAGCAGATTCTCGTCGTAGCCCAGGATGCCCTTCATCGGGCCCTCGGCGGCGGCCTTCAGTGCGGCGTTCACGGCCTTCACGTCGGTGGTCTTCTCGCTGATGAAGGTCAGGTCGACGATCGACACGTTGGGCGTCGGTACGCGCAGGGAGAAGCCGTCGAGCTTGCCGGCGGTCTCCGGGATCACCAGCTTGAGCGCCTTGGCGGCGCCAGTCGAGCTGGGAATCATGTTGATGGCGGCGGCGCGGGCGCGGCGCAGGTCCTTGTGCGGAAAGTCCAGAATTACCTGGTCGTTGGTGTAGCTGTGGATGGTCGTCATGATGCCGCTGACGATGCCGAACTCTTTGATGAGCACCTTCACCACCGGCGCCAGGCAGTTGGTGGTGCAACTCGCGTTCGAAATGATGTTGTGCTTCGCCGCATCGTACTTGTCCTCGTTCACGCCCAGCACGAGGGTGATGTCCTCGTCGGTGGCCGGCGCAGAAATGATGACCTTCTTCACGGTCGTGCCCAGGTGCTTCTTGGCGTCTGCCGCGTTGGTAAAGCGGCCGGTCGATTCGATCACAACCTGTGTGCCCACGTCGGCCCAGGGCAGCTTGGCCGGGTCCTTCTCCGCGTATACCTTAATCTTCTTGCCATCGACCGAGATAAAGTCCTCGCCCGAATGAATCTCGTTGGGCAGGTTGCCCAGGATCGAGTCGTACTTGAGCAGGTGCGCCAGCGTCGCCGGGCTGGTCAAGTCGTTGACGGCGACAAAATCGATCTCTTTGTTGCCAAGCGCGGCGCGCAATACGTTGCGTCCAATGCGGCCGAAACCGTTAATTCCAACCTTTACTGCCATGTCTGATTTCTCCTTCGATGTGGGTGAGCCTTTTGAGTTCAAAAAACCGGTTCATGCGGCGGCTGGAATGAGTTTTACCAAACCCCAACCGAACCCCAGCCGAACCTATGATCGTAACATTGCGGGCGGCGGCTTCGAAGTGCGCGCCGCCTTGTCCCGCGCACACGATTCCCTACCGTAAGGATGGAGTTCCTGCGGCGGAACTGTATGTGACGGAGTGCACACGATTTGCAGCACCCGTGCCCGGTATGGTATTCGGGTGACAGAAGATTATCGGCAAGGAATCAGCGCAACATGAGAAGACGTTCCAGACGCGGTCCAAATACTTCAGAGTCCACCGGCAATACAGGCGCGGAAATCCCATTGAATCAACCGGCTCCGCTGGTGCCGCTCTACCCAGACGAAATCCCGGCGCGCCCGCCTGCAGCGCCGCGAGCCCAGCCGGCGGCGCCGCGAGCCCCAGAGCCCCGACACGAACCCCGGCAAGGGCAGCCGGCCCGGCCGCAGCGTTCTGACCGTCCCGCGCGCTCGCAATCTCCCGCCAAGCCGCAATGGAACGAGCCCGCCGACTCCGGCCGTCTCGAGGTGGAAACCCAGCCCGAGATGCCGACCATTCCGTCGCCCAAGCCGAACGCCCAGGGGCAAACGCCCAAGGGTTTTGTCGTGCTGGCTATCGGCATGCCCGGGTCGGGCAAAACCACCTGGTTCGGCCGCCGCGGCATTACTCCGCTTTCGAGCGACCTCCTTCGCGGCATCCTCTTCGACGACGTCGAGGAGCAGCGCTACCAGGGACTGGTCTTCTCCACGCTCCGTTCGCTCCTGCGCGCGCGCCTCATCGCCAAGATGCCCATGAACTACGTCGACGCCACCAACCTCTCCATTCACGAGCGCCGCCAGTGGATCAAGATGGCCAAGAGCTTCGGCTACGAGGTGCAAGCGGTCTTCTTCGACGTGCCGCTCGAAGTGTGCCTGGAGCGCAATCGCCAGCGCGACCGCTCCGTAAGCGAAGACATCATGCGCAAGATGGCCGAGAAACTCAAACCCCCGGTCTTCGAAGAGGGCTTTGAGAAAATCACCGTGGTGCGGGTGAAGAGCGCGGGATGAGGCGGAGGGAGAATTCCGACCTGAGCGTTGTTGTCTCAGCTTTGGCCAGAACTCTGATTCAGGTCTTTTTCGTTCTCTTTTTAGACTTTTTGGCGAGCTTACGTTACCGGAGTTCTTCTTGAAATGCTGCCATTCGTTCTTCGTGTGGTCCGTAAAGGACTTCGTTGCGACGGATCTCGTCTAGCGGGAACTCGGATACAGAAGGCCAAAACTTGAAGCTCTGTCCGCCCTCCCGCTTTGCCCCCACACTGCCATCCACATTAAGAAAATATCCAAGGTTTTCGTCCCATGAGTAAGGCCCCCCGCCGAAATGAAACTGGCGGGCCTCAGGCTTATACGAAACGCTCCACGACGAATTGGCAGTAGCCAGGTCGAACGGCTGTCTCACGCTGCGATTCAGGAGCGGAGGCTTCGCCGCCATGGAAACGGGAATTCCGAATAGCGACAAATCGAAAATATGTGCACCGTTTAGCCGACGAAGAATTGTTCTGTACTGCTCCGGAAGAGAGAATTGACTTCTCGTCGAATGCATTGCCACATAGTGATCGATTAAATCGTCGGCGATACCCGGGTGCAAGACGCACGCTTAGGTCTCGGGAGCAATCTTCGGACGATTTGAGATGAGAACAGCGCCGCTTGCAGGGTCAATCGTCGCATCGGTGTCAACCAGCTGTTCAGCGGCTATTCGAACGGGATCGAGAATACCTTCGAGGGTGTTGAGGAACTCTCTGATCGAGGGAGTCATCATCGTCAGTGTATTCTACGTGTTGTAGTCACCAAACTAGCTATTTCAGCTAAATTAGCTATAATAGCTAATCGGAGGCCGACCATGGTCACCAAAACCTCAGCCGAAGCCCAAAACCAGTTCGGACAACTCCTCGATCTTGTGCAGCGCGAGCCCGTAGCCATCACGCGCCACGGCCGCCCCGCCGCGTTCATCGTCTCCCCGCGCGATATGGAACCGATCATCCGGGAGAGAGAGCGGCGAAGAAAAGCGGTGGAAGAATTCAAAGCCTGGTCTGAGATGGCACAGAAGAACGCGACTCCCGATGCTGAGGAGTTGACTGACGAGGAGATCGACCGCATTGTCCACGAGGTGCGGGCGGAGCTTAGATCGCGGTGATCGAGCGGGTGGTGTTCGATACCAGCACCCTCATTGGCGCTGCTCTGAAAGTCGGATCGAAGCCGCATCAGGCACTCATGCTCGCCCTCGACTCCTGCGTGCTCTGCGGCAGCGATCAACTAATTGCAGAACTTGCTGAAGTACTGAGCCGCGGTTACTTTGACCGCCGGCTGACTCAACCCGATCGAGACAGATTCCTGGCGATGATTCGGAAAGGTGTTGAGATTTATTGGGTCGACGAGACAGCCGAGGTATCACTCGATCCGCCTTGCCGCGATGCGAGCGACAACTTTATTCTTGCCCTCGCACTTGCGGCCCAGGCAGACGCCGTCGTCAGTAGCGACCACGATTTGCTTGTACTCAATCCCTGGCGTGGCATTCCCATCCTGACCCCGGCGCAGTTTGTATCGCAACTCTCAGTTTGAGGATTTCTCTGATGAGCACTTCCCCTGCGCCCACTCCCTACACCGAGCCCTGGCTCCGCGGAACCCACACTGACGTTCCCGCCGCCGGCCGCGCCGTTCTCCACGCGCTTGAACTGGCACTCGACGATCTGACCAAATGGACCGCGGGCCTGACCGATGCCGAAGTGCACGCGCAGCCGCTCGGACTAACGCCCATCGCCTTTCATCTGCGTCACATCGCGCGCTCAACCGACCGCATTCTCACCTATGCCGAAGGCGAGCAGCTTTCCGAGGGGCAGCTCGCCGCGCTCAAAGCCGAAAGCTTGGGCGACGAGAGTCTCGCTGAGTTGCTAATTGTTGTCCAGGCTTCTTTCGCCCGTGCATCAGAGCGCATTCGCGTGCTAGCCACGGCCAATCTCGACACGCCGCGCTCCGTGGGCCGCAAGCAGTTGCCCACATCCCTCGGCGGCGCGCTTATTCACGTTGCCGATCACACGCTACGCCACGTAGGCCAGGTGGTCACCACGGCCAAAGTGCTGAAGGCGCTTCGCAGTTAGGCTGGCCACTAAAAGCGCCGCCGCGTCCTTCAGATCTCACTTCGATTCCAGGTTCGTGTTGGCCTCCAGGTAAGCCTCGCTGTTCACCTGCGTCTCCTGTTGCAGGCTGTAGCCATCGCGCGTGCGGATGTGATACCTCTGCAAATCCTTGCCCACGAGCTTGACGCCGATGGTGCGCCAGCCGCGGTTGGGATTCGCTTGCGGATAGTAGCTGATGGAATAGAGGTGTCCCAGGTCTCTGCGGATGGATTCGAAGGCTTGCTTCTCTTTGCTCCAATTCCCCGCAAAGTACGCCTTACCACCGGTGACTTTGCTCATGCGCTCGAAAGCGGCGGTCGACACTGGGTCGTCCTGTGCCTGGTGTGTGCTCACAATGTAGATGATCGTTCCCGTCGACTGCGCGAGCTCAGCCACGTCTTCCGGAGGTATGGAACTGGCGTCGTCGGGGCCGTTCGAGAACACCACGATCGCCTTGCGGCCAGTGAGCGGTGCGGCGTCCTTCACGGTCAGCAGAAGCGAGTTATAAAGCGCGGCGTCGTCTCCGGCTACGCTGCTGCGTACGCCGTTCACCACCCGGTAGCGGTCGGCGGTAAGCAGCGTGGCCCGTGAAAGATCGCGGCTGTACGAGTAAAACGCGATCTTGCTGGCATCGTCCATGGAGCGCACAAAGTCGGCGATGGCGTCCTGCGCGAAAACAAAGCCACGGTACATGTAGTTGCTGGTATCGAACAGGATGAAAATGTTGGCGCCAGCCAACGGCGAAATCCGCACACCCGAAGCGCCGGCCGCAAGCGACGGTGCTTTGTCCAGGGAATTATCTGCCACTTTGCCTGCTCTGGGCGAGTCCATCGTGTCCGGCGTTCGCGTGTTGAAGTTTCCTTCTTCGAATGTGGCCATCTTCTGGGGAATCTTGTCTTCAGTGATGGCAAAATCCTCAGGGCGCAGGCCGGTAACGTAATTCCCTTTGCGATCGGTCACGGCCACGCTCAACTGCACCAGAACCACATGTACGTGCAGGCGCACGCCTTCATCCTGTGCCGCAAAGCGATTACCGCCGCCGAGCGGAAGAAGCATCCCAAAACAGATTCCTGCAATGGCCGCAATCCGGAATCCTTTAGTTATCGACATGTGTTCCCCCATTCGCAATGTTCTGGCTGGTTGCTGTCTTCTGGTTGGCGGTATGAAAGTTGATCTTTCCTGCACGGAATTCCTCTCCGGTCTGCTGCATGGCGCGCAGCAAAGCCGGCCAGTCGTCAATGCTGGTTGCCGATATGTTTGCCACCATCCGGCGCGTCAGCTCGGGAACCAAAATGTTGAGCATCGCTGGAGCATAGCCCTTTTCGTCGGCCAGTCGCGCCCAATAGAGGTTGCTCGATTCCCACGATTCGCCAAAGAGCCGGCTCGTGTAGCCGCCTGAAACCGGTAAGGGCTCCGAAGCAATCAACGTGCACGAGTTGCTGTCGGCCAGAGTGGGATGCGGCACGCCGAAGTCCGTGGCCAGCCGCTCCGGCGAAGTATCCGCGGAGTCTTTGCGCACCAGGTCATCCAGATCCCGGTTCGCCTGACCGTACTGCATGGCTTCACCCGGGAATCTGCTGCGGAATTCCGCGCTGAGATGAAACTCGTCGGAGGGAAGAAGATGAGCCGTCAAGGCCGCGGTGCTGTCCGAGTGCTCAAGTGCCTGCTGCATTTCCTCCAAGCGAGCCCCGCTCACGCGGCCGGAGAAGACGCTCAACACCTTTTGGCGCAGATCGGCGTTGCTCACGGAAGCCGTCAAGAGCTCTTCGCCGGCGCGCTGATAGAGAGCCGCTGCGTGCAGCTCGTCGCCGCTCATGCTCCACCACCTTGGGAGGATGGCATCCACCAGCAGCTCGGGCGCCGTCTCCTTCCAGATCAGCGCCTGTAACTTCTCCGGAGAAATAAAATCTACCTCGGCGAGGGCAAGTGTGTAAGGCAGGTCGGCGAGCGAGCCAATGAGATAGGCTCCGCCGCCGGCCGTGGCTCCGATGCCGACCAAACTGGGCGGTCCCCAAATGTCGTTTACACCTTGAATCGACGATGCTGCGAAGTCGTGCGCGCGGACAAATAGGGGATTGCTGTGCAGCGTTTGAGAGCCAGGCGGCTCATAGTACGCATAATTCAACCCCACCAGCGTGTCGCGCAGAAACGGCGCAAGGCGTGCGCGCGCCACTTCGAGCTGCGCCGGCGTTCCCGGCGTCTTAATGACCTTGGTAAGGTCGGTGCGCACTTGCAGCTCTGCGTGCCGGCTGACATACACCGCAGGGGACCAGGAAACGCGCTCGCCGGAGGTGAAGATGGGTTGCGGCAATTCGAAATCGCGCAAAGCTCCCGCCAGCGGCAGCAGGCTGTCACCAATGGCGGCTCCGTGCGCCATCTCCCCTAGGCCGTCGTAGAGCCCGAAGAGCGCATCGAGCGGCACCAGCCGCTGGTCGTCGAGCACGGCATGTATGCGCCGTGCAATCTCCTCGTGCACGCGCACGCCGTCGGGGTTGCTCTGCGCCGGCCCTGCCAGAAGATCCACGACCTCGTCCTCGGTGAAATCGGCTTTGTCTCCCGCCGCCACCATAATAGATTGGAGCGACTTTCGCGCAGAGTCGAAGAGCTCCGTCGACGAGCGTATATTTGCGAAAGGTTGAACTGCAGCCTGCCATGAGGCATTCAACTGCGCGGCGGGAATCTCCTTCTGCCGCGCCAGAATCTGCCATATCCCGAGTTCTGCCTGAAACGCACCCAGAACATTGGCGCGCAGCACCGGGTTGCTAATGTGGTCAACCTGATCGACAGTCTCGACGAAATGCTTGATCGATGTTTCGTCCAGAGACGAGAACTCGACGAAGATTGGGTACCAGTTGTTCAACTCGGTGTAATGTGAGGCCAGAAGCTGAGTGGCTCCGTCAGACAATTGCCGATCCGCGGGCCGCGCGCTGTTCATCGCCATCAGCGCCAGGTAGATCTGCTCAGGTCCCTCGCCCGAAGCGAGATTCGTGTACGCCACCAGCGCTTCCAACAGGTGATCAGGATTGTTGTCGTCGCGATTGAAGCGCGTCAGCGAGCGTACATGGCCGGTTCGGTCTGTGTGCGCAAGGATTTCTTGCCATAGCGCAGCATTCCCCGGCACCTTCAGCTCGCCCGCCGCATTCCATTGCACCCGGGTAAACAGCAAAAGCAAGTCGACGTTCCTCGGAAAAACACTCGCGCCGGCGCCCAGATTTGGACTCGACGATCGATAGGCCGCATACAGGCTTCTCAGACGGCCTTGGGCCACCAAATGAGCTTGCTGCTCGGGATTCACGCGCGACAGAGCATCGAAATACGCCGCTATCCACCCTTGATCCTTGGCCAGCAAGTGGTATACGAAACTGCCAGGTGAGTGCGGATTCGCGCCCACCAGATCCGCCCAGCTCTGTTCGGCGGTCTCGCCGCCGGGAACAACTACGGCCCCGGAACGAATGCAGATCCGGCTGCCGTAAAAGTCGAAGATGGGTGCGTAAGCCAGCAGTCGCTTTAGCCCCACCGATTGCAGCAGATCTGATCTCGTTTGCGAGTCAAGCCGCCCCAATCCCGCGTACAGTCGATCCACATCTTCATCGTTTAAAAGTATGTCGAGCAGAGACACCCCGGAGCGCTGCTTGGCGGGCAGCAGGGTCACCCAATCTTTCTCCGCAAAGAAAATTGGGACCGGAGTCGCCGGGTAGGCGTAGCTGAAGGGCCTTCCTTCCTGCAGCGCCTGCTCCAGTTGCGTCAGCGGGAAGCCGGAATCGACGGTAAGAAATGCCCGTTCCGCATCCGCTGTCATCAGCGAGGCGTCTTTGGAGCTGCAGCCGTGCTCAAATTTGTACCCGAGAATTTGAATCAGCCTGCCCGCGTCGTCGCAACCGGCCACATGGATCATTCCGTCTGCGCCGGCCAGCGGTTCGAGCTCCCTGGCTTGTTCGACGTAACGACTCGCGAGCACCAGGTACTCCGTCTTCTTTTTTTCCACGTGCCCGTAGAGAAAAGCGTTGCGCGCCAAAAGCGGCAGCACCTCTGCAGGACTGGCTTCCTGGCTTATGCCCGCCATGCGCAGGAAGGAGCGTAACGGTCCCGGAATGACGATCGAATCCGGAGCCCGCCCTGGGGAACCACCATTCGCCGCGGCGGAGTCGGCCGGCGAAGCGCCATATGTGACGCTGTAGCTCCCGAGACAGAAAAGCCCTGCCGCGGTGACGGCAAGGCAATGGATAGGGAACTTCACGATGCGGTCCTCCGTTCGAATCGGTTGCGATTCGGCTCAAGAGAAAGGAATAACCCGCCATGCGGAAAGATACCGCTGGCGGCCTCGAATTGCCGCGACGCAGGTTCGGCCCGTTCGTGCTGCCGTATACCTCGGAATTCCACCTCTATGCAGAATCAATGCGAATAAGTGGACTTGCCGGGAACTCTGAGGAACTTACCGGAAATCGGGGGCCGGTCTTGCCAAATGAACTTTTTGCAACAATTGCCTGGGGTGACAGGGGAAAAAACACCGGTAAGAAGATGTACAACCCGGGAAGATAGAGAAACGGCTGCTTTCGTGGCTGGTTCCTTCCGCTCCGATCCCGCACTCTTCTTATTTCGATAACGGAATCTCGGCGGGGGGTTGCTTGCATGCGCCTGATTTTTAAGCGCCAACCCCTTCGTGTCGAAAGCCGCCTTCATTCTGGCAGCCTCGTGGGCCCAACCGTCTACGTCCAACGAGATTAGCAGGAGAGTTGCCTTCTGGCTAGCCCCTTTTCAAATTTCACACGCATTTCAAGTACGGATGCACGTGAACCATCTTTTCCTGCCTGATCCTCAGATAGCCGGAATGACCTAACAATATACGATTCTCCGTCGTCGTAGAATCAATTTCAATTACAGATGACAAACAGATGACAATTAAGGAAGTGCGTCCATGCGGAACTCTCCCGTCATAACCCTCGGGATCCCGCGCCTGCTGTTTCCGGGGTCTGAGTTCGCTAGGCGGTGTCGTCACGAGATGGTGAATTATGCGAAGATGGCATAGCGAAGATGGCCTAGTGAAGATGCAATCAGTTGCGCCCCACCGTCACGATCAGAGCGATCATGGCTGGGAATTGCTCTATGCTCATCTGCCTGGACAAAAAGGTCAGTGGGGCGGTATCGCCCAGGACAACCGCCGTTTTCTCAACGCCGTTTTCTGGA
>JBEKPD010000033.1:0-59976 GCA_049521075.1 Occallatibacter sp.
TTGGGAATCGCGCCATCTTTATCACCGCTGCGGTACTCACCATTCCCACGGTGCTTGCCATCCGGGCGATCAAGAGAAAGGACATCGACTATGACCTTGCGCGTGGCGGGGCGATCCAAGTAGACGGTAAAGAAGTCCCTGCGAGAGTGCCCGTGATGAAAACGTTGCTTGGAGACCGGATTCTTCTGGTCTTTCTCGTCTGCGCCTTCCTCTTCCACTTTGCGAATGCAGCCATGCTGCCGCAGCTCGGCGAGATGCTTTCGCACGGTGCGCGGGCCACTGCGGCACCCTTTATGTCGGCCTGCATCATCGTTACGCAGGTTGTCATCATGTGCTTCGCCCCTGCCATCGGACGGTTCGCCAATCTGCATGGTCGGAAACCATTACTCATGGTTGGTTTTGGAGTGCTTCCGATTCGCGCACTGCTCTACACTCTGACCCACAACACGGAGAGCCTGATCGCTATCCAAATACTGGACGGCGTTGCGAATGCGATCTTCGGCGTCGTCTCGATCCTCGTGGTAGCAGACAGAACCCGCGCCACAGGCCGGTTCAATCTCGTTCAAGGCAGTCTCGCAACAGCGGTCGGGATCGGCGCAGCTCTCAGCACGACGTTCGGCGGAAAACTGATTCAGTATTTCAGCTATCGCATATCTTTTTTGTCTCTCGGAGCCATCGCTGTACTTGCATTTGTCCTGTTATGGACGGCGATTCCTGAGACGCTCCCGGAGCGCCACGAACCTGATAGCGATCCCTCTTCCCCAGCCATTACCCAGGAGCTACCAGTATGAAGACTCTCGCATCGAACAATTCTTTTCAACCCCAATTCCCCGATGCTGCTGCGTTATTAGCTGGGTCCATCTCGGCGACCTTCACATGACCAAGGCCGGTGAGCAAAACCATCTCGACTTGGCAGAGATTGTGAATGAGGTCAATCGAGTATTTGCCGGTTCGGTGAGCTTCGTCTTTCTGCCTGGAGATGTAGCAGACGACGGCAGTCGCGCCGCCTACGCCGTGGTGCGCGGAGAACTCGACCGGCTCAAAATGCCGTGGTGCGCTATCATCGGCGACCACGATGTTCATGAGAAGAGCTTCGCAAACTTCCGCGAAGCAATGTCGGAACAGACCAACTATGCGTTTACGCTTGGTGAAGTGAGGTTTGTCGCGATGAATGCGTTCGACGTGCCTGAGCCGCCATCTTTCACCGTGCTGGAAGAGCAACTGAGGTGGGCAGAGGAGGAGTTGCAACAGGCGACGAACAACGCCCAAAGAAAAGTTCTACTGTTGCACTGCTACCCGAGCGATCTGAAGGTCGGCGGAGAGGAGGTAAGCCGTCTCGTCCGCGAATACGGTGTTCGTTTGGTCGATATGGGCCACACCCACTACAACGAGATTGCCAACGATGGCCGGACACTCTACTCTGCAACTCGCTCCACAGGACAGATTGAAGAGGGGCCAGTCGGCTACTCAGTAACCAACATCGACGGCAACGTAGTGAGTTGGCGATTCGTCGAGTTGGGCAAGCTGCCAGTCGTGATAATTACCTCGCCAAGCGATGAGCGCCTATTGACGAACACGAGCGCAAAGCGGCATGGAAATTTTCGGGGCCGAGCGAAGTTCTGGGGTGAGGCTGAGGCATTGCGGGCAACGGCTCATCTCGACGGGCGCGACGTGTCTATGGAGCGAGTAGATAAGAGCCAAGTCTGGGAGGCACATTTGTCCATTTCCCGCGAAGGCGTCTATCCCTTGGTAGTCACGGTTGAGGATACGCGCGGAAACGTCGTGACCGATGAGATTCGTGTTGTGAGCGGAGATACTGCAGAACCGCCGCGCGCTGAACGCGATCAGGACAACGCGCTGGAGGCTTGGCCGGAGCATGGTTTGCTCGGCACACAACTCGGACCGAACAAAAACGGAAAGAAGTGGTGATGATCCCTGCAGAGATCGCGCACGTCGTTCTGCCTCTGATTGTCGCCGTCAGCATCGTGCTGATGCTGACGCGCCCGCGTGGCATCTCTGAGGTCTGGTGGATCTCCGGTGGAGCGTTCCTCTTGATCGTGCTGCGGTTGGTACCGCTCGCGCTGGCGGAGCAGGCCGTCGCTAAGGGCACCGATGTTTACCTGTTCCTCGTCGGCATGATGCTCTTGAGCGAATTGGCGCGAGAACAAGGTGTCTTCGATTGGGTGGCTTCGGTAGCGGTACGCGGGGCGGGCGGCAGTTGCTCTCGTCTGTTTCTGCTGGTCTATGGGGTGGGAACTCTTGTGACCATCTTCATGTCAAATGATGCGACGGCAGTCGTATTGACACCAGCGATTCTGGCGGCTGTGCGTAAGGCAAAGGTCTCACCGCTGCCGTACTTGTTCGTATGTGCTTTGATCGCGAATGCCGCGAGCTTTGTGTTGCCGATCTCAAACCCTGCGAACCTGGTCGTCTTCCATACAGGAATGCCGCCTCTGGGGCGTTGGCTCACTGACTTTGGCGTTCCGTCACTGCTCTCGATCATTGTGACGTTCCTGGCGATGCGGATTCTATTCCGGGATGAGCTTTGCAAGAGCATCGAGTGTGAGGTCGATGACGTTAAGCTGAGCGGCAACGGAAAACTGGTACTCGTGGGCCTAGCTCTGATGATTGCCGTGCTCCTCACAGCATCCGCCATGAAGAAAGACCTGGGCCTGCCAACGTGTCTCGCGGCGCTGGTGATAACAGCGGTCGTCTCGATCAAAGCGAGAAGCAATCCCGCCAAACTCGCCCGCGAAATTAGTTGGGTAACACTGCTGCTGGTCGCGGGATTGTTTGTCATGGTTGATGCTGTCGAGAGCCAGGGTGCCTTGAACCTGACACAGCAGTGGCTTGCCTGGGCATCAAGTCTCCGCCAGAGCATAGGCGCAATGGCTGTCGGTTTCGCCGTGGGCATAGCGAACAACATCGTGAACAACCTGCCCCTGGGACTGATAGCGGGCGGCACGATTCAAGCCGCTCATACAAAGGGGCTGATGGCAAATGCCGTTCTGATTGGCGTAGACCTTGGACCAAATCTTTCTGTCACCGGATCACTGGCTACGATCCTCTGGCTGCTGGCGCTTCGCGAGGACTCCGGTGTGGGCTCAGGCGGGGAGAAGCTGGATGTAAGTTTCTGGAAGTTCCTGAAGGTTGGAGCGGTCGCGATGCCGGTGGCGCTCTTCGCCGCTTTGGGCGGAGCGATTCTGATGCAACTGCTGGTTGTACAACGCTAGATACACAAGGAGCGCAATATGAATGCCGGATGGATTATCCCCTTCATCATGCTTGGAGGCGCACTACAGAGTTGCGGCGCGGCCATGAACGGTCGGCTCAACAAGCATGTCGTGAATCCATGGCTGGCATCAGCTATCTCGTTTGCGCTTATTACCTTTTTCTTCGCCGGAGCATCGTTGATTCATCCACACCCACTGCCGACGCAGAAGGACTTGGCCACAATGCCCTGGTGGGCAGTGGTCGGCGGTTTAGTAGGAGCAGTGCAGGTGTACGCTGGTCTCACCTTGGTCAACAAAATCGGTGCCGGACCGTTCGTTGGCTTTACCGTGACTGCCGCCCTCATCACCTCACTTCTGATTGACCATTTCGGCTGGTTCCGAATGCAGCCTCATCCTCTGAACATTGGTCGCATCATCGGTGGAGTTCTGCTGGTAAGTGGAGTCAGCCTCATCTCTAAGTTCTGAGAGCGCTGTCACCAGAACCCATAAGATCCTCAACGCCTTTTAGCTGCATACGGAAGTTGGCTTTGGTTGGAGAGCTTGCAAGGTGAGATTATGCGGAGCGAGCGAACACCAGAACCGTATATCTGTGCGGTCTTCGTGTTGATGCTCCGCATAATCACGCCCTCCACATAATTCGCAATGTGCGAGAAGCACATGGAGAAACCGTATCCTTACAGTGTTTCAAGGCTTCCTGCACTTCGCCTGTCTCCTCATCACCTTGAGGTATTTATGCAACTAGCTCTAGAGTCTTGGCATTGGCTTGCAGACTATATCCCATCTGATGGAGTAGTTGGGCCACCTTGCGGTCGCTGATGCTATACCCTTGCCGGCAAAGTTCCGCGGCCAGCTTGCGCGTGCACTTCGCGGTCCAGCGGAAGAACGATTCCGGGTTACCCCGAGCCAGCGGCTCCACCAGTTGCTCCAAGACCTTGAGCAGTTCGGGATGATGAGAGGTAAGCGGCCTACGGCCCCCGCCGGCTCTGCGGCTTCGTCCCGCCGCCAGGGGTTTGCCTTTGCGCTGCTGCAAAGGCGCGAATGCCGGCGCGAATCGTGGTTCGCGAGAGACCGGTAGCCCGGGCCACCAGCGATACTCCACCACGGGGCAGAGAGCCTGCCTCTGCGCTCGCCCACACACGGCGTCCGCGTTCGTTCAGAACATCGATTAGCGCCCGGTACTTTTTCGGCAAAACCGACAACGCTGTTCCCATGGGAAAAGCGTTGTCGCTCTGTCTGTTTGTTCAATTTATTTATGCGCATACGCTTAGTAGCGCAGGAGGATAAGCCCGTCACGGTCATTCAGGGTAACACTGCTGTTCGTTACGCTGGCGCCATTGTTAATAGTGGGATCTTGGCTACCCAGGATATGTTTGAGATTGCCGAGGCCTGACAGGCTGACGGTCTGTTGTCCATTTCCTTTCGGATTCCACAGGACGATGCCGTTCTGGTATTCCCGCTTCCAAACCCCATTGCTCCAGGCTCCGGTCTTCCATGGATCGACCGCTTGGCCAAGATAGCCTACTCCTGCGCCGGCATTGTCAAACTCATCAAACCATAAGAAAGTTGCGTCCGAATAACCGGACGTGCCAGTCGGCGTATAGTAGCCGTTGCCCATAAGGCATGCGGCAATACCGTAACGCATGCCTTGCCACGTGGGAGAATAGGCAGTGATGTTGCCGCTCGTGTAGGCTGCTGCGTCAACACCGTTTGTTTGCAGGTCGGCATGCCCAAAGAACAAATATTGAGGACCGCCGGTATTATCCCAGGTGTTTTTGTAGACTAACTGCATTCGCTCGGCGCCGGCCCACGATTCATAGGACCAGCTAACGCCTATCGCGGCTTCATCCATGCCACCTGACATCACTCCCGTAAGCGGTGCGAAATCCACCACGCTGGTGTCAAGTACGGTGCTATCAAGCCCCATATTGGCAGTTTGAACACCTGCAGGCCATATAGAGGCCATTTCATCAAAAAACGTCTTCTCGCCCGTACGAAAAGCTAGGCCGACCGTAGAATTACTGGTGGATTGAGAAGAGCCCTCCAGCAGCCAGTCCCCGGCTTCGTCAGGCTGTGCGAGAAGATTGTCCAGGAAAAAGCCGTCGAGATCCGGCACTGGGTTGCCTTTACCGCTAATTGTGCCGAGATGAAGCAGGTTGTTCACATAGTTCGCACCCCATGCGTAGGGACCGAGGCCGGTCGAAGGATCAACCGTATATGTCGCCATATTGACGACGCCTTTATCGCCCAACGAATCCTCGCCGTCGATTGTTTTTGTGCCGCTCGTGCCAGCGTTATAAACCCACCAATTCATGTTATTGACTTCGTTCCAATACGTTTCAAATCCACTCCCATTCAAAGCGAAAGACAGTTCATTCAAATCAACGTACTGGAAAACACGCGTATTGACAGTGGATTGAGCCTTGATGCTTGCGATAACGTCTTCCTTATCGTAGCTAAGGGTGCTTCCCCATCCCTCCCAATTGCCGCCAATAATATCGAGAGGCACTTTGGCTGCATTGGTCTGATAGGTGGAGTTATAGGTCTGCGGCCCGCCAGTGGCCAGATAAGCAAGCCTCGGAAAAGCGTCGCCGCTGGTGGTGGGCGTCCCCGAACTGGCCGAGGTATAGGTGAATCCGTCCGCTAGTGTCGCCGTAGCTCCGTCGGAATTGACGACGCTGACGCTTACCGGCCCAAGCACAGAGGTCAACGGCGGCTCAAACACCAGATAAGTGGAGCCGCCCGGCCAGACACCGCGCGCTACGATGCCATTGACATAGACCTGCGCGCCGGTTTCAAAATTCGTTCCCTTGATGGTTGGATAAGGGGAAATGCTGTCGGGTCCGGAGTTAGGCGATATGCTCGTGATCGTCGGGAGCGATGCCGTGGTGTAAGACCAGCCACCTGCCAGAGTCGCTGTGCCGCCATCCGGATTGACGACGCTGACGCTCACCGGCCCAAGCACAGCGCTAAATGGTGGTTCAAACACTACGTAAGTGGAGCCGCCCAGCCAGGAACCGCGCGCTACCGTGCCGTTGACATAGACCTGCACACCGGTTTCAAAATTCGTTCCCGCAATGGTTGGATAAGGGGAAATGTTTTCGGGGCCGGAGTTGGGTGATATGCTCGTGATCGTCGGCGAAGAAGCTAACGCTGAGAGCGGCAGAAGAACGAAAGTGGAAATGGTTAGCACGAAAGCTCGCATATGACGCACGCTAGTGAAATGTGGATCACGTTGTCAATCCAAAATTCCATTCAGATATTCGATGGATTGAGGCAAAGTTTTAGATTGGACTTCGCGCTGGCGTGGAGCTATAATCCCGTTTTTTGCAAACAGGCAATATATCCAGAGTAGATACTTAATGCGCCGCAAGCTGCGGTCTGGATGGAGAGATCGTCTTTCTTCTTTCTAGCGACCGAGAAGGTATCTTTCCGAGACGGCAAGTGTCTCGGTCTCTGCCGTGCATGCCTCTCTTGATGAGAGTCGTTGGTACGGTGTCCCGTCTGGGGCTCGCCGGAGAAAAAGCGATGGAACGGTTTGTTTCGGGGTTCGCGAAGGGTACCGAAGGGCCATTGGACTGCGATTCGAACGGACCGGAACGGAGATCTCTGGATCAGAAGCGGCTTCGATTCGTCTAGTACCAGGTGCGGATAACGTTCCCCGTCGTGATAGTTGACAGTGCAGGTCCGGTAGCAATCGTTGCTGATGACCAGGATCGAAATCGAGGGCGAACTGTCCTTTGCCAGGGCCGACGCATCTTAATTGCTATATGCGTTGATGGATGGATTGGGTGAGATGGGGGAATGAAGAATCCCCTTTCGTATTTCGCCGAGTTGCGTGATCCGCGTGTGGAACGTACGCGGGAGCATTTACTGGAAGAGATCCTTTTGATCACGATAGCCGCAGTATTGAGCGGAGCTGGGAGCTGGAATGAAATCGAGGGCTATGGCAAGGCTAAGCGTTTGTGGCTCAAGGGTTTTCTGAAGCTCCCGGGCGGCATTGCCTCGCATGATACTTTCAATCGGGTCATCTCCGGGCTCGATCCTGCGGAGTTGGAGAAGGGTTTCGTGGCGTGGGTCAGTTCCATCGCCAAACTGACGGCGGGGGAAGTAGTAGCCATCGACGGCAAAGCGCTTTGCGGCAGGCGCGAAGCGGGCAAAGCGACGCTGGTGCACATGGTTTCGGCTTGGGCCAGCGCCAACAGCCTGGTGCTGGCGCAACGCAAGGTCGACGACAAGTCCAACGAGATTACGGCGATTCCCAAGCTTCTGGCATCGCTGGAACTGAGCGGGACTGTGGTGACCGTCGACGCGATGGGCTGTCAGCGGGCCATCGCCGAAAAGATCGTCGCCAAAAAGGCGGACTACATTTTGGCAGTCAAAGAGAATCAGGGTCATCTGCTGGAAGAAATCAAGGACTCGTTTCAGATGCTGACCGCCGATGCGGTGGAGGAAGAAATCGACTGCGCTCACGGGCGCGTTGAACGGCGCTGCTGCTCGGTGATCGCGGACTTGAGCATGGTTGAGAAGGCTGCGGAGTGGGCGTCTTTACAAGGTTTGGTGCGCATCCAGGCGGAACGCTTCCACAAGACAACGGGCAAAACAGAGAACGAAACCCGCTACTACATCACCAGCCTCAAGCCCGACGCCGGACAGCTCAACCGGGCCATTCGTCAACACTGGGGAATTGAAAACAAACTGCATTGGACACTCGACGTCAGCTTCGGCGAAGACCTCGATCGCAAGCGCACCGGAAATGCAGCGCAGAACTTCTCCATCCTCAATCGCATCGCACTGAACTTGCTCAGACAAGACAAATCCACCCAACTCGGCATCAAGGGAAAACGACTCAAAGCTGGATGGGACAATAACTACTTACTCCAGATACTTGGAATTTAAGATGCGTCGGCCGAAGGGGGCTGGACCATTGAATCCCTGGGAACGTAGCAGTGCTATTACACTATTTGCCCCCCGTCTTCTGTCGCAAGGCGGGCTGCTGAAATTCGGCTTGGCAGCTGCCCTGGCGACGTCGGGCGCTACGATTTCGAATGCTCCCACGCAGACTCCAGGATATGAGGTAGTCGATCTTGGAGTCATACAGCGTATTGCCGCGGACATCGTTCCAGGGTTAAGCGACTCTGGAAACATTGTGCTATGGCATCAGGAGGAATCACAGGCATTTTCTGCGGTGCTGTACGAAGGCGGAATGCAGAAGCTTCTGCCTAAGCCGGACGGCTATCGGAATAGTTTCGCCTATTCGGTAAACGATCGCGGTGACTCGGTCGGTTGGTCGAATACCACACTCAACCCGGTGGATAGTATCTCAACTGTACACGCAACTTCCTTCACGAGAGATCGGGCGGTGGATCTCGGCACTCTTGGCGGTCTTCGCAGCCAGGCGTACGCAATCAACAATCAAGGCGTGATCGTAGGAGTGTCCGGGCTTAAGGATAATGAGCAATGCGCATTTCGTTACGCCGATGGCAAAATGTCTTGCCTTGACCCGTTACCGGGAGAAATCTACAGCGTCGCCTTTGACATTAATAATGCTGGAGTCATAGTGGGGGGCTTTGGAATGGCCTCAACATCGCCAAAGCCGGTGGTACATGCCGTGCTATGGCGCGGAAATAAGCCGCAGGATCTAGGCACGCTTTCCGGCAAAGGGGATAGCATTGCCTATGCGGTTAACAATCACGATGATGTGGTCGGTGTCTCCGACCTGCAAAGGGGAGAAACAATTTTTCTCTATTCCCGCGGCAAGATGACAGCAAGATGACAGATCTCGACATCGATGGACACGCATTCGCGATAAACGATCGGCGCCAGATCGTGGGCACGATCACGCCTGAGGAACGTGGCCATCCTCGCGGGTTCCTGTGGCAGAACGGAACTGTGTATGACATCAACACGCTCATTCCCGCCGATACCTACAGGATTGATGCTGCTTATCGGATCAACAACCGAGGGCAGATTCTATGCAGCGGATTGGGCAAGGGACACATGCACGCACTTCTGCTGAACCCGATCAATTGATCATTCTTGCCGCTTGAACGGAAGATCTCGGATCGCCTGCAGCGAGAACCGTCTTCAACACCAGCTTCGGATTGCTCAAGCGAACAGGTATCTATCTCTAGCATCCCTCTCGTAAACATTTGTCATTCACATTTCTGCGCAACTGGAGTTGCTCAAGGATAAGCGTTTGAAGATTCTTTCAATTACCCACAATTCGAGGCGGGTTTGGTTAGTTATTGATGGATCGTATGCTGCCTCAAGGCAGATACTTACGCTGTGAGGATGATACATGGCGAAGTAGTTGCCATGAGGAAACTGCGAGAGGGTCAAGGCGTGCAATGCCGGGAGTCATCTGCGGATTTCCGGTCGCAAGAATGGATAGACAATGAAGTGGTGGGATGCGAGTTTGAGGATGTTCGGCGTGCGGCGTGACGCGTGGCATCTTCGGGGTCCCTCAGAATTACATTTTGTGAACAGATTACAGACCGGTGCAGAGAGGCCTTCCGCACCGGCCTCTCGCCGATTCTAGTGCTCGCGGCGGGAATTCCAGCGCAGACTGACGCTGTAAGTGGGCTTGTAGTATTCGCGCTGTGTCATGTACTGCGGGCTGCCGTTGTAGAAGCCAAAGTCCTCGTTGTTGAGGTCCAGGCCCTCCACCTGAAGCTGCAAGCCGCGATAGATGCGTGCGCTCATCTGCGCGTCCACCTGGAAATGCGGGTAGAAGTAGTTGTCGCCGTAGGGTCCGTTAATAGGCCCGTTGAGCGGTGCGGAATCGGCCGGGTTGGGATTGGGGCTGCCGCACTCCGAGATTCCCGAGGCAGTGGAGTAGTATTGGTAGGCGCAAATATTAGAGTCGTTGTAGGAATAATTGGCCATCAGGCCCAGGCCGCGGAAAGCGCTGGGCAGATTGGTGAGCCTTTGCTGCAAGCCAAATTCCAACCCCCAGACCTGGGCATTAGTGCCGTTGGCATCCTCCTGAACCAGGGAACCGGCCGGCGTACCAGGCACGACAGCCAAACACGCGCCGGTACAGGGAACATTCGCTGTCACGATCGGATTGGTTAACTGTTTGTAGAAGAACCCGGTTTGAATCAGGCCGAAGGGCTTCAGTTCCTGTTCCAGAAGAAGATCGTAGTTGTTGGCATGGGTGGGCAGTTCTGTGGGGTCACCGATGGAGGCCACCACCGGGTTATTGCCTGTGGCCGAAACATACGGCACCAGATCGTACTGGTTCGGCCGGGAGATGCCGCGCGCATAGACCGCACGGACGGCCATCGCCTGCGTAAAGGCATGGCGGGCCTGGATGCTGGGGAGAGGATCGATGTAGGTCTGGGTATTGGTAACCTGTGTAGTTCCAATCCAGTTTCCATTGTTATCCAACCCATCGCCATTGGGACCGGCGGCCGAGTTCACCAGGTATCCCACTGCGTATTCGTGCGTAGCTTCCAGGCGCAGGCCTGTCTGCAGGCTCAAGTGGTATAAATGGAAGGTGTTCATAATGTAACCGGCAGAGACGCGCTCGATAAGATCGTAGTTAGCAGAGTCGGACCCGCTCCGGGTGGCAGCCACGTCCAGGGGAAGCAGTCCCGGATTGGCGGCAAGGTAGTTATCAACCTTGTAGTGGTCTGTCATTTACCCCATGTGGTAGGTGCCGTCGTAGTATTTTGGATCCTCAAACCCGCTGGCAAAGATCTCCGAATTTACGGCGGAGGAAGGGATGGCGGGGCAGAGCGGAGGGGCAAGAGCCGCCTTCGGATTCGGACAGTAATCATAAGTTGGCGTATAGGCATCCTGGCCCTTGTGCGCATTGCGGAATTCGCCGCCGAGCTCCAGCGTGGCGGCGTGCTTGCCGAGGTGATAGTTGAACCCCATCGCTCCCCACTCCTGCAGGTTCAGTTGCGTCGCCTGGCCGGTGCTGGTGTTGATATTGTCCAGCGTGTAATTGGAGAGGCTGTAGATGTTGTCAGCCGGAGTCGTGATATTCGGCGTCATGCAGCTCGGCGACCACTGCGGACGGTAAGGATCGTCCTTCAGGCCGGCGACGTAGCCGCAATTATTCGAGGTCCAGCTCTTCAACGCGCTGCTGGCGTCAAAGGTGCCTCCCGGATTGCCGCCGGCGTCGAGTTCGCGGCCGCGCGAGACAGCGGAACCCCAAGTGAACCATTTGTTGTTGAAGATATGGTTGCCGCCGATCGACAGGTTGCCTAGGGCAAAGTCCGGATGCCGAATCGAATACTTGAAGCTCGGCTTACCATCGGTGTTAATCGTATAGGTTCACTTGTCGCCCCAGTCCTTGAAGTCGGTTAGGATGAAGTGGGCGACCAGGGTGGAGCGATCGCTGAGCTTGTAATCGACGCCCATGGTGCCGCCCCAGCGCAGGCGCTGTTGGCGATACTCGCGCAGCGTGAGGTCGTCGTAATACGGCAGCGTGCCGGCGTAGTTATTGGGGTTCAGGTCCGGTTGCGGTTCAATATCGTTGTATCCGCGCCCGTTGTAATCGTAGCTAGCGCTTGCGATCGCGCCCCAGCGCTTGCTGGCACCGAAACGCTTGCCCACCGTAAAATTCACAAGGCCCATGTAGCGGCCGTTCATGATGGGCGAACAGCCCAGCGTGGAAATGCCATCGACGGTGGGCGCCTCGCCGGCCAGCTTCGTAACCATATTGATCGATCCGCCGATTCCGTCTGCATCCTGATTGGCGGAGAGCGTCTTGTTCAGCTCGATCGATTGCACCATGTCAGCAGGAATGGTTGCGAGCAGGACCTGGAGCACATTGGTTCCGGTGACGGAATGGTTACGCCGTCGATGGTCGTGTTCGTCAGGCGCGGATCGAAGCCGCGAACCTGGACGTAGACAGCCTCGCCCTCGTCGCGCTGCACAGTCACGCCCGGCAGCCGGCCAACCGCATCGGCAATATTGGCGTTGGGCAGAGCTAGGATCTCGGTCTCCGGCATCACGTTGACGATGTCCGGCGAAGTGATTTCCTCGTTGACGGCCTGGACCATGTCTTGTCCGCTTCCGCCGGAAACTACGACCTCCTCGCTGCCTAGGGCAACCTGCAGGATCAGGTCTAGTGGCACGGTCTGTCCGGCCGTAATAGTAACGGACTGCACCAGTTGCTTGAAGCCCGCCGAAGTAACGCTGACGGTATAGTTGCCGGGTGCGAGCCCGGTCACCACAAAATCTCCTAAAGAATCCGATGTTACAACGAGATCCGCGGGAGCAACCACCACGCGCGCGCTTTGAATAACGGCATTGGAAGCGTCGCTGATGTGTCCGCTTATCGAAGCCCTCGCACCCGTGGCCGCTCCTTGTGCGGACTGCGCAAAGACCGCCGCGCTCGTCAGAAACAAACTCGAGAACAGCAATATTATGGCGCCAATGCACCTATTCCATCTCATTTCAAACATATGGCCAGTCTCCTCAACGTGATTTCCACACGCGTCAAGCGCGTAAACAGGAGCAAGCATGGCAGGTGAGTCTAATCTCAATCTGAGCAAACGTCGGAGTTTCCAGACCATTTTACAGAGAATTGATCTTCCCCGGTTAGCATTCGATGCATGCGCATCCTAGTTGTCGAGGACAAGCGCAGCCTGGCCGGGCACCTTGGCCGGGCGCTCGAGGGCGAAGGCTACTCGGTGACGCTGGCTTACGACGGCGAAGAGGCTCTGCGCCTGGGCAAGACCGGCGTATTCGATGTCATGCTCCTTGACTTGATGCTGCCGCGCGTTGACGGCCTCACCGTCATCAGAAAACTGCGCGGGGATCGGTTGCGCACGCAGGCCATCATTGTCTCCGCGCGGGATACGATGAACGATATTGTGTGCGGCCTGGACGCGGGTGCAGACGACTACCTGACCAAGCCCTTCGCACTCGATGTACTGCTGCCCAAGGTGCGCGCTGCCGTGCGCCGCGTGCCCATGCGGCCTCCGCAGATGCTGCAGTTTCAGGATCTGATTCTGCGCCCGCATCAATATGAGTCGCAACGCGGTTCGCGGCTGGCTACTCTGACGCGTACTGAGTGCGCCATTCTCTCTGTGCTGATGCGCCGCGCTCGCTCCGTTGTACCCCACGCGACGCTCATTGAGGAAGGTTGGAGCAGCGATGCCGATGTTAGCTTCGACAGTTTGTACGTCTTCATCCGCGCGCTGAGATCGAAGATCACTCACGCCGGCGAAGTCGATTTGCTGCACACCATCCGGGGAGTCGGCTACTCGCTGCGGAGCGACGCATGCTGAGAGGCCGCATCTCCATCTCTCTCCGGCTTACCATCTGGTTTGGCGTCATCTTTCTCGCCGGGTGGGTCCTGTTCGGCATGGCAATGTGGCTGAATCTCAAGCACACGCTCGCCAACGAGCGATATCTCACTCTGAGCCGCCGCGTCGACCGCCTGCGCACATTGCTCGATAAGAACGCAGACACCGACGAGCGAAACAAAGACTTCAGGGAATTCGCTCACGCCACCGGCGGCTGTCTAGCCGAAATCTTCCGCGCCGACGGCTCGCGCGTGCTTCCCTCGCCAACTCAGGCGGCGCAGGCCTTCCCCTGGCCAGCCATTCAATCAGACGTCGAAGAAAAGCTCTATCACGTCTATGCGTCCGACCAGCCGTATTGGGTACTGGCGCAGCGCGCGACGCTCAATGGCGAAACTGTCTACCTGACAGCGGCTGCGCCCGAAGGCGGCAATCTTCTCGTTCTCAACCGTTTTTGGGTAGGGCTGATCGCTTCCGCGCCCATTCTCCTGCTCATCTCATCGGCGGGCGGCTACTGGCTCAGCCGCAACTCTCAAGCCGGTCGATCGAATTACTGCAGCTGTTCGTTCGATTAGCATTTCCAATCTGTCTGACCGCTTGCCCGTGAGCGATACCGGGGACAAACTCGAGCGTCTAGCCGAAACCTGTAATGCGATGCTTGCCCGTCTTGACGTAGCAGTGAATCAGATCAAGCGATTCACCTCCGACGCTTCGCACGAACTGCGCGGCCCCATTTCGTTTGTGCGTACCGTGGCCGAAGTGGCAATGCGTAATCCCAAGGCCGACCCCGAGAGCCGGCAAGCCTTTGCGGACATTGTGGAGGAAACAGCGAAGGCAACGGTTCTGCTTGAAGACATGCTCACCTTGGCTCGCGCCGATGCCGAGCGTGGCGACAAACCTCTTCGATCGCTCAATCTGACCGCAGTGGTCGAAGAGGCCTGCGAGATGGCGCAGCCCATCGCCAAATACAGGCGCCTCGATCTCTCTGTCTCTTTCGGCACTTCGCGCCTTGTCACTGTCCTCGGCGATTTCACCACCTTGCGCCGTCTGCTCTGGATCCTGCTCGACAATGCCCTGAAATACACACAAGCGCCGGGGCGGATCGACGTGGCTCTAAAGGTGAATAGCCATCAAGCCACCGTGGAGGTGCGCGATAGCGGCGTGGGCATCTCCGCAGCCGATTTGCCGCATATCTTCGAGCGCTTCTACCGCGCCGACCCTTCGCGCAGCAATATTGACGGAGCCGGACTTGGTTTGGCGATCGCGAAGTGGATCGCCGAGATGCATCACGCCGATCTTACGGTCGCCAGCGAGTTGCGGAAAGGCACGGTCTTCCAATTGGTTCTTCCGGTTTACGCGAGTCCCGGTCCGATTGCGTAAGTGTGCGACGTATTCCCAACGAAACCTGATTCAGATCAGTTCCGGAAGCGCGCCCTCGGGAATGGTTTGCGGTGAACGTCGCCTTTCCAGCTTGATTGCCGCCGCTCGGCTCCGACTTCAACACGCGCGGTGCTCTCCGGCCATCATAAAGCCGCCCGATCAGATCGATGTCGGCGAATACGCCGATCCCAGACCTCCAGACGCTCTTCGCCAAATGGGGCCGTCGGAAGGTGAAGGTTTGGGCGTTCTGGAAAATGACGTACAGTAGATTTGGCAATCGTGAAAATCATGCCAATTCGGGTATTCCCAGAATCAATAAGTTGAGTGCTTTCAATACTGACGCCCGGTTCGACCCCCACGGCTCCAACATTAAATTGCCTATTTTAAATAGTTTACAAATTTAAAGCGCAAGAAAAATGAAGAGCCTCAGATGCCCTAAGTTTCAGAATCAGTTATTGGTCGCTTTCAAGCCTGGTTTTCAAGCTTCGTATTGAGGAACCGCATCCGTAAAAGCAAACCGCGATTTTTCAGATATGCATTAGCACTGCTGCATCTACCTTCTTAATGCGGTCGGCGGCTGAATATACTTCGAAACTGCGGGCTGCCGATTGCAGGCCGTTGGTGACAAAGACTTCGATCGTAGGTTATTTTGAATCAGTTGCTGTGAGTGAACCCGATGCGCTTGCCGGCTCGCAGTGTTGAACTAACTCAGGTCACGGAATGGAGCAATGGCTCCGTTCATTTGCTTGAGGACTCGCTGGCTGCCGAGGAGCCTTTGGAAATACGACTCGACAGTGTTTCCCTCACCGTCACCATGCGAACTCCGGGCAACGATCTGGAGCTTGCAGCGGGTTTTCTGCTGACTGAAGGCATCATCGAATCACGCGATCAGCTTGCCGGAATCCGCGCTGCGACGCCTGATTCGACGGCCAAGAGCAACGTGATCGAGGTGCAGTTAAAGGACTGCGGGTTCGAGCCGAAGGACCTGCAGCGCAACTTCTTCGCCGCTTCAAGCTGCGGCATCTGCGGCAAAGCGTCGATTGAAGCCATTCGCCACCGCGGACTGCATGCACCGGATCGCGGCTTCCGGATTACTCCCGAAGTGCTGTGCAAGCTGCCGGAGACACTGCGCACCCAGCAAGCGGTTTTCGATCGTACAGGCGGCCTTCACGCCGCGGCGCTCTTCGATGCCGAGGGCAATCTGATTGCGCTACGTGAAGACATCGGCAGGCACAATGCGGTCGACAAACTGGTTGGATGGGCGCTCCTCGAAGGCCGCTTGCCGCTCAGCCATCACGTTCTTGTGGTAAGCGGCAGAGGGGGTTTTGAAATCGTGCAAAAGGCGTTGGCTGCCGGCATTCCTCTCGTTGCTTCTGTCTCCGCTCCGTCCAGTCTGGCGGTCAAGCTTGCCCGCGAACTGGGGCTAACGTTGGTCGGTTTTGTGCGTGGACAGCGGTTCGTTGTTTATTCGGGCGGCGACCGATGCCTCCCTCCTGTTCCCTAGCGAAGATTTGCGCCGGCGATTCATCTAAATTTAATGATCGGCGCGAGGCTTTGACAGAAAAAGGACTTTACGTTTGTGAATTGTCCGTAATAGTATCCATCGAATGAAGGGGAGGTCGGTTCCCTCATGCCAGTCTTCTTGAATGGCAAACCCCAGGAGGTCAAACCCGGGGAGCGCCTGATCGACGCCATCAATCGCAGCGGAATCAGGATTCCGCAGGTCTGTTATCACCCCCAGCTCGGTCCTATTCAAACCTGCGATACCTGCATGGTTGAGGTGGACGGCAAGCTGGAGAGAGCCTGTGCAACCAAGGCGGCAGAGGGCGCGCGCGTCGAGACTGCGTCTGCCCGCGCGCAAGCCGCACAGCACGAAGCCTTCGATCGCATTCTCGGCAATCACTTGCTCTACTGCACCGTCTGCGACAACAACAACGGCAACTGCACAATTCACAACACCACGCGTCAGCTCGCAATCGAGCGTCAGGACACGCCCTTCCGATCCAAGCCGTACGAAGTCGACTCCACCAATCCCTTTTATCGTTACGATCCGCAGCAGTGCATTCTCTGTGGCCGGTGTGTGGAAGCCTGCCAGAATCTGCAGGTGAACGAAACCCTGAGCATCAATTGGGAAGATCCGCATCCACGCGTACTGTGGGATGGCGGAGCGCCTATTGGCGAGTCGAGCTGCGTCTCGTGCGGCCATTGCATTACCGTTTGTCCTTGCAATGCGCTGATGGAAAAATCGATGCTTGGCCAAGCTGGGTACTTCACGGGTCTGCCCAAGCAGGCACTGGACGGCATGATCGACGTTGTGAAGGGCGTGGAGCAAGAGGTGGGCTACGGTGCGATCATGCAGCTCTCTGAAGTGGAAGCGGCGATGCGCGAGGCGCAGATTAGACGCACCAAGACGGTATGTACTTACTGCGGAGTGGGGTGTTCCTTCGATATCTGGACCAAGGATCGTCACATTCTCAAGGTCGAACCTGCGCACGGTGCGGCCAACGGTGTTTCGACATGCATCAAGGGTAAATTTGGATGGGATTTCGTCAATAGCTCCGACCGTCTGACGAAGCCGCTAATTCGCGAAGGCGACAAGTTTCGTGAGGCGTCTTGGGATGAAGCGCTCAGCCTCGTGGTGCGCCGCTTTTCTGAGATCAAGGCCGCCCAAGGTCCCGACGCTCTCGCTTTTATCTCCTCGTCGAAGTGCACCAATGAGGAAAGCTATCTGATGCAGAAGCTTGCGCGTGCTGTTATCGGTACAAACAATATGGATAACTGCTCGCGCTACTGCCAGGCCCCCGCCACCATCGGCCTCTTCCGCACCGTGGGTTATGGAGGCGATTCTGGCTCCATCTCCGACATCGAGCAGGCTGACCTCGTTCTCATCGTAGGCAGCAATACCGCCGAGAGCCATCCGGTGCTGGCCACGCGCGTCAAACGCGCGCATAAACTGCGCGGCCAAAAGCTGATTGTTTCAGACCTGCGCGAACACGAAATGGCGCGCCGCGCCGATGTATTCCTGCATCCCCGGCCCGGCACCGATCTCTTTTGGCTCTCCGCCGTCACGCGTTACATCTTCGATCATGGATTAGCCAAGCAGTCCTTCGTCGACCAATGGGTGAACAAAGCCGATGAGTATCGCAAAAGCCTTGAGCCGTTTACCTTAGAAATGGCCAGCGAGCGCTGCGGGCTGCCCAGGGAAACCATCGTCAAGGTTGCCCATATGGTCGCAGAGGCGGAGAGTGTATGTATCCTGTGGGCTATGGGCGTCACACAACATGTGATGGGTTCCGACACCTCAACTGCCATCTCCAATCTGCTGCTGGCAACGGGCAATTACATGCGCCCCGGCACGGGCGCCTACCCGCTACGCGGACATAACAATGTGCAGGGCGCAAGCGATCACGGCGCCATGCCGAATTTCTTTCCTGGCTATCAGAAGGTCGACGATCCGGCCATCCGTGCCAAGTTCGAAAAAGCATGGAACGTGACTCTGCCTGCAAAATCCGGCCTCGATAATCACCTGATGATCGACGCCATTCACGACGGCCGCCTCAAGTCGATGTATGTCTTCGGCGAAGAAATGAGTTTAGTCGACTCCAACGCCGGGTATGTGGCCGCCGCCCTCGAGAAGCTCGACTTCCTGGTAATGCAGGAAATATTCTTCTCTGAAACCTGCCGCTTCGCCAACGTCATTCTGCCTGCGAGCCCCAGCCTTGAGAAAGAAGGCACCTTCACCAGCACCGAGCGCCGCATTCAGCGCCTCTATCAAGTCATGGAGCCGCTGGGTGACAGCCGTCCCGACTGGCAAATCATCATAGATATTGCCAATCGCCTTGGCGCCAACTGGAATTACAAGCACCCTTCAGAGATTTACGAGGAGATTGCCTCACTTACACCGCTTATGGCTGGAGTCACTTATGAGCGCCTGGAGGGATTCAACTCGTTGCAGTGGCCCGTCGCACAAGATGGCAACGATCATCCTCTCCTCTATACCAGGCAATTCAACACGCCGGATGGTAAAGCGACATTCTTCCCGGTGGTTTGGTCCGAACCATCCAACCAACCCGGCGAAGAATACGACTTACATCTGAATAACGGCCGCCTGCTCGAGCACTTTCACGAAGGCAATATGACGTATCGCACTGAAGGCATCCGCGACAAGACTCCCTGCACGTTTGTTGAAGTCTCGCCTGAGCTGGCTGCTGCGCGCGGCATTGAAACCGGAACGTGGGTGCGGCTTACTTCGCACTTCGGCGAGGTGAAGGTACAGGCTGTGGTCACCACCCGTGTTACCGGCAGCGAGGTTTACATGCCGATGAACTCTGTTCTCGAACCTGTTAATCGCCTCACCAGCAGTTGCACTGACAAGGTGACACACACTCCCGCCTACAAGGAAGCTTCCGTGCGCCTCACGGTCCTCGATCAAACTGGCGCGGATCCGCTGCCGCGCATCAATCCGCGTCACGGGCATTCGACGCCGAAGAACGGCGTGGAGGTCGAGCGCAAGTGGGCACGCAGCGACTATCATCCGCCGGGCAATGGATTGGTACAGATTGAAACGCGTGCGGTCACACCCACAGGACAGGAGAAGTAGCCATGGCGCGAGCAATTGGCTTGGACGTAATGCCGCGCGATCCGCGCGAAGAACTACACAAGCGGCTTGAGCAGGCGCCCTCCCAACATGCCGAGGCGCTGCTCGATGGCTACGAGTTATTGCAGCAACTCCACGATTCCGGCGTTTTGAAGTTACTACGCGGTGCACTGGCATCGGGCGACAAGATAACTGAAGCCGTTGTCGATGCGACTAGGTCGGGTGAAGGCATTCGCGGCCTGCGCAACGCCATTATTCTCGCCAAGCTGCTGGGATCGATCAATCCTGACCTGATGCAGGGTTTTGCCAACGCCATGAGTGAAACTCTCGGTTGCCGCAAGCCGGTTGCCGATCCGCCTGGCCTGTTCCAGTTATTCGCCGAATTTCGCCAACTCGAGTTGCGGCGCAGTATGGCTCTCATCAATAAGTTTCTTGAAAGTCTTGGCAATCAGCTTAAAACCCGCGGAGATTGCCAGTGACCTAGGGCCTCGCAAGCAGCACATTGGAGGTTGTATGGCAACGACCAATCGCTGGGGCATCGCTCTGGCCGGTTTCCTCATGCAGGTGGCCCTTGGCGCCGTCTACGCATGGAGCGTCTTTCGCAATCCCCTCACCAAGCAGTTCGGCTGGTCCATCGCGCAAGTTACATGGACGTTCACGATTACCATTTTTGTCCTTGGCGTTGCCGCCTTTTTCGGCGGCCTATGGTTGAACAGGAAGGGCCCGCGCATTGTTGCTTTCACTGCGGCGTTTCTGTATGGTCTCGGCGTATTTTTGGCCAGCTTCTCGGCACATGAGCTCTGGTGGCTTTACCTCAGCTACGGAGTAATCGGTGGCACGGGATTGGGATTTGGCTACATCGTTCCCATCGCGGTGCTGGTGAAGTGGTTCCCCGATCGCCGCGGATTGATCACCGGTATCGCCGTCGGCGGCTTTGGGGCGGGCGCTCTGGTTACAGCGCCGGTGGCCCAGCAACTGATTCAAACCGTCGGCGTACTGAAGACATTCGCCTATCTTGGTATTGCATATTTTGTTGTGATCTTTGTGGCCGGTTTTTTTATGCAGATTCCCCCGGTTGGATGGACCCCGAAAGGTTGGACTCCAACAGCAACGCAGACCGCGCAACGGGCAAAGGTGGACTACACACTTAGCTCGGCCCTGGCGAGATGGCAATGGTGGGCAATGTGGCTGCTGCTTTTTCTCAACACCTCGGCCGGAATTTCACTCATCTCCCAGGAGGCGCCAATCTTTCAGAAACTGACGAATGCCAGCGCGGTTGTCGCCGCAGGCATGGTGGGCATCGTCAGTATCGGAAACTCGGTGGGCCGCATCTTCTGGGCATGGGTTTCAGACAGCCTTACCCGCCGTTGGACCTTTGCCGTTATGTACATTCTCCAGTGCGGTCTGTTCTGGCTGCTGCCCTCGCTGGCTTCGGTCACCGTCATCACCGTTGTTTCTTTTGTCATACTTATGTGTTACGGCGGCGGCTTCGGTACGATGCCTGCGTTTGCAGCCGACTATTTCGGATCAAAAAACGTCGGCCCAATTTATGGCTTGATGCTCACCGCATGGGGCTTCGCCAGCTATTTTGGTCCACAACTACTTGTGAAAATGCTGAGTCAAGCGGGATCCTACACGCGCGGTCTGCACACGATTGCCCTCATTATGCTTGTTTCAACAGTTCTGCCAATCATTGTTTCTCCGCCCAAAGAGACAACGTTGTGACTCGGCCGATTGCTTCCTGTCGGTCGCGAAAATGACGATTTGGACAGGAAGGTCTTGGGATCACGGTAAATCGCCAAGGATCAAATCGAGTCGGCCGTAGACCCGAATCTTTTACGCGGGGCGTACAGGCGCTTTCGATCCTCGAAGGACAGTCCGGGATACTTCGTTAAATTCCGGGGAATTCTTCCTTTTTGGGCGATTGGAGAAGGCTAACCGAAATGCCTGGAATTCACCTACTGGAAAAGTCATAACCTAAAACGGATTACGTCATCCTATGGTCAGACGGAGCTCTGTGTACGTCTGATCCTGCTTGCGATGAGGTGTATTTCCGGCGCTACCAGAAACATGTAATGGCGATCCTTCGACGTGCTTCGTACGATAGAGCGGGGTTGTGCTCATGTTCTCCAAGATTGTCGTCGCATTGAATGACCTACCTGAATCGCAGCGGGCCTTTCGCGCAGCGATTGATCTCCCTCGATTGTGCGACGCAGAACTAGCGACGGTTTCTATCCTGGGGGATCTTCCCGCTTACACTTCGTTTTCAGCAGTTGTCGGTCCAGGCGCTTCTGTCGCAATGATGGAGGAGCGGCGACAGCGTCACAATGAAATGCACGAGAAAGCAGCGAGCCAAGCGCCGGAACTTGGTGTTCATGGGCAAGGCTCGATTGTAGTTGGTAAAGAGGTTCGTGCGATTCTCCACTTTCTGAAAGAGCAGAACGCCGATTTATTCGTTGTTGGATTGCATCAACACGACTTCTATCTGTCCCGTCTTTGGAACTCCATCTATGACCTAGCTCAAGACGCTGCTTGCAGCATGCTCGGAGTGCACTGAGCGAGGACCCGAATGAGCAAGTTCACCACACAAGAATCTAATTAGGCCGGGAGGGTCTAAGGCATGAGTAAAAAAGCGTGGATTATTCCCTCGATCGTTTTGCTCGCTGCTGCGAGCCTTCTCTTCGGTATCGCCGGACAATGGACGAGTTGGCAAGGGAATCGTCGTGCCCAGGAGACGGACGATGCCTATCTGAAAGCTGACGTGACACCGTTGAGCACACGGATCTCTGGAACCGTCCGAAGGGTCAACGTGGGCGACTATCAAAGCGTGAAGGCAGGCCAAACGCTCATCGAACTTGACGATGACGACTACCGAGCGAATTTGGATCAAGCCCAGGCGGCTTTGGCTGCATCAAAAGCCGCACTCGAGGACAATCAGGCAGCCAAGAGAATTCAAGACGCTGAGATCGAGGCAGCAAAGGCGGCAGTTATCCAGGCACAGGCTGAAATCAATGCAGCAAAGGCCGGTATCGCCTCGGTTTCGCCCGAACTCGACAGAGCTATCACTGAGTTACACCGGCAGCAAGCCTTGTTCGATACGAAGGCCGCAACTCACCAGCAGTTAGAAACGGCCACAGCTCAGGAAGGACAACTAAGTGGGCTGCTTGAGGCACGTAAAGCGGATCTCCCGCGAGCCGAGGGCGCTCTCGCCACAAGTCAGAGTCAGCTTGAAGCTGCTAGGCGCCAGCGAGAAGCGCTCAACACAAAGGACGATGTTTACAAAGCTGATATCGAAGCAAAGAAAGCCGCGATCGTCGTGGCACAGGTCAATCTAGCCTACACCCACATTGCAGCTCCGACTGATGGAACGGTTGGTGAGCGTCATGTTCTTTCCGGTCAGTTGGTAGCTCCAGGTACACAGACGATCGACCTCGTACAAAGCGACGTTTGGGTTCAGGCCAATTTCAAAGAGACTCAACTGACCAACATGCGAGTTGGCGACTCGGCAGACGTTCGGATTGATACATTTCCAAATCGAGTGTTTCACGGCAAAGTCGATCAGCTGTCTCCCGCAAGTGGCTCGCAATTTGCACTTCTGCCGCCGGATAATGCCACGGGCAACTTCACGAAAGTGGTGCAGCGGGTACCAGTCAAGATTGTGCTTTTTGCAGGGCAACCCTATCTCGACCGCCTGCGACCCGGCTTCTCGGCAGTTGTCATCGTTCATACCGGGACGGCTGGGGCCCGATCGGACGGTGATCAATGACAAGTCCTGATGTTAAGGCGCATGAAGCTCACCCGCCCCTGACAACACACCCACTGCTCGGGGTTGCAGGAGTGCTGCTGGGCGCACTAATCGCAACATGCACCGGGCGGTTGATGAGCGTGGGCTTGGTAGACATTCGAGGCGCATTGCATCTTGGGGTCGACGAAGCGGCTTGGATCAATACTTCATTCAATGCCTCGATGATGTTTATCGGGGCGTTTTCTGTCTATCTGGGGGGACTTCTCGGCCCTCGCCGCGTACTTCTGGCTTGTGCATGGATCTTTACCGCGGTAAGCTTTTTGATTCCATTTTGCCATTCGCTCGGCGTAGTGATCGCATTGCTTATTCTTGCCGGGCTTAGTGCGGGCACTTTCTATCCGCTAACACTATCCTTCGTGCTGAGAAGCCTTCCAATACGCTTCGTCTTGCTGGGGATCGCGATGTATGCGACGGACATCATCTTCACGACGGAGATGGCACAGGCATGGGAGTCTTTCTTTATCGAGCACCTCTCATGGCGTTGGATCTTCTGGAACGGGACCGTTCTGACTCCCCTGATGATCGCCCTGATCCACTTCGGTATTCCCTGGCAGCCAATTCCAAAACCCCAGCCCGGACATCCTGCTCCGAGTTGGAGAGGCTTCCTGTACGTCAGCCTCGGGGCCGCACTCCTGTATATTGCGCTCGATCAGGGACAGCGGCTGGATTGGTATCACTCCTCGGTCATTATTGGGCTGACGGCCTCAGGCGTGCTGCTTGTATTCGCGGCGTTGATTCGGCACTTTCTGCTACCGAATCCCCTCGTCCATTACCAGTTTCTGATTCGCAGAAACACATTACTGCTGGCTCTTGTTCTTATCAGCTTTCGCTTCGCGATGCTGGCTACTGTGGTAACTATCCCGAGCTTTCTGGGTTCCGTTAGAGGGTTTCTTCCTTTACAAGAGGCGCCAGTGCTGATCTGGGTGGCGCTTCCTCAATTTGTGCTTGGCGTGGCTGCCATGTCATTGATGCGCACAATCGATCCGCGGTTGATTCTCACAGCTGGCTTCGGATTGGTCGGGGTGGCATGCTTGCTCGACGCGCGAGTTACTTCAGTGTGGGCCGGCCCCAACTTCGGAATAGCCCAGGCTGTGATGGCCATCGGGCTGGCTCTGGCCTTTAACTCGATGGTCGGCTCTATTGTGTTGGAAGTTATCGATACTGGGGCCTTGACACGTCCCCCAGACGTGTTGACATTTGCTGGCTTCTTCCAAGTTATACGCCTATTCGGTGGCGAGATGGGCGGAGTCTTTATGGGACACTTCATCGCTGTTCGAGAGGAGTTCCACTCAAATATGCTTGGCTTGAACGTTCAACTTGGGAATTTCCTTACAAACCACAGGATCTTTGGACTTGGATACGCGTTTGCTCCGTACTCGACAGGCCCGACCGCGGTTGGCCGTGTCGCGGAAGTTCTTCGATTGCAGGTTCGGCGGCAAGCTTTTACCCTGGCGATCTCCGACAGCTTTCTTCTCGTGGCTGCATGCTGCCTTGCATGTCTCGTGGTGGTTGCTTTCATGTCCGCGGTGCCAACCCAGTATCGACAAGTCATTGCTGCCCCTATGGAGGCCAAATGAGAAGCACACTCCACAAAGGGAGACAGGTTTCGATGTCAGCCTCCATCGCACCGGGGAGGCTTCGCTCAGCAGCCAGGTTGTTTTTGCCTCTTTCTCTGTTGGGCTGGGCCTGCTGCACCTGGGTGAAGGCACAACAATCATCTCCGACTCCGATGCGATTAACACTCGACCAGGCAATCGACCTTGCGCTGAAGCAAAATCATTCTGTTCGTCTACAGTCCCTCTCCGTCGAGCAGATGCAGAGTAAGAAGGACGAAGCGCGATCTAACTACTTGCCTCAAATCAAGGCGAATGGCAGCGTACTGCATGTGACGGAGCTCGCTGGCGTCGAGATACCCGCAGGCGCATTCGGGAGCTATCCGTCAGCTGGGCCGATACCATCGAAGTCGCTTTTTATCGATCAAGGCTCTGCTACTGGGTATACAGGGGGAGTGGGCTTAGAGCAGCCTCTCACGCAGCTGTTCCGCATCCACCAGGCGAATATTGCGGCAAAACAGGATGTGCTTATTGCCGAAACGCAGTCTGACCAGACGAAGGATTCGATTGCGTTGCAAGTGCGGCAGCTCTATTACAACATCTTGGTCAATGAACAAAAGCTCGAGGCATCTCAGGATCAATTAGCCGCCGCTCAGGTCAAGGATGAGGAGAGTCGTAGCGACGTAGAGCGGGGTAATGCCCTGGAAGTATCGGCGCTTCAGAGTAAAGCAAGCATCCTGCAAGCGCAGCAGGAGAGCTTAACCTTGCAGTTGCAGGGGAGTGACTTGCGGCGTCAGCTCGCGGACACTCTTGGACTCCCGGTTAATACTCCGATTGATCTCGATCCCGGAGCGGCTGCGGCCCAGCTCGACATTCTATCTCGCGCTGATGCAGTCCGGATCGCCCTCGACCAGAACCAGGATCTCAGAGCGGCCCGACAGACCCTCGTAAAGGCACAAGCAGGGCTGGCGGCAGCCAAGGACGCCTATATCCCCGATGTCACCGCGCTCTCCCGCTATAGCTACCAAAGTGGCGTGCCACTTCTTGTTCATAATTTCGGGACGTTCGGCTTCTCACTCAACTACGACATCTTCGACGGAGGGCTTCGCGAAGCCAAAATTCAGGAGGCGCGTAGCGAGGTGCACTCTGCAGAAGTCGCCGTGGACAAGCTGCAATCCGAGATCGAGGTGCAGGTACAAAGCATTTACGACAGAATTGATGAACTCAGGCAGATGGTTACTGTTGCGGAACAGGTTGTAAAGGTCCGAACGGAGGCGGCCCGTCTAGCTGATCGGCAGTTTGAGCAGAACGCGGCACTCAGCTCCGCCCAAAGTCAGGCTCACGCGGACTTGGCAAGTGCAACCGCCTCCTTGTTGGAGGCGAATTGTGGCCTCTCGTTGGCGGAGGCTGATTTGAAAAGAGCCATTGGCCAGATGCCGCAATAGACGGCTTTTTGCGCGCAGCATTTTTCGTGCACGAATGTAGGTGGGATTTTTATGGATAGCACCCGGACCAGCGTATTGGCCACGCTAAGCGGCTCTGTCATCGGCACTTCAACTCCCGTCCTCAGCAATTTCGTGATCCGACGAAGCGCGATACTACGAGAGATGACTAATCGCGAAATTGCTCACGCGAGGAACTCTATTCGGGATTCATATGTCCGGAAACGAGTTCTTACGCAAAAGCACCTTCACATAGTCTGGAGAATACCGATGAGATTATTGGGATGTATGCGCGGTGCTACACGAAAGCTGGATGGATCGCCGCAGAGCCGGCTTCCACCGATGTCTGAAACGAAGTTCTTGCTGAGCTACTGCGGGGCGGGAAGATTGCCGCTGACTTCGGCGGGCACCGCAGCAAGCGTCTTGGTCTCGTCCGGTAGCGGCGGGGGGAGCGGGCGCTCCAGAGCCAGCGCCAGTACTTCGTCCATCGTATCCACAAAGCGCAGCTTCATGGCGTTCTTGATGTTATCTGGCAGTTCAGAGAGATCTTTCTCGTTGGCGCGCGGCAGAATGACCTCGAAAATTCCGGCACGCAACGCGGCCAGCAATTTTTCTTTCAGCCCGCCGATGGGCAGCACCTTGCCGCGCAGCGTAATCTCGCCGGTCATGGCAATGTCGCGCCGCACGGGAATCCTGGCCAACGCGCTAGCGAGAGCTGTAGCCATCGTGATTCCTGCCGAAGGACCATCCTTGGGAATCGCGCCTTCGGGCACGTGCAGGTGGATATCAATATTGCGGTAGAACTCACGCGAAAGTCCCACGGCATGCGCCTTGCTGCGAATGTAGGCGAGCGCAGCCTGCGCCGACTCCTGCATCACGTCGCCCAGTTGGCCGGTGATGGTGAGCTTGCCCTTGCCGTCGAGCACCTGCACTTCCGTGGTCAGGATGCTGCCGCCGACTTCGGTCCACGCCAGACCGGTCACCAGTCCGACTTCGCTCTTCTCGTGCACCTCGGAGTCGCGGAACTTGGGTACGCCGAGAAAATCGGCGATGTTTGCCGCACTGATTTCTTCCTTGTGCTTTGCTCCCGCCTTTACCACCTTGCGCGCCACCTTGCGGCACACGTTGCCGAGCTCGCGCTCCAGGTTGCGCACCCCGGCCTCGCGCGTGTAGTAGCGGATGATCTCCAAAATGGCGTCGTCCTTGAAGACGATGTTTTTTTCGCTAAGGCCGGTCTGTTCGCGTTGCTTCTTGACCAGATATTGGCGCGCGATTTCGAGCTTTTCCTGTTCGGTGTAGCCCTGCAGGCGGAGAATCTCCATGCGGTCCTGCAGCGCCGCGGGAATGGTGTGCAAGACATTGGCCGTGGCTACAAACAGCACCTGCGAAAGATCGTAGTCCACGTCCAGATAGTGATCCTGGAAGGTCACGTTCTGCTCGGGATCGAGCACTTCAAGCAGCGCCGACGCCGGGTCGCCACGGAAGTCCGAGGAAATCTTGTCGACTTCATCGAGCAGGAACACAGGATTTTTAGTCCCCGCGCGCTTCATGTGCTGGATAATCTGGCCGGGCATGGCGCCGATGTACGTCCGGCGATGGCCGCGAATCTCGGCCTCGTCGCGCACGCCGCCCAGTGAGAGGCGAACGAACTTCCGCCCAGTCGACTTGGCGATCGACATCCCCAGCGAAGTTTTGCCCACACCAGGAGGGCCGACGAAACACAGGATCGATCCCCTGGGATTTTTGACAAGCTGTCGTACGGCCAGGAATTCGAGGATGCGTTCCTTGATTTTTTCGAGGCCGTAGTGGTCTGTGTTTAAAACTTTTTCCGCGTAGTCGATGGAGCGCGTCTCCTTCGAGCGCTTCTTCCACGGAACGGCCAGCAGCCAGTCGATGTAATTGCGGCTCACCGTTGACTCGGCCGACATAGGCGGCATGGCTTCCAGCTTCTTCAACTCCTGGATGCACTTTTCCAGAACATCTTTGGGCATACCCGCGGCTTCAATCTTCTTGCGCAACTCGTCGAACTCGCTCTTTTCGCCGCGGCCCAGCTCCTTCTGGATGGCTTTGATCTTCTCGTTCAGGTAGTACTCTTTCTGGGCGCGCTCCATCTGGCGCTTCACGCGCGACTGAATGTTGCGGTCCAGGTCGAGTTTCTCAATCTCCACGTCGAGCATGTCGGCGATACGCGCCAGACGCGCTGCAGGATCGAAAATCGCCAGCAGCTCCTGTTTTTCCTCGATGCCGACCTGCAGGTTTGCGGCAATGGTATCGGAGAGCTTGGCGGGCTCGTCCATGCGCACCGTGGCAATGATGGTCTCGTAGTTCAGCGATTGCTGCAGCTTGACGTAATTTTCAAACAGTGTCGTAACGCGCTGCATCAGTTGCTCGGCCGCGGGCGTCATCTCGAACTCGCGCTTGCCGGTGCGTACCGTGGCCACAAAGAAGCCATCGCGATCGGTAACTTCGAGGGACTTGGCGCGCTCCACGCCTTCCACCAGCACCTTGATGTTGCCGTCAGGCATCTTCACGCTCTGCACGATATTACAGATGGACCCGACCTGGTAGATATCCTTCCCTTTGGGCTCGTCGATCGAGGCATCGTGCTGCGTGGCGAGAAAGATCTTGCGGTCGCCGTTCAGCGCCTCTTCGAGCGCGCGCACACTCGACTCTCGGCCCACCACGAACGGAGTCATCATGTAGGGAAAGATGACCATGTCGCGGATGGGCATCATGGGCAACTTGCGCGGTTCGTTTTTGTCGCGGGGTGCGGTCATGGGGTCGTCTCAATATCATACGCCACAGCCAGCCTCAGTACACGAGGCAGGACGCGTGTCATGTAGGGATTGTACAGCCAAGCAAGGAACAAGGAAACGAGGGCACCCGAACAGGCGCTCGTTCGTACGCAAAAGTCACAAGCCTTGATAACTTTCTGCGTGACGAAAGTCATGCGCATAAAACCGGTACACACACAAACCCCTTCTGCCGGTCGGCAGAAGGGGCTCTTAAGCAAGAATTCGATGCGGTCTTAGCCGGCCTTCTCCAGCAAGCACAGCGACAGATCGCGGCGTTCCACCATGTCCTTGGTGATCTCGAGATCGCGCACGCGCTTGTTTGAGGGCAGGTGGTACATCAGGTCGAGCATCAGCTCTTCGAGGATCATGCGCAATCCGCGCGCGCCCACTTTGCGGGCCAGGGCTTCGCGGGCCACGGCGCATGCCGCTTCCTGCGTGAAGTGCAGGCGCACGTTCTCGTACTCGAACAGGCGCTGGTACTGCTTGAGGATGGCGTTACGCGGCTTGGTGAGGATTTCGATGAGCGCTGCTTCATCGAGCTCGTCGAGCACGCCCATCACCGGCAGGCGGCCCACAAACTCGGGAATCAGTCCGTATTTGATCAGGTCCTGCGGCTCGGTCCGGCGCAGCAGTTCAGTGTCGCGATGCGAGCGCGCGGTGGCATCGTCGGCTTCGGCGTCCACGGTGCGGAAGCCCAGTGCCTTCTTGCCTATGCGCCGTCCTACAACGCGCTCCAGGCCGACAAAAGCGCCGCCGCAGATGAAGAGGATGTTGGTGGTATCGACCGCCGTGAACTCCTGGTGCGGATGCTTGCGTCCGCCCTGCGGAGGCACATTGGCCACTGTACCCTCAAGAATCTTGAGCAGCGCCTGCTGCACGCCCTCACCGGAAACGTCGCGTGTGATGGAGGGGTTTTCGTCTTTGCGGCCGATCTTGTCGATCTCATCAATATAGATG
The DNA here is from genome assembly GCA_049521075.1 of Occallatibacter sp. Lineage (GTDB taxonomy): Bacteria > Acidobacteriota > Terriglobia > Terriglobales > Acidobacteriaceae > Telmatobacter. The sequence goes on from JBEKPD010000033.1 coordinate 30,025, forward strand.
ATGCCCTGCTGCGCCTTGGTCACGTCGCCGTCAGCGGCCTGCAGCAGCTTCAGGATGATGTTCTCGACATCCTCGCCGACATATCCGGCTTCGGTAAGTGTGGTCGCGTCGACGATCGCGAAGGGCACATCGAGCATCTTGGCCAAGGTGTGCGCCAATAGCGTTTTGCCGCTGCCGGTGGGACCAATGAGCAGGATGTTCGACTTCCCCAGTTCCACTTCGTTCGACCGCACCTTGTTCATCTGGATGCGCTTGTAGTGGTTGTAGACGGCGACGGCCAGCTTCTTCTTGGTCTGGTCCTGGCCGATCACGTAATCGTCGAGGAAGGCTTTAACCTCGGTGGGCTTGGGAAGATGGCCCGCAGTGGTGGCGGGAGCTTCACCGCTACGATCATCTTCGAGAATGGAGTTACAAACGGCTACACACTCATCGCAAATGTATGCGCGAGGGTAATCGCTCGGCGACGAGATCAACTTGGCTACGGCGTCCTGCGATTTATGGCAAAACGAGCAGCGTAGCGCTTCTTCAGGTCCCACCCGCGTTTTCATCCCGTTTGCTCCCCCAGAAAGTTTAATCCAAATCCCCTGCCGCGGCTATGTGCGCGGCCGGTCGATAATCTCGTCTACGATTCCGTATTCTTTGGCTTGCTCGGCGTTCATAATAAAGTCCCGCTCCACGTCGCGCTCGATGCGTTCGAGCGGCTGGCCGGTATGGCGGGCGATTAGAGTGTTGGTGATCTCGCGGATGCGCAGAATCTCGCGTGCATGGATGTCAATGTCGGTAGCCTGACCACTTAACCCGCCCATCGAAGGCTGATGGATCAAAATGCGCGAATTGGGCAGCGTAAACCGCTTTCCCTTGGCTCCTGCCAGCAGCAGGAAGGCGCCCATGCTCGCGGCCTGGCCGATGCAATACGTGACCACGTTGTTCTTGATGAACTGCATGGTGTCGTAAATCGCCAGGCCGGCGGTGATGGAGCCGCCGGGGGAATTGATATAGAGAGATACGTCTTTCTCGGGATCCTCGCCCTGCAGAAACAGCATCTGCGCGACGATGAGATTGGCCACCATGTCGTCGATTGGCGTTCCAAGAAAGATAATGTTGTCGCGCAGCAGACGGGAATAGATGTCGTAGGCGCGCTCGCCCCGGCTCGTCTGCTCAACCACCATGGGAACCAATGCCATGAACCGCTAGCTCCTAGCCTCCAGCTTTCAGCTTTCAGCTCTGTTCGTGCCAGTATCGGCTGTTTAATTCAAAATACAACCGTCGGAATTTCGATCGGATTGCCCAGCTTTACGAGGGCAGGCGTTCGTACAACACTGACGCAGTCTTCTCCCGGCGCAGTTGTTCCCTGATCCTAGCCAGTCCGCCTTCTTTGGTCAATCGCACTTTCAGGGCATCGAGCGGCTCGCGGGATTGAATCGCGGCAATCTGCAATTCCTTCTCCATCTCCTCGTCACTGACGGTGATATTTTCCTCGCCGGCAATGCGATCGAGAAGGATGTTGGTTTTGACTTCGACGACCGCGCTGTCCCGTTGCGCCGCACGCAGCCGCGCAAAGTCGAGCTTACGCATCTGCTCGGCCGCCATGCCCTGGGCCGCAAGTGCGCGTAATCCGCGGTCTAGGCGCGTGTCAATCTGGTCTTGAACGAGCGATTCCGGAACTGGGAAGGTGAATTTCTCACTCAGCGCGGCAAACAGCTTGTCCCTGGTTTCGGACTCGACATTGCGGCGCTTACGATTGACCAGATACTCGCGGACGCTTTTCTCTAAATCGGCATAGCTTTCGTAGTGGCCGAGTTCCTTTGCAAACTCGTCGTTCAGTTCAGGCAGAATCCGCTTCTTGATCGCCTTCACGGTCACGTCGTACGCAACCGTCTTTCCGGCCAGCTTGGGCTCCGAGTACTCGGCCGGGTAGATCACTTCGACCTTCAGCTCCTGGCCAGGTTTGGATCCACGCAAGGCGCTCGTGAAAGCCTCCATCGTATCCTTGCCGCCGACCTCGACCAGCGTGTCTTCCCCACTCACGGGCTGCGACTCGGCTGCGCCCTCGGGAGCAGCTTCGGCCTCATCCTTCTGGATCTCGCCCTTGTAGCTGATCTGCGCCCAGTCACCATCCTTGAGCGCACGCTCTTCTTCCATCGGTTCGATCGTGGCGCGCGAGTCGCGAAGGTGCTCAAGTTCCTGCTTGAACTCTTCCTCCACCACTTCGACTGAAGGCTTCGCCACCGTCACGTCTTTGTAGCCATCTATCGAGAATGAAGGAATGAATTCGAAGACCGCCTTCACGTGCAGCGGGGAGCCTTCGTCCACGGTAAGCTCGGTCACCTGCGGCTGGCCCACCGGTCGAATCCCCAGCTCAGCGACGCCCTTGTTGAACCGCTCCGGCAGCAGAGTGTCGATTACTTCCTTGCGGATCTCGGCCCCAAAGCGCTTGCGGATCACCGACTCCGGCACTTTGCCGGCGCGGAAACCGGGAATCTTGGCGTATTTGCGGTACCCGGCGGCTACCTTGGCCCAGGCGCGGGTGACTTCCTCCACGGGAACGTCAACAATCAATTCCCGGGTGCACTCCGGGTTCAGAACCGGCCCGTGGGAGTGGTCGTGATGCTCTTCGGCGTGATCGTGATTGTGCTGGGGCTCAGCCGTTTCGGAGTTGTTTTCGAGGGTGCTGCTAGCAGTCAAAATGTACCTTCCGGGGGCTCGCGCCGTCGTCGATGCGGCCATGGGGCTGCTTCAAGGTCTATGCAGCGCCGTTTGGCCAGGGAAACACCATCTTTATGGTACGGGGCTTTGCGGGAGGGGTCAAACCAGACAAGCGGCTTAGCAAGACGAAAGGCATCGCCAAAGGTACGTTACCATTCTGCAGCTTGGGGCTTACGAACGTAAGGGAGAAAGCGCGGATGCGCGGCGCCAAATTGAGTATAGTTGATGCGCGCCTGACTCAGGCTGAGCTGGCCGTTCACCGTCAGGCGGACTTCGCAGGCATCCTCGTTTTCCTGTCCGTCGTCCTCCCACCAGCAGACAGGGCACAACTGCAATGCGCTCGGCACGTCGAGCGTTCTGTATCCACAGCAAGGGCAAAGGTAACGAACTTCGACCGCTATACTCACATAGGAATTGACGTCAAAATGACGGCAAAAGATTACGCGATGTGGGACGCATTCCGCCATCTTCACGGATTGCTTATTCTTGCGCCTTACCCGGCAAATGGAAGTTTCGGAACGAGAAAATGCGAGCGGCCGGTCGAAAAGGGTTGAGTAGGTATTCCAAGTGGGAGCAATTCCCGCGAATGCCTCCCATCAGAAGCGCAAAACGATGCCCGTCGTGAAACGCACGTGCGTGCCCTCCGCCGGAGACTGGGTAGGCGCGCTCAGGTGGTCCACTTGCACCCGCCATCCGAAAAACGGCGCGATAGGGACGTCGGCGCCTGCACCGTAGGCGTACGCGAACGCGCCACCCGAGATCGGCGTGACCGCGCTGCTGTTGGCCGAGTGTTCACCGCCCACAAGAAAATGCCCAAAAACCTTGATGGCAGCTGGACCCACGGAGACTTTGGGCCCGAAGAGAACGGTAGTCGTGCGTGGCACCGAGGAGTCGGCGCCGATACCGTAGTGAGCCACATCGCCGTCGATGCCTATGAACGGCTTCCAGTGCACCTGGCCGTCAAGATCCCATCCGTTGAGCCCTGGCGTGCTGGGATAAAAGATGTCGCTGCCTGTGCGGCTGTAGCCAAAAAAGACGTCGCCTTTCCCGGCCGCGCGTGCCTGCGCCGGAAATTGAACGATGAATGCGCACAATGCAAGAAGACAAACAACACGGGATGCCTGCTGGGGGGAAGGCATGGCAGATTCCTCTCGGCCGCAAAAGCGGCTACCTCAAAAGGATGGCGGGCTACAGACTTCGGTTGCCCCGGCACTTCTCCATCAGCTTCCGCAGGCCGCGATGGACAGAAATCTTCGGCGTACAAGCAGTTTTCGCCTGGGCGCATGCCCGGGTGCGTGCCTAGACGCGTGGTCCGCATCAAGAAACTACCGTTCACGCCCGTCCGGCGAACTCCTTGGTTTCGGTGTAAACTCTCACCCTCTCGCCCTCCTGAATGTAGAGGGGAACCTTGATCTCGAGGCCGGTCTCCAACCGTGCGAGCTTGGTCACATCGCCTGACGTGTTGCCGCGCGCCCCCGGCTCGGAGTACGCAACTTTCAGCTCCACCTGGGCTGGTAACTGCAAGCCGATGGGGTTGCCGTTGAACTTGTGCAACTGAATCAGCGCTCCCTCCACCAGAAACTCCAGTGCGTCGCCTACCATGCTCGGCGAGAGTGCGTGCGTATCGAAGCTCTGCTGGTCAAGAAAATAAGAGCCATCTCCGTCGCTGTAAAGGTAGGACGACTCCACAAGCTCCAGGTCCGGCTCCTTGAACCTTTCGCCGGCTTTGAAGGTCTTGTCAAACACCGCGCGCGTCAGAAGGTTGCGCATCTTCAGGCGGACAAGAGTCTGGCCGCCGCGGGCAGTCGGCGTGGAGACCTCCGCCTCCAGGCAGTAATACGGTGTGCCTTCAAACTCAAAAACCATCTTGCGCTTTACATCGATTGCTTCGATCAGTGCAGCCATGCGTTCCCCAAAAAAGAAATGAGCGCGCCGTGCGCTCTACCAATCCTCACCCATTATAGGGAGTCGACTTCTTGCATTGTGGGTGCTGCGGCCGCAGAGTGCTATTCTATTCGCGATCCGCTGAAATTTCCGCGCCAAATGCCAGCAGCCTCAGGCCTGCCACAGATGCAGGCGTCTGAGAATTTTCTTGATCTCTTGCCGCCGCTCGTGGCGAACGTTTTCGCGCAGCTCTTTGCGCAGCAATGTCAAACCCGCCAAAAGTTCCTTCTTCCACGGTTGTGCCTGGGGGTACTCGGCAATGATGTATTCCCATACGGAAACAGTCTTACGCATCTGCTTGTTCCGATCCGCACTCAATGCTCCGGGATGGCGACGGTAAAGCATGAGCACCTCCGGGACTACGCCGAAAGGCACCGCGCTCAAACACCGGATGTGAAAACAGGTGTCCTCGGCCTCTTGCCAGGCACGTGGATCAAATCCGCCAACTTGATTAAAGAACGTGCGCTTAACCATCGGGACTGAGGCGCCGCCGGGCTGGAATGTTGTAAGCTTTCCGGTGATTGGTTGGCGCACAACGAAGCCGGACCGGCATGGTTCAGGATTCCAGAAACCCTCGGGAGCATAGGAGAATTGGCTGCGCTCGGCTGCAACTCCATCGCAGTAATGAGTGTAGTCGGTTATCACGCATTGGACTTCAGGACACTCGTTGGCCAGCCGAAGCTGCTTCTCCAGTTTTTGCGGGAGCCAGAGATCGTCGGAATCGCAAAAGGCAAACCAGTTTGAGACGGCCCTTGCAGCCCCCCAGTTGCGGGTTCTGGGTAAACCTTGATTGGGCGTTTCAATCAAGGTTACAGCCTTCCCAAAAGATCGAGCGATTGAGGCGGTATCGTCTGTTGAGCCATCGTTTACCACAATGACTTCTGCCGCTGGAATCGTCTGCTTGAGGATGCAATCGAGAGTCTCAGCAAGGTATTTGGCCGCGTTGTAAGCGGGCACGACCACGGAAACGAAGTTTTGGGGATCTGAGGGATCAAAATCGAGTTCGACTTTTTGACGAAGACTGGAGGCGCGATCCATATTGGACCCACCGCGCTGAGTTTCGCCGGGATTGATCGTGCTCAACTCTTTCTCTCCTTTCGGTCAGCTATCTCCGGGGCCCTTGACCGTGGTTTGACCCAACAAGATTGTGGGTTAGCCACCCGAGTGATCGGTTCGAGTCCATGTCGTCTCGTTGTACAAGCTATTAGGCGAATTCCGCTCCCGCGCGGCGATCACACTGAAGAATGTCTTTGAGAAGGGGACCCGCCAAGAGGAAGTGCCTCAATTCCACCACAGCGGCCTGTGGTAGTCAAGATGATCTCGATTACCCACACCAAGACGCAGGTAGCGTCAAGCGCGCCACAGATGACGGCGCACAAGAATTCTCTTGATCCGTTGCCTTCGCTGGTAGCGAACACATTCGCGCAATTCCTTGCGCATCAACCGCACTCCGGTCAGGAGATCATCCTTCCACGGCTCGGCCTCGGGATACTCGCCGATGATGTACTCCCACACATGAATCGTGTTGCGCAATTGTCTAAGCGTATCTAAGCCCACAGCCTTGGAATGACGGCGGTAAAGCATCAGCACCTCCGGGACCGCCCCGAAAGGAACCACGCTTAAACACCGAAAGTGAACGCAAGTGTCTTCCGTTGTCCATCGCACGGCATGAGTATCGAAGCCGCCAAATTCATTGAAGAACTTGCGCCTGACAAGAAGAACCGAAGTAATACTGGGCTGGAAGATTGTCATTCGTCCCACGATTGGCTGACGAACCATGAAACCGGACGGATCGGGATCGCAATTCCAAAAACCTTCGGGAGCATGAGAGAAATGACTGCGCGAATCGATTACTCCATCTATGTACGTTGCGTGGTCGGTGATCACGCAATGAATCTCAGGCGATTTATGAGCCAGCCGAAGCTGTTTTTCCAATTTCTGCGGCAGCCAAATGTCGTCCTGATCGCAAAAGGCAAGCCACGCTGAAACTGCCTTCTCAGCTCCCAGGTTACGTGCTCTGCAAGCGCCCTGATTGGGCGTTTCGATCAAGGTAACGGCTGTACCGAATGACCGGACGATCGAAGCAGTATCGTCTGTTGAGCCATCGTTCACGACTATCACTTCTGCCGGTGGAACCGTCTGCTTGAGAATGCTTTCGAGAGTCTCTTGAATATAATCGGCGCCGTTGTAAGCGGGCACGATCACGGAAACCGAGTTATTAGGATCTGAGCGATCGAAATCGCGTTCGACCTTTTGACGGAAACGGGAGGTACGAGCCATGTCGGACCCATCGCCTTGAGTTTCGGCGGGATTGATCGTACTCACCTGCCCCTTCTTCCTTTCGGTAAGCTATTTCAAGGTTATCTCGGTCACGATCCGCAGACTGCTAGGAACTGACTGCTCAGCCTTCTTCCGCTTCCCTCAGCTTGGCGATGACGGTGAAGTCTTCGAGCGTGGTCACATCGCCCTTGATCTCTCCGTGCGTGGCCAGATCGCGCAGCAGGCGGCGCATGATCTTGCCGCTACGTGTCTTGGGCAGCGCTTCGGTGAAGCGGATATCATCGGGCCGGGCCAGCGCGCCGATCTCCTTCGCCACCCACTTGCGCAACTCGTCCTTTAACGCTTCACTGGGCGGGTTGCCGCTTTCGAGCGTAACGAAGGCCGCAATCGCCTGGCCCTTCAGATCGTCGGGCCGGCCCACCACCGCGGCCTCGGCCACTTTGGAGTGCGCCACCAGCGCAGACTCGACCTCCATCGTGCCCAGCCGGTGGCCGCTCACGTTGATCACGTCGTCCACGCGGCCCATCAGCCAAAAGTAGCCGTCAGCGTCCTGACGCGCCCCGTCGCCCGTGAAGTAGCAGCCCGGAACATCGCTCCAGTACGTTTTCTGGTAGCGCTCGGGATCGCCGTAAATGGTGCGCGCCATCGACGGCCACGGCTTGCGCACCACCAACAGTCCGCCGCTGCCCGCAGGCACTGCATGGAAATTGCCTTCGGCATCCGGCTTCGTCACTACCTCCGGCTGAATGCCGAAGAAAGGCCGCGTCGCCGAGCCGGGCTTGGTCGCCACCGCGCCCGGAATCGGCGCAATCATGATGGCGCCGGTCTCAGTCTGCCACCACGTGTCCACAATCGGGCAGCGATTGCGGCCTATCTTCTCCCGATACCACATCCACGCCTCGGGATTGATTGGTTCACCCACAGTCCCAAGCAACCGGAGAGATCGGAGATCGAATTTTTCCACAAATTCGGCGCCCCACTTGATGAATGCACGAATCGCAGTGGGCGCGGTATAGAACACCGTCACTTTGTGGTCGTCGACGATCTTCCAAAACCTCGAGAAATCCGGCCAGTTCGGCGCGCCCTCGTACATCAGCACCGTAGCGCCGTTTTGCAGCGGCCCATACACAACATACGAGTGGCCTGTCACCCATCCGATATCGGCCGTGCACCAGTAAATATCGTCGTCGCGCAAATCGAATACGTATTTCGAGGTGAGATAAGTCTGCACCGCGTAGCCGCCCGTGGTGTGCAGCAGGCCCTTGGGTTTGCCGGTCGAGCCTGACGTGTACAGAATGTAGAGCGGATCCTCGGAGTCCATCGGCTCGGCAGCGCACTCCGGGGCAGCCTCGGCCACCAGCTCGTGCCACCAGTGGTCGCGGCCCTCCACCATCTTCACCGGCGTGCCCGTGCGCTTCAATACCACCACGTGCTTCACGCTGTGGCATGCGGGCATAGCCTCGTCCACGGTTGCCTTCAGCTTGATCTCGTTGCCGCGACGGTAGCTCGTGTCCTGGGTAATGATGGCCACGCACTCCGAGTCCGCCACGCGGTCGGCGATGGCGTGGGCGGCGAATCCGCCAAAAATCACCGAGTGCACGGCGCCGATTCGCGCGCAAGCCAGCAGCGCAATGGCCAGCTCGGGCGTCATCCCCATATACACTGCCACGCGGTCGCCCTTCTGGATACCCAGCGACTTGAGCGCATTGGCGAACTTCTGCACCTCGGCGTGCAATTCTGCGTAGGTCAGCCGGCGAATCTCCCCCGGCTCGCCCTCCCAGATCAGCGCAGTCTTGTCGCGGCGCGCGCCCAGTGCATGACGGTCCACGCAGTTATAACTCAAGTTCATCTTGCCGCCCACGAACCACTTCGCCCACGGCAGATTCCACTCCAGAACCTTGTCCCACGGCTTAAACCAGTGCAGCTCCCGCGCCACGCCCGCCCAGAATTTTTCGGGGTCTTCGATGGATTGCTTGTAGAGCGTCTCGTACTCCTCCAGGCTCTTGATGTGAGCCTTGGCGCTGAACTCCTCCGGCGGCGAAAAAACGCGGTTCTCCCGCAGCGTGGAGTCGATATCCCGGTTGGCGACAGCAGAAGGCGTCGTAGACATGGAGAATCCTTTAGGGAAGCAGATTTCGAGGAGCGCGCGGCGCTGGGAACACGCGGGAAGACGCCATGCGCGCAAGAAGCCTTGTGGTTCAAACTTTATCGGGCCGGAGGCATGGAGGGCAAGGGGACCGGGGCGCCTGGGAAAATCACGATGACGAAACTTTATCGTGACGGGCATCACATTTTTGCCGTTTGCGCCGATAGGTTGATTACGGCCAAGGAGGGCAGCAATCGATGGTTTCAGCGATCTCCAGCCCCATGACAGCCGATGCCACTCTCCTTTCGAGTTCGGCCCCGGCGGCTTCCCAGGCTTCCACCACCAGCGCCCAACTCGCGCCCGACACGGTCTCAATCAGCGCGGCAGGTCAGAAGGCCGCGGCATCCGCCGACGCCGATCACGACGGGGACAGCCACTAGGCCCCTTCACGCGAAAAGCCCTGCTCCAATTTTTGAATCTGGGAGCAGGGCTTTTTGTTGAATTGTATGAGAGCAAAGAGCGTTAATGCGTCTTGACCGTCTCGCCGGCCGAAGAAATCTTGGCTTCGGCCTCCGAGATCACGCGCAGTGCTTCGTCGTAAGCCTCTTCGCTTTCGCCGGCTTCCTTCCACATTTTTTCGCCGCGATCGAGTTGCTGCTCGGCGCGGGGCACGTCGATCTCTTCGGGCTTCAACGCATCGGAAGCGAGAATAGTCACGCGATTGGGCAGCACTTCCACAAATCCCCAGCTCACGTTGTAGCGCGTCGTGTCAGGACTTGAGGATTCGATCCCTCCGCTCTGGTGAATGCGCACGTCGCCCGCGCCCAGCTCAGCCATCAGCGGCGCGTGCCCGTAGAGCACTTCCATATAGCCGGACTTCGAAGGCAGCTCGACAGCCAAGGCATCGGCCTCGAACAGAGTGCGCTCCGGCGTCACCAGCCGTACGCGAAGTTGATCGGATGTTGGTTCTGCCATAAATCAGTTCTCAGTTCTTAGTTCACAGTTCATAGTTTCCTGTTCGTCGCTCGCATTGCTGTGAACTGCGAACTAAGAACTGTGAACTGGTCTTACACCGTCGCCTTCAGTTTTTCCGCCGCTGCGAGCACGTCCTCAATACCGCCCTGCATGTAGAACGCCTGTTCCGGCACGCCATCGTGCTTGCCCTCGATAATCTCCTTGAAGGCGCGCACCGTGTCGGCAATCTTGACGTACTTGCCGGGAATGCCCGTGAACGTCTCGGCTACGTGGAAGGGCTGCGACAGGAACTTCTGCACCTTACGCGCGCGAGCCACGGTGAGCTTGTCGTCTTCGGAAAGCTCGTCGATGCCCAGAATGGCGATGATGTCCTGCAGATCCTTGTAGCGCTGCAGAATCTTCTTTACCCCTTGGGCGACATCGTAGTGTTCATCGCCCACCACGCGCGCCGCGAGGATGCGCGAGGTCGAAGCCAGCGGATCGACGGCCGGGTAAATGCCGAGCTCCGAAAGCGGACGGCTCAACACGGTCGTCGCGTCCAAGTGCGCAAAGGTCGTAGCCGGCGCGGGATCGGTCAAGTCGTCGGCGGGCACGTACACAGCCTGCACACTCGTCACCGAACCCTTGCTCGTCGAAGTGATACGCTCCTGCAGCTCGCCCATCTCGGTGGCCAGGTTCGGCTGGTAGCCCACAGCCGAGGGCATGCGGCCCAGCAGCGTCGACACCTCGGAACCCGCCTGCGTAAAGCGGAAGATGTTATCAATGAAGAGCAGCGTGTCGGAGCCTTCTACGTCGCGGAAATACTCCGCGACGGTTAGCGCGGTCAACGCCACGCGCAGGCGCGCTCCCGGCGGCTCGGTCATCTGCCCGTACACCAGCGCGCACTTCGAGTCTTGCCACTTGCCGGGCTTGATGACGCCGCTCTCGGTCATCTCGAGCCACAGATCATTGCCCTCGCGGGTGCGCTCGCCCACGCCGGCAAACACCGAAAAGCCGCCGTGGTTCTTGGCCACGTTGTTGATCAATTCCATGATGACGACGGTCTTGCCTACTCCGGCGCCGCCAAACAGGCCAATCTTGCCGCCCTTCAAAAATGGCTGAATTAGGTCGATGACCTTGATGCCGGTCTCGAACATCTCCTCGTGCGTCGACTGCTCATCAAATAGCGGAGCAGGCCGGTGAATGGGCATGCGCGACTTCTCGCCCACCGGCCCCAGTTTGTCCACCGGCTCGCCGATGACGTTGATCACGCGGCCCAGCGTCTCTTTGCCCACGGGTACCCGGATCGGCCCGCCAAGGTCGATGGCCTTCATGCCGCGCACCATGCCGTCGGTCGCTTCCATCGCCACCGTGCGCACGCGCCCCTCGCCCAGGTGCTGCTGCACCTCGAGAATCACGTTGATGGGCGTGGGCACCTTAAAGCCCTCGTCGGTGACGCGCAGCGCCTGGTAAATCGGCGGCATCGTCGCCTCTTCAAACTGAACGTCCACGGCCGGGCCGGAGACCTGAATCACTTTGCCGATGTTTTCTGCCATTTCGTTTTGCCTTTTCAATCCAAACTTTTTGGGTGCCCCGCCCTCGCCGCGTCTTTGTTTTTGCGGCTAGGGTGGGATTCCGCGAGCCTAAAGAGCCGCTGCTCCGCTCACAATCTCAATAATCTCCTTGGTAATCGCCGCCTGGCGCACGCGGTTCATGTGCAGCGTCAAGTGGTCGATCATGTCGGAGGCATTGTTGGTTGCCGAATCCATCGCCGTCATGCGCGCCGCGTGCTCCGCGGCTACGGACTCCGTCATGGCGTGGAACAGCATGGAAAAAATGTACTGCGGCAACAGGCCGGCGAAGAGTTCACTCGGCGGCTGCTCGTAAATGTAGTCCACGTTGGCCGTGCCGAACTTTTTGGCTTCCTCTTCGGCTTCGGTGGTGTCGGCGGGCTCAAGCTCGATGCCGGCAGAAAGCGCGGCCTCGGCCAAGCGTTCCTTCTCTTCTGCCGTGGGCTCGACCGCGCCCGCAATCTGCTGCTTGCCCACTTCAATGATCGGCAGCAACCGCTCCACCACAAGGCGCTGCGCGATCACCGACTTGAATTCGTTGTAGACAACGTAGGCAGCGTCGATCTCCTCGTGCACGTAACGCGCCACGATGTTGTGCGCAATCTCCTCGACACGCTTGGGATCGAGTTTCACCAGCAATCCTGGATGGTCGCCTGTGAGCTCGACCTTTCCCTTGCGCGGGGACCTTACCTGTCGCTTCTGGCCGTCTTCGCCAGTCTGCTCCGTGTACTCGGCCACGGGATAGCGCCGCCGCATCTGGTCGCGCCCCTTGCGCCCCACGGCCTCAATGTCGATTTCCTTATCCGGATTGCCCGAGATGAATTGATATGCGACTTTCAGAATGTTGGCGTTAAAAGCCCCGGCAAAACCCTTGTCGCCCGAGACCACGATCAGCAGCACGCGCTTCTCCGGCCGCGTCAAAAACAGCGGATGGGACAGGTCGCCGGTCTCGTCGTCGTAGAGATCGACGCGGCGCCGCAGCGACTCGAGCACGCTTACAATCATGCGGGCGTAAGGCCGCGCCGCCAGCGCGCGCTCCTGCGCACGGCGCAGCTTGGCCGCCGAGACCATCTTCATGGCCTTGGTGATCTGCCGCGTGTTTTTGACGCTGCGGATGCGGCGTTTAAGATCGAGTACGTTTGCCATGGTCTTTCCTAATTCTTAGCGTTTGCCGCCAGAGCAGTTGGCGCCAGAGCCGGCTCTTTCGCAGCCAGCTCCTGCTTGAACATCGCCGCGTACTCCTTCAGCGCCGCGTGCAGCCGGTTGCGAAGATCGTCGTCCAATTGCTTCTTCGTCGTTAAATCCGCGATCAGCGCCTGCTGCGAGTTGTCGAGGTATTTGTACAGCCCATCCTCAAAGGCGCGGATCTCGGGAACCTGGAAATCGTCCAGGTAACCTTGCGTGCCGGCAAACAGCACCACCATCTGCTGCTGCCACGTCAGCGGATGGAACTGCGGCTGCTTGAGCAGCTCGGTGAGTCGCTGCCCGCGCGCCAACTGCTTCTGCGTGAGCGGGTCCAAATCAGAACCAAATTGCGCGAAGGCCGCCAATTCGCGGTACTGCGCGAGATCGAGCTTCAAGGTCGACCCCACCTGCTTGACCGCCTTGATCGCCGCCGAGAAGCCCACGCGCGAAACCGAGAGGCCCACGTTCACCGCGGGACGCACGCCCGAGTTGAACAGATCGGTTTCAAGAAAGATCTGCCCGTCGGTAATCGAAATCACGTTGGTCGGAATGTAGGCCGAAACGTCGCCAGCCTGCGTCTCGATCACGGGCAGCGCCGTCAGCGAACCGCCGCCCCGCTCTTTGCTCATCTTCGAACTGCGCTCGAGCAAGCGCGAGTGCAGATAGAACACGTCGCCCGGATATGCCTCGCGGCCCGGCGGACGGCGCAGCAAAAGCGAAATCTCGCGGTACGCCATAGCGTGCTTCGAAAGATCGTCGTACATCACCAGCGCGTGTTTGCCGTTGTCGCGGAAGTACTCGCCCATGGCGGTGGCGGCGTAAGGCGCGAGATAAAGCATAGGCGCCGGCTCCGACGCCGAGGCGGCCACGATGATGGTGTGGCCCATGGCGCCGTGTTCGGTGAGCGTCTGCACCACTTGCGCGATCGACGAGCGCTTCTGGCCGATGGCGCAATAAATGCAAATCAGATCGTTCTTGGCGTTGTTGATGATCGTGTCGAGCAGCACCGCGGTTTTGCCGGTTTGCCGATCGCCAATAATCAGCTCGCGCTGGCCGCGCCCGATGGGAATCATGGCGTCGATGGCCTTGAGACCTGTAGCCATGGGCTCGCGTACCGGCTGGCGATCGATAATTCCAGGAGCTAGACGCTCCACTGGCAAGGTCTCGGTGGCAGCGATGGGGCCCTTGTCATCAATGGGCTGGCCCAGCGCGTCCACCACGCGGCCGATCAGGGCCGGGCCCACGGGTACCGAGAGAATCTTGCCGGTGCGCTTGACCTCCTGGCCTTCCTTCAGCTCGGTGTAATCGCCCAGCACCACGCAGCCCACCTGGTCCTCTTCGAGCGAGAGCGCTAGGCCCGCAATGCCGTGCGGGAAGCTGAGCAGTTCGCCGGCCATCACCTTGTCGAGGCCGTGCAGGCGTGCAATACCGTCGCCCAGCGAAGTGATGGTCCCGACTTCGTCCACCTGGACCTTCGCATCGTAGTTCGCAATCTGTTCGCGAAGAAGTTGTGTAATTTCGTCTGCTTTGATCTGAGCCATTGTTGTTCCTTACGGTTCCTACTTCAACCCTCTGTTAATGTTTCTCTCAATCTCTCCAGCCGCCCACGCACACTTCCGTCATACACCGTGGACCCGATGCGCACTACCGTACCGCCGAGAATCGATTTGTCGAGCTTGAAGCTGGCGTCGATTTTTGCGCCCGCCAGCTTAGCCACGTCCGCAGCCAGGGCGTCGCGCTCCTGCTTCGTCAACTCGCGCGCCGTCACAATCTCCGCGGGGCGAATGCCCTGCTGTTCCTGCAAGATCCTGCGCCACTGTGCGGCCACTTCCGCCACGTGCGCGATGCGATTGTTGTCGATGAGCACGGCGAGCAGATTGCGTAGCTCTTTTTGCATTCCGAGCTTCGCATTCAGTTTGTCGAGAATCGCCACCTTCTGTGCTGCGGGGAAGGCGGGGTTCACGAACAAGGTGCGCAGCTCGGCGCTGCATTCCCATGTAGCCAGAAAATCAGCGAACTGGCGATTCAAAGCGGCCGAGTCGAGCTTCGAGTCCTGCACCACATCGGCGAAGGCCTGGGCGTAGCGGGCGACAAATGCGGGCATCTAGTTCCTGCCTCCCTTGCCTGCGGCGTCGCCGGCCACTCCGGCGACAAACTCGGCAATCAGCGCGCGATCGGTTTCAGGCGTCAGCGCAATCTGTTTTTCCGCCTGCCCGATGGCGAGATCGGCGGCAAAGCTGCGCAGGCCGCGCTTGGCCTGGGTCATTGCCGCCTCGATCTCCTGCTCGGCCGCGGCCACAATGCGGGCGCTCTCTTCGCCTATCGCCGCCTTGATGCGCTTCTCGTCTTCCAGGCTCTCCTGCTCCACCTGCGCGGTGAGCTTCTTGATCTCCTCGCCGAGCCCGGCCAGTTGCGCCTCAACCGCGCTCAACCGAGCCTGCGCGTCTGCCGTCGCTTTGCGCGCGTCGTTCAGGTCCTGGCTCAGGGTTTGCGAACGGCCCCGAAGCATCTTCGGCATGATCTTCGCGAGCGGAATCGCAATGGCGAAGAAGATGATCGCAAAATTGATTCCGAGCAGCAGGGCGACCGTGACGTCGAGCGGCAGGTGCAGAATGCGCGCCACCGACCGCACCACAGAGGAATGCAGAAACGCGGCATCTCCCTCTTCCTCGGGTTGCACAGGCTGCGCGGCTGCGGGTTGCGCAGTTCCAGGTTGCGAAGCTCCAGATTGTCCGGCTGCAGGTTGCGTAGTCGTCGCCACGCCCCCTGGCGCGCTCGCCGCCGGCGCACTCTGCAGCGCAGTCATGCGGCCCGGCACAAAAACCAGCGCCGCCACAGCCAACAATGCAGCCAGCCCGTAGGCGCGAAAAGAGAAACTCTCTTGCGAATGAAAAATGCTCAACGGGAACCCCCGGCAGCGACTGGCAGGACGGCGCGAACGGCCCGGCCGGCAAGATCGGCAGCCACGGCTTCAAGAGCGGTCCTGGCGGCTGCGGCTTCCGCCTCCAACTCGGCCTTGGCCTGGCGCGCCTTCTCACTGGCGGCATGGCGCGCGGCGTCCAGAGCCGAATCGCGCTCGGCGTTCCACTGCTTCACGCGCTGCTCGCGCCGCTTGTAGGCCTCGGCGCGCGCCTGGCGCAAGCGCTCGGCATATTCCTGGGCTTTGGCCTCGGCTGCGGCGATGGCCTTGCGGGCATCCTCGATGGCGCCTTCGGTCAGCGCGCGGCGCTTGGCTAGAACCGCTGTCAATGGCCCCTGGATCAGAAACTGATACGCAGCGACCAGCAAGATGAAAAGCAGAGCTGTAGGAATGGCGCCGGCCAGTAGCTCTCCGAGTTGTTGAACGATATCCTGCATGGCGGTACCAGACTACTGCAGTTACTTGGATGAAATTTTTAGCGGTGGAACCCTCTTTTTTATCAAGCGCAGACCCCCAAGTCAACGCAGCGGAGGGTAGAAAGTGATGTTCTGTGACTCCTGTCACGAAATGGGAATTTTCATGCAAAAAAAGGCTTGCTTTTGCCTGAAACAGTCCTACACTTGAAATTACCACCTAGACCCGGTCCAGGGTCCAGCGGGCAGCCGGTTTCGGGAAATCCTTCCACTCCCGATTCCGGAGGCCCGCTTCTTAATTTTTGGGCGCTTTGCGCCCCAAAACAGCTCTCAGTCATCAGCTTTCAGCTCTTCCGTGAGGAAACGCAGCGTCCTACTCGCACCGTAAGCTAGAAGCTAGTATCCCGAGTTTGAAGTTCGCATCACAACGATCGGTCATCCTGAGCGATGTTTGCTGCGTTTTGTGCGGCAAACAGAGTCGAAGGACCTGCATTTGTTCTTCCACGAACTTCAGACTCACCACACCAGGAGCTATAGCATTTTCCGGATAGTTATAGAGTGCCGTCTGGAACGACTGTGGGCATTTTCCTTAGGAAAATGCCCATGCTTGCCTTCGCGCGACTCTACATGCATCCGGAAAATGCCTTAAAAGCTAGAAGCTGCTTTTATCCACCGTCAACAACCCCTGCGCGCGCAACCAGTTCTCCAGCAGCCCCGGCCATTGATCCAGCGCCGCATCGCCCTTGCCCAGGCCGCTGCCATGCGCGCCATTGGCAAAGACGTGATACTCCGACGGCACACCCGCCTTCACCAGCGCTTCGAAAAACCGCAGGCTCTGCTCCACCGGAACAGTCTGATCATTAAAAGTGTGATAAATAAACGTCGGCGGCGTGTCTTTCGTGACAAACAGTTCGGGTGAGTACGCCACACGCAGTGCCTCGCACTGGTCCATTAGGTTGAAGATCTTGCAATAGCTCAGGTGCGAGGTGTCGCTCGAAATCCCGCCGATCCACGGATAGCCAAGAACCAGGAAGTCGGGCCGGCTGGAGACGCGGGCGATCAGATCGTCCGAATTGGGATCGCCGGGCACGAACTGCGTTCCCGCCAGCGCCGCCAGGTGGCCGCCCGCCGAGAAGCCAATCACCACAATGCGATTGGGATTGATGTGGTAGTCAGCCGCCCGCGCGCGGACCGTCTGGATGGCGCGCCGCGCGTCGAGCAATGGCACGGGAAGCACATAGCCGTGCGAGGTCAGCCGGTAACTCAAAATAAAAGCACGAAATCCCCGCGCCGCAAACCAGTCGGCAACCTCGCGCCCCTCGAGATCCCCGGCCAGCTCAACATAGGCGCCGCCGGGAAAAACAATCACTGCCGACCCGTTGCTCGTACCCTTGCGCGGTTCGATCAGGGTGAGCGCGGGAATGTCGTCGCACGTAGCGCCTTTAGCCTCAGGTGCGGTTCCCGGCCACAGCCGGATCGTCTCGATGCCAAGAAAGGCGTTGTTCGTCCCCGGCGTAGCGCAGGAGACGGTTTGCGCCTGGCCCGCAGCAGGCAGCGCCAGCGATGCCGCGATGAGAAAGGCGAAGAATTGTCTCATGGGAGCCTCGACGTGGTTCGGGAAGATTATTACGACCAAGGGTCAGGTGCCTGGACCCTCAGTTGGCTTCCTGTTGCCCGCATCAATCTTTTCCTCTATCCTCTCGAGTCGCTCGTGTAGGCCGTTGCGCAGAAGGCGGCTTGTGGAATCATCGCAGTAGTAGATAGGATCATCGCCTTGGATGCGCGCTTCGACGTCTTCGAGGCGCCGCTCAACATATGCACCCCAAAGCCTGAGCCAGACGAGGATTCGACCTAGCAGGTACACAATGAGAACTGAGACGAGCAGGAAACGCCAGGGGCTGAGTGGCGAGACAGAAAGGTAATTTAGCAGCGCCCAGAGGCCCGCACCTGCCAACACGCCTGGAATGGATCGGTTCCAGTGGGAATAAAGGTCCATATAGACTTCGTGTCTTCTGCTTTTTTCCCAATGGTGTAGCTCTCGTCGACGCGCCTCGATCAAATGTTGGTTCTTAGCTTCTGGCACAGCAAGCGCCTTTCAATCAATGCAGTGTAGCGTGGCGATCTGACATTGCCAAGGTTCAGGCCGCCAAGAGAATTCGACCTGGCAGGTCAAACGTGGTTCTGGATATTAGTCGCAAAATTCATGCTCAGGATCCCCTGACGCGAAAAACTGTTGAGCCTTTAGGTAATACGCTCGGCGAAATCCAGTCTGGCGGACGGCACCGTTCTCGTCTGCGTACAGAATGGTCCCAGAACAGGTTGGGAAACCTTCCTGCTCACGATGTTCCTCAAGAACTGCTATCCCTTCGCTGGCCATAACGAATCCAAAGTCCACCTCGGGCGGACTGACCGTCTCGGACAGAATGACCATCTCGATCTGCCGACGGTCGCCGGAGCCCATGTCAAACGTCTCCCAAGTCTCCGAGCAAATCTGTTTAGTCGTCTGCGGGGCTGCCCGCTTGTCCCAATAGAACTTGGCCTTGCACGACTGAATATGCGCAACGGTGCCGCCGCGATTAACGAGAGAGAGAACGACCCTCCAGCTACCGCCGTTGCGCTCCATATAGGCGGCGTACGACGGAGGGTCAAGCTCTATTTTTCGGACGATTATCCTAGGGCGGAATTGGGCCACCAGTGCGGCATAGGCTGTCTTGCCCTGCTGGCGGATTTCTCGCAGGGTACACACTGCAACACAACTAGCTATGGCTCCCACCGCAAAGAGCGCCCAGTTAGCCAACACACCTGATTGGCCGCTCGTCGCCGCATCCCAAGCTTCGTTCCAACCGTGCATGATGGCGAAACTGTACCACGATGGACAGCGTGCAGGATGTTCAAAAGTGGTGACATTACTCAACCTTGGTACGCCACAGTCCAAGCGAGTCTAGAGCCAGATCGCCGAATGTCCCGGACACGAACCCGCCGCCTGCGCGCAAAGCCTCTCCGCCAAATCCAGTCCGTAACGCGCAAAATAATATGCCGCCCCATGCACCCGCTCCTGCAGAACCCCGCCGGGATAGAGCGCATTGCAGATCGAGTTGGCGTGTCGCGTGAGCGTAGCCTCGCGCTGCAGTTGGAAGTTCGCGGCCAGCGTCCGCAGCCGGTTCATCTGGTAGCGCATCTTGCCCGCCGCCGTCTCGGCCGACTGCCCAAGGCCCTTGTCCTGCAATTGCAACCATTCCACAAGCATTGTCAGTTCGGCATCGAGCGCATTGCCGGCAGCCGCCAACTTCATCTTCGTCTCGGGCGGCATGGCGCGTGCCGCGAGCTTGAGTGCCAGCGTCGCCGCACTCTCCTCGCCAAAAACCTCTTCGAGCGTGAGTCCGTGCCGCCGCAGCAGTTCCGCAACCTGCGGCTCGATGAGCGTAGCCGAGAAGCGCGCCATGGGCGGCGTCTGCCTTCCCAAAATGCGCTCAAACAGAACTGCCGACTGGGCCAGATACGCAATCTCCGCCGGCCCGCCCACCTGCACCGATGTGCCAAAAAGAAAATCCTGAAACACCGGCCGCAGCAGCGCCGCCGGCGAGATGCGCTCCGGCTCGGCATCGAGAATCCCCAACAAATCCGCCGTCGAAAAATTCCTATTCCCTTCCGCACTCGACGCCTGCCACAATCCGCCGGGCTCCTCGGCCGCGAGCGCAATGCGCTTGAGCGCCAGCCGCGCGCCCGACTTCTCATCAATCAGAAACAGCAGGCTCGACTGCGGCGCAACCAAAACCTGTTCGTGATAGCCGGCAGCTTCGAGAGCCTTGCCGCGCTCGACCAGCGCCGCGTGAAATTCGTCGGCACGTTCGATCCCTGCACGCAGCACCGGCGCGCCCAATCGATGAAAATCGCGGCTGCTGGGATCGACCATTAAAAGCCCCTGCACCGCGAAAATCTTCGCGTAAAACTCTTGGAAGGCCTCGGCAAATGTGTGCCCCGGCTTGTACGCCGCAAGCAAGGCATCGGTCGCGTCGGAGGCCCCAAAAATCTCCGCAGCCCGCTCGGCAAGCGCGGTGATCGACTCATCCAAAACGATGCGGCCTGCCGGCAACGCAACTTCCGGCGCCGAAGCATAGGCCAGCGTTGCCAGCTCCCGGCCCGCGGGGAACGTCACATGATCGATCTCGGCAAAGTCGTGATCTTCTGATGCCAGCCAAAAAACAGGCACATGAGGTCTGCCGGTCGCAGTGCCATTGCGCGCGCGCGCAATGGTAGTGGCGGCTTTGAACGGCGTATAGAGCGGCCCGCCAAACAATCCCACCTGCTGCCCGGTCACGATGGCACCCGCTCCCTGCTCCAGCGCCGCAAGCGCAGGCGCGGCAGAAGCCGACGGATTCTGCGCGGCCATGAGCCGCACCAACTCCGGCCAGTGCGCAGGAAGCGGCGGACGTTCTCGGGAAACCTCATCCAAAGGGAGAAAGGCGCGGAGCGCCCCCGCGCAAAAATCCAGAAACAGCCGGCTCTGCCCCAGCATCACGGTTACGGGATAACACTCTGCTGTCGTTGTTTCGTTCACTCGCGGCTCGTGGTTTGAGGTTGCTGGATGCGCTGGCTCAAATCTTTAATCTGTTGCTCAGTTAAGGATGCCACGGCAGGCAGGATCGATGCAGAACTCGCGCGGCGAAGCACCGCCGGTCTCCTGTCCGGGGTCCTCAACAAACGATTTCTGTTCGTTGGGTGGCTGACCGACTGTAGCGCAGGTCTCCGGACCCACACACCCAATGCGTATACTCGTCTTGAATAGTGCGCACAGAGCGCATTCATCCGGAAAAGGACAAACCATGCCCACCAAAACCACGGGGAAGACAGCGAAGACCAAAACCGCGAAGCCGAAAAAGGCGAAAAAAAACGTCGCAGTCGAGCGCGCCACAATACTTAGCTCCAAAGTGGTCTACCAAGGGCCCCTCTTCCGCGTGTGCCACGACAAGCTGGTCGAGCCCGGCGGCCGCTCGAACGAACGCGACGTCATCCGTCACAATGGCAGCGTGGTGATTCTCGCCGTCGACAACTCGAAGAGCAAGCGCGACCCCTGGATCGTGATGGAGCGCCAGTACCGGCACGCAGCCAACCAATATCTCTGGGAGTTGCCGGCCGGAAAGCTCGAAGCCGGCGAAGATCCACTGGCTGGCGCGCAGCGCGAATTGGCCGAGGAGACCGGATACCGGGCCAAGAAATGGCGTCCCCTGGTCGAGTACTACGCGAGCCCCGGTTTTCTTGGCGAGTCGATGAAAGTCTTTCTTGCTGAAGGGCTCGAGCCCGGCGAAGCCTGCCCTGAAGAGGACGAAGAGATCGAATTGCGCCTGGTGAAATTGTCCGAGCTGTTGAAAATGATCGAGAAGGGCGCCATCCTCGACGGCAAGACTTTGACCAGCGTACTTCTCTACGCACGCCTCACGGGCGGCCGCGCCAAGAAATAATTCATGAGAGAGCCTGTTTTTCCTACCTTCACCGTGACCTAGTTCTCGCGGTCGCCGGGCCGTGTGCCCACCCGTCTGTTCCACTTTGTGGGAATTGACATTCAGTCAACCTTTCACAGCCTTCTCGCGTCTTAATCAATACGGTGTGCTGTTCCCCCACGAAACGCCACCGTATTTCCACAGCAAACAACAAGGAAGGCAGGAACCTGTGGCTCAGTACAAAGGAAAGGTCAAGTGGTTTAACAACGCCAAGGGCTACGGATTCATCGGACGCGACGACGGGCCGGATGTATTCGTTCACTACTCAGCAATCCAGTTGGATGGATACAAAACGCTCAAAGAAGGCGATGAGGTCGAATTCGACATAGTCGAAGGACAGAAAGGTCCCCAGGCGGATGCTGTTATTCGCCTTCGGGATGCTGCCGCTCACAACGCTGCTTAAGCGTCGATAAGTCCCGGGCGTATCGCAAGCGCAAGACCGCCGCCCGGCGGTAAGGTTGAACTGCGTCTCCCCAGACCCCTGCTGTCACATCCTTAAAATCGCTCTCCGGTTTATCTGACCGGAAGGCGCCGCATTTTTGTGCCATCCAAGCAGTAAAACGTCTTCACTGGCCCACCACCCGGGAAATGTCAGATACTCAAGGGCGGAGGACCGCTCCATGGACAACAAGACCATGGCCCGCCTGCTGGCGGAGACTGCCGACCTGCTCGAAATCGACGGGGCCGACAGCTTTCGCATTCGCAGCTACCGCCGCGCCGCCGAGGCTGCCGAGCAAACCACTGTCGACCTGACCCAGGCAGCAGCCGACGTCGCGCGCCTCATGGAAATCGATGGCATCGGCAAGAGCATGGCCGCCAAGCTCCAGGCCATTGCCAGCACAGGCACGCTCGAGCAACGCGAGGAGCTGCTAGTGAAGTACGGCGCCGGGGTTCTGGAACTGCTCAAGCTCCCGGGCATGGGCCCCAAGACCGTTGCCCTGCTCTGGGATGCGGCCAAAATCGCCAGTATCGACCAGCTCGCCGAGGCCATCGCAGCGGGCCGCCTCAACGGCCTGCCGCGCATGGGCGCCAAGCAGATCGAAAAACTGCGCAAAGGCATTGAGGATTATCGCCGCAGCTCCGGCCGCTTCCGCATCGACGTAGCCAGCGAAGAAGCCGCGCGCATCGCCGATTATCTCTTGCAGTTCAAAGGAATTGCCAAGGTCACGCCGGCCGGCTCCTTACGCCGCGGGCGCGAAACTGTGGGCGATCTTGACCTGCTGGCCACCGGTCCGGCCTGCGAACCGGGCCACACCGAGGCCGCCGTCGAACACATCGCCGCTTACCCCGGCATCCACGACATGATCGCCAAGGGCGAAAACAAAGTCAGCTTTCACGTCGACCAGGGCCTGCAGACTGCCCAGAGCCTGCAGGTCGACGTGCGCCTCCTGCCCGAGGGTTCGTACGGAGCAGCACTGCAATACTTCACCGGCTCCAAGGCGCACAACGTGACGCTGCGCCAACGCGCCCTCAAACTCGGCTACACCCTCAACGAGTGGGCCCTGGCGCGTCTCGACGATGGCTCAACCGTGGCTGCGGCCACCGAGCAGGAGATCTACGCCGCTCTCGGCATGGATTGGATGCCGCCCGAAATGCGCGAGAACCTCGGCGAAATCGACCTGGCCATTCACAAATCTCTTCCAGAGCTCATAAGCGCGGAGCGCATGCGCGGCGATGTGCACATGCACACCACCGCCAGCGACGGCCACAACTCCATCCGCGAGATGGCCGAGGCCGCGCTCGCCTGCGGCTATCAGTACATCGCCATTACCGACCACTCTAAAAACCTCGCCATGACCAACGGCCTCGACGAGAAGCGCGCTCTCGAGCAAATCAAGCAGGTCCACGCCGTCGACCGCGCCATGGAAGGAAAGATTCGCGCCTTCACCGGCATCGAAGTAGACATTCTCGCCGATGGCGCGCTCGACCTCGCTGACGAAGTCCTCGCCCAGATGGACGTGGTCATCGCCAGCATTCACACCCGCTTCGAGCAGAGCCGCGAGGAGATGACGGCCCGCGTTCTCCGCGCCATCGAGAACCCATACGTGCGCATTCTCGGCCACCCCACCGGCCGCCTGTTGCTGCGCCGCGAGCCCTTCTCGCTCGACATGACCGCTGTGCTCAAGCGCGCGGCCGAGCTCGGTGTCGCCATGGAGCACAATGCCGCGCCGGAGCGGCTCGACCTTTGCGATCGCGACCTGCGCCTGGCCAAAGAGATGGGCTGCAAAATCGTCATGTCCTCCGACTCGCACGACAGCCGGAACCTCGGAAAAATGGGATTCGGCATCCAACAATTGCGCCGCGCATCGCTCACGCCCCAGGATGTTTTGAACACCCGCGACGCAGCCGGCTTCCTCAGCGGCCTGCGGGCAAGGAAAGGGTCCCTCGGCTAACTTCAGCCAATCCGCTGAAATTGGGGCAGCCGCGTTGCCTTTTGATCAAACGTCAATGTTGTGGAACAACCCGCCCAGGAATTCAGGGCCCCGATCAGAGCGTCTTCAAACTCCGCACCACCCCGCTTGAGAGCAAATGCAGCCTCGAAAACCTGTAGCTCGTTCTGTACTTTCAGCGTATCCGCTGCAAGTAGGCGTTCGATGTGCCCGGCGATTTCGGCTGGAGTCTGCTTCAGCAGACTTCGCAGCACCCAAACGATTTCGAGAACAGAAACCAAGTCAATAAATCCTGGGTTTTGTTCGCTCAGTTGCCGATCGACGATGCGATTCGCTTGGCGCGATTGTCTGGGATCGTCCTGAAGCAAATAACGCAGAATGACATTGGTATCCAGGCCGATCACCGGCGCAGGCGCTCCGTCGCGCCAGTCTTGATTGCAGTATTCATCTCTTCGACAGTGATAGGCCGATCGAGTTTCGGCACGCTGCCTTTCAGCATAGAGGTCCGAATCTTAGGGAGGATGACGACGGCTCCGTCGGGTTGAAAGAAGAATTTGAACCGGTCCCCCGGTTTCAGGTTTAGGCGTTCTCTCACTGGTTTAGGGATCGTGGCTTGGTATTTACTGCTAAGCGTGGCTTCCATTCACAACACCCCTCGCTTTACATTTTACCAAAAGTAAAGCCTCTGGACATATAAAACGCACGAACCCATGGCCTATGGCAACCGGTTCAAGCTAAGATTAAGTCGCAATGGGAACGGAGGCCGTATGAGCCTGCTTCAACAGGAACAACTGGACGACTCCGCGCGCGGTGAGGAGTTAACCAAGGGCACGAGCCACGTCGTGGTCGCCGCCATCATTGCCGGCCTCGTGGTCAGCATTGTCATTGCCATCTACGTGATTGCCGGCCAAAAGCCGCCCTTCGGCACAGGCGAGATCACGGCCATCTGGGCGCATCCCCAGCACACCGAAACTTCGGGCTTCGACGCCAACGGCGAGCCCATGCCAAAGCGAAGCGTCGACCAGATCATGGTCTTCACCACCGTGAAGCTGCACAACCAGACCGACCACCCGATCTTCCTCGGCAACGCCACCACCAACGTCACCCTCGATGACGGCATCCATTCCAGCTACGCCGCCAATAAGGGCGATTACGACCGCATCTTTGTCGCTTATCCGGATATTCCCGTACCGCACCAGACACCCATTTCGCCGCTCGACACCATGATCGGCCCGGGCCAGACGGTCGAAGGAACCTTTGTTTCAGCTTTCATGATGAGCCAGCAGCAGTGGGACGCTCGCAAGAACCTGGACTATACCTTCAACTTCCGATACCAGCCCGCTCTCCCCGTTGCGCCCCACGTGGCCATTACTGAGCGGTAGCGGTAGGCGGTACAGGCACGCTCTTGGGCACCGACAGGTACCCTGAAACCTGGTTCTTCGAGTTGATGGCATTCACCACCACCTCAAACAGCACTGGATCCTTGCCACCGTAGAACTGGAGCGGCTCATCCAGGCCGCGATTTGGCTTGGGCACGGCCTTATCGTCGGAGTAGACCACCAGCGTATAGATATTCTTCTTGGCGTCCACCTTCTTCAACTCCAGGCTCACTGTGCCCACCGGCTTTCTCTGGCCCTTGGTAAGGGTAAACTCGTAAAAGTTACGATCGCCTTTGTGCTGCAGCGTCACCAGTTCGTCGTGGTTCCGGGCGATGACGCTATTGGTGCTGCTCAGGTCGCCGCGCACGCTCTGCAGCTGGCTTTCCGTAGTGGCCAGGTCGCTCTCGGTCTTGGTCAGGTCCGTTCTCACGCCGCCCACGTCGGTCTTTACGTTGGAGACCTCGCTGGAAACCGAGCTTACCTGTTGTGCAACCTGCTTCTGCTCGTCCTCCAGCCTCTGGCTATCGGCCTGTTCGCGCTGGATAATCGTCTGCGCACGCTGGTCGAGCTGTTTCTGCGTCAAGCCCAGCGACTTGCCCAGTTCTTCAGTGGCCACCTGCAACTTAGCTTGGGTCTCGCGCATATCCGCGGCCAGCTTGGCGTTCTGCTGTTGTGCTTCCGTCAGTTCGGTCTGCTGCGTGTTCAAGCGGCTGCCCAGCATCGAGCACCAGATCATCCCGCTGACACCGGCCACGATGGCAATCGCGATCGCGATTAACAGCGCACCCGAGTAGGTGCGCGGGGCCTCATTCCTATCACTAGTCGCTTCAAACATTCTTAGCCTTTCGTGCTCCGGCAGGCCTTTCCTGTCAAGCCACGCCGGGCGTTGGGTCGCCGTTCTGTCCGATTAGACGCCGGTGGGAGTGTAAATTGTCTCAGTTCTTCTCAAATTCCCGGCAACTCGCCGCCTTGCCGAAGAAGGCCTCTTTGCGATTCAGGCCCGGTAAAACCGAACCGAGCCTGCGACGAACCTACACAGGATAAATCCAAGAGACCTCCCTTGCGCACCCCAAGCCGATTTCACCCCTTGTTCTCTCAGTCCCCAGTCCCTGAGTCCCCCAGTCCCTGCCTTCTCGTCCCCTTGTTTCCTGCCGGGGCTCCGGCCGGCGATTCTTCTCCGATTGGGTGGCTTGTTCCCTTTTTCCTTGTCTTTTCCGTCCCACCTTCCGTGACAAAGACAAAACAGCTAAGCTATAAACATCTTTACCGCACTTTTGGAGACGGGCTCTCGTTCAGAGGGCCGGAACTCCAGCGCATCGGCGAAATCGCATCCTAGAGAAGAGGAGATCGAGAAGATATGGGGACTGCTGTCGCAGGTAAGGGTCTGGAAGGCGTCGTTGCCGCGAACTCCGGTATCTGCTGGATTGATGGAGATGCGGGGATCCTCTCCTACCGCGGCATCGACATCCATGAACTGGCCGAGCACTCGACCTTTGAGGAAACCACCTATCTGCTGTGGAACGGCTTGCTGCCCAATGCGCTCGCCCTGCGCGACTTTTCCACGCACCTGGCTCTGGCGCGCTCCCTCGACCACCGCGTCATCGACCTGCTCAAAAGCTTTCCCACCACAGCCACGCCCATGGAGGTGCTGCGTACCGCCGTGTCGGCATTGAGCTTTTACGATGCTGACGAAAAGGACAACTCGCACGACGCCAACGTGCGCAAGGCCTACAAACTCACCGCGCAGATTGCCATGCTCGTGGCAATTTACGACCGGCTCCGCAAAGGCAAGGAAGTCATTCCCCCCGACCGCTCGCTCTCCCACGCCGGCAATTTCCTCTGGATGCTCAACGGCGAAAGGCCTTCCGAAACCGCTACCCGAACTTTGGACATCGCCCTCGTCCTCCACGCCGACCACGAGCTCAACGCCTCGACCTTCGCCGCCCGCGTCATCGCCGCCACACTCTCCGACATCCACTCCGCCGTTACTGGCGCCATCGGCGCGCTCAAGGGCCCGCTGCACGGCGGCGCCAACGAAGGCGTCATGCGCCTGCTGCTCACCATCGACAAAGAAGGCGCCGATCCCGTGGAGTACGTCAAAGGCATGCTGGCCGCGCGGCAAAAAATCTCCGGCTTCGGCCACCGCGTCTACAAAACCGAAGATCCCCGCGCTACTCACCTGCGCAAGATGAGCGAGCAGCTGGGCAAGGACTCCGGCAATCCCAAGTGGTACGACATGTCGCGCGCCATCGAGCTCTACATCAACCAGGAAAAAAAGCTCAACGCCAACGTCGATTTCTACTCCGCCTCCACCTACGCCACCCTCGGCATCGACATCGATCTCTACACCCCCATCTTCGCCATAAGCCGCATCTCCGGCTGGGCCGCCCACGTCATCGAGCAGCTCGACGACAACCGCCTCATCCGTCCCCGCGCCGAATACCCCGCGCCGAATACATCGGCCCCGCGTATCCCTCACACTGGATTCCGATCGAAGAGCGCCTCTGATTTTTCTCCGCCGGGCAACTCATTTGCGCATTGCGGCATCCGTAGGTCCAGAGGACACCCACAATGAGTGCGAAGTACGTTTTCGCCCTTCTTATGCTGTGCGCGAGCATGGTATCGGGCTGCTATCGCAGCGCAAGTCTGTATCCCGTGCAGGGACCCATGGCTGCAACCGCTCCCCCGCCCATTCTGGCAGCTAAAATGACCGGAGTCTTCAGCGACTCTGGCAATATGTCTGTGATTCTTCCGGGCGGAGAGATTTGCAAGGGTGGATGGAATTTGGTGAGCTCGGCTCCAGGTCAAAATAGCCCCGCCGTCAATACGACTCCCGCTGCCAATCTCGCTCCGGCCTGGGACACGGTCTACGGGCCGGCGTTCTATACCGCGCATGTTCTTGGGTCAAGATTGCGCGCGAGCGGAACCCTGACTGGAAATAAGGGCACGACTCTGAACGTCGAACTCTATCGGCCAGAAACATCCGAACTTTATCGGCCGGAAACACCCGAACTCTATCGGCGGTACACCCCCGACGGCCTGAGCGAAATCAAGGGCGTGGCCACCGACAACAACGGTAATATCTACAAAATCGTATTCTGAAAATTCCCGATCGGAGTCGTTT
The DNA here is from genome assembly GCA_049521075.1 of Occallatibacter sp. Lineage (GTDB taxonomy): Bacteria > Acidobacteriota > Terriglobia > Terriglobales > Acidobacteriaceae > Telmatobacter. The sequence continues at coordinate 58,475 of JBEKPD010000033.1, forward strand.
ATGCGTACCCGCTTTGCAATCGTTCTCGCTCTAGTCGGCCTTTGTTTTTCCACGCCACACGTCCTGCGCGCGCAGCGCCTTTATCCCGTGCAAGGCCCCGCCACCGCCCAAACTCCTCCACCGAGCTTCACCGCCAAGCTCAGCAATTATCTCCACAACTCGGGAACCATCACTCTCACTCAGGACGGAGGAGAGACATTTCAAGGGCCGTGGACGACGGTGACGATCAAGTTCATCAATTCGAAAACGCCGGGGACGCCGGCGAGCTATCCTCCGCAGCCCAATCTCGCCTTCGCCTGGGATCTTGTCTACGGCCCGACCTATTTCAACACGCACATTCTTGGCAGCCAGACCATCGGCCAAGCCACCGCTACGGGCAGCAATGGAACGGTACTTCAACTGGAGTTTCAGAAAGAAAAGCTAGGCAATCCCGTGGACAACATCTTTGGCGTCGCCATCGATAACAAGGGCAACGTCTACAAAGTGGTGCTTTGAGAGCGTATTTCAAAAATGGTTTCGTGAAAGGACACGGCATCAGCCCCGCGTCAAATGCGCCGTAGGCGCAACGGCTTGTTAGCCCCGCGCTTCAGCGTGGGGAAGCCGGATCCCACAAATGAATTCCGGAGTCTCGTAGGGACGGCGCAAGGGCAATTCTCTGGCAGGAATCAATAGATCCGGGATATTTCCTCAAATTCTCCGCGACGCTCCTTTACGCCCTCTTTGCGGAAAAGGTGGGAGACTATTTCTGCATTCCAAAATCCGGAGGTCTACCCAAATGAAAACTCTGACTCTGAAACTGGCCCTCGTCATCGCCGCGTTAGCCGTTGCCCTAGCGCCCGCCCACGCGCAACAACTCGATCCCGTAAAAGGACCGATCTCCCTCCGGGCGCCGGGCCCCTTTTACGAAGGCACAATGAGCGGCCCCGTCTACTCCATCAAGTCCGATTTCGCGCGCGTAAAATCCTTCAGCTACGCCAACGGCGAAACGCTCAAAGGAAAATCCGAGTCCGTAACCGCGCCCGCCGCCGATGGCACAGAGCCAGCCACCAACCCGCAGAACCTAGCCGCCGCCTGGGACCTGATCTACGGACAGGGCTACTACGCCTCCCACATCGCCGGCAAAAAACTCCTCCAAGGAACCTTCACCGGCGATAAAGGAACCACCCTGGAAGTCCAATCGCTAGACAACTACGTAGCCGTAGCCGCAGACAATCAAGGCAATCTCTACAAAATTGTCTGGTAACGGAGTCGAAGGACCTGCATCTGCCGCTGGCAGCCATGAAAACTTATAGTTCCCACTCTTGCAAACAACACAAGAGTGGGAACAGAGATGAACCAAAGCCGTCCTTGCATCCCATTACGGCTGGAACATGAAGGTACCGAAATAATTATCCTGGAACGCCACAAACTGCAGTGGCCCTGTGTATCCCGGGGCCGGCCCGTTGATCGTAAACGCGGCGGTTTGTCCGTTCGAATAGCTCATCGAGTTACTGGTTGAATAG
>JBEKPD010000034.1:0-57121 GCA_049521075.1 Occallatibacter sp.
CGGGGAAAGTCGAATCGCGCTACAACGCCCGCAGAAGGGCCGATGGCATCGCGGTGATGATTTTGGTATCCAAGATTTTGCCGTATTCCGGGACTCATAAGTGTTTTTCAACAAGTTCCTAGACGAAACTGATCGAAGTATCTCAAAAATCGCGCAATAGTTCTGTTTCCTTTTGCTCAATCTTGGATGGCGAGCTGGCAGCTGTGATCCCAGTGGAAAGAATTGTGGGCTCATTGTACTGATTCGGCAGCAGATATCCGAGCTGGCGAGCATGGGTTCAAATCCCTCCGCCCCGATCGTAAAATCAATAGCCGCGCTGCGACCGCACCTTTCCCCGCCGTAGTATTCTGGAACCCTCGCCGACGATTGCATGGAGGCTTTAATGCAGATCTTGTTGCGCAGAATTCTTCTCGCCCTGGTTGTCCTCGCATTTGCCGTCGGCTTCTCGCGTCCGCTCGCGGCGCAGGGCGCGCCCACGCAAACGGCCGCCGGCCAGCCCTACACAATCGAGTACTACTACAAGTGCCAGTGGGGCCATCAGCAGGAGTTCCTCAATTTGTTTTTGAAGAACCACTGGCCGCTGCTCAAGAAGATTCAATCGACGGGACGCATTCTCTCGTTGAAGATCGAGTCGCCGGCTTATCACACTACCGAGGACGGCCGCTGGGACTACCGCGTGACCATCGTCTACCAAAACTCGACTGTGGCAACCAGCGCCAACCCCGACGAAGAAGTCTTCAAAAAGCAGCTATGGCCGGACCAGGAAACCTACGATCGCGAAGAACAGCGCCGCTTCGAGATCTTGCTCGCCCACTGGGACCTACCAGTAATAGACGTGTCGCCGAAGTAGTAGAGGCAAGAGATCAGAGGTCGGTTATCGCTTCTCAAGTTCTCAAGTCCAAGTAAATGACCCAACGCGGGACAGATATGGTCAACGCCGCGTGAGACGAAGTATCTCACTCGCAATGCAGCTGCCGCCCGCTATGAATAGGATTGGCGTCTCGTGGGACTCCCAAATGCCGCGGGCAGCACTAAACTTCGACTCAACGAATGTGGCGATGATCAAGATGGCCACAGCTATCCCACTGTCGATCACCGCAGCCTTGAGATCCCATGACCGGCGCATTGCCAGGCAAGTTAGCCCGCCAGCACCGAGTCCCAATAGGCCGGTGAAGAGAATACTCTCCACGACCAATACAGCGGCGCCAGTTGTCCCAATCATCGGAGACCTCCCATTCGAAAGTTTCGGCTAAGCTCGGGCCGTGGGTCAACGGATTCGACGTCATGACAATCGCACCTCTCGCAAATCAGAGATCGCTGCGCTGCCGCCACTGGCGCACGAGGTCGGCTGCGGCTTCAGGCCAAGTGGGAAATTCAAACTCGAAGCCTGAGTCGAGGAGCCGGCCTGGCACAACACGCCGGCTCTTCAGGATAAGTTCTGACTCGGTGCGCAGAAAGAACGAGCCGATCTCAATCACCGGGGCTGGTGCCCACAGACCGTTGGGCATCTCCCACGCTTCGCGGAGTGCGGCCATGAACTCGCGATTCGGCAGTGGGTTGGGTGCGGCGAGGTTCACCGATCCATCAATCTCCTCGCGCTCGATAAGGAACTCGATGGCACGGGCAAAATCCGCCTCGTGGATCCAAGATACAAACTGGCGGCCGCTGCCCTGCGTGCCGCCGAGACCCGCGCGGACGAGATTCGACAAGGCAGCGAAGACGCTACCTGACGCGGGGCTGAAGACTAGCGAGGTGCGCATCGCAATCTTGCGCGTGCGCGGCGTTGCGGCGCCGAAGAATGCAGATTCCCAGTCCTTGACGAGTTGAATGGTCCAGTTCCACTTCTTCGACGCGCGGCGGCGGGGCGAAATGAATTCGTTACCGCCGAGCTCGCCCGTTGCCTCGTCCATTGCCTTGTCGAGCGAATGCCGGTAGATCGTTGCCGTGGAGGCGTTCATCCAAAGACGCGGCGGATTGACGAGACAGGCAAAGGCCTGATGGAGCAGACGCGTGGAACCGATGCGCGAATCGTAAAGCTCGCGCCGGTTGCGTTCCGTGTAACGGCAGTTGATACTGCGGCCCGCAAGGTTAATGCAGACGTCAGCACCCTCGAGCGCTTCCACCCACGGGCCGAGAGTTTGACTGTCCCAGTGCACCGTGGGCCACGGAGCCGCATAGGGGCCGCGCGTCAGCACCGTGACGTGATGCCCGCGCTCCTGAAAGAACTGCGCCAGCCCTCGGCCCACTTGGCCGCTGCCGCCGGGAAGCACGATGCGCAGGGGACGATTGGTCATGGTCATGCATCTCCGTAGACAGCTTTGAGCAGTTCCGCGGCAGTGCGGTGGAGCGGTTTCAGCAACGGCAGTCCTGCGATTCTGAAAACCAGCAGCATCATGCTCAACGTTTTGTCGAAAAGCAAATGAGTGCGCGCCTGCCGCGGCGAGTGATCGTAGGCCCAGAAGAGCATAAGCCCCATTTGATAGAGCCAGAGCAGGCGCGGCAGATAGGGCAGAATCGAGGCCGGCAATCGCAGCTTGGAGTCGGAGACGGCGCGATCAAAGAAGGAGATATCGCGCTCGCGAATGGGAGCAGTGGCCTTGCTGAATGGCGAGAGCGGGTGCGCAGGATCGCTGTGTGCCGAAAGCGTGCCGACGAGCGCGCGGTAAGGGGCGAAGTAGTCGAACTTCTGGGCGATGATGCCGCGCAGCCGCTGTTCGAGTGTGCGGGACCGGTTGAGGATTTCGTCGAGCGCGGGCGCCATTTCGTCCTGCGCCTGCCGGTAGAAGGTCATGACGATAGCGTCTTTGGAGTCGAAGTAATAGTAAGCCGCACCCACAGCGACTCCTGCCGCAGCAGCGATCTCGCGCATGGTGGCCGCGTCGAAGCTGCGCTCGCGAAAAACGCGCAGGGCCGCAGCCAGAATGCGTTGACGGGTCTCTTCGGATTTGGGCGTTGGGCGTGGCATGTCAGGCTCCGGCGGCTGGCGGGGCGCTAACGGTGCGCCGCTGCCGGAACAAAGCCAGCAGCAACAGATTAAAGAGATGAGCGATTCCCAGCAAAAGCATGAGACCGCCGACTTTCATGCTTACGATTTTCAGCAACCAGCTAAGGTCCATCGTCGGGAAATTCGTGGAGTAAGTTAGGGCTACATAACCCACACTCACCAGGTAGAAACCAATGTCCAACAAGCGAGTCACAGCATCAACCAGTGTAGTATTCCCCGCGAAAGCGTCCTTCAGGAACACTCTCCCCGCGCCGTGAAATGTCCAGCCAAGTCCGGCGATGAGAAGGGCGCAGGCACGGAGGTAGACGCAATAGTAGATCCCGAAATGGTCGGCTTGCGGAGTAATAGGGAGCATATTGGACCTCCTTGGAAATATTTGAACGCGTTCAAATAAAACGTAGAACGAATCGTTCAGGAAGTCAAGAAAAGTTTGAACGCATTTAAAACCTTCGGCTAGCGCGGAGATCCGGACCGGCGTAACGTGCGAAACTCGGATGGACGCTTGAATCAGATTGGATTTTGTTGCGCGGATTCTATGCGGGAATCAGCGCCTGTGTCCATTCCGAGGCCGTGTCGACCAGAACGTCCGGAGGAGTATCGGCGAGAGTATCCGGACCAAAGCCGAAACTGCATCCCAGCGACCAGGCGCCGGCGTTGCGCGCGGTCTCGATGTCCACCTTGCTGTCGCCAATCATCACCGTCTCTTCCGGATGCGCGCCGGTTTCTACCATCAAGCTGCGAAGGCCGAACGGGTCGGGTTTTTTCACAGGAAAGCTGTCGCCGCCATAGATATGGAGGAAGTAATCGGCTAGGCCGAGACCCTCACAGATGCCGCGCGCCGGGCGCACCGGCTTATTGGTGAGCACCGCCATGGTTCGCGTGACGCCTCTCGGGGCATCGTGCAGCTTATGCAGTGCGACGAGCGCATCGAGCACCCCCTCGTAGGCACAAGTGAAGTCCAGTTTGTGTTCGCGGTAATACTGCAGGAAAAACGCGTAGCTTTTATCGAACAGGTCTTCATCCACCTTTTCAATGGTGGAGTTGGTGGCCATCGCGAGTGCGCGCCGGATGAGCAGGGGCGCGCCGTTGCCCACAAAACTGGCAATAGCTGGATCGGGCAGCGGCCCCAAACCAAATTCGTGAAGCGCCGCATTCACACTGTTGCAAAGGTCTTGCGCCGAGTCGATCAGCGTCCCGTCGAGATCGAAGACGAGCAACTTTAATTGCGCAGCGGGAATGGGGCGAAAGATACGGATCATATGTCAAGTGTAATTGGGCCGATGCGTCGCGCACAGAAAACGCCATCGTTTACACTTGGCAAGCAACGAATTGGAGAAGCGATGCGATCCCCGAAAATGTGTACGACCGTCTTATCGCTGCTGCTTGCCTTCGCGCCCGGCTGGCTTGCCGCGCAGCAGTCACCAAACCAGGGATTCAGCACCGACCCCGCGGCTGAGCGCATTCCCAACCTTGACACGCTCAAAAAAGAGCTCAAGCAGTACCACGACTGCACCTGCACGTGCGGCTGCTATGCGCATGACCTGGACATGCAGGCCGATCGTGCCATCGCGTTTTTGCGCCAACGGGCCGCGCATCGCCGCGCGCAGGAAAAGCTGGCCATGATTCTCGATATCGACGAGACCACACTGTCAAATTATCAAGAAGAGGTGGGCGCGGACTTCGCCTACAACCCGGCGGTCTTCAACGCGTGGGTCGAATCTGCGCAGGCGCCGGCGATTCCTGGCACGCTGCGGCTTTACAAAGAAGCGCAGCGGCTGGGCGTGAGCGTTCTCTTCATCACCGGTCGCTCCGAAGCACAACGCGAAGCCACAGAGCGCAATTTGCGAGCGCAGGGCTTCAACCATTGGCAGGAACTGGTGATGCGCCCCGTCGATCACGGATCGCAGACTATCGGCGAGTTCAAACAGGTGGCTCGCAGCCAGATGGTCTCCAAGGGTTACGCGCTTGCGCTCAATGTCGGCGACCAGTGGAGCGACTTGAAGGGAAAACCCGAGGCCGAGTACTCGGTGAAGTACCCCGACCCTTATTACTTCATTCCGTAGCAACGATCTAATGGATGCGAATGCTCCCCGACCCGGTCTCGATGCGTACCGCCGGCCCACCACCACCGACCTTGCCCGTCACGTGGTGGTGATCCATCGTTCCCTGGCTCACAATCTCGCGATCGCAGTGAATGCTGCCCGAACCAGTTTCGGCATCGAGCGTGAATGCCGCGCCGCCCGTCCAGATTTCGACATTTCCCAAGCCGGTTTCGAGCCGCCATGCTGCGGACGGCGTTCCGCCCACCTTGATGCCGCCCAAACCCGTCTTCGCATGCAGCCCGCCATGCAGATTCCTGAGTTCGATCGAGCCTGAGCCCGTTTCCGCTTTCACGTCGCCCACGCCAGTCTGCTCGGCATAAATGCTGCCTGAGCCGGTCGCGACCGTGAATCCGCCCTGCAATCCCGTGGCGCGAATCGAACCCGAGCCCGTGTTGAGTTTTGCGTTGACGCCCACTCCGTCGTCAGTCAGATCGCCCGAGCCGGTCTCCGCGTTCAAAATAGTGTCGACTGGAACCTGAATGTCGTAGTCAAGGTCGATATCACGAAGATTCTCGTGCCTGCCTCCGATGCGCACAATGTTGCCAGTCTGTTCGACGGGCGGATGCTCCGCGATCTCGCGTACCTTCGCATCGTTTCCGCCCCAGTTCGATTTGACGCGCCCGGAGATGTGGATGCGCCCCGCCGGTCCGCCTGTCAAATGAATGGATCCCGATCCTGTTGCCACGGTGAGATCCACTCTGCCGCTCACCGCAAGATCGCGCTCAAAGGTCGCCTCCGCGGCCCGCGCCAAACTCGCAGCCAGAGCCGTCAAGACCACCAAGAACGCCACTGCACGAAGAACATTTCTCATCGCAATCCTCAATCCTCACCAAGATACGGCATTGGACGGCACCCCGTTCCAGAAAAAGCCCTGTGTATTTCGGCCGACCGTCTCTACTCCCTATTCTCCATTCCCTGCTTCCCGTTCCCGCCGAATGCTATCCTCACAGCCAGATGCAAGGCCTTCTGCTTTTCAAACCCGTGGCCGTGGCCATGCTGATTTTGGCCAACGCCTACTTTGTCGCGGCCGAGTTCGCGCTCGTCTCCATTCGCGAAACGCGCGTGGATCAGCTTGTTGAAGCGGGAGTTCCGGGAGCGAGAGCCGTGCGCCGCCTGCAGCGCAATCTCGACGATCTTCTTCCCGCCGTGCAGTTGGGCGTGACGCTATGCTCGCTGGCTTTGGGCTGGCTTGGAGAGCCGCTGGCCGCGCAGATCCTGAGCGGCTGGCTCGTCGCACTTCCGCACGCGCAGGTTTATGTCAACATCGTCTCCCTGGTTCTCGGCTTTTGCCTCATTACGTACCTCCACGTCGTGGCCGGCGAGCTGGTGCCCAAGACGCTGGCCCTGCGCCGCGCGGAAGCGTTGGCCGTGGCGGTTGCGCCGCCCATGCTGGTTTTTATGGCTGTGGCCCGTCCCGCAGTGCGGCTGCTCAACCGCTCAGCGTCCGCGGTGCTGCGCGCTTTCGACGTTCCAAAAACAGAGCGCGCGGCATCCATCCACTCCGCCGAAGAGTTGAAGCTGATTGCCACTGCCGCGCGGCGGCTCGGGCTGCTTCCCGAGTTCGAGGAGATGCTGGTGCACCGTTCTCTCGAACTCGGCGACGTCGTCGTGCGCGAGATCATGACCCCGCGGCAGAAGATCTTTTCCCTGCCTTCGAACATGCTGCTTGAAGAGGCGTGCGCGCGGGTATTTGGCCGCAATCACTCGCGAATTCCTGTCTACGATGAGGCGCGCGGGACGGAGCACATCGTTGGCGCGGTCTATGCGCGCGACCTGGCGCGTCTGTTCTTTCAACGCGCATCCGCGTCTTCGCCCGCGACGCCGCCCGCCGCGATTCGTCTGGCGCAGATCATGCATGAGCTTTTGGTTGTGCCTGAAAGTAAATCGGCGTTAGAGCTGCTGCGCGATTTCAAGCAAAACCGCCGGCATTTGGCCGTGGTGGTCGACGAGTACGGCTCGACCGTGGGACTGGTGACTTCAGAAGATGCGATCGAGCAACTCGTGGGCGAGCTTGAAGACGAATTCGACACGCCGTCGCCTACCGTGTTGGGCCTGGCCGGCGGAGCGGTGCTGATGGATGGAAGCGTGAATCTTCGCGACCTGGAAACGCAGATGCGTTGGAGCCTGCCTCGTGATGGCGGCGTAGAAACGCTGGCTGGTTTCGTGCTCGCGCGCCTCGGGCACATTCCCGAGCCCGGCGAGTCGGTCGAGTATGAGGACCGGCGGCTGACGGTGGTGGAGATGGATGCGCGGCGCATCGCCAAGATCCGCGTAGAGAAAGTGGAAAACTGGGCTCCCGCCCTGGAGTAGATTTCTCAAACCTTGACTTGCCGCCAAAGCTGGCAGCAGTGACAGGAATTGTGGCTTTCCCGTTGTTCCGGGCCGCGGAATTGTGGACAACACAGCGAGTGAGCGCTAACTTGAAAACTGCACACAGGTCGCGGTGCGATGGCTTCCCTAATCAGTTCTCGTAGTTTCGGAGTTCTTCCGGCCGGTCACACGGTCGACGCGTGGACGCTCACAGGCCGCGGTGGCTTGGTATTGGAAGCGATCACGTACGGCGGAATCGTCACGCGTTTACTCGCGCCGGGACGCGACGAAAGCGTCGACGATGTCGTGCTCGGGTTCAGCGACCTCGACTCGTATCTCGCCGGTCATCCGTATTTCGGCGCGATTACGGGCCGTGTGGCCGGCCGCATCTCCAACGCCGCCTTTACGCTCGATGGCCATACGTACCAACTGGCGCGCAACGATCCGCCGAATCATCTGCACGGCGGGGTCGAAGGATTCGACAAACGTCTGTGGAGCGCGGAGCCGGTGGAGCGCAAGGACGGCGCGCCATCACTTCGTCTCACCTATCTGAGCCCGGACGGCGAGGAAGGCTATCCTGGAAACGTGCAAGTCGCGGTGACATATACAGTGACAGACCAAAATGCATTTCTCATCGAAACCGAAGCGGTGAGCGATCGTACCACGCCGCTGAGCCTCACGCATCACTCCTATTTCAACCTGGCCGGCGAATCATCAGGCTCGATCGCCGATCACTGGCTGGAGGTTTTTGCGAACGAGTTTGTCCCGATGGACGAAAACCTGACCGCAACAGGCCGACTGGAATCGACGTCCCGCCACGGCAACATCTTTCAGTCGCCGCGCCGAATTGGCGACGCGATTGGTCTTTTGTTTCAAGGTCACGGAGATTTGTATGCGCTTCCCCGGCACGCAGACGGCGAACTGCGGCTGGCCGCGCGGCTTGAAGATCCGGCGAGCGGGCGCACGATGACTGTGTCGACAACCGAAAATTATCTACAGCTCTACACTGGCAGCCATCTGAAATGTTCGCGCAAGGGCAAATCGGGCGCGGCATATGCTCCACACGCGGGGGTGTGCCTCGAATGCGAAGGCTATCCCGATGCCTCCAACGCCGAGCGCCGTAACGGCATTCTTCTGCATCCAGGACAGACGCAACGTCGCGCCACGGCCTACGCGTTTTCGGTTCGCAATGCGAATGGTGCCACTCCCCGCGCAACGCCGCCATAAATCGTCAGGACGGAACGAGCCATCATTAGAAAGGAAGCGATGAGTCAGAACGCAGCGATTCTTGAGCAACCCATTCCCCGCCCCGACTACAGTTTGACCGGCGTGAACGCCACACTTGCCATCGAGAAAGGCCTAGCCGAAGCCGATTGGTATCAGTGCCCGGTGCCGCGCGAAACCATGCGCGAGCTACTGGTGCGGCGCGATGGCCCAGCGATCCGCGACACGATTCTCTGGTTCGCGCTGATCTTCACTTCGGGTTACGCAACGTGGGCGCTGTGGGGCACGTGGTGGGCCGTCCTTCCCTACACGATCTATGCCGTGCTCTATGCTTCCACGTCGGACTCGCGCTGGCACGAAGCCGGCCACGGCACCGCATTCAAGACCGACTGGATGAACAACGCACTCTATGAGATTGCGTCGTTCATGGTAATGCGCGAGTCGGTGGTCTGGCGCTGGAGCCACAACCGCCATCACAGCGACACAATCATAGTAGGTCGCGATCCCGAAATTGCCGTTCCGCGTCCACCGAGCTGGTCAGGACTGATCAAACCGTTCTTCGCCCTCCAGGCTTACCCCGCATATTTCAAGACCGTGCTAATGCATTGTTTCGGACGCATGACGGCGGCCGAGAGGACATTCATTCCGGAATCCGAATTCCCTCGCGTCTACCGCAACGCGCGTATCTACATGGCGATTTATCTTGCAGTCATCGCGCTCTCGATTGCGACGCACAGCATTCTTCCGCTGCTGCTCGTCGGCTTGACGAACCTGTTTGGCAGTTGGCTGATGCCGATCTACGGTTACACGCAACATGCGGGGCTGGCGGAAAACGTGCTGGATCACCGCCTGAACTGCCGCACCGTGAATATGAACCCGATTCACCGCTATCTCTACTGGAACATGAACTACCACGTAGAACACCACATGTTCCCGCTGGTGCCATACCATGCATTGCCGCGATTGCATGCCTCGGTGAAAGATGATTGCCCCACGCCCTATACCAGCATCTTGAGCGCATGGAGCGAAATCGTTCCAGCGGTTCGGAATCAGATGAAGGACCCGGCCTGGCACGTGAAACGCCGGTTGCCCGAACCCAAAACGCGTGGACGCGAAGCCTGTTTTGCCTCTGAGGCGCAACCCGATGCCGCGGGATGGGTGGCCGTGTGCGCGGCAACCGATCTGCGGCGCGCCGATGCGGTTCGCTTCGATCATGCGCGAAAAACCTACGCTGTCTATCGCGGTGAAGACGGACGCATCTTCGCAACCGACGGCTTCTGCACTCACGGCAACACGCATCTTTCCGACGGCCTGGTGAAGGACGACATCGTCGAGTGCCCGAAACACAACGGGCGCTTCCATCTCATCGACGGCTCGCCGGCGCGAGCGCCAATCTGCCGTGGACTCGCGACTTACCCCGTGGCTGAGCGCGACGGCCGCATCTTTGTCGGCGTTTTGCACGCCGGCGGGGCGGGAGCGCGTGCGCAAACCACGTTCAAATTCCGCGTGGTGAGCAACCGAAGCGTCGCAACCTTCATCAAGGAACTTGTGCTGAAACCGGAAATCGCCCCCGAGAATGGCGCCTGTGCCATCGCCTTCGCCCCGGGCGATTATCTGCAACTCGATATCCCCGTCTACGATACGATTCACTTCCGAGATTTCGACATCCCGGAGCCGTTCGCGACCGTTTGGAGAAATCAGCACATCTTCGACCTGGTGGCGCACAATCCCCGACCCGGCCGCCGCAACAATTACTCGTTGGCGGGCAATCCAACAACGGAGCGCGAACTGCGTTTCAATGTCCGCATCGCCACGCCGCCGCCCGGGCAGGACTGCGCACCCGGCGTGGGCTCGAGTTACGTTTTCAATCTCAAACCTGACGACACGGTTTCTGCCATCGGCCCCTTCGGAGACTTCCACATCAAGCCCACGCAACACGAGATGGTGTACATCGGGGGTGGCGCAGGCATGGCTCCCCTGCGCGCACATCTTTCTCACCTGCTCGAATCGGAGGGTAGCGCCCGCAAGATCAGCTACTGGTACGGGGCGCGCTCGCGTCAGGAAATCTTCTACGAGGAGTATTTCCGCGCCCTTGAGGCGAGCCATCCCAATTTTTCGTTCCATCTCGCACTCTCATCGCCGTTGCCGGAAGACACTTGGATCGGTCATGAGGGTTTCATCCATCAGGTGGTGCTGGAGAAATACCTCCGCGATCACCCGCATCCGGAATCCGCAGAATATTACCTGTGCGGTCCGCCGCAAATGATCAAAGCCTGCAACCGGATGCTCGAGTCAATCGGCGTTTCCGCGCGGCAAATTGCTTACGACGAGTTTTAGCTATGACATCACCAGACATAAAAACTCCCGATGAATTACGCGATCCGCGCCTGCGTGTATTCATGAACCTGCAGGCCTTCGGCGACATGCCGCAACACGCGAATGGTCTCGAAGCGATTCGCGACGCCGGTTACGACGGCGTGCAGTTCACGCAACCGCTCGATCACGCGGGCAAAGATGAGGCGCTGAATCTCGGGCTCGGCGTCTGCGGCAGCGGCCGTGTGAATACGCCGGCAGAGACCGCTCCGCTCGCCAAAGAAGCACACGAAGCGGGCCTCGAATGCCTGACGCTCCATGTCGGTTGGGGCACGGAGAACGACGACAAGGCGTACGCGCTGATCGATTCCGTTCTCGAAGCTTCGGCGAAATACTCTATTCGGCTTTATCCCGAGACGCATCGCGCAACCATTCTTCAGGACCCGTGGCGCACGGTGCATTTCCTGCTGCGCTTTCCGGAGCTCGAACTCAATGGCGATTTTTCGCACTGGTACACGGGAACCGAGATGGTCTACGGCGGCTTCGAGAACAAATTGGAGTTTATGCGACCCGCACTCGACAGGATCGGATTTCTGCACGGACGCATCGGCAATCCCGGCTCCATGCAAATAGACATCGGCGATGGCTCCGTGGAAGGGCGCCCGTACGTCACCCACTTTCGCGCGCTGTGGACGGAATCGTTTTTCGGTTTTCTGGTACGGAGACCGCTCTTCGACCCCTTCTGCTTTACGCCGGAATTGCTGGGGCCAGAGTTCTACTATGCGCGAACCTTTGGCGGGCGCGAAGAATCGGACCGCTGGGAACAGTCGCGCGTGCTGGTGCACATCGCCGGCGAGTGCTTTCACGAAGCCCGCCAGCGCTGGGAGTCTCTCAACCATTTGTCTGACATTTCCGCACCGGTGGGTTAACTCTGTTCATGCTGCATTCACATACACGGTCGCATCTCCACGTGCAATTGTCGGCGATTTCGATGAAAATAGAACCAGATGAATCTTTCAGGCGGGATTGAGGAGCGATTGACAGCTACACATATCGAAGTTCACCAATGGACAACTGAAGAGTTTGAGCGCCTGGTGTTTGAGTGCAAGCCAAAGGTCGCGGTGTTCGACTGCGACGGAACGCTCTGGGGCGGTGACGCGGGCTACGGGTTCATGGCCTGGACGCTGGAACAGGGATTGGTATCGCGCTCGACTCACGATTGGATCGACACGCGCTATCGCGATTACCAAGCGGGCAACGTGAGCGAAGTGGCGATGTGCGCCGAGATGGTGCAGATCTACGCCGGCCTGCGCGAGGCGGAGCTGCGCGCCGCCGCGGCCCGATATGTCGACAAGTTCGTGCGTAAGCACATCTTCGAGGAATTGCTGGCGTTGGTGGCCAAGATGCGTGAGGGCGGAGTCGAGCTTTGGGCGGTCAGTTCCACGAATCGCTGGGTGATCGCCGAGGGCTTGCGCGATTTCGGCATTCCCGACGAGCGCATTCTGGCAGCCGAGGTGCGCGTCAAGGACGGCCTCATCACCAGCGACATCGTCGATGTGCCGACCGACGAAGCCAAGGCCTCCGCGCTCAAGCGTGTGGGCATTCTCCGCCCCGATGCGGTCTTCGGCAACTCCGTTCACGACTTGGCAATGCTAGAAATGGCGCGTTGCGCGTTCCCCGTCAATCCGTCTCCGTCGCTCGTGGAGGCGGCGGCAAAGAAGGGTTGGGGCTATTACCGGCCCAAGACCGCTGAGGGGACCGATGCGGCGGTCAATGGCGAATCGGCCAGCCAAGGCTAGTTGAGTTTATTAAGCCGGCCCAAGAGGAACCCCATCTGCGGATCGCCTTCGTTTTACCAGGTTTACACTAGACGTGTGCAGGACAACGAGGCAGGTTCGACGGGCAGGCCGCCAGCGCCCACACTTCGCTTTGTGGCGGCGGCGCTGATCGTGCGCGACAAAGAAGTGCTGATCGGCCAGCGCCGCGCAGATCAGCCCATGGGCTCGTTGTGGGAGTTTCCCGGAGGAAAGATCGAGCCCGGCGAGAGCCCGCAGCAAGCGCTGGCTCGCGAACTGGCCGAGGAACTGTGCATTCGCGCGGAGGTAGGTCCCGCAGTCACGCACATTCGTCACCACTACCGCCGCGGAGGCGCTGTGGACCTGCAATTCTTCGCAGTGCGCGCATTCAGCGGCGAGATCGACAACCAAATTTATCAGCAGGTGCGCTGGGTAAAATTCGAAGACCTGCCCAGCTACGAGTTTCTGGCGGCCGATCGCGGACTCATCAAAGACCTGGCGGCAGGAAAACTGCTGTAAGGATGGTGGCCTGCTTTCAGCAAATCAGCGAGCGCATTGACGTCTGCCGTTCTGTTTTGGGCCGATTCCGATGGTCGTGACCGTTTGAGTCTTAACCTTACATGAAGAGCGGAAGTTAGTACCCGCACATCGCCCGGCCGCTGACTCGCTGACTCAGTGCCCGGTCATCAATCCCCACAGCATGGCAAACGTCATGCCGATGACGATGATGCTGGTACCCCACGCGATCCAATTCCACAGGCGCGAGTTCTTGTATTTGCCCATGAGGTCGGAGCGGTTGATGAGCAGGAGCATGAGGATGATAATCACCGGCAGCAGAACGCCGTTGAGCACCTGCGACAGGATCGCGACGTTCACCAGTTGCGAGTCGGGCAGCACCAGGACCGTTAGCGCTCCGCCAACGATGAGCAGCGTGTAGAGCCAGTAGAAGTACGGCGCCTCGCGGAAGTTTTTGTCCACGCCCGACTCCACTCCCAGGCCCTCGCATACCGTGTAGGCCGTGGAGAGCGGGAGAATGGACGCCGCAAAAAGCGATGCATTGAAGAGCCCGAAAGCGAAGAGGATGAAGGCGTAGTCGCCGGCCAGCGGGCGCATGGCTTCGGCAGCATCGGCGGCGACTTGAATTGCCCCCATGCCGTGCACGAAGAGCGTTGCCGCGCAGGCCACGATGATGAACCAGGCGATCACGTCTGTAAACACGCAGCCCACGATCACGTCGAGGCGCGAGGCCGCGTAGTCCTTCACGCGAATCCCCTTCTCCACAATCGACGACTGCAAATAGAACTGCATCCATGGGGCAATGGTCGTTCCAACTACGCCAATCGCCATGTAGATGTAGCTTTCGTTCCACACTGATTTTTTGGGCAGCGCAACCGTGGCGCGCAGGGACTCGTGCCAATTGGGCTGGGCAAGAACGCCGGCAAAAATATAGGCAATGTAGACGAGCGAGGCGGCAAGGAATATTTTCTCGGTGCTCTTGTAGTCGCCGCGCAGAACCAGCGCCCATACGAGGAAAGCGCAGATGGGCACGGAAATAAACTTCGACACATGGAAGAGGTGCAGCGAGCCGGCGATGCCGATGAACTCTGTGACTACGTTGGTGTAATTGACCACCACGAGCAGCACCATGAGCACGAAGGTGATGCGCAGGCCGAACTCTTCGCGGATCAAGTCGCTGAGGCCCTTGCCCGTGACCACCCCCATGCGACTGCACATCTCCTGCACCACGATAAGCGCAATGGTGATGGGGATCATGGTCCACAGGAGGGTGTAGCCGTACTGTGCGCCGGCCTGAGAGTAGGTGAAGATACCGCCGGAGTCGTTATCGACGTTAGCGGTAATGAACCCGGGGCCGAGAACGGCCAAAAAGAGAAGTATCCGGATTCGCCAGCGCTTCCACATAACGATGCGAGTTTCCTATGGCGGGTTCATTTTGATGAATGATTGCGAGTATGGACTTCCCTCCTGACCATAACAGGCCAGACCGCAATGGCACGAGTCGCTGCGGCATTTTTTGCCGATATTTCAATTGAAGCAGTCCGGCCGGGCACGAACTTTTGCCCTCAATGCCCGTGCTAGAATTCGCTGTTGCATTTCGAAACACGCGACTGCACTCGAAAGAATTCCGCAAGAGAGGACAGCATGAAGAATTCCGTAAGCCTAGGTGGATTGGAGTGGAACCGCCGTGAGTTTATTCGCCTTGCGTTGCTGGCTTCTGCCGCGTTGGCGAATGGAAGGCTCTCGTTTGCAGCCGAAGAGACGCATTCCGGCGTCACCTACTTCGGTGCGCTGGAGCCGCTCGCTCCCGGAGCCGTGCGGCCCGAGGGTTGGCTGCGTGGCTACCTTGAAAAACAGGCCGTGCAACTGGGCTCGAAGCTGCCGCAGGTCTCCTGGCCATTCAGCGACACCTATTGGGCAGGCGAGGAGACCGCCGAATCCTGGTGGCCATGGGAGCAAAAGGCCTACTGGCTCGATGGCGCAACGCGGCTAGCTCTCGTGCTCGAGGACAAAGATCTGATGACACAGGTCCGCGCCTCGCTCGACTACACACTCGCGCACCTCGATGCCAACGGCTATCTTGGCCCGAATTTTTTTGAGGATCCCGTGGGCGATTTTCATCGCTGGCCACAGAACGTGTTCTTCCGCGGGCTGGCAGCACTCTCCGACGCCACAGCGCCGCCGGGCGATCTTGCGAGCAACGAAATTCCTGCAGCACTGCGCAAGCATTTCCTCTCCGACCGCGCAGACTACGGAAAGCCGGTCAGGAACGTCACCAATATCGAGGGAATGCTCTGGACCTACGCGCGCACAGGCGACCCTGCCTTGCTGGCACTAGCCGAGAATGCCTGGCGCGGATTCATGAAAAATGAAAATCCGGGTTACGCCGACCTGTCGGAGCTGCGTGTCTTCGCCGCAACTCCTATCGACACGCACGGCGTCACCTACGCCGAAATCGCGAAGCTGCCCGCCATTCTCTATCTCTACACGGGAAACCCAGAGTATCTGCGCTTTGCCGCGGCGGCCGAGCGGCGCATCTTCGATCATCACATGCTGATCGACGGCATTCCTTCGACGACCGAGGCGTATCGCACCGTCACGTCGCTCGATTCCCACGAGACCTGCGACATTGCCGATCACACATGGTCGTGGGGCTACATGCTGATGGCTACGGGCCACGCCGTGTGGGCCGACCGCGTGGAGCGCGCCTGTTTCAATGCCGCGCCCGGAGCCATCAAAAACGATTGGAAGGCGCTGCAGTATTTTTCCTGTCCCAACCAGTTCCTGGCCACGCTCAACTCCGATCACAACGTGATGGCGCACGGCGGGAGGATGATGGCATACCAGCCCAACCCCGGGCAGAACACAGCTTGCTGCGGCGGCAACGTCCATCGCATCTTTCCCAACTACGCCATTCGCATGTGGATGAAGACCGCCGACGGCGGTTTGGCGGCCGTGTTGTACGGACCCAGCACAGTCACCGCTCGCGTAGGCAACAGCGGCGACTTGGTGCGCATCGCGCAGACCACCGATTATCCCTTCCGCGAGCGCATCGAATTCAAGATCGACGCCGAGCTGCCGATCGCGTTTCCGCTGGCGCTGCGCGTGCCCGGCTGGTGTTCGGCGCCACGCCTTCAAGTCAACGGAACGCCGGTACCGGCCGTGCGCGACCAAAATGGATTCATCATCCTGCGCCGCACGTTTAACCCCGGCGACCGGATCGCGCTGACTCTGCCCATGAAGCTGGCCGTCACTCGCTGGCCGCAGAACGGCATCGGCATCGAGCGCGGCCCCATCGTCTACTCGCTGCCCATCCAGGAGCAATGGACATCGCGCGTGGAGACGAAATTCACCACCGAGGATTTTCCCAGTTGGGAAGCTACCCCGGCCAGCGACTGGAACTACGGTCTCGTCCTCGATCCGGAAAATCTCGAGCGCGATGTGCGCGTCAAGACCAATCCCGAGCGTGTGCTCGGACAGGTTCCCGGATCTATCGTCGACCCATGGGAGAATCCTCCCGTCACATTGAATGTGCCGGTGAGAAAGATCGAGGGGTGGGAGTTGCAATCGAGCCCGGACAAGCCGGAGCAGAAATTCACTCCACCGCTCCCGGACTTGAACCTCAATCGCCCGGCCGGGGAAGTGGAGCGCGTCACGCTCGTTCCCTATGGATCAACACAGTTGCGGCTCACGGTCTTCCCGACTGTCCCTCGCTGACTTGCCCTGGGAACCATTGCGCGGAAAAGTTTGACAAATAATGCGTACCAAAGTATCTTGGTACCAAGATAATAGGAGACGCCAATGCCGCAGGAAATTCAAAAGCGAGAACCCGTTGTTGTCGAGCGCGTCCAGACGGGTGTGCGCATGGAAAAGCGCATGCTCAAAGTCCTGAAGGCGCTCGCCGAGCAAAAGGATATGACTCTCGGCGATCTTCTGGAAGGAATTGTTCTCCATGCCTTTGAGGGTAAAATCGTTCCCTTTTCCGCCCGGACGCTCAAAGAGATCGAACAGTTCAAATCTCTTTACGGCATGACCCTGAAGGCCTCAGACAGCCACAACCTCAAGGAGAAGAAAAGATGAGGACTCTGCTTCTGGCTGTTGCCGGCGCGGTCATTGTGGCTCCGGGGTCCACCCGGCCTGCTCCTGTCTCGCCAGTGACGTTGCTGCCCCTTGAAACCAGCTTCGATCTTCTGGTTCATGCGCCCTATGCCGAGGCCGCGCCCCTGTTCGGACCAGAAGGCGAGCGCGCCTGGGCAGGTTCTGACTGGGACCCCGCGTTCGTTTACCCGCAGCCGGCGCGCGATCAGCAAGGCGCGGTCTTCACAGTGCATAAAGGGTCCGCCACAACTGTCTGGGTGAATACGCTTTTAGACCGGGAGGCGCGGCATTTTCAGTACGTGTACTTCAGGCCGGAAATCATGGTAACGGTCATCGATGTGCGCTTCGAGCCGGCCGATGCGGATTCGACAACGGTTCACGTAAATTACGCGCGGACCGCGCTCACCATCGAAGGCAACGAACATGTGGCGGCGATGAGCGAGCACGATAAGAAGGCGGGCACCGAGTGGCAGCAGGCGATCAATGCCTATCTTGCGGGCCGCAAGCATTGATGGATCAGGTTTGAGGCTGAGCCGGCTTGGTCTTGCCGAACGGTTAGGCCGTCGCCTCAAGCACCGGTTCGGCCACGTCCGCGCTCAGGCTCAGCAAGCGCTCCACCACATCCGCGGCGCTATAGCTGTCGCGGCCCGGCGCCAGGAATTGCGCGACCGTATTCAAATCGTCGCCTATCGTGACCAGCGCAGGTTCAACGCTCCCGTCGTTACGCACCTGCGCGTAGCCGACGTTGGCCAATAGAGAATTGCACAGGCACTTGCGGCCCGCCGTATCCTCAACCTTACCGCCCTTGGCCACGTAGTTCGCGACCGGTTCGGCAGCGCAGCGATAACCGATGCCTCCCTCAGGCGTGAAGTAGGGCTCTCTCAAATAGCCTAGATCGCAAACGCGCGCGCGCTCCTCATAAACATTCAGCGACGAAGAAGTGCCTTCAAGCTGAGCCACTTTGAAAGGAAAGCCAGTGGGCGAGGCGAGTGGATCGGTAAAGACCTGGCCGGTGCCAGCGGCCGCGTGTTGCAAAAGCCGTTGCTTAAGATCGGAGCGCAGTCCGGATTCCTGACTGAAGGCAAATGCGGTGCCGGTCTGCACGCCCGCCGCGCCCTGGTCCAGCGCCTCGCGCACCTTGTTGGCATTTCCGTATCCGCCGGCCAACCAGAAGGGAACGCCGAGCGCACGCAGTTCGGGGATATTGACCCGGTCGCGTTCGCCATAGACGGGCTCACCGGCAGCATTCAATTGCAGCTTGCCGCGCGGAGGCGCATTGTGCCCGCCGGCCGTGGGGCTCTCGATCACGAGTCCGTCGACTTTACCGCTCGCCCGGCGCAGCATGGTGGACGCCAAGGTGTTCGAAGAGACGATGGCGAGAAATCTCGGGCGATGCAGCACGGGAAGCGGACCCTCGGCATATTCTGCAGGGTCGAACTGCATGGGCGTGTCCAGAGCCGCTGACTGGCCTTGCGCTGCACCGGTAATCATCAATTTGTACTCTGCCGGATGCTGCAACGCGAGTGCGTCGAGCACGCCCGGAATGTGCAGGGGGATGCCCGCGCCCATCAGTACGTAGCCTACGCCCGCCAGCATGGCGCCATAGATCGAGGGCAGATGGGGAATCTGCACCTTTTCAAGGTAGTTAATGCCCACTGGATTCTTGTGGCCTTCTTTGGCCAGAAAAACCTCAACAAAGTTCGAAACCATGCATAGCTCGACGAGCTTACGCACATCGCGTTTCTGGTGCATCGGCAAGTTGGGATAAGAGGCATCGACGGGCTTTCCGCCGGAAACGAAGTACTCATTCCATATGCGCTTCGCCATCTCAGGAAACGGGAACGCATCCAATCCCCTGCGCATGTATCCGCCCTGATCGCCGTCGGCGAGGCGACGCACAAAGAGCGAATCGAGCGCCGTACCAGACACGACGCCCAACTGGCCGAGTTTCGAAACGGCCTGGGCCAGGCGCCAATTGGACACACCTACGCCCATGCCGCCCTGGATGATCTTTGGAAATTGGAGCATATTTGGATTCTTTCACAAATCCGGACAAATCCGCGCACTTTCTCCGAGGCTAGCCGATATGCGAGATCAGAATATGAGCAATTTTGCTCACAATGGTCAAATTCAGGAATCGGTCAGCAATGGCTCAAGGGGCTGCGACGCCAATAGGTTCCTCGCGAATGGAGCTCGTCAGGGCTGGCTTTCGAACCATTCCTTCACATCGGGCCAGACGGCGAGGCAGCAGAAGATGAATCCATTCAATGAGATAACGAACAGGAATGCGAGCATTTCGGCGGAAGCAAGCTGAGCCCCCACCCCAGAGGCCCAGCCAGCAAAGAAGTCCACACCAGCCTTGGCGACCGTCGCACCGGTGTAAATACATGGCGATCCAGCAGACTTTCCAAGAATGGTTCCACCACATGAACCCGGCGACTGCAGTCAATACCGTCAGGCGGAATGACTACAGCTTCTCGCGCAGGAAGCTGATGACCTGCTCGGACTGGACCACGCCCACCATGCGGCCCTGCGGATCGACGACCGGAAGGGCGTGAAGGTTGTACTTGTCGAACATCTCTGCCAGCTCGTTTTGGTTCAAGTCAGCTGGGCACGAGAGCACGCGGGGCTCGGAAAGAACGCGCAGGTGCGTGTCGGGATGCGCCATAACGAGTCGCGCCAACGATACGGCGCCGCGCAGAATGCGCTTTTCGTCGAGCAGATAAACCTCGGTCACGCTTTCCGGATCGCCGTCGAAGCTGCGCAACGCCTCCACGGCCTGCGCGACCGTGGCATCCATACCCAGGTAAACGAACCCCGTGGTCATGCAGCCGGCGGCGGAGTGCTCGTCGAACTCGAGCAACCCTTCCACCTCCTGCCGCTCCTCCGGCTCCATCTCCTCGAGAATGGCGTCGGACTGAGCTTCGGGCAGTTCGGAGAGCAGGTCGGCCGCGGCGCCGGGATCCATCTCTTCCACGATGTCGGCGATGCGCTCGTCGTCGAGCTTTTCGAGCAGCGCCTTTTGCAGCTTGGGCTCGACTTCCTCGAGGGTTTCGGCAGCCACCTCCTCGTCGAGCGAGGTAAAGACGGCCTCGCGCTCGGCGGGTGCAAGATCCTCCAGAATGTCGGCCAGCTCGGAGGGGTGAATGTCGGCCAGGCGCTCGTGCTCGATGCGCAGCTTGACGCGCCGCGCCGGATCGGGCTCGATGACGTCCACAAACTGCCACGGAATGGCGCGCGCACTGAACTTGCGCGACACAGCTTCAAGCCGGACGCGCGGCAAAACGCCTTTGAAAACGCGGCGGAAAGCGCCGCGCAGCCCGACTTCCACCTCGGCCACGCGCATCAGGTGCGCCGCGCCTTGGCCCATCCATTCCAGGTCCACATCGTTTACGCGGACCACCTTGCGGCCGTTGATGTCAATAATCTGGCGGTCGACCACGTCCTGCTGCAGGAAAAGATAATTACTGTCGTCCTTGAGCGGGACGATAACAGCGCCCGAACGCAATTCGAGCGTACCGGCCGGGGTTTCCATCACTTCCTGAGAAGGAACCAGCGAAAGACCGGTGCGTGTTTTGAGCACCAGGCCAGCCACTTTACCGCCCTCCGGCCCGGTGGTCACGGCAATATCCTTCAGCTTGCCGCATAGATGCCCCTGCGCATCGGTCACCGGCATGCCGAGGATCGCCGTCAGGCTGACACGGATTGTGGTGCGCGGCTCGACTCGCGTCTCCTCGGGTCGCATGTCCGTGGCTCGCGTGCTCATGGGATGAGTGTAGACCCTTGGAGCAGGTTTGCGCCCATCCCATAACACGTCGCGAAGACGCGTCAAACACGGGGATTTGGGTTAACCTTGACACAATCGCATTCAGACTTGAAACTTCGAGAAGGTTCACGGAGCTGGGGCGGAATAACCCCACTCGCTCCGGCGGAGGCCGAAGACAGCCCGGTGAGCGAACCCAGCAGAGGACGGCGAAGCTTCAAGATGAACTCCACCATGGATAGCGTCGGAGAAGTGGAAGCAGCCGCCGATCAGCTGGCAATTGACGCCGGCCTGGACGAGGACCAGCGCTTTCATATCGCCATGGCGGTGCGCGAAGCCGCCATTAACGCTGTGTTGCACGGCAATGAGTACGATCCAGCCCGCCAGATCGACGTATCCATGGAAAACACCGGCACAGACCTGGTGATTACTATTGCCGACGAGGGCCGTGGCTTCGATCCTGAAAAGGTGCCCGATCCACTGGCTGAAGAAAACCTTCTCCGCGGCACAGGCCGCGGTATCTTTCTCATCCGGTCCCTGATGGATGAGGTACACTTTCGACAACTGCACCCCGGGACGGAGCTGAAGCTGGTGAAACATCTCGCGCCCGCCGCCGGAAAGAATTAGGAGCGACGCGCGGGATCATTGTTTTCTACCCGCGACCGCACAGGCCAGGAAATTGTTCCTGAGACCGCCGGCCGCGAAGATGCTATAACCAAATTATTAACAAGGAGGAATTTCCGTGGCACTTGCGATAGCTTCCCGTGAAGTGGACGGCGTCACTGTTCTGGATCTAAGCGGGCGGATCACACTCGGCGAGGGCAGCGTGCAGCTGCGCGACGCCATTCGCGACCTGATCGCCAAAGGACAGCGGCGCATCCTGCTCAATCTGGGTGAAGTGAACTATATCGATAGCTCGGGCCTGGGTGAACTGGTGAGCGCCTACACTACAGCCCGTAACCAGAGCGCAAGCCTCAAACTGCTCAAGCTGACCAAGAAGGTCCATGACCTATTGCAGCTGACCAAGCTGTATACCGTCTTCGATATCTACGACGACGAGGCCAGCGCCATCGCATCGTTCAAGTAGGCCATCCCAGCAAAGCTCTGAGCTAGAAGGGCCATTCCGCGCAGGCGGAATGGCCCTTCTAGTGCTTGCCTCCGGAACGAAGAACTTTATCCGCGCAAGATCGCTGGCGCATGACTTTCCGGCTTGCGGAATGTAGCGCCGGCCTCCGGCCGGCTGTTGTGCGAGCGTCCTCGCCCGCACCGGTCAGCCATTGATGACCAAACAGCCCTAGAACTTGACTACGGGCGCGACCTGCGCAGCAGGACTGGCCTCGAAGTACGCGTTGTTCTGGTGGTATCCGGCCATCCCCGCCCAGATATTATTGGGGAATTGCAGGATGAAGGTGTTGTAGTCGCGGATGGCGTCGTTGTAACGCACGCGCGAGACCTTGATGCGGTTTTCAGTTCCGGCCAGTTCGTCCTGCAGGCGCATGAACTGGTCGCTCGAACGTAACTGTGGGTAGTTCTCGGTGAGCAACAGCAACCGGCCGATCGCTCCCTCGAGCTGGTTGTTGGCCGCGATCTTCGCCTGGGGGCCTTGCGCATTCAGCATTCCTGCGCGCGCATTGGCGATGTCACCAAACACCGTGCTCTCCTCCTTGGTGAACCCCTTCACGGTCTCCACGAGATTAGGAATCAGGTCGGCGCGGCGCTCGAGATCCGCGTCCACATTCGACCACGCCTCTTTCACTACTTGATCTTTAGCTACCATCTGGTTCCTGGCGCTCTGATAACTGAAAAAGACCATCAAAACCGCCAACAGCAGAACACCCACAACGGCCAGCGTAATTCCAAGTCCCTTGCTCATATAGTTTGTATCTCCTCCGTTGAACAGCTATTAGCTTTCAGCCCTTAGCTCTTAGTTTCGGCAACTCGGCTTCGGACTGAACAGAATAATCTGAAAGCTGACGGCTGAGAGCTGCACTTTTACCAGCTTCCTCCGGCTCCGCCGCCGCCAAAACCACCACCGGAACCACCAAATCCGCCGAAGCCTCCGCCTCCGCCGCCTCCGCCGAATCCACCGCTGCCAAAACCACCACCGCCTCGGCCACCGCCCGACATGAGTCCCAGACCCCACAAGCCAAACAGTCCGAAACCACCGAAAACGCGAAGCACGTAAAAAATGATGACAATCGCGATAACGACGCCTTCAATCACCTTGGCGCCGGATGGCGGTTTTTGCGGCGCGAGATCGCCGGCCGGAACGGGCGCATTATCCAGCGTCACATGAGCGTCTTCGGCAATCACCTGGGCGACTCCGCCTACAGCCGCCGTGACCGCGCCATCATAATCGCCTGCCCTCAGGTCGGGAACCATGCTGCGGCCGATGTCGCCGGTTTTTCCGTCGGGCAAAATGCCTTCGAGGCCAT
Source organism: Occallatibacter sp. (assembly GCA_049521075.1). GTDB lineage: Bacteria > Acidobacteriota > Terriglobia > Terriglobales > Acidobacteriaceae > Telmatobacter. The sequence goes on from JBEKPD010000034.1 coordinate 23,562, forward strand.
AGCCAACTTCAATGCGGTATTTGTGGTCGGCCACTGCCAGAAGCACCAGTGCGTACCGGTTCTGGCCCTTGTTCCCCATCTTCCAGTGGTCTTCCAACTGCGTGGCGTAGTCGGCCGAATCATCGCCGTCCAGGTCGTGCACCGTTACCACGGCAATCTGCGCGTTGGCCTGGCTGTGGTCCAGTTGCGCGCAAAGAGCGTCGAGCCGCGCTATGGCCTCGGGCGAGAGCACATGGGCAAAATCGCTCACGTAGTCGGTGGGCTGGGGCAGGTCGGCCACGCGCTCGGCGTGCGAAGGAAGGGCAAAAAAAGCGAAAAGCGCCGCCAGTAAGAGCAGAAACACGGCAAAACGTGCGTGGCCAGAACCTTTCATTGCTTCTCCATTGTACGTTGGCAGGGGGGCGGAAGTTCCCGCGCCGCCAGGTTCTACACTGAGAGAGAAATGACAGAAGCGACGATTCCTACGCCCCCGATTGCCCGCAAATGCCACACCGAAACGCAAATGCACGGAGTGCTGCTGGCCGACGACTACGCATGGCTGCGCGATAAAGAAAATCCCGACGTCACCACGTATCTCGAAGCCGAAAACGCCTACGCGGAGGCGGTAATGGCTCCGCTCGCCCCGCTGCGCGAAGAGCTCTACCAGGAGATGCTGAGCCACATCAAGCAGACCGACATCTCGGTCTCCTACCGTGACGGCGCATGGTGGTACTACTCGCGCACTGAGGAAGGTTTGCAGTACGGCATCTATTGCCGCAAACGAGGCGGGGCCGCCGGGCCGGACGCCGATGCGCCGGAAGAAATTCTGCTCGACGGAAACGAGCTGGCCAAGGGCCACACGTTTTTCTCGATCGGCGACACCGACATCAGCGACGACGGACACTGGCTGGCTTACACCACCGACACCACGGGCTTCCGCCAGTACACGCTGCATATCAAGGATCTTGCGACCGGCGAAACGCTTACAGACGAGGTCGAACGCGTGGGATCCGTCACCTGGACTGCGGACAACCGCACGCTCTTCTACACCGTGGAGGACGAGCAGCAGAAGCGGCAGTACCAACTGTTTCGGAACTGCGTTCGGCAGACCAACCCGGCTGAGTTGGTCTATCAAGAAGACGACGAGCGCTTCAATCTCGCCGTCGGTCGCACGCGCGATGGCAAGTACATCGTGTTCGAGTCGGCCAGTCATACCACAAGCGAGGCGCGCGTTCTCAAGGCCGACGACCCCACCGGCACGTTCGGCATCATCGCCCCGCGCGAGGACGAGCACGAGTACTCGCTCGACCATCGCAACGGACTCTGGTTCATCCGCACCAACGATCGCGGACGCAACTTTCGCCTGGTAACAGCGCCAGTGGAAACGCCGGGGCGCGAGCACTGGACGGAGCTGATCGCGCATCGTGACGCCATCATGATCGAAGACGTGAGCCTATTTGCAGGATTTTTCTTCGCCTGCGAACGCGAGGATGGACTGCCGCGCCTGCGCCTGTGGAAGTTTGTTGATGCCGGACGCGAGGCCGCTCCTTCCGGCGAGATCGCCTTCCCCGAGCCCGCCTACAGCGCCCACCCGCACATCAACCGCATCTTCGATACGACTACGTATCGCTACGGCTATCAGTCGCTGGTGACACCAAGCTCCGTCTACGAGTACGACATCGCAACGAGCACTTCGACGCTGCTCAAGCAGCTTGAGATTCCCGGCGGATTCGACCGCACACTCTACGCAAGCGAACGCATCCATGCCACGGCGCCAGATGGCATCGCCGTCCCCATCTCCATCGTCTACCGAAAAGATCGCCGCAAGCAGTCGAATCCGCTTTATGTGTACGGCTACGGATCGTACGGCTATGCGTTACCGCTCGGGTTCAGTTCCAACCGGCTGAGCCTTCTCGATCGCGGCATGGTCATGGCCTACGCGCACATCCGCGGCGGCGGCGACCTAGGCAAGCCGTGGCACGACGCCGGCAAAATGCTCCTCAAGCGCAATACGTTTACCGATTTCATTTCTTGTGTCGAACATTTAACCGCAGCCGGCTACGGCGACCCTTGCCGCGTCGCCATCGAGGGCGGCTCGGCTGGCGGCTTGCTGATGGGCGCGGTCGCGAACATGCGGCCGGAGCTATTTCGCGTCGTGCTTTCGCACGTCCCGTTTGTCGACGTGATGAATACCATGCTCGACGCTGGGCTGCCGCTCACGGTTCCCGAATACGAGGAGTGGGGCGACCCCAACCAGGAAGAGTATTTCCGCTACATGCTGAGTTATTCGCCATATGATAACTTGCGCGCGGCGAGTTATCCGGCAATGTTAGTGAAAACCAGCCTGCACGACAGCCAGGTAATGTACTGGGAACCGGCCAAGTACGTAGCAAAATTGCGCACATTCAATACGGGCAACCACCCGCTGCTGCTGGTGACGAACATGCAGGCCGGACACGGCGGCGCGAGCGGCCGCTACGACTATCTGAAGGAGATCGCACTGGACTACGCATTCCTGCTCCACGAACTGGCGGCCGCATGACGCTTTCCCTCCGCCTGCATCTAACCCGCTTAGAACAGCGGAAAGGAGAGACCGATGGGCAAAGTGCTTGGTACGCTGAGCCTGCTGATCGTTGTGGCAGGTTGGGCTCTGGCGCAAAAGGCGGCATTGTCGCCGGCACACGAACCGGGAGAAGTGGGCACGGTGCGCTCGCCTTACTCCATGGGACCGGACCTGACAGTGCCTCTCTGCCCGGCGCACTTTCACGACAGCCTGCGCGCAAACGGCATCGCCGGTCCGCAGGATAAAGGCGTGATGCCGCCCAAGGTGAAGAGCGCGGTGCCGGCGCCGATTACACAGGACGCGGTGATGGACGCCGGCGAGACGCACATTGGCAACTTCAACGTAATCGTGAGTGTGGTTGTGGATACGAAGGGTGCTCCGCACGGCCTTTGCCTGCAGAAATCTTCGGGGTACGGGCTGGATGCGAGCGCAGCCGTTGCCGTGGCGCAGTATCACTTCGATCCGGCAAAGAAGAATGGAAGGCCGGTGCGGGCACGTGTACCGGTCGAGGTGCGATTCGTGACTCCGAACCCGCCGCAGATGGGGCAGCCGCGGCCTGGCGTGCCGCCGAATTGAATCAGACCAGTTCCGCCAGCGTCTTTTCCAGGCTCGCCACGTCTTCCACGTTCAGCGACTTGAGTTCCGGATCGAATTGCTTGAGCAGGCCGCAGAGCACCTTGCCGGGGCCGGCTTCGATGAAGAGACTCGCGCCCGCACCCTTCAGCGCCTGCTCGCAGTCCATCCAGCGCACAGCTCCTGTCACTTGGCGGATAAGCGCGTCGCGCGCGGCGTCTGCAGTGGTAACGAGGCTCCCGGTGACGTTAGCGGCGACGGGAATGCGGGGATCGTGGAGCGTAAGTCCGGCGAGCACGCGCGCCACTTCCTCCTGCGCGGGCTGCATGAGCGCGCAATGGAAGGGTGCGCTGACTGGAAGCGGGACAGTACGCCGCGCGCCCTTGGCTTTGCACAGCGCCGCAGCCTTTTCGACAGCCGCCGCAGCGCCTGAGATGACCGTCTGCGTGGGCGAGTTCAGGTTGGCGGCTTGCACGACGAGGCGGGCTTCGTGGAGGCCGGTTTCGCGCGCCGCTTCTTCGCAAGCCTCAGCTACCTGCGCGGCATCGAGCGCGAGCACGGCGGCCATGGCGCCCTCGCCGGCCGGAACCGCCTTTTGCATGGCTGCGCCGCGCGCCTTTACCGCACGCACCGCGTCGGCAAAACTGAGTGTTCCTGCGATCACGTGCGCCGACCATTCGCCGAGGGAGTGGCCAGCGGCCAGCGCCGGGGCGACTCCTAGTTGGGCGCCGTGCTCGGCAAGCACTCGCGCCGCAGCCACGCTCACCGTCATGATGGCCGGCTGCGTGTTCTCGGTCAGGCGCAGAGTCTCTTCGGGCCCCTCGAAACAAAGCTTCGAAAGCGCAAATCCGAGCGCCGCGTCGGCCTCGGCAAAAGTTTGTGCTGCAATGGGAAATCGCTCGGCAAGCTCGCGGCCCATGCCAACGGCCTGCGAACCCTGTCCTGGAAAGAGAAAGGCAATTTTTATGGACATTTCAATTAAATTTTATCGCGCCGCCCGCTGCGCGGCCCACTCTAGTGACAAAAACAAGAACGTCGCGATGATGGGGCACCCGATCCCACTTTTCTACTTCCTATTCACTATTGGCTATTCTCTGTTCTTATTTAGTTCCACCGCTTCTTATCGTCGGGGTCGTCATCCATGAGACGACCCTGGCCGTCGAACTTCACCGTGCGACCTTGCCGCTTCATGTAGACCTCGAACTTCCTGGCGGCTTTGCGGCGCTTCCATCGGTAATAGCGGTTGCGCATGCCGTACCAGCCTTCGCTGAGCATGAAGGAGAACCCGTGCCGCGGCGCCGTGCGCACAAACAGCAGGCCGGCCAGCGCACCACCCAGTTGCGCGAAAGCATACATATGCTGCTGAGTGAAAAGCATGGCAACCGAGATAAGCGCGTAGATGATGACCAGGTAACGCGCCTTGATGCCGATGGGTAAAGGAAAAAGCATGAACTGCAAGTCGCCATAGAGCAGGCCGATGGCGGCGAGCAGCCCAAAGATGCCGCCAAAGCAGCCATAGAGCGGATTGGCGCCGATCACCAGCGAAGGCGCCAGGGTCGAGCAGCAAAGATAGAGAGCCAGTGCCGCAAGCGCCGCTCCCAGCACAGAAACGGCGTAAAGGCTCGTCACCCACCTTGCATCGTGAAAGCCCTCGAGGAACCCCGCCATAAACCACAGCGAGAGAAGCTCGAAGAGCGTGTTCAGAATGCCAGCATGCACGAAGCTATAAGTGAGCGGCTGCCAGAAATACCCGCGCAAAAATAAATGAGGATCGAAAGTGAGTGCGCCCGCAATTTGCGCCGCAGTGGACGACACCGCACTCGCGATCCACAGCACGAAGAACGCCGCCAGGTTGATGAGGATCAACCTTCTCGTGGCGCCACGGAAATCGGGAAAGGCGAACGGGCTGGAGCCAATTCTCGGCATCGCAGTCAACAGGTTAAACGCTGGAGCGGACCGGTGTCATGATGTCAATGGTCATGGCAGGATTTTATGTGCGCCGGGACCCGTCGTCGGCATGGGCAACCGGCTAGCGCTGGTCTGCACCGGAAATGCAGCAACAAGTGCCATCCTTCCGAAACGCTCAGGCTTGACGGAAGTTCGCCAGCATGAATTCTCGAAAAAGAATTCCGGGATTAAAGCGATGCATGGCTCTTGACCTGAGGCGGGGTTCTCACTAAAACTAGCGATGGCTGCATAATTCGGCTTATTCCGTTATACAAATTGGTATGGAAAGTGAGGACGCTGCTATGGCCAGCTGCCCGGAGTGCGAAAACGACCTGAATATTGAGATCGACGAGGTGGAAGAAGGTGACGTGGTAGCCTGCGATGAGTGTGGGACGGAATACGAGGTCGTGGGCGTGGAGCCACTGGAGTTGGCGCGCGTGGAAGAGGGCATCGAAGAAGACGAAGAGCCCTTGGAAGAAGACGAGGAAGAATGAGAATTAGGCGGGCAAGTTGTCTGACTGCGATCGCATGCAGTCTTTTGGCATTGGGCGCGATTCCTGTAGGTTCGAGGTGCGCTCTGTTGGCGCCGGCCGCATGGGGTCAGAATATCGGTGAACGCACGGTATCGGGCACCGTTCTGAACGAGAGTTCACAGCCGGTCGTTGGCGCCACCGTCTTCCTTAAAAACGAGAAGACCAAGTCCATCCGCAGCTACATTTCCACCGCGAACGGCCATTTCCACTTCGCCCAGGTCGATATGAGCGTCGACTTCGACCTGTGGGCGGAGAAAGACGGCAGAAAGAGCGCGACCAAAACCGTCAGCTCGTGGGACGACCGCAAAGACTTTATCTCGGACTTAAAGCTCAAGTAAGCGGCAATCGGAAAGAGTTTGCGGGCGTGGTTGCCTGCAATTACAAGGGCGGCCCGTTCTACCACCCCGGGCTGGATATCGGCTCTTGAGCCCTAACCTTCCAGCTTTTTCGTCACCAGCTCATTCAGCAGTGCGGGATTGGCCTGACCCTTTGAAGCGCGCATCACCTGGCCGACAAAAAACCCCGCCATGGTCTTCTTCCCCGCGCGATATTGTTCCACCTGTTTTGGATTGGCCGCGATGACTTCGTCGATCAGTTTTTCGATTGCTGAAGCGTCGGTAATCTGCTGCGGTTTCTCGCGCTCGTAAACGGGGCCGAAGTCCTCGCCCTTCTCAAAGCACAAATCGAAGAGCTGCTTTAGCTGTTTGGAGCTGATCTTGCCCTCGTCGAGAAGATCGGCGGCGAGCACGATGCCCGCCATCGATACCGGCGACTGCTCCTGCTCGAGGCCGAGCGCCTTCAGCCGCCCGCCCACTTCGCTCAACAGCACGTTGGCCACGCGGCGAGGATTGCGCGCGGCTTTTGCCGCCGCCTCAAAGCGATCCGCAAATTCGCGCGAAGCGGTAAGCGTGTGGGCGTCCTGCACTGAAAGCTCGTACTCTGCAATCATCCGCGCACGCCGCGCCTCAGGCAACTCCGGGAGCTCCGCTCTTCTGCGTTCCAGAAATTCTTGCGAAACCAACACCGGCGGCAAATCGGGTTCGGGAAAATACCGGTAATCGTGCGCCTGCTCCTTGGAGCGCATGGAGTAAGTGCGTCCTTCGTTCGCGTTCCAGAGCCGCGTCTCTTGCGACACGCGCCCGCCGGACTCGATCACTTCAATCTGGCGCTCGATTTCGTATTCGAGCGCCGCGCGGACGAACTTGAAGCTGTTGACGTTCTTCACTTCAACCTTGGCGCCGAAGCGCTCCGCGCCTTTCAGTCGGACACTTACGTTTGCATCACAACGAAGCGAACCCTCCTCCATGTTGCAATCGGAGACGCCCGCGTAAAGCAAGATTTCTTTAAGCCGCGTGAGGTATTCAAAGGCCTCGTCGGGGGTGCGGATGTCGGGTTCGCTGACGATCTCGGCCAGCGGCGTGCCGCAACGGTTCAGGTCGAGATAAGTGCGCGTGGCAGAGTCCAAAAAGCCTTCATGCAGGCTCTTACCCGCATCCTCTTCCATGTGCAGGCGCGTGATACCGATCCGTCTCTTCTCCCCGCCCGCCGTTGGCACCTCGATCCATCCGTGCTCGGCCAGCGGCTTGTCGAACTGCGAAATCTGGTAGCCCTTAGGCAGATCGGGATAAAAATAATTCTTGCGCGCGAAGATCGACCGCTCGCGCACCTGGCAGTTCAGCGCCAGTGAAGCCAGCGTGGCAAACTCGACGGCTTTCTCGTTCGTGACCGGCAGCGCCCCCGGCAGCCCCAGGCAGACCGGGCAGATATTCGTATTCGGGTCCGCGCCAAACCGGTTCGCGCAACTGCAAAACGCCTTGGTCGCGGTGAGCAGCTGCACATGCACTTCGAGGCCAATCACGGGCTCGTACTTGGCCAGAACATCAGGAGAAATTGCTACGCCGGGCATGATTGAATTTTATCGTGGAGGTATGGCCATTGAGTTAGCGGCCCGCCGGGTAGCTGACCCAAGGCGCGATTGCCTACAATCGTAGCGCGTGGGAACGCGGCGGTTCGCCGCCCGCCCAATCCAGTTTCACTCAGAACGGAGACCCGAGGTGGATCGGAAGAACTTTTGCAAAATCATGTTACTCACCGCGTTGCTGGCAGGGTTTCTCGCCGCGACTTCACTCGAAGCTCAGCAGGCTGCCTCTCAGCCCGCAGCAAAGGCTCCGGCTGCGCAATTAACATCCGGTGCGTCGACCGCTCCCACGCCGCAGACTCTCCCCTCGGGGCATCCCAACAATCCGTATTGGGTTGAGCACGACCAGCAAATGCTGATGGATTTTGGCGGGCTTGCGCACTTCAAGGAGGCCAACATGACGCTTGGTGCCCCGAAACCCGGCGAGGACCGGGTGGTTTTCATGGGTGACTCGATTACTCAGGGCTGGAAGTTGGACAAGACATTCCCCGGCAAGCCCTATGTGAACCGCGGCATCAGCGGCCAGACTACGCCGCAGATGCTGGTGCGCTTCCGCCAGGACGTGATCGATTTGAAACCGAAAGTGGTTGTCATTCTCGCCGGGACCAACGACATTGCCGGTAACACGGGACCGATGACTCTGGAGCAGACGGAGGCAAACCTTGCATCAATGGCTGACCTGGCAGCGGCAAACGGAATTCGCGTGGTGTTGTGCTCGATACTACCCGCGTTTGATTATCAATGGGCGCCGGGACTCCAGCCCGCGCCGAAAATCGCGCAGGTGAATGCGTGGCTCAAAAATTTCGCGGCGCAGAGCGGTTACGTCTATGTAGACTACTACTCCGCGATGAAGGACGACCGCGGCGGGCTACCCGCAACGCTGAGCAAGGACGGCGTACATCCCCTTCCTCCGGGCTTCGCAGTCATGACGCCGCTCGCGGAAGCAGGAATTGAAAAGGCACTGAAGACAGGGAATGGTCGGTAGGACCTCAAGCGTTTGCGCTGGCTCTTCAAACGCAGGGCATGGGGGCTGGACACTTCAGGTGCGTCATTTCTGTCCGTCCTTGAACTCTTCGTACCACGCCATCAGAATCGCTTCGAGGCGCGGCTCGCTCGACTTGGACGCATCGTCGGCGAAGCCTTCGAGCTCCGTCACGTGGCGATGCAGGTCGGTGAAGCGCACCGTAAGCGGATCGACGTCGGGAAACTTCTCAGCCAACTGAATGCCGATCTCTTCTGCGTCGGTCCAATGAATTTCGCGCGGCATGTAGGCTCCTCACTTTTGCTGTGCCAGCGCCAGAGGCTTACCTTCGGAAACGTAGTTGCGATTCCAACTCGGGATTTCGACGACGTAATCTCCGGGGTGAGTGATAACGGTCTGGCATCCCAGTCGCGAATTCAACTGCCGATCGGCGGCCATGTCGAGGCGGTCGAGTTCGTCGTCGTCCGCGTCGCTCAAACCTGCCGCGCCCTCCTTGACCCACAAGTGGCATGTGGTGCAGGCGCACGATCCGCCACACGCGTGGTCGAGAACAATACCAAAGTTCTCCGCGACATCGAGAAACGACATGGGCTTGCCGTGACGATCCCACGGCATCGTGCCGAATTCGAACTCCACTGTGCGGCCCTCGGGTAGGAAAGTAACGCGAACCAGTTTTTCCGCAGGGATTGTGCTGTTGTTCGCTCCACTCATCGCTATCGCTCTCTCGCGCCGCAGCCTGCGCGTTGTGCGGCAAGCCGCGGCGAACGCTGGTGCCTGGGTAGTCGGGTACTACTCGAATTCGCCGACAACCTGATATTTTGTAGTCTTGCCGTCGGCAAAGAGAATCTCGTACTCCCGATCGAACTGGCCGTTCCCTTTCGCCTCATCCTTAACAAGACGGGCCTGATAATCGCCAGGATGTATGGGATAGCCTACGCCAAATTTACTGGTTGGTGCCCATTCATACTTCTTTCCATCGATTAAAACTGCAATGTACTGATTGACGCCGCCGTATACCGCTTTCACCTCCGAAGAGCTGACATGTACCTTAATCGGAAAGTCTTTCTCGTCGCCGGCGAGCGCAGCAGGCGTGCATGCCGCAACGGCGAAGGCCGCCGCAAAAATAGCAACTAGGATGGATCGTTTCATGCTAACTTCCTCCATCGTGAATGCTATCGCACTACCCTCTGACGTTGGCTGTCATTTGAACTCCGCCGGCGCAAAGTCATGCGGCGCGGTGACTGCTTCCTTCAATTCCTTCCCAGCATCGCTCATGGTTTTACCGCGAATGGCGCTAGAAACCGCTGCATCCATCATCAGCTCGGCAAAGCGGCGCGTGGCTTGATCGAGCGCGACCATGGTCTGGCTGATTGCGGCTAGATCGTTGCTTTGTTTGGCCGTAACGAGCCGGTCGCGGGCCGCAATGATCGCCATCTGCTCTTCCGCGCTCAATTCGTTCCATGCGGGATTTTTGGGAGCCCGCGCGACGGCGGCAAGGATCGTATCCGCTTCGTTACGCGCTTCGATGAGCAGCCGTTTCGAAAAATCCTCTTCGGCGTGGTCGAAGGAATCGAGAATCATGTTCTCGACCTGCTCGTCGGTAAGGCCGTAGGTCGGTTTCACTTCTATCTCCGCCACTTTTCCGCTGCGCTGCTCGCGCGCGGAAACGTGCAGAATGCCGTCGGCGTCGATGAGGAAACTCACCTCGATGCGCGGCAGACCCGCTGCCATGGGTGGAAGGCCTTTCAGATCAAAACGCGCTAAAGAGCGGCAATCCGCCGCCAATTCGCGCTCGCCCTGTAAGACATGGATCGCAACATTCGTCTGGCCGTCGACACCTGTGGTGAAGTGCTCAGTGGCCGAAGCGGGAATCGTGGAATTGCGCTGGATGATGCGCACCACCGTTCCGCCGAGTTGCTCAATGCCGAGCGAAAGCGGCGTCACATCGAGCAGAAGCATATCGTCGGTGGCTTTCGATGCGCCCGCCAAAATGCCGGCCTGCACCGCCGCGCCAAGCGTGACCACTTCATCCGGATTCAACTCGGTGTGCGGCTTCTTTCCGCGCGCACTCAAGTGGAAAAGATCGTCAACCAGTGCACGTACCCCGGGAATACGTGTCGAACCTCCGACGAGCACCACTTCGTCGATCTGTTCCGGCGTGACACTGGCATCGGCCATCGCCTGCCTGCACGGGCCTGCTGTGCGCGCCAGCACCGGCTCGATCAGCAGTTCAAAAACCGCGCGCGGAATTTCGCGCTGGTAGCGATCTCCGTTAGGTAACTCAACATCAAATTGCGCGGCGGGCTGGGTGGAGAGCCTTATCTTTGCATCGATCGCGGTCTTGCGCAGAGCCTGCACGGCCCCTGGATGCGCGCGCAGATTAACACCGTGCTCGGAGTAAATCTCATCGAGCGCGATCGCCAGCAGCAGGTTGTCGATATCGTCGCCGCCCAGGTGAGTGTCGCCATTGGTCGATTGCACTTCGAAGATGCCGTCGCGCAGCTTGAGGATCGAGATGTCGAATGTGCCTCCGCCGAGATCGTAGACGGCGATGGTTCCCTCTTTCGCGCGATCGAGTCCGTACGCCAGCGCCGCCGCAGTGGGCTCGTTCACCAGTCGCAGCACATCGAGTCCCGCCATGCGGCCCGCGTCTTTGGTGGCCTGGCGTTGCGCATCGTTGAAGTACGCAGGCACGGTGATGACCGCTTGCGTAACCGGCGCGCCAAAGAATCGCTCCGCATTGCGCTTGAGTTGGCGCAAAACGTACGCCGAAATCTCAGGTGGAGTAAAGCGCATCTCGCCCAACTGGATACGCGGAACTTCACCGGCTTCGGTGTCGTCAGCAAGGCGGAAGGGGAAAAACTTCAGCTCCGTTCGGACCTCTTCGAGGTCGCGGCCCATCAATCGCTTCACAGAGTAGATGACGCGCTCCGGCGTTTCGATCAGCGCCTTGCGTGCGCAGTTGCCGACCGTGACGGTGGGCCTGCCGCCGCTTGCAGGCAGAGGGTCGAGCGCAACCACCGACGGCACAAGGTTCGAGCCGTCCACGCCAGGAATCACAACGGGTTTGTCGCCGTCCATCCAGGCGACCAGAGAGTTTGTTGTCCCAAGGTCGATACCGACTACGTGTCCTTCCGCCATCTTGCCGCTCAATCTCCCAGAATTTCGGTCACGCTGCGAACGAGATTGCTGAGATAGCGCCTGCGGTCCAGCAGCGCCACCATGGCGCATTGCGCGGACCCGCGCGCGGCATTATCGCCCGCATCCCAAATCGTCCACTGTGCGCGCAGGTCGCGGTCCACAGCGGCAACCAATCCCTCGAATGTTTCCTTGGTTTTCTTGAGGCCTTCTTTCAATTCGGGATCTTCCCCGCCCGTCTTCTTCGACCTGCGCATCTCTTCAAGCTGCATGTTCAGATCGAAGACCTCCTCGAGCAGATCCGAAGGAACGCGAGATTTTTCCTGGCTTTGGACGAACGCTGAATCGGAGAGAACCGCAGTGGGTGGACCAAATCCCGCGCCCTTGAGCTTGAGCAGGTATTCGGTGCGGCGCAACGGATCTTTGAGCGTGCGATAGGCGTCGTTCAGCAGCGCCGTATCCGCAAGGCTCCACTGTTTTTCGTTTTCGCTGGCGCGGGTAAAGCGATCGGGATGAAGCCGACGGCTAAGGCGATGAAACTCCTGTTCCAGCGCGGCCAGATCGAGGTTCAACTGCGGCTCTAATCCAAAGACAGTAAAGAAATCGCCGGTGGGCGGCTGAATCTTGCTGCAATCGGGACAAAAGAGGGTAGATTCGTTGTGCGCAACGGAACAAGACCAGCACGCAACCGGGACCGCATTCTCGACAACTTTCAGCATGAAACGGCCTTTGCGCGTGGCGCACTAAACAGAAAACGACGTACCGCAGCCGCAGGATCGCGTGGAGTTCGGGTTGATGAAGTTGAATCCCTGGCGCATCAGCGTCTCTTCGTAGTCCAGCGTCATGCCGTTTAAATACACGAAGCTCTTGGGATCGATGAAGACGCGCACGTCGTCGAAAGTAAAGATGTGGTCGCGCTCGCGAGGATGGGCGTCGAAGCCAATGGAATAAGAGAGCCCCGAGCAGCCGCCGCCCTTCACGCCCAGGCGCAAGCCGCCTTCCTCTGTCGAGATGCCTTCCTTGGCCAGGACCACGCGGATGCGGCTCACGGCCTTCGGAGTAACGTGGACGCCTTGCGCAGACGTCTCAGGAGCGTCCGGCTGCGCCTGTCCCGCGGCTGGTTCCTGAGGCATCTTCGATTCGAGTGTGACGATGTCTGCCATCTATTCCGTCCTTCTTCTACCGTTCCACAGATCTACTTCGCCGGTACCGGCGAAGGAACTTCCTCGACATTATTCTTCTTCTTCCAGTCGCCGATCGCAGCGCGGATAGCATCCTCGGCGAGCACCGAGCAGTGAATCTTCACCGGCGGCAGCGAGAGTTCTTTCACAATGTCTGTGTTTTTGATGCTCAGCGCATCGTTCACGGTGCGCCCTTTGATCCATTCGGTGGCCAGCGAGGAGCTGGCGATGGCCGACCCGCAGCCGAAGGTCTTGAATTTGGCCTCTTCGATCACCTGCGTCTCGGGATTCACGCGGATCTGCAGCCGCATCACGTCGCCGCACTCGGGCGCGCCCACCAGGCCCGTGCCCACCTCGGCTGCGGTCTTGTCGAGCGTGCCCACATTCCGCGGGTTATTGTAGTGGTCTACGACTTTATCGCTGTATGCCATGCGTACTCCGTACAGGTTGCAGGTTGCAGTAGGGCAGCACTGAAACCTGACACCGACATTTAATGCGCCTGCCATTCAACCTTGGTCAAATCCACGCCGTCCTTCGCCATCTCATAGAGCGGTGACAACTCGCGCAGATGCCGCACCACATGAATTACCTTCGCAGCTACATAGTCCACTTCAGCCTCGGTGTTGAAGCGACCCAGGCCAAAGCGAATGCTGCTATGAGCTACATCGTCGCCCAATCCCAAAGCCTTGAGAACATACGACGGCTCCAAAGTAGCCGAAGTGCAAGCCGAGCCGCTCGAAACCGCTACATCGTTGATGCCCATCAGCAGCGACTCGCCCTCGACATACACAAAACTCATGTTCAGGTTGCCGGGCACGCGGTGCTCCATCGACCCGTTCACGTGCACGTAGTCGAGCTCAGCTTCGAGCTTCGTCTTGAGCCGGTCGCGCAAGCCTTTCAGGCGGAAGCCCTCTTGGAGTAGCTCATCGTGAGCTAACTCGCACGCCTTACCCAAGCCCACGATGCCGGGAACGTTCAAGGTGCCGCTGCGCATGCCGCGCTCGTGCCCGCCGCCGTCGATCTGTGCGGCAATTTGCACGCGAGGGTTACGGCGCCGCACATACAGCGCGCCTACACCCTTGGGCCCGTAAATTTTATGCGCGGAGATCGATGCCACATCCACGCAATCGTCAATCACGTGGAACGGAACTTTACCCACCGCCTGCACCGCATCAGTGTGGAAGAGCACGCCGCGCTCATGGCAAAGCTTGCCGATCTCTCGGATGGGCTGCAGGACGCCAATCTCATTGTTGGCCGCCATAATCGTGGCCAAAAGGGTCTTGTCGTCAATGGCGCGCTTGAGGTCTTCGAGATCGATGGTACCGTCAGCCTTCACCGGCAGATACGTCACGCGAAACCCAAGCTTCTCGATCCGTTTGCATGTATCGAGCACCGCCTTGTGTTCAGTAACCTGGGTAATGATGTGATTGCCGCGCTCGCGATACATCTCCGCGATACCCTTGATGGCCAGGTTGTCGCTTTCCGTCGCGCCGGAAGTGAAGATGATCTCCTTGGCCGTTGCGCCGATCAGCTTGGCCACCTGCTCGCGTGCCGCATCCACGGCCTGTTCGGCCTCCCATCCAAAGGAGTGATTGCGGCTGGCCGCGTTGCCGAACTTCGTGGTCAACCAGGGCATCATCGCCTCCAGCACCCTGGGATCGAGCGGCGTGGTGGCGTGGCTATCCATGTAGATGGGCAGGTGTACGACCGCTGGCGCCTCCACTTGACTTGCCACCGTGCTCATCTCCGTCTCCATCGTTCGATTGCTCTGTTTTCGCCGCCGCTCATCGGGGCCGACGTTCTAAACTGTCAATGTGACCAAAGCCTGTCCTTCGCGCGCTTTGGCCGCGGCCTGCTCCTGCTCCGCCAAGTCGTGGATGCTGATGCTCTTGAGCACCCCGACGATGGTCTCGTTCACGCGCGCCAGTGGCTCCTTGATGGTGCAGTTCGGGGTGAGATCGCACGACTTCGCCCCTTTGATGCAGGAGGTGATGAACAGGGGTCCGTCGATGGCGTGGATCACTTCAAAGGCTGAGATCTGGCGGGGGTCCCGCGCTAGCGCATAGCCGCCGTTCATGCCCGCGTGGGAGCGCAGCAGGCCAGTCTTGGTGAGCCGCTGCAGTATCTTGGCCAGCAATTGCGCCGGAATTCCATATGCGTCGGCCACATCCTTGGCGCTTAATGCAGGTGTTTCCGGGTGCTCAGCCAGGTACTTGAGCGCCATCAGCCCGTAATCCGCCTTTTTGGTGAGCTTTAGCATCGAATATGCGACTGGAACGGTCCGTGTTTAGTATACGTCCGCTCTCGGTTGCCTTTCAAGCGCCCGGCTGCCCGTTCCGTCGGGGGAAAATTCGGACCTTAGGCTGCAGGTTTCATCAAAAAATGGGTTTGCAATCGCTCAAAAGAAAGCTACAATCTTGCGGAAAGAGCACCTATTGCATTCCTGATTGGCTGTACCCTTACCCCTCAAGTCTCCGGTTCCAGTAAGCGGTCTTGACCGCTGGGGTGGATGTTGGCCCTCCCCCGCCATGGCGAGGAACGGAGAACCGAGCGGGACCGAAGGGGATGCAACCGACCGGAGTGGATGAAGGTGCACGAAACCCCCGAGAGCGATGGCAACCGCCTGCAAACACCCCAACGTCCGAATCGTTTCCCGGCACGATGACGCCGAGTTTGTCGAGTGCCTGGAGTGTGGCGAAATCTTCGATTCCGAAGAGTTTCGCGATATGGAGATTGAAGAAACCGCTGTTACCGAGGAACTTAAAGACGATTCTTAGAAGCGGAATCAGCGAAGTCAGACCGGCAGCCTATCTGCCGTTAACGCCGTTGGCCGTTGAGGCTCCGCTGCGGCGCGAGACACTCCACGCATAGTGCAGCCCCGAGATGATGGTGAGGGCGATGGTGGCGTCAAGCGCAACCGTGCGGAACGCCGCGATCCAGTGTGCCTGTGTCAGTTGAGCGAGCAGCACCGCCGCCACCGCTGAGATCTGGGCCAGAGTGTTGGCCTTGCCCCAGATGCTGGGGTTGAACTCTCGCCGGCCAACAGCGGCGTAGAGCAGCGCCGAGACCAGCAGGATGCCTACGTCCCGGCCGAAAACCAACACCGTCACGGTCGTCGGCATCAACCCTTTGTACAGCAGGACCAGAAACAGGGTGCTTAGCAACAGCTTGTCGGCAACCGGATCGAGATATGCGCCGAACGTCGATCGCTGCTTGAGCAAGCGCGCCAGCATGCCGTCCAGCGCATCGGTGAGCCCCGCTACGATAAAGAGCGAGAAACTCAGCAGGAACTGACCTTCAAGGATTGCCGCCACCAGGAAGGGCGCCAGGCAGATGCGGAGGAGCGTGAGCAGATTCGGAGTGCTGCGGAACGGATTCAAGCGGTGGTTCTGTTCCTCATCCATAGCTAACCGATCCTGGCGCGACAGCAATGCGATGCGCACGAATTCTGTCGTCAACGATGGTAAAGCATCGCGCCCATCGGACGCAGCTCCGGTGGCGGCGCAGGTTCGGGTTGGCCGGTTGTAGGCAACGGCGCCCGCGTTCCAACTCTGGAGAGCTGCCGATACTCTTCTGTTACTGGCGGTCTGCGGCGTGGTGATGAAGGACGTAGCGGCCGATCATCCATCCTACTGCAGAGCCGACAAAGACATCGGACGGGAAGTGGTCGCGGCCGATCACCCGCGTTGAGCTGACGCCGGCCGCCAAACCGTAAGCAGCAATTTTAATGAGGGGACGGTCGCTCTCGGAAGCGATCACCGTAGCAGACGACCAGGCCACGACGCTGTGATTGGAGGCGAAGGAGGAATCAAAGCCAACGCCCGGCTGGAAAAAACGGCCTCTGGCGTTGTCGAGCGCGGGCCGTTCGCGTCGCGAAGAGATCTTAAAAATTTCGTTGACGGCAAGGCCATCGACCACAGCCTCGCCGGCCAAAATGCCGGTCTGCTCTGCGTCGCTATCGTGACGCAGATATCCGAATCCATAGTAGGCCACCGGAGCGGCGCCAAGGAGGCCCGTCAAACCTGTCGAGGCAGTATTGGCGTGGCTGGCCGTGTCCTGATTCAGAAAGTGATGTTGCATGATATTCGTGTCCTCGGAACCCAGCGCCCCAGCCGAGGCGACAAAAAACAACCCCATCGCCCAGTCGCCATCGCTCGCCCTCAGCGGAGAGGTCCAGATACCGACCTGATCGTGAAGAAGGTTACGCGGGATATTGCGAAGAGTCGGCGCAGCGGGAGCAGGTGTGGGAGCGTCAGGCAGTTGCGCGGCCGATTGAGCGAGCGCATTGGGTGACACCCAGACGATCATCGCGAGAAGTACACCGAGACTTCGAATCATAATGCATTTTGACGCGAATGGGCCGCGGTACGCCACTCAATTCCGTTCAACCGGTGCCGACCCTTCTTCATTGTCCGAGTGGCCGCCTATCCGGAAACTGCTCCGGTGCCACAGTTTCCAACCAGGTTCAAGTTGAAGCTGTTTTGAGACGGGCCTCCCGCCGCGTGAGAAAACCTCGGGAGGGCTCAAGAATCCTTGAGCTAGACTAACAATCACATCGGCTCGCAATTTCGGAATTAGCCAGGGAGTTTCACGCAATGGAATACCGATTTGCACGCAGGATGGGGCAAGTACGCCCATCCACCATCCGGCAGATTCTCAAGGTGACCGAACAGCCAGACATGATCTCCTTTGCTGGCGGTCTGCCCGCGCCGGAGTGCTTCCCCGTCGCCGAGGTCGCGCAAAGCGCGCAACGGGTGTTGGCCGAATCCGGCGCCTCTGCGCTGCAATACGCCGTTACCGAGGGCTACGGTCCACTGCGTGAAAAATTCGCCGCCGAGATGGCCGAACGCGGCGTCACCTGCGCGACGGAAAACATTCTCATTACCACCGGCTCGCAGCAGGCGCTCGATTTGATCGGCAAAGTCTTCCTCGATGCCGGCGACTGCATTCTGACAGAAGCTCCGACATATCTAGCCGCCATTCAGGCCTTTCAAGCCTACGAGGTACGCTTCGCTTCGGTGCCCACCGACGAGTTCGGCCTCGACACCAGCCGCCTGGAAGAGGTGATCCTTCGCGAGCGTCCCAAATTGCTCTACACCATTCCCAATTTCCAGAACCCTACCGGCGTCACCCAGGCCCCCGAACGCAGACAGCAACTCTACGAACTCGCCGCGCGCCACGGAGTGATCGTCGTCGAAGACGATCCCTACGGCAAACTGCGTTACGCAGGCGTCGATATTCCGCCCATCAAATCGCAGGATCAAGAAGGCCTCGTGCTCTACGTCAGCACGGTTTCAAAGACAGTAACGCCGGGCCTGCGCATCGGCTGGATTGTTGCCGCCGAGGCGGCACTGCGCAAGCTGGTCATCGCCAAGCAGGCCACCGACCTGCACACTTCCAACCTCGACCAGCGCATCGTCGACCGCTATTTGACCGACTTTGACAACGCCGCTCACGTGCAACGCATCCGCGACGTCTATTGCGCGCGCTTTGCGGTGATGAACGATTGCCTGAGCCAGTTGATGCCCGAAGGCTTTCGCTGGACGCATCCCGAAGGCGGCATGTTTCTGTGGGTCACGTGCCCAGAGAGCATCGACACCCAGGAGATGATGCACGCGGCCGTCGAGCGCAAAGTGCTTTTCGTGCCGGGTCGCGATTTCTTCCCCGACGGCTCCGGGCATCGCTATCTGCGGCTGAACTTTTCCAATGCCGCGGAAGATAACATTCGCATCGGCATCGCGCGGCTGGCTGAGGTGGCTGCGCTGTACGCCGGCGCGCAAGTATGAGTGCTGGCGGGCGTCTCCAGAGACGATCCATCGAACCACACGCCCGTTTCTCCGACCCGACTCTTAGACTTCTACCGGCAATTCCGCCGCCAGGATGTTCATGGGCGTAAGCCCCCGCTGGCGCAGGGCGCGCAGGCTCAGGGCGTCGTGACGCTTGGCCAGGCGGCGGCCATGGTGATCCACCACCAAGCGGCAGTGATACCAGACGGGATTCTCGAATCCCAGGGCGCGATTGAGCAGGATCTGGCGCGCTGTGGACATGAGCAGGTCGGCCCCGCGCACCACTTCCGTGATGCGCATGGCCGCATCGTCCACCACGCAGGCAAGCTGGTAGCTGGGGCCACCGTCGCGCCGCCACACCACGAAATCGCCAAAGTCCCTGCCGGCCACAAATCGCTGCGGGCCCAGCTTGCCGTCGACGAACTCGACCGCTTGCCCGTCAGGCACACGGAAGCGCCAGTTGGTGCCGTCGGGTTTTCCCACATCCGTCGACGTGGGACCGGGCAGCTGCGGCGCGCGGCCCGTCAGGTGGCGGCACGTACCTGGATACATGGGTTCGTCATCGAAAATCTCAGGCTTGCCGCCTCCGCTCGCCGTTTGCAAGCGCTCATGAGGCGCGGCCAGCGCAGAATCGATGTCCTTGCGCGAACAGCGGCACGCAAACAGATAGCCGTCGTTGAGCAGTCTGCGCCACGCTGCCAGATACAAAGCGTGACGCTTGCTCTGCACGTAGGGTGCGTAAGGACCGCCCTCGTCCGGCCCCTCCTGCCAGCGAATCCCCAGCCAGCGCAAATCCTCCAGTGCTGCCTCTGTAAAAATTGCGCGGCTGCGCTCGGCGTCGAGATCCTCCATGCGCATCACGAGCGTGCCACCGACCTCGCGCGCGCGTTCGAAAGCAGTCCAGAAAGTGCGCGCGTGCCCCACATGCAGGTAACCCGTGGGCGAAGGCGCCAGCCGTCCGCGATAACTCGATGCCGGCGATGAAGGAGCGCTGCCCATTCTGAAGTCGAGTAAGTACCGCCGGTCTCGATATTGGGGCCCTCGACGAGTCCGCGCGAAATGCCGCCGCTCAGCGAGTCCTCAATGCTTTTTTTTCTCCAGAGCAAATACCGGAGAAACGAAAGAATACCAGAGAACCGATAATCTGAATCTATATACCTTTCAATAACATAAAAGGCAAAATAATAGAAACGGCAGAATGACCAAATCGCCACGATCAGAAGTAGGCCAACCTTCGGTGTTGGCTGCTCCAAGAACAAGAGTACCGATGACAGAATCCCTAAAAGAAGAAAGAGAATTCCTTTCGCTTTGATCCAACTGGGATTGGTTAAACTTAGATTTTGCATCGGGCTATACCCTGTTTTTCGGTGCCCACCGTAGAATCGGCTTGCGCGCCGCCTGCACTTCGTCCAGCCGCGAGACGCGCGTCGAATGCGGCGCGGTTTTCACGAGTTCGGGATTCTCTTCGGCCTCTCGCGCAATCGCGCGCATGGCATCGATGAACAAATCCAGTTCCTCGCGCGACTCGCTCTCCGTCGGTTCGATCATCAACGCGCCGTGCACGATCAGCGGAAAGCTGACCGTGTAGGGATGGAAGCCGTAGTCAATGAGCCGCTTGGCGATGTCGCCTGTTTTCACACCCTTCGCCGCCTGCCGCTTATCGCTGAAAACCACCTCGTGCATCGAAGGTGTCTTGTACGGCAGCTCGTACAGGTCTTCGAGCTTTTTGCGGATGTAGTTGGCGTTCAGCACCGCATCCTCCGTGGTCTGGCGCAGGCCGTCCGGACCGTTGGCAAGAATGTAAGCCAGCGCGCGAATAAACATGCCTGTGTTGCCGTAAAACGCGCGCACGCGCCCGATCGATTGCGGCCGGTTGTACTCCCAATGGAGTTGACCCGCGCCCGGCCGATGGAGCGGCACACCCTCGCGGTTGTCGGCGGGCGAGTCGAAAACCGGTGCGCGAAAGAGCGGCGGGCAGCCGTCTGCCGTCGGCTCTGCATTGGCGTCCTCCCAATCCCCGGCATCGGGGCACTTCGTGCCGTTCTGGTCTCGGACGAGTACCGGGATTGGCAAAAATGGCTCCAAAAACTTCTTGCAAGCCACTGGCCCCGAGCCCGGCCCACCGCCGCCGTGCGGCGTCGAGAAGGTCTTGTGCAGGTTCAGGTGCATCACGTCCACGCCAAAGTCGCCGGGGCGCACCTTGCCCACCAGCGCATTCATGTTTGCGCCGTCCATGTAAAGCAATGCGCCTTTGGCATGCAGAATGTCGGCGATCTTGTGAATCTCGTTTTCGAAGACGCCGAGCGTGGAAGGATTGGTAAGCATCAGGGCCGCAGTGTCTTCGTCCACGCGGCTGGCCAGCACGCCCAGATCGATGCCGCCATCGGCATTCGACTTGATGTTTTCGACCGTGTAGCCACTGAAGGCCGCTGTAGCTGGGTTGGTGCCGTGTGCCGAGTCGGGAATCAGAACTTTTTTACGCGGATTGCCCTGCGACTCGTGCCACGCCCGCACCAGCAGGATTCCCGCGAATTCGCCATGCGCGCCAGCCGCCGGCTGCAGCGTAATCGCATCCATGCCGGTGATGTCGAGCAAGCACCGCTGCAGCAGATCAAAAACTTCGAGAATCCCCTGCGCAAGCGCGTCCGGCCGGTAAGGATGCGCCTCCGCGAGTCCCTCGATGCGCGCCACGAACTCATTCACGCGCGGGTTGTACTTCATGGTGCACGAACCCAGCGGATACATGCCGAGATCGATCGCGTAGTTCCAAGTAGAGAGCCGCGTGAAGTGCCGGATCAGCTCGATCTCGGAGAGCTCAGGCAACTCCGCGCAGTGCTTGCGCACGACAGACCCAAGGAGCGCATCGGCACTCACCGCAGGCACATCAAGCGGCGGCAATTTGTAAGCCCGCTTGCCCGGTGAAGACTTCTCGAAGAGCAATGCCTCGTTCTGCGTCGGATGCGGACGAACTTTGCCCAATGTGCGCGGGCCGGGATTTGATTGTGTTGTGCTCATTTGCCTCTTCTCGTCTAGAGCTGAGTCAGCGACGTCGCGTTTGGCCGTTTTGTCGTTGATAATGACGTGGTCCGATGGTCCTTTAGTTCCGGTCGTTTGCGAATCTCGATCCAATACTCCTCGCGAACGTCCTCGTCGATTTCGACGGGCCAATCACTCTTGTATAGTCGATCAGTTCCGTCTTTCCTAGGCCCCGAAATCCAATATTGCTCTCCGGTTTCTACGCAATAGTAATTCGCTTTGAAACCGCTCCCCTTCAAACTCTGGAATGACTTGCCGTTGTAGTGTAGAGTCGCTCCCGTTCGACTGAAAGTTACCTTCCCAATCCTCGCCGAGCCATGCAAGCCATTGCCTTTGCTCTCGTTGCCGTAGCCGTACGGATCCACAAAGCCCCCACCTTTCCACTCGATGTACATAATTCGTGGCGGAAATTTCTGTTGGACCATGGCAATTCCTTTCGGACCTACGCCTCCACCTCAACCCCCGCCAGCACCTTCGCCGCCGCATCGATCTGTTCGCGCGTGACCACTTCCGTCGCGCACCAGAGCGTGCAATTCGCGAGTTCTGGATACCAGCGACTCAGTTCGATGCCGCCGACAATCTTGCTGTCGAGGAGCCTCTGGCTCCATACCGCAGGCGCTTCGTCCGTCTCAAGCACGAACTCGTGAAATCGCGGCGCGCCCGTAAAGCGCAGCTTCGAGCCCGCCTGACCACCCAACGTCTTCGCCGCGTAGTCGGCCTTGGCAAGATTGTGCTCGGCCAGCTCGCGCATGCCCTCTTTGCCGTAAACCGCCATGAAGATCGTCGCCATCAGCGCCACCAGCGCCTGATTGGTGCAGATGTTCGAGGTCGCCTTTTCGCGCCGTATGTGCTGTTCGCGCGTGGCTAGCGTCAACACAAACCCGCGATTCCCTGCCCCATCGACCGTCTGTCCGGCCAGCCGCCCCGGCATCTGCCGCACATATTGCTCCTTGGCCGCGATCACGCCGCAGAACGGGCCGCCATAACTGAGCGCCACGCCAAACGATTGCGCTTCCATGGCGACAATGTCCGCCTCAATCGGCGGGCGAACAATGCCGAGCGAGACAGCCTCAGAAATCGACACGACGAACAGCGCGCCTTTGCGGTGCGCGATCTCCGCGATGGCTGGAATGTCTTCAACGATGCCGAAGAAGTTGGGGCTTTGGACCAGCACGCAAGCTGTCTCCTCAGAGACAGCGGCATCCAGCGCCTTCAGGTCCACGCGGCCTGTCTCCTCATCGTAGCCAACTATCGTGGCCGGCAATCCCTGGTGCTGCGCATAGGTGGCCAGCACCTCGCGATATTCGGGATGCACGGTGGAAGCCACGACGGCCTTGTGGCGTCCCGTCACGCGCACTGCCATTATCACCGCCTCCGCGGCCCCAGTGGACCCGTCGTACATGCTGGCGTTGGCCACGTCCATGCCGGTCAACTCGGCAATCATGGTCTGAAACTCGAAGATCGCCTGCAGCGTGCCCTGCGTGATCTCAGCCTGGTAGGGCGTGTAGCTGGTGAGGAACTCGCCGCGCTGCACGAGCGAGTCGATAATCACCGGCCGGTAGTGGCGATAAGCGCCCGCGCCCAAGAAACTCGCGTAGCCTGTCGAATTCCTCTCGCCGGCAGCGCGAAAGTAGTCAACGATCTCGCTCTCCGCCTGCTGGCGTGGCACATCGAGGTCGCGGTCGAGCCGGTATTCGGCGGGAATGATCGCAAAGAGATCGTCGATAGAGGCCGCGCCGATCTCGGCCAGCATCTGCCGGCGCTCTTCGTCGGATTTGGGAAGATAACGCATATCTGAGCTTCTAGCTCCTCGCCTCTAGCTCCTAGCTAAAAGCTGGTAAGACAAACAAAAAGTGAGTTAACCGAAAAGACATCCTGCGAGATTCGATGCTGCTTCTAGCCGCGACAAACGGGCTGGAAGCCAGAAGCTAGTTCGTCTCTTCCGCGATAAATGCCTCATACGCCGCTGCGTCCAGCAGGTTGGCCAGCTCGTCCTTATTGCCCAACTCTACTTTGATGATCCAAGTGTCGTGCGCGTTCTCGTTCAGCTTGTCCGGTGCGGTCTTCAGCTCTTCGTTCACCCCGGTCACCGTGCCGCTCACCGGGGAATAAAGGTCACTGACGGCCTTCACGCTCTCCACCGATCCGAAAGTGGCATTCGCGGTCACCGTATCGCCTACCTTGGGCGCGTCCACGTAAACAATGTCGCCCAGTGAGTTCTGTGCATAATCCGTAATGCCAATCGAGCCGATGGCGCCTTCCACCGAAATCCATTCGTGCTCGCGCGTGTAGCGATAATTCGTGGGATATGACATGGCAGGTCTGCTCCTTGGGGATACTGCGAAATTCTAGTCTAAGCGGTGGAGGCCGGGGGACGGAAAACAGGGCGTAGGAAGTAGGACCCTGAAGTGGTCAGCCACGGCCCTCTATCTACCTCGATGCACCAAAAAGCCAGGAGATAAAAGCTGGAGGCTGCCTTCTATTCCATACCGGCTACTCCCTATTCCCTGCCTCTTCACCCCATCACCAGCACCGGCTGAAACAACGTTCCCGCTACTCGCTTGGCGATCCCGGCCAGTTCGCGCGGCCCGGCGAAAACCTTCACGAGCGGCGCCCCGGAAAACTCCGGCAGATTGGCCTGGGCGCCATTCCGCAACCGGCCCAGCGCTTTGATGTCTGCGGTGACGGAAGGCATCTCCAGCAGCAACGTGCGTGGATGCACGCACGCCGACTCGAGCGCGCCGGGATTCCCGGTGAAGCTCTGCAGCTCCTCGATGGTATGCGCGGCGTCGAGCGCAAACGCGCCGGCCCGCGTGCGCCGCAGCTGGCTCAAGTGCGCGCCGCAGCCCAGATCCTGCCCCATTTCGTGCGCCACGGAGCGCACGTATCCGCCAGAGCTGATGTCGATGGTGAAGCTCGCCTCGGGGCCTTCCATCGCCAAAATCTCAAACGCATGGATGCTGATCTTTGCCGGTTTCAGATCCACGGGCTTGCCCTCGCGCGCCAGCTTATACGCAGGCTGGCCGCCAATCTTCTTCGCGGAAAACTGTGGCGGCATCTGCTCCATTTCGCCATGGAACCGCGCGGCCGCGGCACGCACCCCCTCCAATGTGACCCCGTGCGCTAACTCCGGCCAGTGATCCGGTCCGGCAGCCTCGCCATCGGCGTCCAAGGTGTCGGTCGCAAACCCGAAACGAATGGCTCCGCGATAGCTCTTTTCCGCAGTAGAAAAATACTGTGCGAGCCGCGTGTATTTGCCCATTAACAGTGGAAGCACGCCGGTGGCCATGGGGTCGAGCGTACCCAAATGTCCAATCGAACGCTCGCCGGTAATTTTGCGCAACCGGTTCACCACGTCATGGCTGGTCATCCCGCCCGGCTTATCGATCACAAGAAGCCCGTTCACTTCACCACTTTAGTTCGCGTGGCTCCCCTTGCCAACTGGACCGGCAACGAACGAAGCTAAATATAAATGTCCGGCGAACTAGAACGGGTACAGAAGGCGTTGCGCGAGCTCGGCAAATCTCTCTATAGCGCGCCCGGCGATCTCGCGCCCGAAAACGTACACAGGCTGCGCACCTCTTCGCGGCGGGTTGAAGCCATCGCCACGGTGTTCGAGTTCGCCGCTCAAAAGAAATCGCGCCGCCTCGTCAAATCCATCGCGCCGCTACGCAAGGCGGCCGGCGGCGTGCGCGATATGGACGTGCACGTTGCCAACGCGCGCAAACTGGCACGGTATTGTGCCGGCGAATCGCTGACCCATCTGCTGGCGCACCTGGAAATTGCCCGGCAGCAGAATGCCCGCGAGCTGCAGCATGCGATGCACCGCCGGCGCCCAGCCGCACTCGAAGCGTTCAAGCAGTGTTCGAGGCTTGTGCAATCGGCCTTAAAGCGCGAAAAATCGAAGCGCGCGAAATCAAGCGCAGGTTCAAGCACCGCAGCAAGCCAAAGCCAGGAAAGAATCCACAGCGCCGCGATGCACTTTGTGCGCGAGCTCGGCGATGTGACGCCGCTCGACGCGCAAAACCTGCATGAGTTCCGGCTGAAGGTCAAAAACCTGCGCTATACATTGCAACTGGATGAAAATGCAGATCATGGTTTGATGGCGGCCCTAGGCGACGTGCAACGCCGCATCGGCGACTGGCACGACTGGCAGCAACTCGAAGAGATTGCCCACGAGGTTCTCGTTCTCGAACAGGATCAGGCGCTGCTGGACCGCATCGACCGAACCGCCAAGCGCAGATTCGAAGCCGCGCTTGCCGCTGCAAATGCCCTGCACAGAAAATACTTGGCCATGCCAATGGCGATAGGCGTTTGAGGGGATAGCGATGGCCGCGGATCAGACCGAGCCTGGGCCCGGTTGGCGCACCAGCGATAGGAACTCCGACCGCGTTTCTTTTTGCCGGAAGCAGCCTAGCATGGCGCTTGTGACCGTGGAAGAGTTCTGCTTTTCAATGCCGCGCATCATCATGCACAGGTGCCGCGCTTCAATCACCACGCCTACGCCCTGCGGCGCAATGGCCTCCTGAATAGAATCCGCGATCTGCCGCGTCAATCGCTCCTGCACTTGCAGACGGCGCGCGAACACCTCGACGAGCCGCGCAATTTTGCTGAGCCCGATCACCTTGCCCTTGGGAATGTAGGCCACGTGCACCTTGCCGAAGAAGGGCAGCATGTGATGTTCGCACAGCGAGAACATCTCGATGTCCTTGACGATCACCATCTCGTCGTAATCGACTTCGAAAAGCGCCCCACGCAGAATCTGCGCCGGATCCTGGCCGTACCCCTTGATGAGGTAGGCGAACGCCTTCTCCACGCGCTCCGGCGTGGCACGCAGTCCGTCGCGGTCGGGATCTTCACCCAGGCGCGAGAGAATTTCGCGGTACATCTCCTGTGTGCTAAACGCGCCCAGGCCTTCGCTGTCCACTGCAATCGCTCTTGTCACGGGTTTAGTCACAACAACCGGCTGTGCCATTGTCGTTCATCCTCTCGCCGAACACTCAAAGAAATTATTTTCTGTCTCTTCCACGCGCACGTGCTCCAGTTCGCCGCCCGGCAACGCATTGCACAACAATGAGAAAATCGCCTTTGAGAAATTCTCCGTCGTGGGCACGCAATCTCGAAACAATGGGTCAAGATTCAGGTCGGCATGGTCGAAGCGATGGAGAATGCGCTCGCCAACTGTCCTGTCCAGCGCGGCCAGATCCACCACCATTCCCGTTTCCGCATCCACCGCGCCACCCACCATAACTTCGATCACATAGTTATGCCCGTGGCCATGCGCGTTGTTGCACTTTCCATACGCCGCGCGATTTTCCTCCGCCGTGAGCTCGGGCGTATTCAGCCGATGGCTGGCGCTGACGAGGTAGCGACGGCCAAAATACGCTTTCACGCCTCACCCCGGTACTCGGCAAATATCTCCGGCGTCTCGTAGACGCGAATCCGACTCAATTTTGCGCCGCCAGCCGCCTCGCCGCACTCAGACCCACCGTCCCCAGACCCACGGCCGCCAGAATTGATTGCCGGCTCCAGCCGCTGCCACGCTGCGATGGCGATGTTCTCAGTTGTCGGAATCGCGTTCTTGAACTCCGACGCCTCGAGATTCAGGTGCCTGTGATCGTATGCAGAGAGAACTTCGCGCTCAATCACGTCCTTAAGCCACTTCAGATCGACTACGAAGCCGGTCACGGGATCGGTCTCACCAGCCACGGTAACTTCCAACGTGTAATTGTGCCCATGCCCGTTGCGATTCGCGCAGCGCCCGAAGACCTGCTCGTTCTTCTCCGCGGACCAGGCCTCGTTCCAGTAATAGTGCGATGCGGAAAACGTCGCCCGCCGCGTCAGAAAGATCATGTAGGCCTCATCCTAAAAGATGCTCGCGCCCGAGCCGCCGTTTCAAGAAATTCGCCCCAACTCTTTGTTTTTCTAGTCCCTAATCCCTATTCCCTAGTCCCTGTACTCCCGCCCCTTCCAGCTTACGCGTTTCAGAATCCGGTGCTGAAACCAGCTGCGATAGAGCAGCCCCACAAACAAGGGCAGCCCCAGCGGTGAAATCGCGCAATCCAGAAACGGGAAGTTCGATTTTGCCACGCGCATGTAAAACCGGACGATTGTGCGCAGCCACAGCAATGCCAAAATCCATCCCGCGCAGAGCCACTGCAACCCGTGCGCGCCCAGCCGCGCGCTCCAAAGTTCCCAAGCCAAAATCGGCAGGCCAAAAAGAAGAAAAAAATCGATGGCCCTGAATATCGCCAGCATCAGCGCGTTGTTGAAGAGCAGCTTCAGGTTCTTGGTCCAGCCCTCCACCATGGCCGCGGTGCTGCGGTACATGCGCGCGGAGACGATCTCGTCCGCGTACCGGAAGCGCAGCCCCACCCTACGCCGCTTGGCCAAAATCGCCAGTTCCACGTCTTCAAGCACCTTATCGGCGACGCTGGGATGGCCGCCGAGCTTGCGGTACGCCTCTCGCTCCATAAACAGAAACTGCCCGTTGGCCGCCGCAATGCGCTCGGCCGGATCGGAAACCTTGGCCGGCGGATACGCCAGCGCCAGCTCGCAAAACACCAGAGGCATCAGCGAGCGTTGCACGAAGCCATTCACAATTTGCCGCGGCGAGTAACTCAGCATACCTACTTTGTACCGTTCCGACTCGTGCATGGCGTGGCGCAGGCCACCCGGTTCGTGAATCGTGTCGGCATCAGTGAAGAGCAGCCAGCGCCCGCGTGCCCGCCGCGCCGCCGTCCACACCGCGTTGTTCTTGCCCGTCCAGCCTGGATCGAGCTTGCCGGCGTCCATCACCGTTACTCCGGCAAAGCCGCGCGCGATCACGGCAGTCCGGTCGCTGGAGTGGTCATCCACCACAATGAGTTCCCAGTCCTTGCCCAGCGCAAAAATCTCTTCCGACTGGCTGACAAGCGATTTCACGCACGCGCCCAGGCAATCCTCCTCGTTCCGCGCCGGAATAATCACGGTCAATTCGATAAGCTCCTCAGGCTCCGGCTGGTCAAATACTGTCCCAACCGAGGCCTTGGCAGCCCATTCGCGCCAATCCGTCGTCGGCGCACCCCCCGCCGGATCGGCGAGTCCCAACACCGGTTTCCAGCTCCCTGTTTCGGTTCGCCCCGTCTTATCGCTCGCCATCGCGCCGCACCGTTTTCTTCCTGCCCTTTCGCTCCGTATTATAAGGATGTGCGGTTTCCTCGTTTTCTCGCCTGGGTCATTCTGGCGCCCGTCGCTCTTCTCGCGGCGTGCAATCGCGGCGCTCATCCCGCGCAAACCGGCAAGGCCGCGCCCGACTTCACAGTCTCCGACGGCACCTCGACCGTGCATCTGGCCAGCTACCGCGGCCAGGTAGTACTGGTCAACTTCTGGGCCAGTTGGTGCATGCCTTGCGTTCAAGAGCTGCCGTCGCTCCTTGCGCTCCACCACGAGCAGCCCAACCTGGCGATTCTTGCCATCAGCGTGGACGAGGACCCCGACGCGTATTCTCGTTTCATCATCCGACGCCACGTGGACCTCATCACCGTGCGCGATCCGGAAGAATCCGCTGCGAAGCTCTACCACACCGACATGTGGCCCGAAACCTATGTGATCGACCGCAGCGGCATCATCCGCCGCAAGTTTGTCGGCCCCCAGGACTGGACCAGCCCTGAGATCCGCAACTATCTGAACAGCCTGTAGGCGTTTCAACTCCACCCTCAAGAAATTGAAAAATCTTCTTGACAGATTTTCTGCACCAGTGTACTAGTGTTATAGTACATTGCGTTTCCGATGATGCGCACCCTTCTCAAACCCGCCTTCCACTTTCTGCTCGACCTCCATACCGGCGTTCCGGTCTACCGACAGATCATCGATCAGGTCCGTGGCGGGCTCGCTTCCGGGGCCCTCGCAACCGGAGACCAGCTCCCCACGGTACGCCAACTCGCGGTGGATCTGGCCATCAATCCGAACACGGTGGTCCGCGCCTACAAGGAACTCGAGCTGGGCGGATTGCTCGAGACACACCAGGGAACGGGCACATTCATCAGTGCTCTGAGGCGGCCAGGCGCGGAGGCCGAGCGCGTGAGGCAGTTGAGCCAGATTGCAGGCGACGCCGTGGCGCGCGCGGGTGCCGCAGGCTTCACGATTGACGAACTTATTGAGCGGTTACGGACCTGGTCCAGGGGGCCGGCCCTGAAGGAGAAAGTATGACGCCCAAATTCTCAATGCAGAACACCAACCCGGTTGCCGTCGTGGCCTTCCTGGTTTGCGTCCTCGCAGGCGCGATCACAAGCGCCACAACGCAACATTCCACCTATGCAATCGCTGGCGCGCTCGCCGGCATCTACCTTCTCTTTGCCATCAAGGTGGTCCGCCAGTGGGAGAAGGCGATCAAGCTACGCTTCGGCCGTTACGTGGGCCTCCTCGGACCAGGGGTCTTCCTGATTATTCCCGTAATCGAGACTCTGAGCCAGATCGTCGATCAGCGTGTTCGCGTGGCCAACGTCTCCGCTGAAACCACACTCACGCGCGATACCGTCCCCGTAAACGTCGATGCCATCGTTTTCTGGATGGTATGGAACGCAGAGAAGGCCATCCTTGAAGTTGAGAACTATGGGGATGCAATCACCATGAGCGCGCAAACCGCGCTGCGAGAGTCGATCGGTCGCCATGACCTCCATCAGGCGCTTGCCGAGCGCGAGACGCTTGGCCAGGAATTGCAGAAGATCCTCGATGAAAAGACCAATCCCTGGGGCATCACAGTACAGTCGGTCGAAATCCGCGACGTGCAAATTCCTCCGGACCTGCAGGATGCAATGTCGCGCGAAGCGCAGGCCGAGCGTGAGCGCCGAGCGCGCGTGATTCTGGGCACGGCCGAGACCGAAATTGCCGACAAATTCGCTCAAGCCGCAGCGACGTATAAGGACAATCCCGTCGCGCTGCATCTGCGCGCCATGAACATGCTCTACGAGGCGATTAAGGAGAAAGGATCGATGGTGATCGTGCCGTCGTCGGCCGTGGAAACCATGGGGCTGGGCGGCACGCTGGCAACAGCGTCGCTCGCAAAACAGCAGTAGACGAGGAGGTCGAAAATGAAACGCACATTTTGGATATTGGCGCTGGCGGCCATTGCAGCGTGCGCTACAACCGTTGCACAAACCACTGCCGGCGAAGACTGGGTCGGGATCTGGCACGCAAACGTGGCTGGCCAGCCCACCGGAACACTGACTCTCGCCACGGATACTGGCGATCTGGGCGGAACGGTTGTCCTGGACATGGTGAGCGAGAGAAGCGGAACGCCAAAGGTGATTGAAAGCGAGCCGCATGTGCTGATAAATCCCCTCGCCGCCGGAAACACGCTCACGTTTCAGGTGAAGATGCACCGGCCGGATGGGATGATCGTCGAGGCAAGTTTCGAGGTAAAACGGACCGCACCAAACCAGGCAACGATCCACTGTGTCAGTTGCGGCGCAGACGCGCCTATCGTTGAGCTGGTGAAGGGCCTGTGACGGATTGGAGCTGAAAATGAAGCGCTTCGGTTTATTCGCGATGTTCGCATTGTTATTGGCCGCGCCCCCCTGCTTCGGACAGAGCGGCAGCGTGCAAACCGCAACTTCGGATCGCTCACGATTCAACGGCGTGTGGCGTGCGGACATGGACGGCATGCCAGCGGTGGTGATGGTCGTGACCGATGAAAGTGGCAGCGTCGCAGGCGCAATGATGTTTTACTTCCATATGCGCAAGACGGTAAACGATCCGTGGACTTCGACCCGAGGGCTACCGGAACCCATGTTCACGCCGCGCATCGAGGGCAACGCGCTCTCCTTTGACCTGAGCCATCGACGCGCCCATCCGCCGGGTTCACTGAACGATCTGCCACTGCATTTCCGTCTACGGCTCACCGGGCCGAACCAGGCCGAACTCGTGAATAAGAGCGAGAGAGGCCCGGGTCTGGCCATGGTGCGCAGCGATTATTAGCTGCTAAACTGGCCCTATGACGACGGTGGATATTCTCTATCGCTATGCCGCTCCGCCCACAGAACAAGTGGCCACGGCGCTGGCCCGTGCACGCGACGTCTACGGCATCAGGCATCTCAGTTTCGATCGCGCGATCCGCACCCTGCGCGTTGAGTACGATGCCACGCGCCTGAACGCCGCCGCAGTCACAAAGCTGGTGCGCGCGGCCGGCCTCGAAATCGAAGAGGACCTGCCGCAGATTGCCGCCCCCGCGCCTGCAGCCGCAGCGCCCCCGGCCTGACCCACCCGCGTTGCGCCGCGGCTCCAACCTTGGTAATCTGGTTAAGGTTTAGTGCGGCTTCGCTCTGAAGCCCACCATGTGCGCCCGTAGCTCAGCTGGATAGAGCGACTGACTACGAATCAGTAGGTCGGGAGTTCGAATCTCTCCGGGCGCACCACTTAAATAAAACATTTTAAATGATTTACGGGAGATTTTGAAGATTTTCGCGAATCGCCATATCTAGCCTGGTGCCTGTTTTGGTGCCTGTTTGTCGGGGTCATCCGGTGCATGTTCTTTTATGCAGTGGCGCGCACCACCATGCGCTCCGATGCAGAAGCTGCCGCATCCGGCGACAGGTGTGCGTACCGGGCCGCCATCGTAATCGTCTTGTGACCTGCCAAAGTCTGAATCTCCTTGATGGAGACTCCGGCCATCGCCAGCCATGAGCAGAACGTGTGCCGGTTGCAGTGCCATGTATATCCGGTGAGCCCCGCATCCTTGATGGCAGGCTCGAACCAGAACCGGCAATAATCCCCCGCGTCGGGAAAGACCCGGTCCGCTGGCTTGTGCGGGACCGTTGCCTGCTGCTTCCTCAGAGCGTCGAGAGCAATACTGTTGAGCGGGACGTTCCGTGCGGACCCATTCTTCGTTTCCGTTAACCTGATGATCCCTCTCTTCAGGTCAACCTGGTTCCATGCCAGAGAGAATTGTTCGCCCCAGCGCATCCCCGTGTAGACGCTCACAACAAATGCGGGGTGCTGTTCTGGACAGTCGCGGAGAATGATCTCTGAAAGCTTCCTATATTCATCTCGACTCAGAAAACGAAGCCGAGCATTATTCTCTCTGCGCATCCGAACCAGCCGCGCCGGGTTCGACACAACCTTTCCATTCTCCATGCCAAGCCGATAGCAAAGGGAGAAGAAGGCGCGAAATCGATTCGCAGTTGCCGGAGTCTTGCAGCGCGCCGTGAGGAACCGATCAATCTCCTGCGGTGTAATCTCACCAGCCGGCCGGAATCCGAATGGTTCCCGCAAATCACGCTCTTTCCACTCGTAATCGACCCAGGTCTTGAGATGAGTCTTGGCATAGACCACTGCCTCGCTAGCCAACTCGCCAAAAGTCGTAACCTTCTGTGGCTGCAGTTCCGGCAGCTTGATCCCCCGCCGAGCATCGGCCTTACGTTTCTGATAGAGAGCAATAGCGTCGGACTTGCGCCCAACTTTTTCTCGATGCTGCTTCCCATTGACGTAATAATTCGTCCACCAAATGCCAGACCCCGCCACCCGCTCAAATACGCCCCGTGTCTTGCTCGGTTGGATTCTCATAGTCAATCCCTCCACAGTGCCTGTCCGATCTGACTAAACAATATTCCAAATCAGTCGAAACATGCACCTAGCGATTGGCCAGGCTCAACTAATGGTCGCTTTTGCCGAGGGGGAACTCGTATCCGGTAAAGTGGTAGGAAAGGTTCGACTCCACAACCCGCGGGGTTTCTGCCGCCGCGATCGGGCCATCGAGGGTTGTGTCTTGGCGTGGGCTGGGGATGCCGTTTGCGGAGGTCTGGGGTGGGTTGACGGAGCATCTAGCCCGCATTTCTCACAGGCGCATTGTTGATAGCGGTGATGATAGATAGGAAAAGGCTTGGAAAGGCCGTCTTTTCATGGCATAACTGCGTTGTCGAGGCGTAGTTGTAGCCGTGCGGAGGCGG